>JADYXR010000204.1 GCA_021772095.1 Candidatus Obscuribacter sp. | reverse complement strand
TATCTTTCTTCATTGGCGTATCTCCTTTCTTTGTCGTTATTGAAAGAATACGCCACCTTATTCAATTACTCAAAACACAACATCTGGCAAAAACTCCCAATCCCCTTACCAGTAACGTATAATCACGCGTGGCAAGATGCCCTTCAAAATAAATCTTGCTAGTCTCGTAAGATCTTTCCGTATATCGTTCGTTGCATTTCACCGTGTGGAATTGGGGTTCCGAACATTCTATCCACATGTACTCATGTGCCGCAGCGCTATTAAACTGATCTACGATGATTCGAAGATTGGAAAACAATTTTCTAATCCAGAACAAAATCGTCTTTTGTGCGCGCGTTTTTTTAGCGTTCCAGTCAGCACAATTGTCAGCTTCGTTGAAGCTTGACGCCAACTTCGTCACCCACTCTTCGCAATTACAATTGTAATCACCAAGCGTAGAACGAAAAAGTTTTGCCGATTCATGTGACAATTTTGGCGCGAAGGCGTGATCGGATTCCTGCCCCCAGAGGCTGTCATACTCATTCATTTGTTATGTCCACCGTTAAGTAATTTAGTTCTCTGTATTACAAATCGTTCAATTCGAATACGGTGGTGGGACTAACTTCACCGATGTGGAAAAGGTATTTCTCATGTCGTTGAAAACGTTCTTTCACGTCTCGGCGAGTAACAATGGCTCCGTCGCCTAAGGCTCTGGCAATGCGGATGGTCTGATCATTACTGAATACCAAATCGGCAAAATCATTTCTATCTGATGGTTGATGCTGGGAAATGGCAAACTCAAGATTGAGCTGCTGTTTCAATTTGAGTTTGAAATAACAATACTGATGGATAGCTTCTTTTATACGCTGGCAGATTTTGCCGGCAGTCACATCATTCACTCCGGTCAACAAGAATGCGAACTGATATCTTCCGCACCGCAATGCCACACCGGAATCTCCCACCGCAGTCCGAAGCACTACTTCGATCTGCTTCAGCACTTTTCGCATTTTGCGTTTGCTGACGCAGCCATCGCTCGTCACTTCCAGAAGGATTGTCGATATTGGCAACCTTAATACGGATGCAGGATATTTGTTCAGGGCCTGGATGAATAGTTCAATAACTTCTTCAGGACCAGAGCAATGCTTAACTTCACGGTCTTGGTCAACGGCTGCGATAAGCTGACTGCGGTTAGTTGACTCTTTGATCTGATCTGCCAAGGTGTTTGTATTTAGCACGATAATACTCCCTGAGGTTTGAACCAAAATTAGGTTAAAAAACCGATACGGGTCTCCGTGTTTCCTTCACCATCCTGGCAGCAGGACTAAGCTGGTGCCACATCCGAACGGATGATCTCCTGCGCGAACAAGAGCTCCTGAGGGTAACCCATATGGGCTATAGCACAGACCTGACTGGGGATTAAATATAAATTGCGGACTTAAGCAAGAAGGCAGTGTCGGGGCAGCACACTAAATCCGCAAGTGGTCGGATTTGAACTCGCAATCAAGCCTAAACTAAACCACGACGCATCGCGTGAACTGCCGCTTGCGTCCGGTCATCAACAGCGAGCTTATTCAAAATATTTCGCACATGTGTCTTCGCTGTAGCCAGTGAGATTATCAACCGATCGGCGATCTCCTGATTGGACAAGCCGTCGACAAGCAGACCGAGGACCTCCATCTCGCGCGGAGATAATGCGTCAGGCATAGGCGCCATCGGAGGCTTCTGCTTCATCGGCTCTTGCGAAATCGGTGCAGCAACGGAAGTCTGCGTTTCCTTCTTGTTAGTCGACATCTTGGCTTGTTGAATCTTCATCACTCGACTAGCGATTGTCGAATCCAACCAAATGTCCCCGTCATTTACGGCGCGAATAGCAGTATAAAGGCGTTCGGGCTCAACATCCTTGAGACAATATCCACATGCGCCGGCAGACAGGGAAGCTAAGACGTCTTCCTCATTGTCATGCGATGTCAGCATAATGGAATTGACTTCAGGATATAGCTCGCGAATTCTGTTGACAGCTTCAATTCCGTCCATGATCGGCATGCCGACATCCATAAGAACGACATTTGGTCTAAGTTCGCCAACTTTCTGAACCGCGTCCTCGCCGTTTTCCGCTTCACCGAGCACTTTGATATCGGCAGTTCTCTCAAGCACAGTCCTCAAGCCAATCCTGGTCAGTTTGTGATCTTCGACCAGCAAAACTGTTATTAACTCGGTGGTTGTCGAATCGCTCATTTCTATGCCTTAAAAACAAAAACGGTTTACTGAGGATACCACGCAAATCATCTATCATTAGGCGTGACTGCTAGCAGCCACCAATCCAGGTCAGAAAAAATAGGCAGTTTGCCCGACAATCAATTGAGATAAAGGTGATCGAACAAATTATGGATCAACCTGTAAACCCGAACATTCTTCTGGCAATTCCGGATCTAGACGTTAAAATGTCGGATGAAGAAATCACCAGCAGAAAAGAGTGGTTAGAACTTGGACGCGCCGACGAAGAGACGATTACGAAGCTTGACTCTCTGATTGCCAACCACGTTGACGGATTACTTGATTATCTATACGACCATTTTTTAGCTCATGACGATACCGCTAGTTTTTTTCCTAACGACGAAGTTTTAAAACGAGCAAGAGCCGGTCAAAGAGATTATTTCTTAAAGCTCACGTGTGGAAATTATGACCGCGAGTACGTCAAAAACAGATTGGGCGTAGGGTCCATACACCACCGAATCGGGTTGGACACACGCTGGTACCTGGGCGCGTACTTTCGCGCGTTGACGTTCTTACGCAAAATAATTAAGTTAGAGTTTGCAAATGATACCGAGATGGAAGAGCGCGTCGTAGACTCGCTAACTAAGCTAATTTTTTTCGATATGGGTCTGGCAATTGACACTTACAACGCAGCTAAAATTCACGCCATCCGCGAGCATAAAGACGTCATCACACGGCTCGAGACAGAGCGCTCAGTGACTAAAAGTATCGTTGAAAACGCTCCGATTGGAATTGTTCGACTCTCCAAAGATTTCAATTGCCTTGAGGTCAACAATGAGTTTTTATCATTTGTAGGAAAAGAATCACCCGACGAGATTATCGGTGCCTCAATCTTCGATCTTTGTACAAATTTGCCCCAGGCTGATTTTCAGGAGGCCATAAGCCTTGGCGTGTCAAAGCGAGCATCTGCAGAACGACTGTCCTTTGTCGATGCAGAAATGGACTCTTACTACGACTGGTCGGTTTGGCCTGTCAGAGAACGTGAAGTAACAGTGACCGGTTTAGTCGCGACGTTCACATTAGTCAATGACAGCGTCAGGCTGCAACAACAGCGCGACGACTTCGTCGCCACACTGACACATGATTTAAAAACCCCGATTTTGGCTGCAAACCGTGCACTGAAGATACTGATGGAAGGTGATTACGGACCAATTCAAGACTCACAAAGAATTATTTTTGAAACCATTCTCGAAAGCAACTCGGCAATGTACCAGATGGTAATCACGTTGCTGGATGTCTATAAATATGACAGCGGGGTTAAGCAACTAAATATGATACCAGTTGATCTGGTGGCATCCGTCGAGAAATCGGTGACAGAACTTTCCGCTCTGGCAAAACAAAAACAGATCGAACTATCATTTGCCGCTGAAGAAGACGCGATCCCCGTGTTGTGCGACATAGATGAAATACGCAGAGTTGTGCAAAACTTAATCGACAACTCGCTGAAGTATACTCGTTCGGGCGGCTCTATCCATGTGCGTGTGCAGCAAAATGCACTGACCACAACAGTCTCCGTCACTGATACAGGCAAAGGCATTGCAGACAAAGACAAGCCCAAATTGTTTCAGCGTTTCTGGCAAGCATCTTCAGGCGGTCGTTATTATGCAAGTACAGGTCTGGGACTGTACCTTTGCAGCAAAATAATAGAGTCGCATGGAGGAAAGATATGGTGCGAAAGCGAACTCAACAAAGGCAGCATTTTTTCGTTCAGTCTTTCAACAGTGGATATATCTTGAGCGAAAATTTTCAGGAACAATCAAGGTCTTGCTAATGGCGCATTATCTGTTGCAACAGTAAATCAAGTACGATCGGTGTCATATCTCTGCACGCATCAGCTTGGTCGAAATGCTTGCAACTAGCCGGAACATTGACGGACTGCCTCCAGCATTCGAGATCGGACCTGATTTGTCCGAAAGCAGCATTGGACAATTCCTCGGCTTTTTGAACATCATGATGCTCATGCATGAATGAACGGATGATCATTTCTGCGGCTTTGATGGCACCGCAAGTCGAGCCGTGCTCCGCTTCAAGGTTAGGCTGTCCGGCAACATCCTCGGACATCAGACCGGCATCAGTCACAGCCTGGACCATCACTGCGTAACAGGAGTCGCCTCCCGCCAGTTTGTTATATGCGAATAATCGCGCTTTCGGAAATCTGAATTCCATTTGTAGTAGTCTCGTTCCAGTCGAGGTTTTACTTGTGACCGACCAATAGCATATCGTTTCAGAATAGCGAGATTGCTCAAACATGGAATCGTCCTTAAGGACGAGATCAAGGATGAGTTAGCGGATGAGAAGCATCGAGCAAACGCGAGTTCAAATCATGGACAACAACGAAAGTGAACAAAGAATCGCCCCACATAAGCGGCTTACGAGCGTTAGAGTTTGTGTTCGAGTGACTGGAGTAGTCCAGGGCGTCGGCTTCAGACCATTTGTCTTTCGATTAGCCACAGAACTCGGGCTCCACGGCAAAGTCTGCAACAAAGGCGGTACTGTAGAGATTGAACTGAAAGCAAGCGCGTCAAACATTGAAGTATTTCTCCAACGTTTGCAGGCCGAGGCTCCACCTGTGGCAAAGATTGAAAGTGTTGAGATACTAGAAATAGTCGAACTTGCTGAAACAGAAACAGAAGGACAATTTCAAATTGGCCCGAGCCAGGTTAACGCGGGTGCCGCCGGCATTGAGATTTCGCCCGACATTGCCACTTGCAAAGACTGCCTGTCTGAGCTGTTTGATGAAGATGATCGTCGATATCGCTATCCGTTCTTAAATTGCACGAATTGCGGACCACGATTCACTATTATCGAGGTTCTGCCTTACGATCGAGCAGCGACAAGTATGCGCTGCTTCTCAATGTGCGAGGACTGCAGGTATGAATACTCGGATCCTCTCAATCGAAGATTTCACGCCCAGCCGAATGCATGCAGCCAATGTGGTCCGACACTGGCGTTTCTCGATCCAAAAGATCAGGTGCCCAAGGAACTAGCTTTATTCGAGCAAAAGAGTAATGAAGCACTGGAAAGAACGATTACAGCACTATCTGAAGGAAAGATTGTCGCCATCAAAGGACTGGGCGGATTTCATTTAGTCTGCGATGCCACCAATGACGGTGCCGTATCTCAACTCAGGCAACGCAAAGGCCGTGAAGAGAAACCTTTTGCCATTATGATGCCATCCAAGCAACACCTCGTGAACATATGCCAGGTCTCGGACTTTGAATCCAAGATCTTAGAAGGTCAATTCAGACCGATAGTCTTACTTAAAAAGCGATCGAGAATGGAACAAACGCGCTCGAACGAAAGCACCGACTCACCTGAGCCCAGCCCTCCGCTCTCCGCTTTAATAGCACCAAAGATGCAAACTCTTGGCGTAATGCTTCCCTATACACCCCTGCACCATCTCCTTTTGCGGGACTTTAAAAGACCGCTAGTAATGACAAGCGCTAACTTCAGCGAGGAACCCATTGCTTCAGGCAATCGAGAAGCATGGGAGCGTCTTGCCACCATCGCCGATGCCTTTCTGATTCACAATCGAGACATCACCAGTCGTTACGATGACACAGTTACAAGAACAATAAATGGCGAAGAGTTAGTGATTCGAAGAGCTCGCGGTTATGCGCCGCGAGCAATTGAACTCGCGTTTCGAGCAACTGTTCCCGTGCTCGCGCTAGGTGGACACCTCAAGAACACCTTCTGCCTGATCAAAGATAACAAAGCGTATGTCAGCCAACATATCGGCGATCTCGATACACTTGAAACAGTCGAACACTTCCAGAGCACGCTTGCCAGTTATTTGAAGATCTTTGCAATCACTCCCGAGCTTCTGGCAATCGACATGCACCCTGACTATGGCTCGACAAAATTGGCTCAATCCTGGCTGACTAATCCGGACACGGCACCTTTCGATATCCGAAAGATTCGACAAATAGTTTCCACACAACATCACCACGCTCATATTGCCAGCTGCATCGCGGAACATCGAATCGACGGGCCGGTAATCGGGGTTGCTTTCGATGGTATCGGATATGGTGCCGATCAGAATCTCTGGGGTGGTGAATTTTTTCATTGTAGCTTCGATTTTTACGAGCGAATGGCAAGGTTTAAAAACACTGGTATGCCTGGCGGAGTCAATGCCATCAAGGAACCATGGCGAATGGCATTGAGTTATCTTGCCTCTTGCAGTATAAAGACCAGAGACTCGAAAACCGTCGAGCGGATTCTTGAGCGTTTCAGTGTTGCGTATGGGAAACAGAACGTATCGGCCGTTTACTCCAAACTCGCCTCCTCCGACTTAACTCCGAAAACATCAAGTTGCGGCCGTTTATTTGACGCTGTCTCGGCTCTGCTTGGATTATGCGAAATCGCTCGTTATGAAGGGCACGCGGCAATCTTATTGGAGAATTGTGCTTCAACTTACGATTGCAAAATAGATCCACAAGCGTATCCGTTCAAACATGGAATTACGATCGCTTCTGGAAAAGAGATTATTGAAATTGATACCACTTCGATTTTTGAATGCATTGTTGAGGACATGGAAAATTGCGTGGAAGACAAAGTGATAGCAGCCCGATTTCACGAAACCATCGCAACGGCGATTTCAGTGATTTGCAAAAGGATTAGAAGTAAATGCAAAACCAGTACGGCATGCTTGTCCGGAGGAGTCTTTCAAAACGAACGATTGTTGTGTCGGACCAGGGACCTCCTCGCAGCCGATCAGTTCGTGGTATTGACTAACAATCTAGTTCCTGCCAATGATGGTGGTTTGTCTCTGGGTCAAGCCTCAATAGCGCTGGCACAAGCGAAGTTGCAAGAGATTTGATTCGGGGTTTTATGTCATTACTGACCCGGCTTCGATTTGATCTGTTAGACTGAGCCAATAATTCCTGTTCGGTGTGCACTCAATGTGTCTGGCAATCCCGGGATATGTCGAAGAAATTTTTGAGCAAGACGGATTGCAGATGGCCCGCGTCGACTTCTTAGGTGTAAAACGAGTCACGTGCATCGAATATACGCCGGACGCAAAGGTGGGAAACTATGTTTTGGTGCACGTCGGTTTCGCGCTCAACATCATCAATGAGGATGAGGCGAAAGAGACTTACAAGATGTTAGAACTGATTGGAGAATTGGATTCGGTTTGAAAAATAGAAACTAATCCTGGCAACAAACACCTCAACTCGAACGCAATTTAAATGAGCAACCCGAATGAATTCCACGGTAAAACGGCACGAATCCTGGATTGATGATTACCAAAAGAAGGTGGTCTCCGCGGAGCAAGCCGTTTTACAGATTCGCTCCGGAGACTGTTTGTATATTCACTCGAACGCAGCAGCGCCGGCTCCGCTGATTGACGCCCTGGTCCAACGTGCCGCCACACTCAGAGATGTCGAGGTCTACCATATCCTGACCATGGGTCCGGCACCGTACATCGAGCCCCAATACCGCGATTCGTTTAAACTGCATGCTCTGTTCATAGGAAAGAATGTTAGAGAAGCTGTTAATGCAGGTCGCGCAAATTACACTCCTGTATTTTTAAGCGAGATCCCTGGATTATTCTTGTCAGGCAGACTAAATGTAGATGTTTGTCTAATTCAGGTCTCTCCTCCCGATAGCCATGGATACTGCAGTTACGGCGTATCAGTCGATTGCACAATCGCCGCCAGAAAAAGAGCGCGCCTGGTAATCGCTGAGGTTAACAAACAAATGCCTCGCACACTAGGACGATCCTTCGTCCATGTTAGCAAGCTCGATTACATCATTGAGACGGACAGACCCATACCCACGCACCAGTGCAAAGAGAACGATGATGTCGCCACTGAAATCGGACGAAACTGCGCCTCATTGGTGGAAGATGGTGCAACACTACAGTTAGGTATTGGTGCCATTCCCGATGCCACTCTGAAGTTTCTCTTCGATAAAAAAGATCTCGGCATTCACAGCGAAATGTTTTCTGACGGCGTTCTTGATCTGGTCGAAGCGGGTGTAATCACCAACGATTGTAAAACGGTTTTACCAGGTAAAATCGCGGTTTCATTCGTAATGGGAAGTAAACGTCTTTATGATTTTATCGACAACAATCCACTTATCGAGTTTCAGCCAAGCGACTTTATTAATGATCCCAATATCATCGCTCAGAACTATAAAATGACAGCGATCAACTCGGCACTGCAAATCGATTTAACCGGCCAAGTTTGTTCAGACTCTGTTGGCGAGCAGCTCTATAGCGGGTTTGGTGGACAGGTTGATTTTATTCGCGGTGCGGCGCGCTCACAAGGAGGTCGCCCAATCATAGCGATGCCATCAACTGCCAAAGCAGGCACGGTATCGAGGATAGTGGCACACTTGAGCAGAGGAAGTGGTGTCGTCACATCGAGAGGAGATGTGCACTATGTAGTCACCGAATATGGTATCGCCGATTTGTATGGCAAAAACTTAAAATCGAGGGCACGCTCACTGATCAGTATCGCGCATCCCAGCTTCAGAGCCGAACTCGAGAAAGAGGCTTCTGGCGTTCCATGGATGTAAGCTGATGAAGTATGTGGACGAGTATAGAGATCTTGAGCTGGCCGGCAAACTAGCAAAAGAAATTGAAAGATTATGCACGCAGCGCTGGACTATTATGGAAGTCTGCGGCGGCCAAACGCATACGATTTTGCAATTCGGAATTGAAGACCTGCTGCCTGCAAACGTAAACCTCGTCCATGGACCTGGCTGCCCGGTCTGCGTCACTCCGGTATCTTTGATCGACAGAGCTATTGCCATTGCCAGCCTGCCGAAAGTAATTTTTTGTTCTTTCGGCGACATGCTCAGAGTGCCGGGAAGCACTGTCGATTTGCTCGAAGCGAAAGCTCGAGGTGCCGACGTGCGAATTGTTTATTCTCCACTGGATGCAGTTAAACTGGCAAAACAAAATCCGCAAATGGACGTGGTTTTCTTTGCAGTCGGATTTGAGACAACGGCACCAGCTAATGCCATGTCACTTCACCAGGCGAAAAAATTGAATCTAACGAATTACTTCGTGCTCTCCAGCCAAGTTTTGGTTCCGCCGGTGTGCGCATCAGTGCTGAGCTCTGCCGATAATCAAGTTCAAGCATTCATTGGTCCTGGACATGTTTGCACGATAACCGGCTTGAACGAATATAAAAACCTGGCGCAGACTTACAAAGTTCCAATCGTGGTTGCCGGATTTGAACCAATTGATATTCTGGAATCGATTTTGCTGTGCATAACCCAGTTGGAATCAGGCAGACACGAAGTAATCAATCAGTACAAACGAGTGGTTGAGGCGCAAGGAAATCTAACAGCGCAAAAACTTCTTCAAGAAGTATTTGAAGTTTGCGATCGTGAGTGGCGAGGTCTTGGCTGGATTGAGAATAGTGGTTTAAAACTAGGATCCAATTACAAAGATTTCGATGCCGATCTTCACTTCGAGAAAACGTCATTGGTGGAAATTTCGGAGTCCGCCGAATGTATTAGCGGGCAAATTTTGAGAGGAACGAAGAAACCGACTGACTGCTCGGCATTCGGCACACGCTGCACTCCGGATAAGCCTCTAGGTGCCACCATGGTGTCATCGGAAGGGACGTGCGCAAACTATTTCAAATTCAAAAGGTTCGAACTTGATTCGACTACCTCGTAAACGAGCGTCAAAAATAAGAACAGCTGGAGATAGATATGCAGTCTTGCGGAATACCAATCGAATCGACGGATGTGATCAGACTGGGTCACGGAAGCGGTGGCAAACTGACGGAGCAATTGGTCGAACAAATTTTTATACCGCGCATCGGTAATCCGATTCTAAACGCGCTGGATGATGCCGCGCTGCTTCAAATCGGCGGTTCGAAACTGGCGTTTTCGACAGATTCTTATGTGGTGAAACCACTCTTTTTCCCGGGCGGAGATATAGGTTCCCTTTCCGTTCATGGAACAATAAACGACCTGTCTATGAGAATGGCAGAGCCACTGTACCTTTCAGCTGCGTTCATTATCGAAGAGGGTTTTTCCATTGCTGAGCTGGAAAAGATCGTCGATTCATTCGCTGTGGCCGCCAGGGAGGCGAACGTACAAGTGGTGGCAGCCGACACCAAAGTAGTCAATCGCGGCGCCGGAGACGGCGTTTATATAAATACCACCGGCATTGGTATCATCAAGGTGATCAACCCACCGTCCGCGAACAAAGCTAAACCAGGCGATAGCGTCATCGTTAGCGGCGATCTCGGGAGACATGGCATCTCCGTCCTCTGCCTCAGAGAAGGATTGGATTTAGAGACAGAACTGCAAAGTGACTGCGCCTCATTGAACAATTTGGTTCTCAGCCTCACGCCATTTGAAAACTCACTGCATTGCATGCGCGACTTGACTAGAGGAGGTCTATCCAGCGCACTGAATGAAATTGCGCACGCGTCGAACGTGGGGATAATCATTAATGATTCTCAAATCGCGATCAATCCAGCAGTCAAAGGTGCTTGTGAATTGTTGGGACTCGACCCGCTTTACGTCGCCTGTGAAGGTCGTTTTGTGTGTATCGTCGATTCGACTATTGCCGACAGAGTTGTTGAAGCATTGAGGATAAACAAACTTGGTTGTGATGCTGCGATCATCGGCAGCGTAACTACCGAACATCCAGGAAGAGTCGTGTCGAAAACCTCGATTGGAGGACGACGAATTGTTGATAAATTATCCGGCGATCAACTTCCTAGAATTTGCTAACGCAAGTTACGAATCCTCTTATGCAGAATTTCTGTAATTACACAAAGGAAGAAATCGATTAATCGATTTCTTCTCTTGTGCCATAGGCGGAAGAAACATGTGCTGTAGGCAAATCTTCTTCCCGATTCAATTCTAGACACGAGATTTCCACGAGACATCATTCTTTTGGATGATTTCAAAAAAGAAACGACGGTGCTCGTTTGCTGGTGAAATAGCCATCACGACTGATGTGCAATCCACCGTTTTTCGAGATGATGTGTGGGTAGGTCGGAATTCTTTAGTGCCAAAAATGCTTGAGTCGCAATTTTGAAAGTTTTCTAAACAGGTAACCAAAAATGCAACGCCGGATGGTTTATATGGAAATGGGTCACGATAGATTTCAAACAATTATCGACGCAAGCAAGAAAGCAAGCCTGCGCGGAGATCACCTGCAGGCGGAACGGCTTCTTAAATCGAGCCTTAAACAGGCGGAACGCGACATGGCCATGTTCGAATATGCCATTGAAGAACTTGTAGAGAATTTAGCGTATGTGTACGAGTCGCAAGGTAGAACAGAAGAAGCACAAGTGTTGCGCGATCGCCTTAATCGGCGAGAAACAAAGTTATGAAAGCAAAACCACAAATCATCGACTTCCACACTCACATAATGTCACTTTCCGGAGTTGAGCAAATTTTTCCGGAGGCGCGTCGGACGCTTTTTTTCAAACACGTCGTGCCTATAATTGAACCGATTGCCGATCTGACAGAAGGAATTCATGATCGCATGCTCAGGCACATCGCCATGCATTACAACAACAAACTGAGTCGTGTGATTTATTCTCGTTGCGGAGAACTTTTTTTCATGGAAGCTCTGAGGTTGTTCAAACGACACGGTTTGGAACGTCTTGTTCACAACATGGACAAGTTGGGAATCAAACAATCAGTCGTTTATTCGCTGGAGCCTCTGACCAGCACGCAAGACTTGATCAACCAAACCAAATTATATCCTGGACGTTTTTTCGTATTCGGCTCGGTTTCTCATGCAGAGCCGGATCCGGTCAATTATTTGCAGCCGTTTATGGAATCGCGTGCCATACAGGGCGTAAAAATTCATCCCATGGTAGGCGGTTATCATGCCAGTGATTTGTACAACGATACAAAAGATTATGTCGCGCTCGCACGCGATTATGGATTGCCGGTAGCGATTCACACAGGTGATATACCGATCGAGCAACTGACCAATCAGGTGTCATGCAGCGACATATCTGCCATCGAACCGTTGGTGAGAAATTTTTCTGATTGTCGGTTTATTCTCAATCACTTGGGTTGGGAATCATGGCGCGCGGCGCTGGCACTGGCAAAAAAGTACCCCAACGTGTACCTTGAAACGTCATGGCAGCCGGCACGCATTATCCGAAGAGTAGTTGATGCAGTTGGCTGCGAGCGCGTTATCTTCGGCTCCGATTTTCCAATGTTTCAACAAGGGCAGGCGCTTGAACAATTACAAGAGGCATTGACCGAACGAGAGTTTCACATGGTCACCGCTTTGAACGCGCAGAACCTGCTACGAAAATCCCTGGCACAGCATGAGCACGCAAGTGAGTCGCCCCGCGCATGAGTTCATCGCGGTTTATTACTGTTTTCTGCAATTGAGGATGCAAATGCAGTTGCAAATGCAGCACTAAAGCGCCTGCGCCGTCGCACAATTTGCAGGGCTTGAAAAACAGGATCCAGACACTAAAGTTCGTTCCACATTTTAATCTGTGGAACGAACTTTTCAATATTCTAGTGACACCATATGCGGTTCATATGTCTGAGCGCTCACATCACTAACAAACCGAAGTCGACGCTTGTTTTTCTGCAGTAGAACCAATATCAAGCTGAGTGTACTCTTCTGGCCATAGCATAATCGAAGGCAATGCCAGACATTTCACAAATGAATCGGGCGATGTGTCGAATACGGTTATCCGATGACCTCCGGTCTTTCTGGTTGGGATAACCAATAGCGTGTTGGGCTCAGGCCGCCAATCCAATTCGACTTCGCCGGTCTGTATAAACGGCTTATGCTCTTGAAGAGTAATGCCGCGAAGCATTTGCACGGAAATGTCGATATCAGCCAGTTCTGGATGCGCTTTTCTCAAGTCCTGAAGAATTGCAATGGGAGATTCTTCTCTGGTTCCACTCGCCAATGCCACCAGATTTGGTTTCAATCCCAAAATTTTTGCCATCTCAACACAAGCGTGCACGAAACTAAAATTGAGGTGATCCACTGAGACCAGAATTGACATGTCCGACCATGAATAGACTTTATCCTGGACGACAAGGAGAGGTCGCGGACATTCATGTGCGAGTCCCTCAGCCACGGCATAGCGAATGAAATTGCAATGCTCTTCTTCTTTTGAGCGGGGATTGCGAGGCTGATGTCCGATCACGACTAAGTCATGTTCAGCCGCCCTGTCACTGAGACGTCGAACGGGACTGCCTTCTTCTACCAAAACAGTTGTGGGCACTTCCTGACCTTCTGCTATGGTTTGGAACTTCGTGGACAATGCTGAGCCGATCGACCGGAGAGATTTGCAAAAGTTTTCGTAAGCCTCAACATAGACACCGCTGCCGATAAAACCGGAGCGATCGTTGCGAATCAATTCCCAAGCCATTCGCGTATCCACCACATGCGATGCGACAACGCGCCCCTTTGCTCTTTTGGCAATCGACCAGGCGACCTCTGCGGCATACTTTGATTTTTCAGAACCAGTAAGACCTAGCAGAATAGATAATTTGTGCATTAGTGTACCTCCTCCTATGCGCTATTTCATCTTGATGTAATCAGGATGATTTCGCATCGTCCGGGCGATGTATTCGTGGGCAAAAATTACTTAAGAGTGATCAGGTAATTGGCTAAATCTTCGATTTCCTTGTCGGAGAGCCCGAGAGGAGGCATAACTGTTCCGCGCGCTCCATACTCTCCCCCATCATTGAGCGTGAGAAGATCCGCATTTCTCATCTGCTGCATTATGGCTTCTCTAGTCAACCGGCTTCCCACTTTGTCGAACTTCTCCGCAAACGTGCCACCGAGGTTGCCCAGCGAATGGCAGGCTAGACACCCTTTGCTGGTCAGGAGTTCACGACCGCGCTTGATCGATTCAGAAGAGGATGAGAAATTGGTATCAGGAACTTTTGCAGTTCTCGGCGCACCGTCTTTAGTATCACTATGTCCTACGATATGAAAACCTAACTTCGGCGAAGGAATTGTCAAAAGGTATCTAACAATTGCGCTCGCATCACTGGCCGGTATTCTCACATGAGGCATCAGCTCGCTTATACCGTACATGTCGGAAAAACGCTGCTCTCCACCAGCGACGATACGAGCGTTCATAAACTTACCTGAGCGCCTGGCGCCAACGCCATCCAACGGAGGAGCCAGGCAACCACCTCGGCCTTGGATGGTATGACAGGTTGAACACTGATGTTTGGAAAACAAAGTTTTTCCGCGTTCGCTTTGCTTGTCTTTGGCTAATGGTTTAAACGCCAGAGGTTTGATCAATTTGCCATGGCCTTCGTTTTTTTCCGCGCGTGCAACCAGAACAGGAGTTGCAACCACAAAAAACAGTAACAACGCTACGGTAAATTTCAATTTCAAGGCAAGCATTAGACTGCTCCTAAGTTTACACGCTCAATTGTAGAACAATCAGGAACATAAGCGTCTCTAAAAACAGAATCAAGTTTTTTTTCAAAACGCTATGCATGACAAAATCAATTCTAAGTCCGTTTTTTCACGTCTTTCGACTTGTCGATTTCTTTGGGAGCATCTGATTGATCTAGCTGCTTCACATAAGCATAAAGATCCCCCAAAAGTTTTTCGTCCTTGATCAAATGTTCGTAGTGAGGCATATTGCCTACCGGTTCGTTGAGATAACTTTTGAAGGTCGCAAGAGTGGACAATACCTGGGACCCCTTCACAGGCCTACCAGGCATAATGCTGTTGCCACCCGCGGCATGACAGGATGCACAATGTGTTCCGAACAATTTTCTGCCGCGCATGACTGATTTATCTTTCGGAGTCTTCGCCGTCTTCGAACTTTCAGCTGATTCGTTTTTGGGGCGAACACCAGCTTTCTTCGATGTTTGCGCTATCGAAGCAGCCGGCACAATGACAGCAACAACTAAAGCGAGACCGACTATCATTTTTCTTTCCATAAAATCAATTTTCTCCAGTTTTAGTCACGGCTTCGTATTGGCTATTTACCCTACGGTCGACCTACTCACGCGGCGCCGTTTTGTTCAGTCTTTTTGCAACTAGCGACCATAGTCGCTCAACAAATATCGATGCAACTGCCGAAGCCGTTGAAATCAGCAGTACAACCATTAGCTGCTGTGCCGTCAATGCCACTGTCCTCAATACCGGCTGCAATGCAGGCATGTATATTGCAACAAAGACCAGAGAATACGAGATAAACATCATCAGATACATAAACTTGTTTATCGGAGCAAGTCCCAGGCTCTCCTCAATTGAAGTTTTTACAAACAGCCAGTTCCATGCCTGGTAGAGCAATCCGAATGAAATTGTGGCTAATGCCATGGTCGAGAGAGTTTCTGCACTGGTCTGCTCATGTCGGCAAAACAACACACAAGCTAGCACCGCAACCGATACCAGAGAGGCTCGAAATAAAATTTGAACCAGTTCAAAACGTCCGATCAATTTGGCGAGCGGATTTCGTGGCGACCGCTGCATTGTTCCAGGAGCAGCGCCCTGGAGCACTATGCCCAACCCCGGAAAAACGTGCATAATCAAATTGAGCCACAAAAGCTGCAGAGGATTAAGTGCCAAGATTGAAGTGGTGACTATTACTAGAGCAATCGACATCACCGAAGCGACTGAAGCGGTTAACAGATAGCATATCGATCTTCTTATGTTGTCGTAAATTATTCGGCCCTGTTCGACCGCTTTGACGATGGTACTAAAATTATCATCTGTTATCACCATGTTCGAAGCTTCACGAGCCAAATCGGTTCCGCTCAACCCCATCGCAATTCCGATGTTTGCTTGCTGCAATGCTGGTGCATCATTGACGCCGTCGCCGGTCATTGCCACCACATTTCCTCCCTGCTGCAGAGCTTTGACAACATCGAGTTTAAGAGATGGCGTCACTCTGGCAAGTACATCTGAGGACTGGAGTTTTAGAGCGAACTGCTGTTTATTCAGATCGATAAGTTCATCGCCAGACACAACCAAATGATCTTTCTCGAGTATGTGCAAATCGACTGCTATGCTTTTTGCAGTCTCTTTCTGATCGCCGGTCAGCATCATCACGCGAATCCCCGCGTCTCGGCACCTGTCGATCGCAGTTTCAACCCCCTGTCGCGCCAGGTCCTTCATAGCGATCAAGCCTAAGAAGACAAGGTTCGTGTCATGTGCGCCTGACGTAGTATCAAATACGGTGCTGTCCAACCTTTTCATTGCCACGCCAAGAACACGCAGGCCATTCTCGGCAAAGGAGCAATTGGCGCTCAGATACTCTTGTTTCATTTCATCGGTAAAACGGACTACACCTTCGGCCCGGTGAACGAACTTGGAATCGGCA
The DNA here is from genome assembly GCA_021772095.1 of Candidatus Obscuribacter sp. Lineage (GTDB taxonomy): Bacteria > Cyanobacteriota > Vampirovibrionia > Obscuribacterales > Obscuribacteraceae > JADYXR01. The sequence goes on along the minus strand of JADYXR010000204.1, from coordinate 152,796 downwards.
ATTACGTGCTCCGGAGATCCCTTCACATATGCTTCACTTTGTTGATCGGCGATTTTGTGAAAAGTTGTCATTTTCTTCCGGATCAGATCGAATGGAATTTCTCCTATCCGAGGATGCGTCTCGCGCAGATCACGATGATCTAAACCGGCTTTTGATGCTGCAACCAGCAAAGCACCTTCGGTAGGATCGCCGGCAATATGCCATAGATTTTCTTTTTCGTTATGTTCGAGCCTGGCATCATTGCAAAGCGTCGTCGCTTTCAACAACTGAGTCAAAATATCACTCTGATAATCGCACTGCCCGTTCTTACTTATTACTCCTTCAGGTGCGTAGCCAATTCCGGAGACTTTGAGATTTGTGCCATCCACATAGATATCGGTGACCAGAAGCTTGTTCTCAGTGAGGGTACCGGTTTTGTCCGAGCATATGATATTGGTACAACCAAGCGTTTCCACAGCCGAGAGTTGACGAATCAAGGCTCCTGCTTTTACCATGCGCTGAGTTCCAATCGCCAGAGCCAGCGTAGCCACCACAGGCAGCCCCTCTGGAATAGCCGCCACGGCAAGCGCTATACTCGTCTCCAGCATTGACCAGATGTTTTCGCCATTGACCAAACCGACAATTGCAATAGCAACACAAATGAAAACGGTCATCTGCGACAGCTGCTTCCCAAGCTCTTCAAGCTTGACCTCAAGGGGGGTGGGGACAGCGTGGCCTTCCATCAAACTACATTGCAATTTACCGAGGCTCGATTTTTTCCCTGTACTGATTACGACTCCACGCGCCCGCCCATTGACCACGTGTGTGCCATGGAAACCCAAAGTGATGGATGACTTTTCGCCCTCTACCGGCGAAGCGGCTTTGGCGACTGAAACACTTTCACCGGTGAGAATCGATTCGTCGACTTGCAAGGCTGCCGCTTCGACGAATCGGAGATCCGCTGGAATTCGCGAACCAGGCTCGAGAATGACGATATCACCTTCAACCAGTTCCGGCGCTGGTATCAGCCGGTGATGAGATGATCGAACTACTCGTGCAGATGGACCCGACATTTGTTGAAGCGCGATAAGCGACATCTGGGATTTCATTTCCGTTAGAAATCCAACTGCAGCATTGATTATTACGGCAGTAAGAATTCCGATAGCCTGCAAATGATCGCCAGTACAGAATGAAACAACAGCGGCAACCAACAGCAAAATCACCACGCTCGATTGGAACTGCCTGAAGAGAAGCTGAGCCAGGCCATCTTGTTTTTTAAAGGTTATCTCGTTGCGGCCTGATTCAATTAGTTTCTGATTCGCGGTTTCTTCATCCAAACCAGTTCGGAGATTTGATTTATACAACCGGAGGATGTCATCAATTGGAGCCTCGGCAAGTTCTTCACCCTCAGACACTTGGCGCGGATCACTCGATAGATTTTGGGGCTCATGGTCTGTTAATTGATTAGACACATTGCCTCTCCTGATCGAACCTCATACTCATTATCGCAAAACGAACATGCATTTAGCCTCCACCAATTTGACGAATCCGGAGGGTCGGATGGATTCGAGCTCATCCTATGGAATGAACACTTCGTTCAATAAACTTTCAAAACACAACCTCTGAGCATAACTTCTCAAGTTCGAAACCCGCACCTGTCATAAAACGATGGTTTTCTAACTCGGGGAGCCCAAGTTCAAGAGACCTCAAGCCTTGGCAGTTTGACTTTTCTTGGATTGCTTTGGCTCTGTATGAAGCTTCTGCTTTACTTTCACAACTTCAACGGAGCAAGGCGATTTCTTCAACACTTCCTCAGCGACGCTGCCCAAAAGAAAGTGGGAAATTCCTTTGCGACCATGAGATCCGAGGATGATTAGATCGGCCTCCCAGGACTCTGCAAAATTGCATATTGTCTCCGCCACCATTCCCGATACCACTCTTACTTCGACCTGGTTACCCGGCAGGAGCGTCTGCAACCTGGCACCACTCGTTCCGCAATTGTTGGCACAATCATCGTATTGCTGCTGAAATATCCCACCTGAACTAACCGGGAAGTATCCAACACCCACGTCCGCCGGAATTGGTTCAACAACAGAAATTACAATAAACTGATCATCCTCTTGCCACAGACGTCCGGCTACGGATTCGATCGCTCTATTGGAACAATCAGATCCGTCAACAGCAATTAATACTTTCATGCGCGTCCCCTCAGAATTAACACTTTTCCATTTTGTCAAAGCTCCGAAGAGATCGCCTCGACCGCTGGGGGTATCGATGGAGGCAGGAAAGATCATCCTTTCGGTTGAGCAGCCAACTCAAGACGAAAGGGCACTAATCGGGAGTAAGCTCGAATGCCACCACATATGGTGACAAAGTAAGGTTATTTTCTATGCTTTTTGAACAACCACTGCACTACAAACATTTTCCGTGCTTTTAAGCAGAGAAGCCGTGGTCGTCCGGTAAAGATCCGGTCGCAGAAAAGTTGAAGAAGTCTTTCTTCGGATGTCCGATCGACTATTCCTGGAGATCCCGGAGGGTTTCTTGCAGGTCGATCAGGTGATTGTTGAAAATTTCTTTTGCCACATCCAGCAATCTGAACACCGTATGGTCAGGACAGGAATAGTAGATATTATTGCCTTGCTTTCTAGCCACAACCAGTTTCTTGGCGCGCAAAACTGCGAGCTGTTGAGAGATGTTCGGCAGTTCGACTTCCAAACGCTCTCTTATCTCGGAAACCGTTAATTCCTCAGTCCGGAGTTGATCCAGTATCCTGATTCTAAGCGGATTGGCAAGCGCTTTGAAGAACTCAGCTTTAAAAGTAACCAGCTTTTCTGTCATTTCCTCGTCTTCGGCTACATGTGTGACCTTTCAATATTACTTGAAAATTGAGACCTGTTTAAAAGTCCGTCACACTTTCAGTTGGTGAAATAGCGGACAGGTCTGGGGTCCAGTCCCCGACAATTAGAGCCTTTCAATGTTCCAAGACTTGTAGAAGCGGAACGTTTTCATCTCTTTAACTAAATTAAAAAACCACGTCGCTTGTCAATCTCATGGCAGATCGGCAATTATTTCAGCAGACACGTTTGCAGGATAATTTGAATGGTCTGGTTTTTCAATATCCAGAAACCACTTCGGAATATACAACCTGCTGTCATGCAGGCAAACAAAAAGCGGTGCGATTTCCAACTTAGGAAAGATCATTCGCAGACGTTGGTACTCGTCTCTCAGGGCATCAAGCTCATCGCCAATGGCGTGTCGAGTAGCGTGTTTGTGAACATACTCTTCAGCAGCGGCTCTAGACCAACCTTGATCAACAAAGGCATCCACCACCAGTGGTGCGGTTTCTTTGACCTTCGACATTCCACAATCATTATGGCCAATCAGAACCAGGTATTTGACGCCCTGCGCCAGAGTGTAACCGACGCTGAATTCAGAACCAATGACGCGACCGCTCGCTCGTCTAATTACATAGGCATACATACGCGGGACAGGCAGCGCGTGTCGGAATTCGATACATGTGGCAATCAGCAGTTCTGCTTTGCCGGATGCTTGAATCGGCCAGCCAAAATTCTGCGCCATGATCAAAGCAGCGATCGGCGTGTCTTGCCAGTCCGGCGGAATGTCCGCACCGGAGTCCACTGTTAACAGCAAATCTCGATATTTTTCGTCAACACGAACGGATTGTGGAACTGGCACTGGATCTAGCTTAACTCCATATTGTCTCGAAAACTCGCTTAGCTGGATTGAAGGTTTCCACTTCCGAATTCTCCGAATTTAAAATCCAGGTGTGAACGCGCAAAAGACCACTTTCAGCACGTCGAAGTACCGTATCCATAGTTAAGAGGCATGCAGATTGCCTGATGACGAAATCCTTTGTCGCGGAGATGTCTACTTCTCGATCGAATTTTTCGCCGAACCGTTCTAACGCCGCGTGGCGTGTTGCTTCCGTTCGGCTGCAAAGTTGACTGTAGAGTGATTCGGGAAACTGGTTGCGATTGCGTGTATCCAGCCCAGCCTCGATAAGCCCGCAGTGCGTGTGTCCAAAAACCACGACATCGGTGATGCCTTTGTCCTCCACCACGGTTTCAAGGCCGATGCTGTCGGAGACGCATGCTCCAAGGTTTTGCCAGATATAGAAGGGAAGTTCGGGATCGTCAGGGAATTTTGAATCGACCCCGTCCATCTCAGAGCACGCCACGACCACTAAACCATTAGAAATTCCGGCAATAAGGCGGCGGCTCATTTCGGCAGGAGAGACATCCTCAACGTACCTGAGCTGGTCTAGAGTGAGAATGCTATTGAGCGTTTTCATGATTCTGTTTCCTCTAAACACTCCAGCCGCTCTCACGCAGCAACCGAGAGGTGTTTATCAAAATTGTAACACTAGTATCGCAATTGCACAATTGCGCAATTGCCTGTTTTCATACATAATGAAGGACAAACGGACCAATCGAAACCTTTCAAGGCGCCATTGCTGTGTTCTCTCAATGAAGTACAAAACAGATTCAGCCCGATTAAACACAACAATCTCGCCGCTCTCTCAGACCGACGCAACCGCTGCGAACTACCGAAAACGAAATGCGAATCTTGTGCCATCGGCACTAATATTCGCGATTGCATCAGGAGTGTTGCTGAGTCTTGTCCATCAGGGAAACCATTTGCACCTAATCCGCACAGCACCGCCTATGGTGCTCGGGGTCTTTCCACTCAGTTTTCAGTGCGATGGATTAGCTAGTTTGTTCATGGGATTGTTGAGCATAATCCTAATCTCGATAAGCTTTTACTCGCCGAGTTATCTGAATCATTTTAAGGACAGGATTCAGATGGGTGGCTATTGGACAGCTATGTTTCTTTTCGTGGGTTCGATGTACGGAGTGGTGTTAAGTGCTGATGCGGTAACGTTCCTGGTACTGTGGGAAATCATGTCGCTGTCCTCGGCGGCTCTGGTTGCGAGCGATTATTCTCACCGAGTTGTTCAGAAATCCGCGATGATCTACCTTGGCGCAACACGAATTGCCACGGCATTATTATGCGGCGGTTTCCTGGCAATGCATGCCGTCACCGGAAGCTGGAGCTTCGCAGACTGGACTTTTTCAAGCAGCAGTTCTTACGTGGCGGGCTGCTTAATTCTGCTTGCATTTTGCATCAAAGCTGGAATTTGGCCGTTCCATATCTGGTTACCTTATACCCACCCGGCAGCACCAAGTACGGTATCAGCTCTGATGAGCGGATTCACGATAAAAATCGCTATTTACGGAATCATGCGAATACTTGTTTGCGGTGGTCTGAACTCACCTGAAATTATCAATCTTGCGCTGTTCCTGGGAGCAGTCTCAACTTTCTGGGGGATTTTGTTTGCCCTTGTTCAGAACGATTTGAAACGTCTTCTGGCTTATTCCAGTATTGAAAACATTGGAATGATTTTGATCGCGATTGCTTTGGGATTGAAAGCTAAACTCGCGGGACTTGAGGCATTAGCACTGGTGGCATTCGTCGCCGCGACCTTCCATTGCATGAATCATGGCTTGTTTAAATCGCTCCTTTTCTTGTGCGCAGGAACAATCGACACACAGGCGCACACTCGAGATCTGCGCCGCTTAGGCGGTTTGGCGAAGCAAATGCCATGGACGGCGGCCTGCTTTTTGGGTGGCAGTTTGGCAATCTGTTCAATTCCACCCTTAAATGGCTTCGCAAGCAAGTGGTTGATATATCAAACTTTTTTCAAAACAACGTATGAGACTTCTTCCTATCTAGACAGAGGAATTGCATTCGCCGGAATATGTCTATTATCCGTAGTAGGTGGGCTTACCATCGCCACCTTCGTCAAAGCGATTGGCGTGTCGTTTCTTGGCAATGCGCGATCGAAATCAGCAGAAATTGCAAGAGAAGCAAAACTCGGGATGGTGGTGGCTCCGCTCTTTCTTCTGATTGTGTGTGTGACGCTTGGTGTAGGCGCGGCCCAGTCAGTGCCCTTTATCGCAAAGGCCCTCGTCGAGACTCCCGGTCTTCAAAGTCTGGCATCCCCTGACCAACTGCAAGCAACTGTGCAGTTTCCCATTCCGATGAACATGATTGCGCTTTCGCTTTTTTCAATGTCAGCGTTGATCTATATGTTCTTTTTGAAAACCTCGAGAACTCGCAAATATTCCACCTGGGACTGCGGCTTCGGAACACTTTCTACGAGAACCCAGGTCTCATCGGATTCCTTTGCCCAACCGATGGCAAGAATATTCAGACCGATACTGAAATACCAGGCCAAGTTAAAAATAGATGGTGATGATTGTCGTCATTTTCCAGAGAAAGTAAACGTAGAAGTTCAAATGGTTTCGATACTTGAATCGCGCATCTACCTGCCAACATTAGCCCTGATCAGCCATGCTTCGAAATATCTGGCAAAATTGCAAGCAGGCAGTATCCATCTGTATCTCTTGTATGTTTGCATCACGCTCGTGGTCCTCCTTCTGGTTGGAGTACACCTATGATGCTGATGAGCAAATTACCAAAAGATCGCAATCTGTCGTTTCATTCAAGCGCAGTGCCAGGTGCGTCATCATGAACTCCGCTCTATCGCTATGGTTGTTCTATTTACTCTGCGTTGTATTCGCGCCGATTCTTGTCTTGGGAACGATAAGAAAAACCAAAGCTCGCTTGCAAAACAGAATTGGTCCACCACTTCTGCAGCCCTTGTTCGACCTAGTCAAACTTTGCCGAAAAAGCGAAACACTGAGCAAGACTATGTGCGGAATATTTCGACTGGCATCCGTAATCAGCCTGGCCGATATGCTATTGATTGCCTGGATCGCGCCATGGCTGTGCTACAAACCCGGTCCAGACAGTGCCGATATATTTCTAATCTTCTATCTATTTGCCTTGACTCGCATGTTTACGATGTTAGGTGCCCTTGATTCAGGCTCCGCATTTGGTGCCTTTGGCGCCAGCCGCGAGGCGACACTCTCTTTACTGGTAGAACCAGCGGCTTTGCTAGGTTTCATATCAATCGGTGCCCTGACCGGCAGTAGCGATCTGTTACAAATTCTCTCGTTTTCAAATGCACAACTCAGCGGTTCCCCGGGCATTTGGCTTCTGGTCGGTACCGCGGTTCTGCTTGCCAATCTAGTAGAGTCGTCACGCATGCCCGTGGATGATCCGACCACACACCTCGAGCTGACAATGGTTCACGAAGCCATGATACTGGAAGCATCCGGGCGCAATCTCGCGCTAATCGAATACACTCACGCCTTGCGTATGACCATTTTATTGGGGCTCTCGGTACAGTGTTTTATGCGCGCGATTCCTTCAATCTGGAACGCGGAACCGGCTGTACAAGGGCTTATCAACCTGACGGGAATATTTTTTCTTGCCGTATTGATCGGGATTTTTGAAAGTATATCGGTCAAGTTGCAATGGCGCAAAGTGCCTGAGTTTATCGCATACTCACTAACCATGAGCCTCCTTGCGAGCTTGATAGCGATTGGTGGCAGGGCAATGAAATGAATGCGAGCAACCCAGAAATCTATGTTATTGCAGCGGCCATAGTCGCCACCTTGATGCCCGGCTCTTTGCACATTCGCGTCAATCTGTGGTTCTATGGAATTGTCACCTTTCTTGTTGCAATCGCAACGGCTCTCACAGCCATAGGTCATGCTGAGTTCGGTCTACTAGGTGTCGCACTGCTGATTGCCGTACTCAAAGCAGTCGGTATTCCTCTATCGCTCTTGTGGACATCAGGTCGTCTAAACGTTAGTCGCGATAAAGGTTGTTTTTTGCCCGCACCACTGGCGATGCATTCCAGCATTCTTTTACTTGGCGCCAGCTTTTTCTTGACAAAAGATCTACCACTTCCGGTAGTCGAAAATGGCGGCGGTGGATGGCTCGGCGCTGCCGCGGGCATCTCATTGATCTTTACAGGATTGATCTTGATGCTGACCAGGCGGTTGGCAATCAGTCAAATTCTCGGTTTTCTAATTATTGAAAACGGCATTTTCGTATTTGCACTGACACAAACGCGAGGGATGCCACTGTTTGTCGAGATGGGCGTGATGCTCGATGTTCTCGTCGGCGTCATGATTGGCGGCGTGCTAATTTTTAAAATACAAAAGAGCTTCGAGCACATCGATGTCGCACAGCTAACCGACTTGAGGGATTAACGAATGAACCTTTCAATCGCAATGTCGGTCGCGCCACTTCTTGCAGCGTTTATCTCTCTGGGTTCAAGGAATGCTTTGTTTACGCGCGCAGTGGTGCCTTCGTTATTCTTTTTACAAATCGGGCTGATCGCTTACATCTGCATACCTGTCCTAAACGGAACAGCGACTGACTTAATTTTCTCCGAAGACTTTTCAATCGACCGCATCGGCGCATACTTTCTTCTGCTCACCAACTTCGTTGTAGCCTGCGCCATGAGTCATGCATTCGCGTTTTTCGAGAGGGAAAGCGCGCTTGGACGCTTGGACGATCCAAATCATGAAAGAATTTTTTATGCATCGACAGCGCTCTTTCTGTTAGCGATGAGCTTCGTATTCATATGCGACAACCTTGGATTTCTCTGGGTAAGCATCGAAGCGACCACGTTGTTCTCAGCTGCACTGGTTTACTTTTCGAGAGACAAGCATGCGCTGGAGGCAACCTGGAAGTATTTAATAGTTTGCAGTGTGGGCATCGCTTTTGCACTACTTGGTACCGTCTTGATTTTCGCATCGAGCCAACATGGTGCAGTACCCGATGGTTCATTGAATATCAGAGTCTTGATTGCTCACGCCAATATGCTGCAACCAAAACTTTTGCAACTCGGATACATTTTTTGTCTGTTAGGATACGGCACCAAAGCTGGTGTCGCGCCATTGCATAGTTGGCTACCGGATGCCCACTCTGAGGCTCCGGCCCCTGCTTCAGCGATGCTTTCAGGGGCACTGTTAAATTGCGCACTGTATGCAATTTGGCGAGTGACCGAACTGATGAACTTGACACCGCATCACACGTTATCCACTTCATTGCCGATAATCTGGGGAGCGATTACTGCACTAGTTGCCAGTCTTGTATTAGTTCATCAGAGTGGTATAAAGCGGCTCTGGGCCTACTCAAGCATCGAGAACGTCGGAATCATGCTGGTGGCGATTGGAATGAGTTCTCCTCTTCTCTTTTTCTTGCAAGCGCTTAATCACAGCGTCGCCAAAGTTTGTCTTTTTCTGATTTCCGGCAACATCATTCAAACCACCGGCACAAAAGAGCTGGCGCATATTCACGGAGTTTTGAAAACGTCGCCTGTGTGGGGGATTCTGTTTGCAATAGCAGCACTGGCGGTGACCGGCGCGCCGCCTTTTGGAGCATTCATTTGCGAATGGATGATCCTGTCCAAAGGCGCGGACGCGCACAGTTGGATTGCGGTCATCATGTTGATAATTGCTCTAACTCTAAGTTTTATCGCCGTCAGTGTTCACGTCGGAAAAATTCTATTAGGCACTCCAAAACAATCGATGATTGCGCCGCGCTCATTCGGTACCAGCTTTATTCCATTCGTGCTTTGTGTGTGCGCGCTGCTGCTTGGTGTGACATTTGTGCCATCACTTCTGGTGAATCCGCTATGAATCCAAAACACGAAATCGTTCCAATCTCCGACAGAGAAAAGAAACTGAATGATTGGTTGAAGAAACCTGGAGGCAGGCTTGGGCACATCACTTCAATAGACGGAAAACAGCTAATCACGCTCGTTCTCGACACTGAAACCGGTTCATCGTTCTGTTGGGAAACACCGATCGAGCACTCGACCTATCCAAGTTTGACGCATACCGTCCCGCAAAGTCACTGGTATGAACGGACAGTTTGGGACATGTTCAACTTGACTCCCACAGGGCATCCGAGGCTAAAACCTAATCTTCTGCACGAATCATATGCACCGGATTTGGTGCCGCTAGCGCACGTGGAAGTGAACTCCTTGACCGCCGAACGGCGTCAGTATAAACCGATGGAAGTTACCGGTGAAGGAATCTATGAAATTCCAGTCGGTCCTATCCATGCAGGGATAATCGAGCCTGGCCATTTTCGTTTCAGCTGCATGGGCGAAGTGATATTCAATCTTGAAATTAGACTCGGATATGTGCATCGTGGTGTCGAGAGACAGATGTGCAGCGTGCCCTGGCGACATCAAAGGTTTATCGCCGAGGCTGCGGCGAGTGATTCGGCAGCTGCAAATGCTTATGCTAATGCGATCGCAATAGAGTCTTTATGCGAGGAAGCCACCACTGCCAGGGCAGAATACTTACGCAGTATTTCACTTGAAGTTGAGCGATTGTCCATGCATATCTCTGACCTGGGAGGTCTTGCTGGTGACATCGGATTTCTAGCAATTTCAGCCACCATGTCGAGACTAAGAGGAAGTGCACTTCGTATCGGAGAATTGCTGACTGGCTCTCGGTTTCAACGAGGCTTTATTTGTCCGGGCGGGGTCGTGAGCGATCCAGCGAGCAATTTGATGCAAATTCAAAAAATGACAAAGCAGTTGCAAATTGAATTGAAACCGGTTCTGCAGTTCTTTTTTAACAACCAAGTCGCGAACGATCGCATGGAAGGTATCGGGAGAGTCTCACCACGACTGGCAATTGACTTTGGTCTCGTTGGTGTCGCCGGCCGCGCGAGCAACATTGATTACGATGTTAGACGTCATTTCGCACGCGGCGTGTATCGGCAGGACGAAATTGCAATCGCGATTGAAACCGCCGGCGACGTCATGGCCCTAGCAAGGGTGCGTGCACGAGAGATAGAGACCAGTCTATACCTGATTGTCGAACTGATCGACAGGCTTCCGGAGGGAACAGTGCGCGTGCCGTTACCTGAAAAGCTAAAATCAAATCAAATCGGTTTGGGCATCGTTGAAGCCCACCGAGGCGAATTGCTTCATCTGATTTTCACAGACAACGACGGCGGTGTGAAGCGCTATGCGATCAAAGATCCGAGCGTGAACAACTGGACGGGACTGGCAATCTCAGCGCGCAATAATTTGGTTACGGATTTTCCATTGTGCAATAAAAGTTTTGGTCTTTCATATAGTGGTCACGATCTATGAGGTGTTTAAATGCTTAAACTCTTCGGATACCTGCTCAAACAGGGCGTCGCGACATCAGGCGATTATTGTGCACCTTTGGCTGAAGGCGTGATTGGACTGCCTAAATTTACGGACGAGGTGTGCGCAGGCACCAGCTGCGGTGCTTGCCAAACTGAGTGTCCGACGCAGGCTATCAACGTAACAGAAAGCGATGGTAAACCTGATGTCACATTGGATCTCGGCTCCTGCATCGGCTGCGCAGTCTGCGTTCGCACTTGCCCAACCGGCACAATTGCCAATGATAACAGGACCAAGGTTGCATCAGACACCAGATTAGACTTAATCGTTTCAAGCACCAGTAAGCGGACAACGTCATCAAATACTACACCACAAGGAATCTTTGAGAGATCTATTGCCGCGCGGGTAGTTTCCACTGGCTGCAGCGCTTGTGACCTGGAAATCGGTGCTTGCAACAACGCGATATTCGATATGGAGAGATTTGGCATTCACATCGTCGCATCGCCGCGTTTCGCCGACGTCCTTCTTGTCACAGGTCCGGTTCCAAAAGCAATGCATTCCGCGCTTAAGAGCTGCTACGAAGCGATGGCGGAACCGAGGATTGTAATCGCTGTTGGTACTTGTGCCATCTCCGGCGGTGTTCATAAGAATGGATATACCGAAGCCAATGGAGTGGATAAGATACTTCCTGTCGATGCCTACATTCCCGGATGCCCACCACATCCGTGGAGCATTATCGACGGTATTCGTAACGTCATGAAACGAAAGTGATAGGAAGAATGTCGCTGGTCTTTTCTCGACGAAAAGCTTGGAACGCGCACTTATTTCGCACGGTCGCCGAGATATACGGCAGACAAAAATTACGGTTTTGATGTCGCAGAAAAAACTCGAGCAAAGAGGCTTCGCGCTGGCTCAGTTTGACTGAATTCGTGCCATCGGATACGGTGCGCGTTTCAATAGTAAGCGAAACTTCTCCCGCCTTAAGATCTGTAGTCGTAAGAGGAGATGCGTGCGGATATCGTGAGCGCTTTAGAACTCGCCCGCCAAATATTTAGTCAAACGTTTCGCATAGAAAAAACTCAGCAGCAAACCTGAGAAATGCGCTTGCCACAACTGAACCGATCACCGTCAAATCTTTGATCGCGGCGTGAAGCTGTTTCACGCTTACTTCTCGTGCCTCTGTCCGGGTTTTGATCGCGGGAGTAGCGTCGTCGATCAATTTCACGACTTCCGCCGTCTCGCTCTTGACGTGCTCTTTTAGCACGATTTTCAGAACTTCCTGCCGTTTGGATCTCAATAACTGAAAAGGAAACAACGACATCACTTCGCAAAGTATACGATAGATCATCAGCATGTCTGGCTCAAAATCTTCAAAACGAAAGGTCCGGCTTTTACAACCAGACCCTTCGAGTTTATTTAGAAGCGAACAACAATTTTAGTTGTTGTTGTCTCTGTCTCTGTCTCTGTCTCTGTTTCTTCTTCCTCTTCCGCCGCGTTTATCGTCTCCATCGTTCTGCTGATTGTTGCCAGCATCAGTCGTTGGAGGGGTAGTCGGTGTTACTGGAGGTTTCACCTCTGTAGGAGGCGCAGCGTTGCGGTCATTACGACCACCGCGATCGCGATTGCCCCGGTTACCACGATCATCATTATTGTTGTTCGGATTAGTCGTGGTGGCAGGTGTAACCGGTGGAGTAGGTGTTACTACTCTATCGTTATTTGGGTTGCGATCATCGGTTCGATTGTTGTCGTTATTGCGATCATTGCGATTGGCATTACGAACAGGATCTACTCTATTGTTATTCGGGTTGCGATCATCCCAACGTTGATCTCTTCGATCATCTCTGGCTTCACGGTTGATGACACGTTGATTGTTAGGATCAAGAGTCGCATTGCGCATATTCGAATTCAAATTGTTATCGAGTGCTCTCAACTTCTGCATGATCGAATCTTTTTCGGTACGACTGAAACCACGACCGCGGTAGGTTTGTTGCAGGCGATCGATTTCGTCATACTGACGGTTTAACTCGGCCAATTCTTGAGGCGTGAGCTTACCGTTTCGCTGTCCTCTAACTAGAAGATCTTTGACTCTTCTTTGTTCTTCATTCACTTCGGTATTGAACGCTTGAGCTTGGACAGAACGGTTTCCGTAGCCGGAAGTGTCTCGAGGATTGACGTTGTTGTTGTTGCCAACGTTGTTCTTCCACCAGCTTTGATTCCAGGTGTTTTTGCCTGAATCCCACTGACGATAATGTGATTGATCGTCATCTCTCAATTGCCCCGTGATGTCCCGGTCCAATTGTGTGAGCGAAGTCATCAATGAATTGCGTTCGGTGCTGTTGAAACCGCCCGTTCTGAATTGTTGCTGAGATCTGTCGATCTGCGCATACGCATTGAGCAAACGAGTACTTTCGGCTGGTGTAAGTTTGCCTGATTGACGACCGCGATCGATTCGACGTCTCAGATCATTTTGATAGGCGTCGATTTCTTCGTTGAAGTTGGTGCCAATATTGACATTAGTTCCGCCGCCGTTATTTGGATTCCTACCTGATTTCCACCAGTTCTGATTCCAGGTATGCTTGTTTGAATCCCACTGACGATAGTGCGACTGATCGTCATCCCTCAACTGACTTGTGATGTCGCGGTCCAACTGGGTGAGCGAAGTCATCAATGAATTGCGCTCGGTGCTGTTAAATCCGCCGATTCTAAATTGCTGTTGAGATCTGTCGATCTGCGCGTAAGCACTGAGCAGACGATTGACCTCATTCGGTGTGAGCTTGCCTGATTGACGACCGCGATCGATTCGACGTCTCAGATCATTTTGATAGGCGTCGATTTCTTCATTAAAACTAGAACCGATATTGACGTTGGTTCCGCCGCCGCTACCGGCATTCCAACCTGGTTTCCACCAGTTTTGATTCCAGCTTTTGTTGCCGGCGTTCCAATAGCGATAGCGGGATTGATCTTCATCTCTCAATTGCGTCGTCAAGTCTCGGTCCAGCTGAGTAAACATCTGCATGATCGCGTTGCGTTCCCAGTTACTGATACCAGCCGATCTATATTGTCTCTGAGCAGCATCAATGTTGGCGTAGGATGCGTTGAGGCGGTTGAGTTCTCCACCAGTGAGTTGACCGCTAGAACGTCCACGATCGATTCTTGCTCTTATACTTCTTTCATAAGCGTCAATCTCGTCGTTGAAGCCACCGCCGCTGGTGTTTCCTGTCCACCAGTTTTGACGCCAGGTTCTCTTGCCTGCATCCCAATTTTGATAGTGAGAAAGGTCGTAGTCATGCAGGTTATCGGTCAACTGTTTGTCGAGGTTGGTCAACGATGCCATCATTGTATAACGCACGGAATCGTCCATCCGTCTGTTAGCGTATTGACGACGAATCATTTCAATTTTGGTCCAGAGACCATTCAGATTATTGTATTCAGCATCCTGCAGTTGTCCCGTCTGCCTTCCGCCCTGAATGCGCATGGCCAGGTCTTGAGAATACGACCAGATATCTGCATCTTGCGGACTTTGTGCCGCAACTACGGTTACCGACATTGGTATAGTCAAAGCCAATGCAATCATTAGTTTGGAAACTTTTTTCCACATAAAAACCTTCTCCTTTTTGCCGCTTGTTTCGATTGGTGATCTGCCACTGACAACTGCAGTGCGCAGTAAGCCGCATTAAAAAGCATGGTAGCTCATTACACTCAATGCATTGCTCTCGACAACTTGACGCCGGGGTTTCCCGAAGGTTCCACTTGCACAATTCGATCGCTGGAAACATTGATGGCTAACGGCGAAACAGACGAAACACGATAAAAATCCGGCAGTGTCAATTTATCCAAATGGACACTAGCCCGGCAACCCATTTTCGCCGTGAGAATTCTGTTTCGGCAGAACTGGCAGGGGATTACAAGATGTGCTGAACTCTGGCAATTGCCTGCGAATTTCCATCAGTTGCACTAGTTTGCACGCAGTCTATTTTTCGAAATTCTGCCTGTTCTTACGCAAAACTTACCAAGTTTGTTCGCGAGCAGGAACTCGTTTTCACCCAATTTTCACTAACTCTCTTTCTCGGGTTTATATTCGTTCTCACTCATAGCGAACGTCCATGCGACACCAGCGCGAGCTGTTGCAATGTTTGGCGGCACGCGCAAAAAGTATCGTCGGTAGGTTCCGTCAGGTTCCATCGTGGAATTGGTTACGCAGACCATGACCATCATTTCATCGTCAGGCATTCTCTTCGCATACAATTCTCCGCACTCGTCTTTTTGTATTAGCTCGGCACCTGAATCCATCAAATATTTGCTGAATCCATAGGCGTCGATCATGATTCGCCGGAGAGCGACATTTATCTGCTCGTCAATGTCGGAAACGGTTATGGATTCCGGATGTTCAACCAACTTTCTCGGCGCGACCATACCATCAACTGCAAAAACTTCGTAGTCGTCTGAGTAAGTTACAGCGGCACCAGATCTGGTGCTGGGACGAAACTGTTCATCAACAACGACCGACTGAGGATAAGCTGACACCAAACAGACGTTGTCGAGAAACGTATATCTAGGAGCTTTTTCAAAGAGCGCCAGCCACTCTGCCAACTCGCTGACCAGCTGGTCGGAAAAACGGTTCTCTTTTTGAAGACTTTCCAGAACGAAACCGGCAGCGAGAATCTCGGGCGATCGCCAGAGAGAATCAGAATTCGTAAAAATCACCTGACCTGGTCGCGACCGGTCCACGGAAGGCATGCTGGCAATAAGACGGCGAGCAACATCCAAATCCACTTTCAGGTCAAGCAATGTATTAATGTCCGGAGAACCGCCCGGGATCTCATCATCAATAGACCTGATACTCCCGGCAGTGATATCAAATATGGTGCCAAGTCGTTGAAGGATAGGATTGGTTTGTAATTGAAAGCCCCATTGAAAATACGACTTGAGCTCGAGATTTAAAACCTTCTCCATTTCCTCGAATATTTTGGCCTTAAAATCGGCGAATCTAGTGAACGTGGTTTGTTCTCCAACAGCATTTTTTGTTTTTGAAGAAAGTAGTCGTATTGACTCGTCGCAGTTTTTTCTAAATGTCTCAGTTTGATCCTGCGATAGCAGCATCTTTGCGCGATCAATGTTGTCACTCTCTGAAAGACCATCGCGACCAGTCAACGTCATCAAATAGAAATACAACATAGCCGGACTTTGACAGATTACAACCGCAGGCGATTCTAGCCCTCTGCGTTGATAGGCTGCGCCTACGCATTCTTCGATCTCACGGACGGGGGCCAACTCACGCTTCTCCACGATGTTCTTCCAACGTTCGATATAATGGTTCAGCGATTGACGCTGCTCGGCAGTAAGCGCGTCTTTGCCCAAGTTGAGCCGCCGGTAGACCTCACGTTCGACTTCGTCTTCAAGAATGTTGTGGACCCTCATTGGAGCGGCGCAAATTTCGCGCCACGGAGCGCCGGCCATCGCTTGCCGAACGACGACTTCCAAAACTTGAAACCTGATACTGTTTCCACCGAAGCTCATTCTCAGGACCTCACACAAACTAAGTCAGAATAAAGACGCATTTAACAAGGCCAAATTCCTGGTTATGTCATACCCAATCAAACAGCAAGAGGCTCATCAAACCCACTGTTGATTGTCAACAATTATAAATCTGCGTTCTACGACTTCTGATATTTCTAACTTGTGACGCCGACTGCGGATACAACATATTTTTGAGCGAGAATTCTAAACGTCGAAAGTTGATCGTCGATCCAGTTTTGATCGCGTTTCAACTCACTGGCCATCAAAGCCGCCACCCTCGGTGCCATCGCCATTGATGCTTCCGCATTCAAGAACAGGGCACGCACCCGACGAGAAAGAAAATCATCCACGGTTCTCGCCATCTCTTCTCTCACTGCAAAAACAACTTCCGCGCCAATATATGGCAAGGCAGGATGCAACTTTTCAGCCAACTCTTTATTGTCGTGGGCGATCTCTTGAATCTTCAGTGCATCGGCACCGTAAATCGCCAGTTCACCAAGCACTTCGCGATTCTCGTGATAGCCGTGAATGCGCAAGTTTTTCGTTATGCAATCTTTGTCTGGCAATCTTGCCAGCGTGACTGCGTGGTCGACGCAATCTTCGGCCATGTGACGATATGTCGTCCACTTGCCACCACAAATGGTGAGCAGTCCGGAATTGTCGATGTGAATGACATGATCGCGGGACATCGCAGACGTCGTTCCCGCGCCGCTTTTCACCAGTGGTCTGATGCCGACGAATACACTTAGAACATCCTCGCGTTTCGGAGGAGTGGCAAGATACTCGGAAGCGGTTTCCAATATGAATTCGATTTCTTGCTCGAAAGGCAGCGGATCGAGCGAAGCGTTTTCGATCGGAGTATCTGTCGTTCCGACCACAACATGGTTGTGCCAGGGAATCGCAAACATCACCCGACCATCACTTGTATGCGGAACCATAATCGCCGTATCGCCAGGCATAATCGACCGGTCGAATACCAGGTGAATCCCTTGACTTGGAGATATCATGGGCTCGACCGATGGTTCTGCCAGTCGTCTGACTTCGTCGGTAAAAGCACCGGTCGCGTTGATCACAACCTTGGCTTCCAGTTTCAATTCTTTGCCGCTTTCAATATCCAAAGCAACCGCGCCATTGACATATCCTTCAGAATCTTTCGTAAGCGAAACCACTTTCGCGTAGTTAAGCAGCGTGGCACCGTATTCGGCGGCCGTCGACGCGAGGTTGATCAGCAGCCGCGAATCATCGAATTGACCATCGTAATAAACGACGCCGCCGCGCAATCCGTCAGTTCTGAGGGTAGGAATTTTTTCGAGAATTTCGTTTTTGTTCAGAAGCTTAGATTGCCCAAAGCCGAATTTGCCGGCGAGCATGTCATACACTTTCAAACCCATTCCATAGAAAGGTGCTTCCCACCAATCGTAGTTCGGTACGCAGAAAGCCAGGTCGTGCACCAGGTGCGGTGCATTCTGGCGCAGCAAGCCGCGTTCTTTCAGCGCTTCCATGACAAGTGATATGTTGCCTTGCTCGAGATAGCGCACGCCGCCGTGAACGAGTTTTGTGCTGCGACTGGAGGTTCCTTTGCCAAAATCGCTTTGCTCCAACAGCAAGACCTCGTAGCCACGTGACGCGGCATCTACCGCGATACCAACGCCGCTCGCCCCACCGCCGACAACCATCATGTCCCAGGGCTTGCTGCGGCTGGCGACTTTCTCAATCATGTGCGTTCTGTTCATCTATGACCTACCTGGTGGCATCGAAAATACATATTAATGGATTCGATTGAGCAGCCAACATTAACGCCGACACATCTGCTTTCTCTTTAGAAGCTCCTGCATCATAAGAAGTGTGTATCAATGTTTCAATAAACTCAAACGCAGTTCTAGAGCCAGAAATTAGCGATCGCGAAAAGAATTTACGCTAAAAAGTGAGAAAATGAACGTCGCTAGCTGTACCCACGGTGGGATTAATGTGCGACAATCCACGCGTATTTGTCTATATTTTGGTAACTGTACATGAATAATAAATTGTTTGTTGGTAATCTCCCATTTAAACTCAATGAGTCGGATCTTGAAGAGCTGTTCGGGGAGCATGGAACTGTAGTTTCCTGCTCGATTCCAACAGACCGTGATACAGGAAGAAAGCGCGGTTTCGCGTTCATCGAAATGTCCACACAAGCCGAAGCAGAAGCTGCAATCAAAGGTTTGAACGGTAAGGAAGTTGAAGGACGTGCTCTGGCCGTTTCAATCTCCCAGCCTAAAGCCAAAGGTGGCGGCGGCGGCGGCGGTGGCGGCGGAAAACGCTACTAAACCTAGCCCGAACCTTATTGATAATGCATGCGCCGGACTTGTTCCGGCGCATGCATTTCTGTGTCTGGGAAGCACCTGAAACAACTCAGCGATGATTGTATGATCGGTCTTTCGAAAAACGCATGCAATCAAACGAATGGAACTTCAACACCACGGAACGCTGAGCGAAGCAATCAACAGTGACGACCACACAACCGATGTGGTGCCGCTGTCAGAGCGGCGCGGACCTCTTTTGCTCGGCTTGTTATGGATTACGATGGTCACCGGCTTTCCTTCGGTGCTGGCTGGATTCACCTGGTTTCACTACGGTTTGACGCTGACGCAAGTTTTGATCTGTTCGCTTATCAGCAACGTCATTCTCATGGCATATTGCATTCCGTCTTGTCATCTCGGCGCCGTGAGCGGTCAGACGTATGCGCTCATGAGTAGAGCATTATTCGGCCGGCTCGGATCTGTTTTCGTTTCACTAAACGTCTCGTGGATTTCGCTTGCCTGGTACGGATTGGCTGCGGTGCTGCTTGCCAACGGATTGAAAGGCGTATTCGATATTCCGATCGATACGATGTGGCTTTCAGTTTTGCTTGCCTTCATTATGTCGGTCAACAATCTTTTTGGATTTTCGGGCGTCGCAAATTTTGCCGGTTATCTTGCAGCACCGGTCTTGATTTTGTGGATTGGCATGACTTTCTTCAAAGCGACGGTAAGCACACCGATAGCCGCTTTCAGCGCTCCGGAAACAGTGGCATTCGGTCCGGCGTTGACGATTGTTTCGGCCTTGATTATTGGAAATAGTGCCTGGGGAAATGAGGCGGACTACTGGCGATATGCAAAACCAAAACTGAGCTTTACGGTAGCACCGCTTGTGGTATCAGTAGCGATTGGACAGATCGTTTTTCCGGTGACCGGATGGATGCTGGCAAGAGAAACCGGAATCACTAACTTCGAGGCAGCCAGCGGTTTGATGACGCGTTATGCCTTTGGTGGTTTGGGCATTGCGACCGGATTGGCGGCGCTGGTTTTAGTCGTTACTTATTGGGGACTAAACGATGCAAATCTTTACGCGTCGATCAATGGAATCGCCAATTTGAAAAAGTATTCGCGTAAAAAACTGACTGTGGTATTGACGTGTGTCGGCGCTTTAGCTGCGGCTTTACTGAGTAAGAATCCAAAGGCGCTGGAAACCGTGTGCAGTGTTTCTTCAACTATTTTGCCTTGTGCCACCATTATTATGTTGACTGAATGGGCATTCGCAATTAAAGAAAAGAAGCCGCCATTTTTCTCGCGGGTGCCTACTTTCGCGGAACTACCGGCGGTGCGCTGGTCGGCTTTGATTGCCTTTGCCGCAGGCGGGCTAGTGGGGATTCTGACCGCCGGGATTATTGATGGCTTGGGGAACTGGCAGGTCGGGGTGTCGTCGCTTCAGGCGTGGATTACGGCGTTGATTGTGTATGCTATTTTGCGACCGATGGATCCACTGATCACGAAGTCGGAATGATTGGTTTGGTGAGCGTTGCGAATTTCGTCCGCTGGTTCGTGCGATAAAACAACGAGCGTCTCAGAGCGACGTCAGTTCGAAATGACTTTGCGCAAGTGTTCATCCAACTGATCGGCGCTGACACCACCTGTGAAGTCAACCACCGAATTACCGTCCTTGTCGAAAATACAGGTGCGCGGAATCGCGCTGACATTGCACATCGTGGCTAATTCTCGGCTCGTCGGATCGTCGACGTTCAATCGTTGAAAGTCGACCTTGCTGGAATATTTTGCTCGAGCCGCTTCGACAACCGGTCCGTAAGCGCGGCATGGTCCGCACCAATCCGCGTAGAATTCGAGAATTCGAGGTCGATTTGCAGCTTTTATCGTAGCGGCAAGCGGTTTCATATCTTCGGCTTGCTGGCCCCGAGTCATCTGGTTGAGCAAACTGCCCGTGCCTACAAGTGCGCCGACAAGAACTATCAAACCCAAGTTACGGACAAATATATTACTGCCCTTCGACTTCTTAACCTCAATGACAGCATCATATCTGGTACCACAAAATCTGCACTTATTGAAGTCGGTGACATCTTTGCCCCGGCAACTCGGACATATTTTCGGAAGCGCTTCTTCTGAAGGCATTTGAACCTCTACGCAAAGCTACAAGTATGACCATTCTACCCGGTTGACAAGGACGATACTCGGTCCTTAGTTTGTCTTAAAGAATCTTCCCAATTGGTGGCGGCACAACACCGCTTAATTGTGACGATACGCCTCCGGGAGACGGCTCGTAAGAGCGTGTGGTTCAGCCGCTCAGTCGATTTACCATGGTATAGTAAACGTTCGATTTCTATCATAGAGATTGAAGAGGCGCAGTTCATCATGGAAATACTCACTTTCAATCACGGCCGTCGCACATTTTGCGTCCAGAGCTTCGAGATGGTGCCAAGCCTCCCGGACCTCGTCGAACCGCGGGTGCAAGTGCACTACATCGCAGAACACGGTTTCGCAAAAACCGGATTTGTCGGTTTTGACGAATTAAAAGATCAGGTTGGCGACCAGTGCCTCTGGCTTCATTTGACCGGTACGCTCGATGCTGATTTCTGGAAAGGTCTCGCAGCATATACCGATATTTCCGATGAAAATCTCAAGCAGTTAAAAAATCCGCATGCTCGCTCCTTTATCGAGGACTCTCCATCGGGCATTTTCTGGACCGTGCTCAGACCGTTCGTCACTTCGCAATTCGATGGTTTGGAGATGGTGAATTTTTTCCTCGGAAAAAATATTCTTATAACCAGGCAGTTCAGTCACGATGATGTCTTCTCTGCTGTCGTGCACCGGCTGTTCGCGCAGGAAGAACGCGTGGCGGGATTTACTTGTGACCGTTTGGCAGCGGACCTGCTTGAAAATGTAATTCGCAGTTATCACGACGTACTCACCGCCGGTGGTGCCAAACTTGAATCACTGCAAACCCGTATAATCAAAAATCCCGGAAAAATCGAACTCGATATGATCAACCGCGCACAGCAGTTGGTGTGGATTTTTCTAAAAAGCGTGTGGCCGATTGAGACAGTCACGCATGTTTTGGCTCGTTCGAAGACTACCTTCATATCTGCTGATGGCAAGCTCGAATTCAGTCAATGCCATGAAGAGGCATCATCAGTTTTGAGATTATTCGAAACCTACAGAGAAATGTCTTACGACATAATGGATGTCTATGTTTCCGGCCTCGGGCTTCGCACTAACGAGACCACAAAGATCCTGACCATAATCGCGACACTGTTTCTTCCACCAACTCTAATAGCTGGTATTTATGGAATGAACTTTCAGATTCCTGAAGTCAACTTTCCTCTGGGCTACTACCTGTGCCTCGGCTCGATGTTGTGCGTATCAGGTGGTTTGCTGATCTGGCTTTACAAGCGTGGCTTTATCGAATTTCGGTAGTTTTTGGTGAGTTTATAAAATTGTTTGATGCGGCATCTTGCAACGACAACGGAGATTTGAAGTGAAGATTGCGGTAATGGGGACGGGCGGTGTTGGTGGCGTATTCGGTGCGCGTCTCGCGCAAGCTGGATGCGATGTGCACTTTATCGCTCGCGGTGCGCACCTGGCAGCGATAAAACAGAACGGTTTAAGCCTGGTCAGCGACGAAGTCGGAAGCGCGCTTCTGAAGCCGGCTCAGGCTACCGATGATCCCTCCTCGATTGGACCGGTTGATGTAGTTTTTGTCAGCGTGAAACTTTGGGATACCGAAGATGCAGCTTTAAAAATCAAGCCACTGGTGTCTGAAGAAACCGCTATCATTTCGCTACAAAACGGTATTTCGAAAGACGAGATTTTTAGATCACACTACGGTGCCGATCACACTGTCGGTGGTGTCAGTTATGTAGCCGCAACCATCTCGGAACCGGGCGTCGTTACCCAGAAAGGCACGGTTCAGCGTCTGGTCTTTGGCGAGTATGGCAAACCGTCCTCTAAACGACTGGAAGCTTTGCAACAAGCCTGTTTAAAAGCCGGACTCGAAGCCGAAATCCACACGGATATCGAAAAGGCGATCTGGGAAAAATTTGTTTTTCTGGTCGCAATGAGTGCTGTTACGGCTGCGACCCGACAAACGATCGGACCAGTGCGCTCACATCCAAGCACCCGGCAGCTCCTGATTGATGTAATGACTGAAGCAATCGCAGTCGCTAAAGCACGTGGTATCACATTCGATGACTCCTTAGTCGAACGGCGACTGGAATATTGGGACAACTTATCACCAGATGTGACATCATCGATGCAACACGATCTCGAACAGGGCAATCGTTTGGAACTGCCCTGGCTAAGCGGCAAGGTCGTGGAACTTGGCAAATCACTCGCTGTCGAAACACCTGTCAATCGAGTTTTGGTTGATGTGTTATCACCGTTCATCGATGGCAGTGCATCGAATGGTAGAAAGTAATGATTGACGTAATGGATCAGCGCCGTAATGAATGCGTGAATGTAATGAATGAACGAACTTAATGAGTGGACGTCATGAATAACTCAAAAGATGCAACTAAAGATCAGGAATTACCAACCTGGATTTTAAAACTAAATTTTCACGCTCACCAACCGCCGAAAGTCGCTGATTGGCTCGTACGCGTGATGACTACCGGAATGCGAATGCCCGGTCACGTCAACGCAGAAATTATTCCGCCATCGGCAGTCAACGCGCCTGAGTGGACGTTACTTCAACGATTTGAAAAAATGGAACACATCGCCGAATGGCAAGGCGGCTCTGCTCTGCATCGTTTGCTTGAAGAAATAGTTCCGCTTCTTGATCAAAACATGCTCGAGATGTCGCAGTTTCAAATGGAACATTATGCCGCGACGTCAAACGTGGCGACTGCGATAATAACGCACGTCAAACCAGGCAAGGAAGAAGAATACAGAAACTGGGTCGCTCAAATTCACACCGCACAGACCAATGCCCCGGGATATCAGGGCACTTTCGTGCAACCACCGGCACCAGGAACCAAGGCACCGTGGATAACACTACTTCGTTTTGATTCTCCGGCCGCTCTGGATCAGTGGTTTTCTTCCGACGTTCGGAAAAGACTTCTATCGGAAGCAGAACATTTGCTCAGATACGATCTCATGGCTTTGACGAGCGCCTTTCCAGGCTGGTTTCCGCGGGATCCCCTGACCGGCAAGACGCCGCCGAGATTTAAAACGGCCATGCTCGTGCTGCTTGTGCTTTTCCCGGTGATCGTCCTGCAACGAGAAATTGTGCCACCATTACTAGCACCACTCGGACCTTCGTTGTCACTGTTCCTGGGATTGACTGTGAGCGTTTGCCTGATCAGTCTAGTGTTGATGCCGCTGGCAATCAAACTGTTTAACTTCTGGCTATTTCCGACTGGCGTCAATCCGACTAAAGATAACATCAGAGGTTATGTTGCCATCCTATGTTTATACGCGGCGATGGTCGGAATCAGCACTATGCTGAAATTCAAGTGACGATGCAGTACAGCAAAATCGCTTTATTCCGCGCGACGTCCGGGAAAAAGTTCCGGGTAAGAAGAAGTAGCGCTCAGGAGATTAAACAGTGCCACCACTGCCTGACATTTTAATTCCAATTCTCGCCGTGGTTTCGGTGTTCTTGTTGAGCACGACTGCGCTTATTTTTCGAATGGTTCAAGGGCGTGTAAAATATTGGGAGCCGCACGTAGAGAAGGTTCGCCAAGGTGGCTATGTGCCACCACAACCGTATTTCTTAACCGCGCTTTTGATGAGAACGTTGTGCATTATTCTCGGATTTCTCGAAGTTGGTCCGATCAAAATTCTCGGTCGAAACCGGCTTCCTAAAAGCGGTCCCACGATCATCGCTCCGTTTCACGTCGATGCCGGCGACGGTTCAATAATTTCTTCATTACTCGGCATCAGAACGATGTATTACCTGATTAGAACAACGGAAGTAACCGGTCTGCGCGGATGGATTGGAACACTAACAGGCGCAATTGCCGTGGATGAAGAATCGCAAGAAGGTCGTGCAAAGGCGTTCAAAGCGGCGATCTCGGCGCTTGCTAACGGTGGTCCCGATGTAACCATGATAATTTTCCCGCAAGGGCAATTGGTACCAGATGAGGAGGTCAGACGGACTGACTTCAAATCCGGTACCATGGCAATCGCGAAATTAGCAGCGCGCAAACGCAAAGAACCGATCTGGATAGTGCCAATCGGGGTGCATTATAGAACCGATCCAAGCGAAGCGACCATGTTTCAAAAAGCGGTACAAGCGCTTGGATTTAAGAAGTTCAGAAATTTATTCGGACACCAAAATTATGGCGCGTATGCAATTGTCGGCAAACCGTTCAAAGTGACACCAAAAGCAGCCGATCTCGACGAGATCGCCAGGGGACTGACCCTGCAAGATGATGCCGATAAAGCGACAGATAGTTATGTGCAGCGTTTGATGATTTTGCAAAAAGCCGCCAAGAAGCGCTCTGCAGCTCGTCGCCGCTCGAAGCACGAAAAGAGCACCACATAATTTTGTTTATCTCTAATTGAGATTAGGGTATAACCAGCGTGTGCCGCCTATTCACTTACACTGGATACCAATCATCGAGGCCCTGTTGATAGGGATCCTCGTTGGTGCTCAGCGTGAAGCCGTAAAACCGTCCGGACACATCGGTGTCAGGGAATTTGTAATCATTGCCATCGTCGGCTCGTTGTGCGGCATGATGGAAAATAATTGGCTGACAGTATCCGCGGTGCTGGCTATTCTTGTTTTTATCACCGCGTTTCGATCGCGCACAAGCACTCTGGAAGGATCCGGATTCACCACGGATCTGGCTATTCTAGCCGTTTTTTGCCTCGCGTTTGCAGGCTCGTCAGATGACTTCGAACACGGACAAACAACTGCAATTGGCTTGTCGATCATCCTCACTTTGTTTTTGGAAGCTAAAGATAAGCTCCAGAGATTTTTCAGAGAAACGATCACAACTGTAGAGTTCAGCGATACGCTGCGATTTTTAGCGCTGATCTTCATCATCTATCCGCTCCTGCCGCCGGGAGACATGGGACCTTTCGACGCGTTCAACTTTCAACGAATCTGGATGTTCGTCATTCTCGTTTCATCCGTTTCGTTCGTCGGATATTTTTTCGAAAAATTTTTAGGACAGTCCATTGGAATAAAACTGACTGCAGTGTTGGGTGGACTGGCGTCGACAACGGCCACAACGCAAGCATTTTCGAAAGATATGCACGAAGAGCCGGAAAATGAGAATGTCTTCTGGCAAGCGACTTCACTGGCTAATGCTGTGCAATTTCCCAGAATTCTGGCGTTTCTTTCCGTCGTCAGTCCGAAACTAGCGGTGGTGGCAGTATGGCCACTGCTCGCAGCCGGCACCGTCGGCTTTTTGATCGCAACGTTTATTAAAACGCCTCCACAAGTAACGCCCACCGATAAAACCGGCACCATCGATCTGGGCAACCCATTTACGTTGGGACCAGCTTTAAAATTCGGTGCTGTTCTGGCGGTAATAATTTTCTTGACCAAAGCGAGCACTGTTTACTTCGGCACTCACAGTTTGATTTGGACAAGCTGTATCGGCGGAATGATGGACGTAGACGCCATCGCGGTCACCGTGGCGGATTTGTTTCACTCTGGAAAAGTGGACAATCGTCTTGCTATTACATCGTTGCTTCTCGCCGCGATGATGAACGCAATATTTAAAACTGGTATCGCATTTACTACCGGATCGAAACGCTTTGGATTAAAAGTTGGCTTCTCGTTTGTTGCGATGTTCGCGGCCGCGTTCATTGTTCTGGTATTTCACGCACCGCCAAACTAGCTCCTCAGTGATATCCTTCAATCGCACCAGGTAAACAATTGGAACGGGCTGGACTTAAAATATCCAACTTGGGAAATTTTCTTCGCATTTTATCTAAGCTTATAGAACTTACGCCATCGCAGTGGGTTACATCAATTCCTTTCAGATTGGGTGATTCGGCAACTTTGTCCAGCGTTTTGTCGATTACTCGATTCCCTCCAAGGGCAAGGATTTCCAATTGCTTTAAGCCGAACACCGGCTCGAGGTCTGTGATCTACAGCCCAGCCCGCTAACAGAGTCCGCGTCCCGAACTTGGCGCTTCCGCTTGAGCTGTTTTTATGAACTATTAAACCGTCCAATGGCCAGGGTACACAATAGCCACACTTCGCTGGCATGATAGATCTAGAATTCAGATCTTCGCGGAAGCAGCCGCATCCGTGTGCGATTACTAAAACCGACCGAGTAAGTGAGCAGGCGACAACCGTTGTGCCGACATTTCTGACCGCTTGCGGAGTAATAAAGCTAGAGAACGTTTTGCCAGTCCAGTGCCGGGAGGCGATACCATGTCTTGGGAAACTAATAAGCGCGAAAAATTGTCTGTCCTTTTACTATGTCTGACTTTCACCGCCGGTGTGCTTGCTGAACCAGCTTTCGCCCAAGAACAAGTCAAATCTAAATCTCTTCCGGTCACGCAAGTAACCACACTCTGTGACACTAATACGGGATCATCTCTGTCGCTGGGAAGCAATTCTTCCAGTTGTTGTGACCAAATATCGCAGAACAGCCCTAATTCACTGGTCTCGAACGCAGGCGCGAATGCTCACCGCAGGGCATGTCAGCTACGCCCGGATTTCAGTAAGAGGATGACCATCAGTGAATATGTTAATTCGAAATACACTTCACCTGAGCTCATGGAACTTCGGGTCAAGTTGTCTACCAGCGGTAAAACGTCAGTGATGAACAATCAAATTCCCAGTCTAGTGAAGAAGTACAACACGTTTCAAATTAGCGGCGCAAACAAACCCTAAGCGAAATCGCCTCAGCCTCAGCTACTAATCGATTCCTAAAATCATCAGTTACGGTGCCCAGGAATAGATGTCTACCCTGCCCTGTCGCTTACGGGCAGCCGCGAACGACACGGACAAACGACTCAAGTTACAGTGACGACGACAAATTCAGCCGACTCAACTTACGGTAGCGCCGGATTTCGTCGATGTTGAAATATGCGCCAAGAATTTTGCGCCGAAGTTGCGGAGCTTCGCATCACCGACGCCCGGAACTTGCCTCATTGCTTCGAGGCTGGACGGACGGCTTCTGGCGAATTCACGCAGCGTCGCGTCGTGGAACACTATATATGGTGGCATGCCAATTTCATCTGCAATAGTTTTGCGAAGCGATCGAAGTTCTTCAAACAGATCGCGATCAACGCCTTCCCAGCCATCTTCGTCTTTGCGATGGGCAGCCACAGCACCTTTGCCACCTTTCTTCGCCTTCAGAGGTTGCAGCAGTCGGTAGCTTTTTTCGCCGCGCAAAACAACCATTGATTCTTTGTTCAATCGAACAACGGGCATTCCTTTACCGAAAGATGTTTCAATTTCAATTTGCGATAAAGCGCCATGACCGATCAACTGATACATCCAATCACGGATATCGAAGGCATCATGCTGTTTCAGCAAACCAAACGTGCTGATCTGATCGTGTCCGCGCTCTTTGATTTTCGCAATTTTTTCGCCGCGAAGAATCGAAACGAGATAACCGATTCCGTAAGATCCTCGCACTCTGGCGACGCAGGATACAATCTTCTGCGCGATCACATCGGCATCAGGCACCATAACTGTCTCACCGAGACAATGATCGCAAGCGTCGCATTTTTCTTCGAGGTATTCTTGTCCGAAGTAATTCACCAGCGAGCGGTGACGGCAAACAGAACTGCGGCAATAGCGCCACATATCGTTCAAGTGACCGAGCGAACTGTCGAGGTGACTGCTCTCTGATTGCGACTCACGAGCAGCTTTTTCCATCAGACCTTTCCATGTGAAAAAGTCCTGGCCGGATGAAAGCAAAACGCATTCTGCACCGAGACCGTCTCGTCCAGCGCGTCCCGTTTCTTGTTGATAGTGTTCCAACGATTTCGGCATGCCTGTGTGCAAAACAAATCGCACGTTGCTGCGGTCGATGCCCATTCCGAATGCGACGGTGGCGACGACAACGTCGCATGATTCTTCAAGAAATGCATCTTGGGTTTTGCTGCGCTCGATGGCAGACAGTCCGGCATGATATGCCATCGCTTTGACGCCGGCTTTGTTGAGCTGCCCGGCAAGCGTGTTGACGTCATTGCGGCTGATGCAATAAATGATCCCGCCTTCGCTTTTATGTCGCGACAAAACGTCAAGCACTTGATTGATCTGATCGCCTCTGCGCGGAACCACTCGATAAGTCAAATTCGGTCTGTCAAAGTTTCCAATCAGAACTTCAGGATTGATAAGATCGAGCTGCTCGAGAATGTCTTTGCGAACGCGTTCTGTCGCAGTCGCGGTGTACGCGTGAAGCGATGCACCGGGAAACATATCGCGCAAACGTTTGAGCTGACGATACTCAGGGCGGAAATCATGCCCCCATTGACTGATACAGTGAGCTTCGTCAATCGCGATTGCGTTTAAACCAATATCCTGAAGCAGCATCGTAAAATCGCTCTGCATCAGGCGTTCGGGAGAGACAAAAAGCAATTTGACTCTACCTGCACGAAGTTCTCGATCGGCAAACTGTCTTTCTTCCAGTGAAAGGGAACTGTCCAGTCTCACCGCGTTAACGCCGGAACTGCGCAAGCCGTCAACTTGATCTTTCATGAGTGATATCAAAGGCGATACCACGACAGTAACACCTCTGCTCAACAGAGCTGGTGCCTGGTAACACAATGACTTGCCACCGCCAGTCGGAAGCACGACGAGAGAATCACGCCGAGCCAGCACCGCCGCAATCGCGGGCTGCTGCAGCTGACGCAAACTGCGAATGCCCCAATGCTTTTCGAGCACATCCACGAGTTCGGCGCTAAGTTGAGGCGGCAATGTTCCTGCTAAATCCATGCTGCCAGACTATCCGACGCGCCAGCCTTTGTCGAGGGCGCAATTGCATATATAAAAGATGTATCTAGTCATAACACACAAACAGGCAACCCCTCCGATGCAATTGAAGGAAATGCTCATGTTTCAAGCGATTGGAACGAATTCATGAAACCTGCCGATGCAAGTTTCGATTCAAAGCCGAATCTTAGTGTGCAAACTCAGTCAAAGTCTATGTCTGTCGATTGGTTAGTGTTTTCGCCAGGCGCTAGTTCTTGCGCACTGTCAATCAGAGGCAGCTTCGGTCGTCGATGCCTTCTGATCTGAGTCTCCGTTTGGTCGGTGGTATCAGCAGCGCCTGGTGCATGCAGCCCGCCAGTCGGAGCCACTGCGGGTGCCGGTCGGCTTAGAATATCCACTGGAACTGAAGAAGCGGGTTCTCTTGTGGGAGCGTCGCTCCATTTAAGTGTTCTGAGCTGGACGGTCGTGGGCGGCTGAGTCGCAGTGCCATTGCTCGCACTGTTATCAGGAACACGACTGGTTTTGAGTGCCAAAATCGTAATAAGACCGACTGTTAGTAAGATAATCGTCCATACCATCACGCCCTTTTTAGCATCGTCTAGAATAGTGTCAGGAGCAATTTGCTGCGGTAGAATATCGGCAAGACTCTGATGCTTAGCGTCGTCTGCCTGGTTTGTAATAACTGAAATTATGTCATTGTCGGTTTGCTCTTCCAAGATACTTGTTTGACCAAATGTATTCTGTGTCGCGCTGAAGACGTGACTGGCAGCGGAAATTTGGTTCGTCTGCGGGGAAATTTTGCTTGCATGATCCAACAGATTATCGTTCTCGACAAAGATGTGAGTCGGCTCAAAGGCAAGGTTCGCTGGAGGATGAACACCTGAGGCTATCGCTTTGTCTTGAGCGCTGAGTGAATACAGATCGCCATCGCCCATAGGCACCGCAGATGGTGCTTCCAAGATCAAATCTTGACCATCTCGCGTCGCACGTTTAATTGCTGAGTCAACAATTTCGGTCCTCGCCAATGGGGATTTTGAAACAGGCTCTCGGCCAACGGCAATCTCATTCCCCTCTGAAGTGTCGCCACTCTCGTCGTTCTCGCCACCCTCGTCATTCTCGAGGAAAACGGACACGTCCGCTTGCAGTATTCCGGAATTATCTAAGGATCCGACTTCCAGCATTCCAGCAGACCACGCGACGTCTAAACTGTTCGGCGACCGATCGGAATCTATCTGATTGGTGCTTTGCTCCAGCTCGGCACTAGCAGCATCAAATAACGGATCGAGCGGCACAGTATTCGAGAGATTTAAATCCTCTGGCGCATCACTCCCATTATTCGTTTCCTCTGCATCCATGTTTGTCGTTTTGCCTTAACAGCCTGAACATTTGATCGGCTCTGTTGCCATCTTATTCCAATTACGTCACAGGGCCAAACTCACTAAGCAACAGTTGCAGAACAGATGGACGGCGGGTACCCGAAGAATTACGGATTGATATGGTGATAGCAGTTAGAAAATCATCGCCATTGAGTTACCGCAGAACCGCATGAAATCCAACGCTTCAAAAAACGATTCGCCGTTGTCAACCGCCTGGTCACTTCTTAACGACCTACGAAAAAAACATCGTTGGCTGATTGTTCCTACTACGCTTGCAACTATCCTCATGTCGGCTGCCATTTCCCTGTCGGCATATCTGCTGATATGGGGCGTGGTGTACCGTTTTCCGCACTCATCTCCATTAATTGTAGATGCGCGAAATGACAAAACCGAGCGCCCTCATTACGTAGCCATCTGCGCTGCGCTCGCCGCAAACAGGCACGGCTTCCCGGGTCACGCATATGTCGCCTGGAGCGATTCACTTCCACTCGATCTTGAACATGTTGAGTCGCTTGGATTTGTTCCGATGAGTGCCAGCGATCAGATTCCTTCTCTCTGGCGCGTTGTGCCAGGCGCATTAGTTGATAAAGCAGCCGACGGTAACAAACGAAATTTGAATGCAGTAATCGTCGTTGTCGATAGCAAAACTTTTGAACTCTCGAAAGCAAAATGTAAAAACTGGAAGTCGGACCAGTTTAAAGTCGGGTCTAGTGACTGCGTCGCCTTTGCTCGTTCGGTCGCGACGAGCCTTGGTTTAGAAACTCCTGAATCGCGATACAGATATCCGCAGGACTATGTCGCGCAACTCAAAATTCTGAACCAAAAATCCGCGAATTTAAACATCTGCAATTTTCGTTTTGTACCGTGCAAACAACGAAAGATGGGAGCGCATCAAGAAGTACAAAGAACAAGATCTGCCAGCAATCGTTCGATCCATTAGTGCAGCTTTGCGGTACGATAATCGCTGTTGTAGTTCCTGGTAATGCTCAGCGGCTCTTGTCATGAGCCCTGACGAGTGGAGGTTTTGACATGCAATTTCTCGTGGTCGCATACGACGGTAAAGACGAAAAAGCATTGGAGCGGCGCATGGCTGCGCGGGATGGACATCTGGCATTGGGCGACAAAATGCGCGATGCCGGAACTATGCTTTACGGCGCAGCGATACTTGACGATTCGGAAAAAATGATCGGCTCAGCAATGATTTGTGACTTCGAATCACGCGCGCAATTGGACAAATGGCTTGAAAACGAGCCTTACGTCGTCGGCAAAGTCTGGGAAAACATCGACGTCAAACAATGCCGCGTCGGACCGAGTTTTGTTGGAATGAAACATCAGAAAGTATAAGCGCGAAAGATCAGATAGAGATTGTGCATAAGAGAGCTCGCTCTCGTGACGCCCGATTACTTGGATCGCTCTAGTGCCGTGATCCTAGTCATTAGAAACCTGAGGAACACATGAAACGGAACAAGAAGAGCTGTTTTGCAGAAACAACGCGAAGCGTGAAAGTAGCTTGTCTGATGGCCGCCACGCTGCTGTTGGCACCACCTGCGATGGCAACCGATTTCAAGAATGAAGTCGTCTATCAGGTTTTCACGGACCGTTTTTGCAACGGTGACACCAAGAATGACGATCCCGAAATCAGCAAAGGCCTTTTCGATCCGACCAGAACGAACTGGGGCGTGTACTGGGGCGGAGACCTCGATGGTGTGCGCCAGAAGTTGGACTACATCCAGGGTTTAGGCGCCACAGCGATCTGGATTTCGCCCGTGATTGATTGCATCGATAAGGTGATTCAAGATGGCAGCGGAAAAGTTCAGGCACCGTATCACGGGTATCATGGTCGCGATTTCAAAAAGATCGACGAACACTTTGGCGATGCCGACAAATCATGGAAGCCTTTCGACGCGCTAATCGAAGAAGCGCACAAACGCGGCATCAAAGTCATGGTCGACATTCCGTTAAACCACACCAGCGAATACAACCATGGTGAGTTTGGTGCGTTTTGGGATGACGGTCACTTCAAAGGTGACACCGAAAACGATCGAAGCAAATACTTCAACCACCAACAATCAATAACAGACTACAACGATAGGTATCAGCTGCAATACGGAGTGCTCGCGTACCTGGGTGATTTCAATCAGGAAAACGAATTCGTAGATCGATATCTCAGATCTTCTGCGGAGAAATTTCTCGAACACGGTGCCGATGCCACTCGCCTGGACGCCGCTAAACACGCCAATTGGGGTTGGCAGCAATCTCTAGCAAACACTTTATTCAATAAAAACTCCCACTTCGTGGTGGCAGAATGGTGGCTGAATGATACGAAAGAACCGTTGTATCGAGACGCGGTTAAATTCACCAATAATGGTGGCATGTCGATGTTTGACTTCGCTTTCGCGAATGCAATCAGAAAAGTTTTGGGTTCGAAAGAAGAAACCGATTTCAAACTGATTGATGAAGTCATAGAAAAAGAATATCAAGACTTCACCGATGCAAACGGGCTTGTCACCTTCATCGACAATCACGACATGCCTCGGTTCTTGAGCCTCAATGACAATAAGGACAATTTAAATCTGGCCCTGGCCTTGTTGATGACATCGCGCGGAACTCCATCTATTTATTATGGAACCGAACAATATTTGCACGATGACACCAAAGGTGGAGTCGACCCTTATACACGAGCATGGATGACGACGTTTGATCAAGAAGCGCCGTGTTACAAGCTTATCAAAGAGCTTTCTGACCTTCGCAAATCAAATCCGGCGTTCGCGTATGGACGCCAAAAGACTCTGCATGTTTCAAAAAATTGCTACGTGTTCGAACGGCGATTCGGCGAGAATCTTGTTGTCGTCGCAATCAATAAGGATCCAGCTGCGTCGGTATCTTTAGCTGATGTAAAACTATCACTGCCGGCGGGTACTTGCCCCGACAGCCTGGGAGGCGCGCTGAACGGTGATTCGATTGATGTCGCATCCGATGGCGTCAATTCTATCGAGTTAAAACCATCTGCAGTGGCAGTGTGGTGCGTGAAGTCTAAAAGTAAATCACCGCTGGTCGGTTCGGTTTATCCATACGTAATCAATGGCGGGGGCCCTGTCACCATCCGCGGTACTGGTTTCGGAACGGAACGCGGCGCGCTGAAAATCGGTACAGTCGCAGTCGATGTGTCTTCGTGGTCAGACGACAAAATTGTGTTTAACGCACCACATGTTATAAAGGGGAGCAGCACCCTGACTGTTTCCACCGCTGGTGGTGCCAGTTCCGAAGCACATAAAATCTCGTTCGTAGAAGGCAAACTAATTCCAATCAGGCTGGCTATATCGAACGCTCCAATAAAATCCAGCGATCAACAAGTCTTCATTTCCGGCAACGTCTTTTCGCTCGGAAACGGCAAGAAAGGATGGATGGAAGCTGCTGGACCCATGCTGCTTTCCGAAGATCGAAACCACATTTTGGTGGTACCGCTACCAGCCAGTCAAAAAGTAGAATTCAAAATGATGATTCTAGACAAAGATGGAAATGTGGTGGCAGAAGAAACCAAATCACATTCCTATCGCGTCCCTGAAACCGGCGTATGGACGCAACTGGTGAAGTGGGAGTAACGCCGCGCCAGCTCAATCGACGAAAGTGAACCAGACGGCGAAGTGGGACTAACACCGTGTCGACTAATCGAGACGTGTAGATTCGGAGAAGTGCTGCCAAGGCAATTAACTTAATGGGCAAGTGACCAACCGGCTAACGGCGCGCTAATTGCCAGTTTTGTCAGGCTTAGGCGTAGCAGTTTTTCCAGCTTTGGGAGCCGACGTCGATTGCTTACTCGCCGGCTTGCTGTCGACCTTCGAGTGACCCGGCTTGGTCGAAGACTTCGCACTTCCGGATTTATCGACTTTAGAAGTTTTGTCCTTATCCTTCGCGGAGTGGCTTGATTTGCCATTCTTCGCATCGGCTTTTGGATGTGCTTTCGGGTCAGGTTTGCCTGCTGCCTTTTTCTTGTCTGCCTCTTTGGCAGGAACAACAGTTGGAACAGCCCAGGAGCCGGAGCTTTCTCGACTATCGGCGCGGGAATAGCCGGATCACCAATAAGCGCATGGCGACTGTTGAAGCCAACCGCAAATGAGCCGAGGAAGGCATCGGCTGCTGCAAAAATAGCGATGAAGAAAAACTTGGCTTTCATGACTAATCCTTCGAAGTGAAGTTTTTCTTCTCCGAAAAATCTTGCGTTTCTGTAGCGTCTCGTCTGCACGAGAGCAACACGGATGACTGAGGATAATCCTCACGGATAGACGGACCGGTGACCAGCTGCACGGTTAGCGCGGCGTTCTTTTCACCCTTATGTTTGTTATACTCATCGCCTAAATATTTGCATACGAACTCGAGAGAGTTATCGCCTTTTTTGACAAACTTCGTGACATCGATGGTTTTGCCCGCACCAAAAAAGTTGTCCACGGTTTCGCCGTTGACTTTAACAGTGATGGAATAACCGTTGTAGTTATCGACACCGGATGACGTCAACCAAAACTTCGATTGCTTCTTCTGCGATGCAGCCGGTTTGGCTGGTGCGGTAGTTGGCTTGGTGATAGCGGTAGTTGTGGGCGACGTTTGAGTTGCCGGCTGTGATGTTGCCGGCTTCGATGAATCGACGGTTTTTGATGAATCAATCGCGACAGTGTTAGCTTGAGGAGAATCAAACACTTGTGACAGTGGTACTGCCCCTGGTGTGCCGGGGTAGACGTATTGAATAGGAGCGAGGCGCTGATTAATACCTATGTAGTAGCCCCCCAATCCAGCTCCGCCAATCAGCAGAACCAGAATTGTGAAATCACCAAGCGCACCAAGGAAGTTCATGCGTTTCGGTTTGTCTGTCATAGTCTTTGAATTGCGTCCTCTCATAGCGTTTGAGTTGATCGTACCCTTAGCGTACCAACTTTCAACAGTTTGCACCGGAAGCGCGACAACGAAAACCAATCGGTCAAAAGTCTGCAAACGTCGACGGTTCAATGATATACGGACAGAATGGTTTCTCATGATAATGTTAGGAAAAGATTGAGATTGATGATTTCAGGGTTTTCTCCAGTGTCCGACTAACCTTAGAAGGGCACAATTGTATTATGCAAAATTACCAGACAGATCCGAATACGGCTTTGAACATGGGCGTGACTTGCCCATGCATTCTGGTGGCGTTCATGATGTTAGCAATCTTTTTTGTTTTTCCAGAGAAACGACATGAGCTGTTTCCTTATCTAAAAGAGTATCGAGTAAAAATCGATTTCAACGAGCTGCAAAGACTGCGGGATGAGGAAGCGGAGAAGCGCGCGTTGATTTCGCAAACACCGCAAACCGGTCAGTCGACTAGCTCTTCGCCGACAAGTGAACAAGCCACCGTTGACACGACGGACGAAAATAATATAGCCAGTTCGAACACCAGCGCTGATGATTCATCAAGTAACGAGCCAGGTCAGAACACAAATGACCGGCAAGAAACCTCTCCGGACACTGATCAGACAGAAAACGATCGTGCCAAAAGTGATAGCGAGGAAACAAATAGCGCAACGAACAACCAACCAAATGCAAACAAACGAGATTCTAAGTTGAGCCCACTGGACAAACTCGTGTACCGCCCCACTGTGCCTGTGGCGGCAATCCTCACGCCGCCGCTGTACACGCCACCAGAACTGCCACCTCGCAAAGGTAAGGCGCTGAAGTTTGTGAAGACCACATTAAAGGGCGTGCCGTTTTATCAAGCGACTATTGATCTAAAAGATCCTGAAATGTTTTTGTCGATCGAATTGGCAAACAAGGCCGATCAAGCAAATACAGTTGCATTTACTCACGGTGACGAAGGGTTTGAGTCTTTCGTGAAACGCAGTCGCGGAGCCGTTGTTCAGAACGGCACGTTTTTCAGCAAAGACAATCAAAAACGCGTCATGGGAAACATGGTCAATAGTGGTCGTTATCTCAAGTACAGTCAGTGGGAAAACTATGGAACCACCCTCGGTATCAAGAAGAATAACGTGCCGGAGATGATTACTGCGCGAATTGAAGGACAACCGGACTGGAGTCAGCATTGGTTCTCGCTGACGTGTGGACCTCGCTTAGTCACTAACGGCGAGATTTTGATTGACGCCGAAAAGGAAGGTTTTGCCGATTCGCACGTGCTTGGTGTCGGGCCTCGTTGCGCGATCGGTTATCCGGCATCGAAAGACAAAATCTATCTGGTGACGTTCCTAATGGGACTCTCGCTGCAAAAGGAAGCGGAAGTTATGAAAGCGATGGGTTGTTCTGATGCTATGAACCTCGATGGTGGCGCGTCTAAAGCGGTGGCTCACAATGGTGCGGTCGTCGTTCCGGCGCATCGCCCACTGACTAACGTAATTGTCGTGTACGATACAAAATTTCCCGCACCGAAACCGCTTATTAGTTCGTGGAAAGAGTTTCAGAAGCGCCCGGATCAACAGCTTGGGGTTAGTTACTAGGTTGCGCTGGTGGTTCCGAGTTG
Organism: Candidatus Obscuribacter sp.; assembly: GCA_021772095.1. Lineage (GTDB taxonomy): Bacteria > Cyanobacteriota > Vampirovibrionia > Obscuribacterales > Obscuribacteraceae > JADYXR01. The sequence continues at coordinate 115,214 of JADYXR010000204.1, read as the reverse complement.
CGCACTGGCAGCAATCACTGGCGAAAACCACCGCGATTGACATTAGGTCTACTGACAAACTCGGGAAAACCCTGGTGTAAATTCAGCGGTCCTTTCATACAATGTTGACGCTGGGCACTTGCTCGGCGTCCCAATAACTTACTACAGCTTTAACGACACTAGCGCGCAATGCACTTCCGCATTCGCGCGGCCATCATCGTTCGCGTTGCTCTTCCGGTACCGCGCGGTCATCTTCGTTTTTCAAACATCTTCTAATAGAAGGGGTATTAACATGTCTATAAGTGATAGCCCAATTCCAAACGATAATGGAAGTGGAACCACGGGCGGCATCAGTCCCGGTGCCCAAGATTCAGGCGGATCTGGAAGCACCACACCCGGCGAATTCGGACCCAGCGCAGCTCTGCAAAGTCAGATCGCCGGTCACTCGGTGGCAGGCCATGCCCATTCGCTGCACAGCGCAGATGGCAGTTGTTGTAATCAAACAACCAGTTTCATTCACGTTTACCACCACGCCACTAACTGTGCTTCGCCACATAGCCATAATGGTGCGAGCACCGAATGTAGTTCTGATACGCCGATAGGCACGCCGCCGCTGGCAGAAGTCGATCAGAAATCGCTATCCGACAAAGAAGGACCACTTTCGTTTGTAAAACAGTTGATAGACAACTTTCGTCCCGAGCAAAACCGGGCAGCGAAGACAAAATCGACGAATAGTTCAGCGCGCGGAACTTCGGGAACTGGCGCAGAAGGTAGCGATGAATCAGACAAGGAGACGAGGCCGGCAACGACGGAGACGGACGAAGAGCATTCAGGAGCATCAACCGCCGGCACCACCAATAGTGCTTCTTCATCAGATGATTTAAACTGGGACGATGATTTGGTACCACCGCCGCCACCAGTGAAAAATGTGTGGAGCAGCATTGACGGCATCGCCATCATGGCGTTCGGTGTAGCCACGCCATTAATGCTTGCCGCCATCAGCATGATGGCCTGTCCCAAACGCATTACACTAGTGATGCTTAACCATCCAGTTGAAACGCTGATCGAACTGGCGCTTCTTGCTGCAATTCCCCTGGCAAATTATCGCCTCTGGTCTTCCCTTTGCAAAAACGATATGAAGTTTTCATTGTTGCGTGGTCTGCTTGTTGGGATTGCAATCGCAACATCGTTTGTGATCGCGGCGCTGTCTTTCGCGGCCATTCCAGCCGGCTATCAGGAAATGCAATCGGCGACCGGCACAGATTTTTCGACCGGCTTCTTCTTCATCGGCATGCAAGCGGTCACCACAGCTGTAGTCGGATGGTATCTGATGAACCGCACTCGCAATCAACGAGAATTCGCCAGCAGCAGAGCTAGAATTTTGGCATACACTGCAATTGGTTTAGTCATTGGAGTCGCTGCGTTTGCCGGATGCGAAGCGCGTTCCTGGTATGTTCGCATGGCAGAACAACAAGCATTGTCGCCGAAAGAATCGGAGCGAACCAGAGGTTTGGCTGTGCTGCGCGAAATGAATACAGAACGCGAATTGCGCATGGAAACTTCCGATGCTCGCGCAACAGGAATCGCAGGATTATTCATTCCTGTCAAGCATAGCGAGATGGGAAATCTATATTTCACCGTATGTGGGAAACCGCTTGGTGACGAAAACAGCGCAGACTTCAGTTCGATGTCCGACGACTATTTGAGACGGCACGTTGTGGGCACGCCAATCAAAGGACTCGAACTGGCGCGTTCTGCATTCAATGGTTTAGTCAGCCCCAATGCACTAACCACGACCATCAACTGGACTTATGTTTTCCGCAACGACACCGAATCTCCGCAAGAGGCGCGAGCAGAAATCGCATTGCCACCAGGGGCAGTGATTAACGGTTTAACCGTGTATCGAAATGGTGATCCGATGGATGCCGCGTTTGCTGCCGCCGGTAAAGCAGAAGGCGATGCGCAAATCAATTGGGTCGACGTCGGTCACGATAACCCGGCTATCATCACGGATCTTGGACGCGGTCGATATTTGTTTCACTGCTATCCGATTCCAAACGACGAACAATTGAAAGTTAACATGAGCATAGTCATTCCACTGAAACTGGAAGCGCTTGATTCGACTAGTTTGACTTTTCCAAGATTCATTGCCAGCAATTTCAGCCTCGATGGAGAACATCTATTGACGCTCGAGTCCACGGATAAGCTCTCCAGCCGCCAGAAAAATATAGTTTCGTCGAAAGGATTGCAAGGCCGAGAGGTACTCAGTGGCAAACTGGAGAAATCTCAACTGGAACACACACCGTTAATTATCAGCGCCAAGCGTGCACCAAGTATGGTGCCAGTGGCCACCATCGATAAACTTGCAACAAATATGGAAATCAAACGATGGAAGGAAGAAGAAGAGCGCAAACGATTGGCAGAGGAAGCTAAGAAGGCGGATAGTCAGCAAGTCGTTTTGATGATCGATGGAAGTCGAGCCGTTCAGCAGCAAATCGAGGATGTTAGGACTGTTTTGAACAGAGATAAACGAGGCAAGAAACAAGTCAAAAAAGTTCCGCCCGGTCCTCGCTATTCAGTTCGCACCATCAGCGAAGTCGTGAGCAAAGCGCCGAAACGATTGCTCGTGGTTCTAGATGGATCGAGTGCATTGAAAGAACATATGCCAAAGTTGAAGAAAGCATTGGAACAAGTTCCATCCAGCGTTCCTGTTTGGCTGCGCGTTGCATCGCGTGAAACCAACGTGTTGAGCAAACCGACACCGCTTAAAAACGCGCTTCCACTACTGGATGAAAAATACTTCGCCGGTGGTCAGGACAACTTGAAAGCTGTTGTGAATGCAGCAGAGATGGCAGGTGAAACCGAGGGTGGTGCTGTCCTCTGGATCCACGGACCTCAGCCCGGTTTAAACAAAGACATCTATATCATGTCACCATTCAGAGCACATCCTTCATTCTTTGAACTGGCGCTGGATACCGGATGCACCGACACTCTCGAGTATTTCAAAAACCACGCGGAAGTGGGACCGTTTTCGCCGATTCAGAGAACCGAAGATTTGACCGGCGACCTTAACGACTTCTTCAGCAAGTGGCAAGCCGGACGTAGTGAATTTGTCGTCAGTTATTCAACGCACGACAAGCCGGTTCCCGGCGCCACGATACTGGATGGACGCGACAAAACGGAACTGCTTTTACTTAACGCAAGAAACACTGTGGATGGTTTCATCCGCAATAAGCAAGCCAGTAAAGCAGCACGAATCGCAGTGGCATATCAATTCGTTTCGCCAGTTAGCTGCGTTGCCGTTATCGGCTCCAACACTAATGCCAACGCGGGAACGACAGAAACCACGGGCGATGCGTTCAGTAACACAAGTTCCGCACCTGTACTTCAGGGTGCAACAAACGGATCGATTGGACCAAGTGGAGACGGGACCGTAATCATGGGTGTCAACACCGCTGGTACAGTGCGTGTCAACAACCTGGCGAATCTCGAAGCATTGCTGAATATCATCTGCAATTTGATCGAACTGGCCGGACTGATGTTCGGATCGGTAATCATTTTGCACGGACTGGTGATTCGTTCCACAGTCAACAATCTGCTGGGAGTGCGTGCAAGATTCACGCAGGGAATGCGCATTGCGATAGGCGCAGCTATCGTCGTCGCCGGTATCACGACACCGGGTTTGGTGAACTGGTTCATCGCGTCTGCCAGAGACTGCAACCTGTTTTCGTGACACCGCATGTGGTGAATGGTTGCACGACCTGAACAGTGGTGCAACCATTCGCAATACAGCAAAAGAATGGAATTAACCGAATAAACTGTACAAAAATCTCGACGAGGGAGCAACCTCGAATCAATCCAAAGGAGTATCAATAAAACACGAGCAACGGATAAACGATCACCCTCGGAATTCGCACAACGTCAAAGTCGGGGCACAGCACGACGGTATTGAGATCCCTCTACCGTCGTTGCTGTTTGCGCATGCTTATTGCTTTGGACTGATCTCCATTTGATATAATGACGCCTTCGCATGCGAGAAACATCACGTGGCATTAGACCAATATTTTAAGATCACAGAACGAGGATCCTCAGTCAAGGTCGAGATCTTGGGAGGACTCACAACGTTTCTCACGATGGCGTACATAATCGTTGTCAATCCTGCCATCCTCGCATTTGCTGGTTTCCCACCAGGTCCAACGACCGTCGCGACCATTTTGGCTTCGGTATTTGGCTGCTTGTTAATGGGTTTGTACGCAAATCGTCCGATTGCGGTCGCGCCTTACATGGGCGAAAACGCATTCATTGCATTTGGACTAGCGGCAATGGGCATCGGCTGGCAACAACGTTTAGGTGCCGTTTTTTGGAGCGGCATCGGCTTCCTCGGACTATCGTTGTTTAAACTTCGCCCCTGGCTAGCCAATTCGATCTCGCCAAGTTTAAAACATAGTTTTGCTGCAGGCATCGGATTGTTTCTCACCTTCATCGGTCTATATCAGGTTGGTATCGTCACTAGTGCCGCCGCCGGAATGCCCGTTGAAGCGCTTCAAGTTCACGGAAGTAATTTACTCGGAGCACCACCTGTACCACTAAAGATTGGTGACTGGCATGATCCAAAAGTTCTGCTCGCAATCTTTGGTTTCATCGTTACATGCGCACTTTTGAATCAAAGAGTGCGAGGCGCAATACTTATCGGAATCGCGTCAACAGCCGCTATCGGCATTCTTTTGGGCTATGGCGCAGCTCCGACCGGCATCTTCGCCATGCCCTTCACCGGTGAGTACAGCTTAGAACCAATATTTTTGAAACTCGACATAATGAGCGCATTGCACGTGAGTTTCTTTCCGATACTCGTGACCTTGTTTTTGATGAGCTTCCTCGACACTCTCGCCACCTTGATCGGGGTAGGCGCAGCCGGCAACATGCTGGATGAGAATGGAAATTTCGAAGATGTCGAGAAACCAATGATAGTCGACGCTGTTTCGTGCGTGGCTAGCAGTTTAATTGGAACATCCACCAGCGGCGCCTTTATCGAATCAGCTGCCGGAATTCGCGAAGGCGCGCGCACCGGGCTAGCCTCGGTAATCACTGCAGCACTGTTTTTCGGCTCATTATTCTGCTTACCACTAATCACTCCGTTTCAAAAACTATCCTACGCATATGCACCAGCCCTGATGGCAGTCGGAGTTTTAATGCTTGGCTCTCTAAAGAAAATCGAGATGGATGATCTCACGGAAGCGGTGCCTGCAATCTCAACCATTTGCTTGATGATCTTCAGCTACAACACAGCTAACGGATTGACAGCCGGACTAGTTTTGTATGTCATCATGAAAATCGCATGCGGCAGATGGAAAGAACTAAACTCAGGATCTTATGTTTTGGCGGCAATGTGCATGGTTTATTTTCTCTTTGGATTACCGCACTAATCGCGCGACGACGAACATCACAACAACGGCAATCGACGACGTGACATCATCTTTTAACAAAGATAGCGATCGAACTAGATGCGGCTCGTCAGCTGAGTTCTTTTAAACGAGCCATTAATTGATCGGTGATCGGCGAGGATCTTTTTGTGCTGGCATCGAGTTGAACAATTATGGATTCAGCAGTTGAACAACAAACACCATCTTTGAAGAGGGCCTGCCCAACCGTGAAAGAGGACTTCCCAATTTTTAGGATCCGAGTGCCTACTTCAACAACTCCAGGGAAATTGATCTCGACAAGGTAGTCGAGAGTCAGTTTAACGATGACAAAGTTTTTCCCCTCACCGGCGGCGGAATCACCTTGTTCGTTGAAGAGAAACGCACATCGCCCGGATTCAAAAAATGTACAATAAACTGCATTGTTTAAATGTCCCTGCCTGTCGGTGTCACCATAACGAATGTTGACTTCAGTCCAGAGTTTATAGCTCTCGCGGTTGCTGTCGGCTACAGTGTTTTTTGAGTCAGATGGCATGATGGATTCCTTGTTTTTTTCTGGTCGATTTTCTCAAACATATCTCAGTGCAGTGTCTCGTATTTTCTCAGTGCAGTGATCTCGTTATCTGGTTCAGTGCAACGCTCGAATTGTATGTCCCGGTGCAATGGTCAAGTTTAACTCTTCGAAACTCGCTCTTGAGGCGTCTTCGGCGAAGTAGAAGCGATGATACCCGCTAGAACCGATGCCACCGCCAGTGCTATCAGTGAGTCGTTGAAACCGTGCGAATACTCTTTGATTACTCCGACTATATAGGGTCCGGCAAAGCCACCTAAATTGCCCACTGAATTAATCACGGCGATACCAGTGACATGCGAAGAACGCTTCAATGAGTTCGTAGTCAGAGCCCAGAATGGTCCGACGGAACCCCATATTCCAAACGCGGCTAGACACAATCCAACCAGCTTCAACCAGGGGTATGGACCAAAACAGGAAATTCCCAATCCTACAAAAGTGCATGCCGTTGCAAGTACAACGTGATAACGCCGCTCGCCGGTTTTGTCGGAATGCCCAGCGATGATCAACATTCCAAGAGCTTGAAACAGCGCAGGAATAGCGGATATCAACGCGGTCGCGGTGTCATCGAGAGAACCAAACGCTTTGATGATTTGTGGAAGCCAGAGTTGAAAACCGTACATACTGACGGTGAGAGTAAAATACAGAAGCGCAAATCGCCAGACGTAGAAGTCTTTCAAGGTCGTAAAAAATCCGGAAGATTCTCCGCCGGTGGTATCGCCAGAATTCTTAGTAGAGGCAGAATCGGGAGTCGTTGTCGCTGAATTTGATGTCGCCGAATCCGATGTCGCTGCGCTCCTAGCGGATACGTTCGCTGAATCGTCAGATTCGTGCGTTGGAACTTCTTTCGCGCCCACCATGCGTTCAACTTCACGACTCTCGTCAGCCGTCAACCAAGTGGCATTGCGCGGACGATCAGGCAGCCAAAAACGAACTGCGATCCCAAGCAAAATCGCAGGCAATCCAGTCAAGATGAACAACCACATCCAGCCAGCCAGACCACCAAGTTTCAAATTCAAAGCAAAAGCTGCGACACCACTGCCTAACAGACCAGCGATCGGAATCGCCGCCATAAAACGCGCGACAGCACCGCCGTAATACTTCGGCGGAAACCAATAAGTCAAATACAAAATCATTCCCGGAAAAAATCCGGCTTCAGCAATTCCGAGAACGAATCTAAGAATTTTAAAGTCGAGTTCGTTCCTGACAAAACACATGCCAATCGTGACAAAACCCCAGAGGATCATGATGGCCGAAATCCAGCGCCGCGGTCCAAATTTTTGAATAACCAGATTGCTAGGAATTCCGAACAGACAATAGCCGAAGAAAAATATACCGGCTCCGAAACCGAAGGCCTCATCAGAGATCTTCAAGTCTTGATTCATCTGAAGAGCGGCAAATGATATATTTATGCGGTCGAGATACGACACCACATACAGTATCATCATGAATGGTATCAAACGAAGGGTGATCTTCTTCACCAATTCGTCTTCTGATGTTTTTAATTTTGCGTCACTGACCATTCGCTCGCGCCTCGATAACGGACATGGTAACGATACTGGATTGCTGACAGTCTAAACCAAACTAGTAAACCGGTGGACCAGTTTTGCCGGAAGGTACCATATGGAAAAGTTTGGTTGCAGGTCAAAACAAAAGCGGTTCGGTTGCGCATTGGGCTGGGCAGGCTCGGAACAAGTTCGGGTTTAGTCGTTCGGGTCAGTCGACCTGTTCAATTGGCTAACCAAATGTTCTTTTCAGTTTTTCTGGTCAGCCGTACTCAAAAATCGTTCTCAGTCGTTCTTGTTAACCACTTCTTGTCAGTCGTTCTTGTCAGACAATCTTGTCAGTCGTCATATTTAGCCCGTTCAGTCCATGCGCGAGTGACCGATAAGCCAACTCCCTCTGAACTCATCAGGACGCAGCCTCCGAGGCGCCTCCGGCTCAGAAACCGCGCGCCCTTGGAAGGCTCCGCCACTAACGCATTTAAACGTTTTGCATCTCATAAAAACTCGGGCTTCTGCGCTCAGGCACTCAAATCCAACAGAATTTTCCCGAGCCGCACCCACCCTCGCAAATTAAAGCCTGACGCAAGTCTCTCGTCAAAATGAAAAATTTTAACTAGTCGCCAGGTTCGGAGATTAACCCAGCAAATCCGCCAAGAGGCAGGCGTAATAAGCTTCTCTGTATAATCAAGATTGAAATCAATAACTTCCTACTTTAGAACATAGAGAAGAATATACTGAGCAGTGGGTAAGAGACTTTTATGGACCTGTTCTGGATTGAAGTCGAATGACGCTTGAAAACGCAGCGGGGCACGCTCCCGAAGGCGAATCTGCCAATAGACCGGAGACGCACAAAGCACCTCCGAATCGCGCGCATCTTGCCGCGCTGATGGCACTGGCTGAGGAATCGTCGCCGCACTCGGAGAATGCAAGATTTGAACTGAGCGATGGCTCGGAGTATTTGCTCACGGTCACGTATTTGATTGAGGGCGTCGAGCCGACCTGGGTTTTGAGCACCGAAAACGAGGATCCGCCAACGGTTTTCTGGAGTGTGACTACGGAAAATCCCGAGCAGATCTACAATCTTGTTCAAAAACGAGCCCGCAATCCTTCCCAGAGACCCGCACCACAAAAGCCGCTTGGCGATACAGACGATGAAAACGATCCTCGCGGGCACAGGAAAAGCGCTGGCGATATCGATAGAAAGCCCGGTCAGCAGCTGTTTCTCAATCGCTATGAAGTGAGTGAGGAAATTGGTTGTGGCGGCATGAGTCGCGTGTATCGAGCCAAGGATTTGAAACAAGACAGAATGGTTGCAGTCAAACTGTTGCACCCGCACCTAATATCTCAAAACAAAATAAATAAAAAGAAACCGGAGAAGCGCTTCCAGCAAGAGTTTAAAGCGACAATGGCGCTTGCGCACCTTAACATCGTGGCGGTGTTCGATCACGGCGAAACGACTGAAGGTCTGCCTTTCATGGTGATGGAGTTCATCGACGGACCGAGTCTCGAACAGATCTTTCGCGACCAGGGACGGCTCAAGCTCAGCCACTTCATGACTATCTTCTATCAAGTTTGTTCTGCGCTGAGTCACGCGCACATCAGGGGCGTCATTCACCGCGATGTAAAACCGAGCAACATCATGCTTGTGAAAACCCCGCAGAATGTCGAACTCGTAAAACTCCTCGATTTTGGTATCGCCAAAATCGAACCGCATGGTGAAGATACACCGCAGAAATTGACGCAGACCGGAGACGTTTTCGGCAGTCCGTATTACATGAGTCCGGAGCAGTGCAAAGGAATTTTGCTCGACGCCCGTTCTGATATTTATTCGCTGGGCTGCGTAATGTATCAAGCTGTCACCGGCAAACGGCCATTCGAAGGAGAGAACGCTTACAAGACGATCTACATGCACGTCAACGTCAAGGCACCAGCGTTTTCGATTGTTCGTCCTGATTCGAATATTCCGGCAGAACTGGAAGCGATCATTATGAAGTGCCTCGAGAAAGAGCCCCATATGCGGTATCAGACTGCGCAAGCTCTCAGTCTCGATCTGCAACGCCTGGCGCGTGGAGATCGAGATGAAGAAGACTACATCACGAAGCAAACTCGCTCGGGAACGTTTTACACAATTCACCCGAACACCGGACAAGAACAGCAGCCTGCAAACTTCCTTTCAATCGTAAAACTGCTAAAGCAAGCTGGGCTGATCACTGATGCCGAACTGCAGAAGGCGATCTCACTTGATGAGCCTGGACGACGTGAACTCGGAAAATATCTTGTTGAAAGTGGCATACTCGATGGCAAGACTCTGCATTCCGCCGTGCAATTGCAAGGATTGATCGAACGCGATGTGATGAAGGTCGAGAAGGCGATTATCGCCTTGCATTATTGCCAACGTAGCCGCATTAGTCTTGAAGAAGCATTGGAAGAATTGGGCTGGAAACTGAAAGTAGATTAAGTTGCTCGATTCTTCGTAAGCCGCATGAACATTGAGTTTTGAAGCATGTTCTCACAAGAAGTCGGACGTTGATCTACACGCGTTCGTTCGTATACGTTTCACACGCCTGCGCACGCATGCATACATTTAGCAGTGGAACTAGTCCACTCGACCGCGGCTTTAATCGAACCTTTATAGTTGCGCACGATAAATGCTTGCTTCACGGGTAAATATACTGAGACACTCATGTGAGTGACCCGAAGAATCCATCGTATAACTAATGCCAATACAGGACGCGCCTCGCAACCAGTCAAATCGGCCGCAAGATCCTGTACACGGTGTACCGCCATCGAAACAGGACCTTACTGTTTTGATGCAGCGCGCCGAGCAAACTTCACCTCAACCGTTGAAAGTTCGCTGGCAACGTTCCGAAGATGAGCCGCAATTCGTTTTGATGGTGGGTTACAACGAAGGTGCCGATGGAGAGCCGAGTTGGCAACTTTCATCAGTATCCAAAGATGGTCCCTCAGTAATCTGGAATATCAAAACTGAAAATCCTGATGAAGTTTATAAGCTTCTTTTGAAGAGCATCACGTCACCACCCGACGCTCGCAAGACGCAGCCCGAGAAACCGCAATCTTCGCTCGGATTGAGCCCCGCCAACGACGCCAACGCATACAGAATGCTCCAACCCAGCGAGCAATTCGCGGGACGTTATCGCGTGCTTCGTCAAATCGGACATGGTGGCATGGGCAGAATTTACCAGGTCGTCGACATTCCGAATAATCGGATCATCGCATTGAAGGTTTTGCATCCACATCTTTTAGATGATGAGGAAGCAATTAAACGTTTCGAGCGCGAAGCGAAAGCGTCTATGCATCTGCGTCATCCGAATCTCTTGCGGGTGTTCGATTACGGATTCTCGGAAGATCGATTGCCGTTTATCGCAATGGAATACCTTGATGGAGAAGTGCTGCAACAACTTCTCAAAATAGATGGTCCTCTTGAAGTAAGACGTTTTCTGACTATCTTTTTGCAGACATGTTCTGCTTTATATCACGCCCACACCAACAGTGTGATCCACCGCGATGTAAAACCAGGAAACATAATGCTGATCAAGGTTGCCGGGTCTTCTGATCTTGCAAAACTTGTCGATTTCGGCATCGCAAAAATTTTGAAACCTGAAGAAAAAACAGCTCAAAAATTGACGCAAACCGGAGACGTTTTTGGTAGTCCTTTTTATATGAGTCCCGAACAATGCATGGGTATCGAACTTGATGCGCGCTCAGATATCTATTCGTTGGGCTGCGTCATGTATGAGGCGATAAGCGGCAGGCGTGTGTTCGAAGGAATGAACGCACTAGCCACGATGCAAATGCAAGTTTCGAATCGTCCAAAATCTTTTGAAGAAGTAAACCCTATGATCGCTGTGCCACCACAGATAGAGTCAGTTATTTTTCGCACTCTGGAAAAGAGGCCTGAAGATCGATTTCAGTCGGCTAAAGAATTGGGTAAAGAGCTGGAACGCTTGCTTAGCGTAGATCAGATTAACCTCGATAACGAGTGGATTTCGAATCAAACTCGTTCTGGTACTTTCTACACCCAACTGCCTTCCAAAGGAGTTCAAGAACGCACTGATCTGTCCAAGGTTGTCGATCTATTGAAAGAATGCGACATGATCAATGGCAATGATCACCGTGAAGCGATGCAACTGCTGAACACTTCGGGAGCCGAAGTGACTCGTTTCTTGACTCGCACTCAGCTTAGCGAGAAGACGATTCACGCGGCAGTTCAATGTCAAAAGGTTTTAGAACGTGGCGAATGCAAAATTGAGATGGCAGTGATTGCTCTGCACTATTGCCATAAGAATGGTGTCACACTACGCGAAGCCTTCGATCAACTTGGGTGGCGCCTCGCGCCGGGCACCGAATAAGGGCGACGAAGTTTTGATTTCCTTAACCGACGGAGAGCCGCTAGCGGAGAGATAAACGCTGTCGAATCGAATCAGTTTTTATCGGCGACCATCGGAAACAACTCATCGTCAAGCGGATTAGAACCACCCGCAGAACTTTCCTTCGCACTCGCTTCCAGAACCTGAGTGATTGATGCACATGACGCTGCATCAGCTTTTTCAACGACCCGAGCTATTCCAATCAAGTCATTATAGAAACGATCTCGCCGCTCACCGGTAGGGTCTTCCAAAATCCCTTCAGCGATAATTCGAGAAATGCGCACACAAAGTTGGGGAGACAAACGACCTCGCCCATAGTACCCAATCAGATCGTGGCGCACGTCCATTAGCAGCCGCTTTGGCACCGTGCCATCGAGCACTTTTGACAAGTTTGAAAGTGTGAGGTCTTCCTCTGCCTCCTGAATGTATTTTTGGAAATTGACACCAGCACTTTTATAAAGGTGACTGATCCAATCCGTTGCCACCACTCTGATGTGCCTGCGCGCAAGCTTAGCAAGCAGTTCGTTGGTGTCATCGTAGATTCCATCTTTATCGATGTGTTGTTTCAAGACAATGGATGCACCGCGATATTTACCAATCGCATCAAGGGCAAAGATGATTTGCAATTGTCTTCGCTGGTTTTTCAGTCCCAAAATTGCTAACGCGGCGCGATACATTTTTGGCGCGGTCAGGCTGGTCTTCTCGCCTTTTTCGGCGGTCTTCATTAGCTCCAATGCCATGTAGTCGGCCAGATCATCACGTTCGTTCATAGTGATACCGGCGAGCTGAGTGGCAAGTTTGAAAAGGTCTTTCTGCGTCAGAGTCGGGTCAACCAATTGCCGCAAGTAACGTGCCTTGTCGCGCGTCCGACTAAAGATCAAGTAGATACAAACGGCCATCTTAGTGTGACGGACTCTATCATTTCGACTGGTGGCATAAATTGCTTGTTTAAAAGAATGTTCTGCCCCGACATTGTCTTGCAGCAGAAATTGGCAATAACCACGAAGCAGAATCGCATCGCATCTAAAACTATCTTCCTGGCTCGCCTCGATTCGCCGCCCCAGCTCTTCGATAGCGCCGGCATAGTCTTCACGATCTATCAAGAAGAAAGTTCGGTGCATCTGTCGCCAGGAGTCGATGCCACCGTCCTCAGTGCTCATTGGTGGCGGTGACTGCGCGATTTGCTCGGGTGAACGAATCTCTAACTCGAATTGTCCATCGGAAATCGAAATAACGACGTCTTCGTTGCCTTTGATATTCAGCCGTTTCTCGATCATGTTGCGAGAAATAGGCGTGAGCATATCGCGCAAACTCAAAACAGCATTTTCAAAACCACGACCGCAGCCCAAGAAAATTGTATAAACATCTTCGACGTATCTTTCAGCGCCGACGATCCGAGTGCTGCGAATAAGTTCTGCAACCTTGGCCGCGAAGGTTGGCGTCAACACGTTTTTGTCGCGCATGCCTTTAAGGCGATCGATAGCACAGCCAAACGCATAGCCATCTGCGACGGTAACATAGGCGCGGTCTCTGTCGATCAAAGCCGACGAGAGATAGCGTAGAATCAAAATTTCTTGAACTTGTAGTGCGTTGCCACCATCCGTGCCTTCGTGCTTCTCGAACAGTTCGATTGCTTCAGCGAATTTTCCTTGCTCGACCAGATTATGCGCAAACGCAACTTCTCGGTTGGCTAACCAACGCTCTGCGCGTTGCCTGGTGGATTCAATCAATTCGACATCCTCTCCAGCGCACCACAAGAGCAAGTCTATTGTTTGCCGAACCTCAGCCTCAGTGACCGAGGCCGGTGGTCTGGCCATTTGTGTGTCCGCGACCCTCGCCATCAGCTCGCAGATCGAACCGCGATTGTAATTCTGCTGACTGATCATGACGCTCACCATCAAGCGGACCATTTCCTCAAGTCTGCCGCCTTCCAACAACAAATTCGCAGCGATGTCCAAATCGCCCATCGCTAACAAACATTCCATGATCGAAGACCCGTAAGCCGAGTCCGTGGTCGTCTTTTTGAATGCTCTGAACGCAGCTGCATACGCGCTTTTTGCCACCCGTTCCCGACCGATCCGTTTCAAATCACGAGCAAGTTCCAGCATCAGTTCCGCAAACGCCAGCTTGGCACCAAGCTCGGTCAACTCCAGATCTAAAATAGCGCTGTCGAAAATTTCAATTCCAGGGCAACTATTTACTAAAGCATCAAGGCACCGGTAGCGGTGCTTCTGAATATCGTCGTCGAACACCACAGTACTGACGACAAGGGCATGGCTAAAGTCTTCGATCAGTCTTATTTGTTCAGACAAATAGGGAGAATGTCCCTTAGTCCAATCAGAACCGTCACGAATCACGGCGACCGCCTCGAGTGATTTGCCCAAGCCTATAAGACAATCAGCAATTTTCATTTGCAAGGCGTTGCCATCATTGCAAAGTCGCATCACCGTGAGACTGGCAGTATAAGCCAATCGAGCTTGTTCGCGATTGCCCCTCGCTTCCAGCTCATGGCCGAGCAGGCGCATGAGTTCGCCAAATTTCCAATAAGTCTTCAGCGGCCCACGCATCTCAGCTCTAACTAATTGCTGAAACAAATCAACCTGCGCCTCAACGTCAACCAATTCGAAGAACTGCTTTATCGCTTCTTCAGTTTCATCTTGAGCGATTTTTGAAGAACAAAAACCTGAAGCAGCACGCGCAATTATCAAATTGGCGCGCAACGTTTCGCGCTCATCCTTTATCCATTGGCACGCTTCCATCGCCGCCAGATATGCCGCCTCGGCATTCGGAAATTCACTGGCTGTCAAATAGTTGTGCCCCAGTTCCGTTAGCATCGCAGGCAGTGTCAGACTGGTGCCGAACGGTCCCTCTCGTTCTCCGCGCACCGCGACCATTAGAACCTCAGTCGACTCAGCAACCTCTTTGATACTGCGAAACGCCCGCTCGCGCTGATCGAGTTCGAAATACGTTGCCGCAAGCAGGAGAGTGGCTTGCAGTTTGGCTTGACCCAGTTCTAGATTGGGCGATGCTCTCTTTTGAGACTCACTAAAATAATGCGCGGCAGTTCCGAGCTGTTGCTTCTGAACGGAACAGTAGCCTAAATTTACGAGGATCTCACACAACAAAACTGCGGACTGCAATCCTCGCTCATCGCGAGCACGATATTTAAAATCATCATGCGGCGTCAAAACCGAGACGGCATCAGTGTAAAGCTTCACCGCCTCAGTGATGTTTCCTTCGTCATACTCGCGGTTAGCCTCATCGACGACACCGCGTGCCCAGGCGAATGGTGCCACATGTGATACCAGCTCCCTCCAAATTTTTTTGCCCAGTGAAGCACTGTTCTCTTTTGCTTTTTCCAGCGCTTTGCGAGTCTTCTTGCCCGGCTGAGGCTGTTGGTTGATGCTGGCAAGCCAGCGGTCGTAATCGACAAACGACATCTCGAATGGATCGGCGCTCGTTTCTTTCGTTTCTTTCGTTTCTTCCTTTTTCTCGTTATACTCTTTTCGCTCAGACTCAGTAATCACCTCGACACTTTCAAGGTGAAGTAACTTTTCTACTTCCCGTCTATCCGAATGATATTCAGGAGTGCGACCCGGATTTAACCTGAGCACGTCGCGAAACAACAATGCCGACTCACGTAAATCACTCTGAAGGTGCGTCGTCAACGCCTTCAAGAGTGGCGATTCATCAGGTTCTGTAAAATCCTTATAGCGAAACAACAGACAATCATCGCCGCCATTAAAATCGCGCCAGATTTCCGGATCGACGACTAGCGCCTTCAACGAAAGATCGATAACCCACGTTGAATAATTGTCCAGGTCGGCAGAAAAATGCTCATGACTGCGCGACGGATGTTGATAATTTCGATGCCCGAGTTCGTGACTGACCTTGCCGCTTATCGCCTGAACAAACATATCATCGTAATCGATCAGCCGAAGACCAGTATCAGTGACGAGAATATTATCATGCTGCAAGTCACCATGGGCGATACCAGAGGTCTTCAGTTTCTCGACCATGTCTCTGAATTGCTTATGCAGATTTACGACTTTCGCTCTGGTCTTCACATGCCTATCGAGATACTGGTCCAGGCTGTCACCGTCAATCCACTCCATTTTGAGAATCGGATACCAGTCGTTTTTTATTTTTATGCCGCGTTCGATGTAATCAAAATTGGCGAACAAATCGTTCGCCGCACTGGCAGCCACCGCGCTTCTCACCGCAGTGTAGCGCTCCTTTATGTCCTCGCGATGTTCGAGAAAACACCTGACCGCCCACGAAGTCCCCGACAAATTCGAAAGCCGATAGACGCTCGCAAACGCGCCCGTCATGGTACGCGGCAGCCCGAGGTGATTAAGCTCAACCCGGCATTTCCTTAGTTCCAAATCCGAAAAGCAGATTTGAGGCTGTTGTACGGATTCATTGTAGTCTTGTGGGGTAGGCCACACGCCGAATCGCTCCTGCTCAGACCGCGTTCTACAGATCTATATTCCATAATAATCAGATCGATAAAAGCAAGCTTGCCCATTTAGTGGTCCCGAATGTGGTATATGACCATAAACCCTGACGAGTGCACTCTTTTGCAAAACACAATTTACTTAAGCGCAGAACAAAACGCCCGGCAGTTTTTGGTTTCTTCGAAGAGGCGTTCTCTGGAATTATTCGAGGAGGTTCGGTCCACGGGCTCGAACTTTCGAGGTCTGAAACCGGCTGTTCATTGCTTGATTCTCGCCGCTTTAATCTCCTTGAGTGCCCCCAGCCTGGCTGCCGATGGGCATGGTCGGCTTCTGATCGCCATGACCGACGAAGTCCGCAACATGTGCACTCAGGCGGAACAGCTGATCAACTCTGGCAAGGCGAAGGAAGCGATTAATCTTTTGCACCGCGCCCAGAGCATGGATCCGAGTTGCGGTGAGGTTCATGGCTATCTAGGTATGGCGTTCCAGAACAGCGGAAATCCACAGCAAGCCATTCCTGAGTACATGAAAGCTCTGGAATTGAACCCACAAATGACATTCATCAACGTCAATCTGGGCAGCTGTTTGATGAACATGAACCAGATGGATAAGGCAGTTCCGTACTTTCAGCATTATCTTGAAACCAATCCCAACGCACCAGACGCAGCCCAGGTGCGCGGATACATTCAACAAGCCGGCTCACGCAAAGGGCAGTCGAATCTTCGAAGCCTGATCGAGCAAGGTCAATCGCAACTGAATGCAAAACGATTCAGTGAAGCACAAGCTTCATTCCAACAAGCACTGAGCGTGGATCCGAATTTCGCACCGGCTCATTTTTATCTCGGTTTCACGTTGGCACAATCGGGTCAGCTACCTCAGGCTATCGCTGAATTTCAACAGACAGTTAAAATAGACCCGAGCATTAAAGAAGCAATTTTGAATATTGGATCCAACTATCAAAGTCTCGGGGACATTCCCAATGCGATCGGCTGGTATCAACGTTATTTGAAAGAGAACCCTGGTTCACCGAAAGCGGGTGAAATTCATCAACGCATTCAAGGATTGCAGCAGCAAATGAAACAAGCGGGTGCCCAGGGCGGCGGAGGAAATGCATACCAACCGCCGCCGCAGGGTGGCGGTTTTGTCGGGACGAATCAATCGCCGCCAGGCGGCGCTGATGATTATATGAGTGGTGCCGCATCCGGTGGCAAATATTTCCGCTGGTCGCGCATGCCAATTCGCGTATTCATTTCATCTGGTACCGGCGTGCCAGGTTATCAAAACTCTTTCCACGCAGATCTCATGTACGCGTTCTCTCAATGGGCTCTGGGCTCCGAAGGTCGAATCGCCTTCTCACTGTCGACTGATATCTCACAATCGGATATCGTCTGCGACTGGACCGGTGATCCGAAAAGAATATTAGAACAAGGACGCCCAATCGAAGGCGGTCTGACTAAGTTGAACGGACAACCGCTACCAAACGGCGTAGACGTTGGCATCGTCGGAGCGAAAGTAACGATACTCACCAACCGCGGTGGCACCCCACTCAACGACGAAGACATGAAAAAGGTTTGTCTACATGAAGTCGGCCATGCATTAGGAATCAACGGTCACTCCAACAGCAACACGGATGTGATGTTCTTCTCCGAATCCCCAACGATCCTGCCCGTTCTATCCGTGCGCGATCGTGCCACCATTTGCCGCCTGTACGGCAACTATCCGCAGATGCCAATTTCCAACTGAACAGCATGCTACGAGCGCGCTGCGACATAAGCGCGCTTCAACAACATCGCGACTCAGCAAATGATACCAACAATGGAATCTTTGCATCCCAAACTACGACTTTCTCACTACAGCGTGCACATCTCAGAGTTGTCGAAAAGGCGTTTATAGAACCGCATGTAATCGACCTTATGCTCGAGAGCATCGATCACGCCGTGCGCGAAATTCACACCTTCGAATCGTTGTGCGTTGACCAAACCGCCGGGACTAAAAACGTTTATTTCCATCAGTTTATTACCGACGATATCCAGGCCGACTAAAAACATTCCGTCTTGAACAAGCTTCGGTCTAACCATGTTCGCCAGTTGCAACGCTTCTTCAGTGATGATCGCTTGCTCAACGCTGCCGCCGGCATGCACGTTGCTTCGGATGTCACCTTCTGCGCCGATTCGCCGGAACGCTGCGTACTTTCCTTTGTATTTCATCGCATGTCCATTCATCATGAACAAACGAACGTCACCTTTTGCAGCTTCAGGCAAATATTCCTGAGCGATGATGTAACCATCTTTACTGATTGCGTCAACGATCTGATTAAGGTTGGACATATCTGCCGGCTTGACCAGGAAAACGCCCTTGCCGCCTGAACCCTGAAGAGGCTTCAATACAATCCAGTTTCCCATCTCATTAGCAAACTGTTTGATTTTTTGACGGTTGCGCGTGATCACTGTGCGTGGTCGCACTTCTTCCGGGAAGGTTTGAAAATACATTTTATTGCGAGCGTTGGACAAACCGTTAGGATCGTTGAGAACGATGACACCACGGCGGGTGGCTTCCCTGCCAAAATCAATGCCCACCGACTGCGCCCAGTTTCTTGGACCAGTTTCATCGGCTGGATCACTTCGCAACATCATTACATCGAAATCGTCCACGACAATTTCTTCGACGCGGGCTTTAGGACTTTGAAGATCTGATAAATATGATGCCGCGCTTTTGTAATTCGACTTGGGCGCATGCCTGGCAATTGCTTTGACCTTGTCATCGCGATCGTAAATGAAGTCTTCGGCGCTAATAATCCACGCCTCGTGACCCCGATTAATAGCCGTCATGGCGAAAAGATTCGTTGTGTAAGTCGCTCTCTCTGTTTGGAAGTCGTTGATAAAAAGTGCCAGGCGCATTTGACTCTCATTGGTAGCAACAGGGGTCCTAGTATTCTGCCCAAACTATAGCTGATCCAACTAATCAACATATTGGATCGAATTGACACCACAACGTTTGCGGTTTGGACTCGAACCAGGATTTCCACCGGTCGGGGTGAGAGGATGCGGTTCCAGCAGTGATCGACGGGCTGCGTCAACCGTTCAAATCAGTCAAGGGTCAAAGCGCCGGCGAATTTATAGCGGTAGTCTTTTCACCGCGGTTGATTTCGTTTTCACAGCGGAATCTGAACCAATGTGACAATCCAACCAGGCAGCCAGCATTCTTACGATATCATCGGGCGCTTGTCCCTCTTCGAAGATCAAATGTTCCGCATCTCCGACCAAAACCAAATCTTTTTGAGGTGTGCCCAGAGCGCCGTACAAAGCGATCGTCCCTTCCGATTTTACAAGGTGATCTTTGAAGCCCTGAAAAATGATGACGGGAGTCTGCTTAATCTCTTTCGCAGATTTTTCAGTCTGGTTCATGAACTCTTGAAACCGAATCAACTCCTGCGCCGAGAGTTTAAAGCGCGCATTCGGATCGTTAAGCCACACGTCGCGAAGTCCTTGATTGGAGCTTGATTGTTCGACAAATTTTTTGCCGATCTCGATCGGTTTCTTTTTGTCCTCAAGCAATTTGATACCAACAAGCAACCCTGTAGACGCAGCTTTATAGCGCTTCCCGGAAGGAACTGCGCTAATCAATGCGCTGACATGCTCGGGATATTTGGCGGCCAGTTGCAAAGCCAGGGCACCACCCATGGATTCACCGAGTACCGCAATCGGCAAATTCGGATTGTGCGAACGGATGATGCTGAGCACCGCGGCGAGATCTTCAAGCCCGGCATTTAGATCTAATTTGTCCAGACCTTTTTCCATCGCGAATGAACCGAAGCCGCGAACATCGAGTGCAATCACTCCATATCCGGAGCCATTAATTTTGTCGGCGAAATCTTTGAAGCTACCGGAGTGCAGACCCAGTCCGTGAAGACAAAATATGAGCCCTTTCTGTTCCACCTTCGGATCGATTGAAACAAACAAAGTATCGTCCACTCGACGTCGTGGAATTCTCCAATTATCAAAATCATTCGGACGCAGTTTAAAAGCCTGATTCTTGGGATCGAAGTCATCAGACTTTAGAAGCTCATAGCTAATGTCCGGTATATTTGGTGGCGTTTTGGTGCCCATGATCGAATGGATAATACGCTGGCGCATGGTGGCGAGTTTGGTATCATCAATTCCGTTGGACTCGGCTTTCAATTTTGCAAGAAGACGTTCTGTATTGTACTTTTTAAAAATCCAGATCGCTTGTTCGAAGTGCTCACGAGAAGACGTGCAGCCGTTCAACACATAATAAAGTTCTGCCACGCTGTTCAATGAAAATCCAAGACGCGGATGTTCTGGTCCGAACTGAGCGAGATCGATTCTCGCGATTTGTTCGTACAAAGGCAACGCAGTTTTATAGTCGCCTTGAACGTAATGGCTCCCGGCAAGACCTTCTAGAGCCGGGATGCTATCGGGATGCCAGCGACCTAATTTCTGTTTGTAGAAACTAATCGATTCGGAGTAATCGCGCAAGGCTAGTTTTGTTTGACCCTGCATATAGTGGCACTCGCCTAAGCCGGTTAAACAATCGGCAGCGTCTAATGGCGACGGCTCCTTGATTTTGTCGAGCATCTTTTGCGCGTGTTCAAACCATCGCCGAGCTTTCTCGGGTTCTTTCAATCCTAAGTCGCATAGTCCAAGATTGATACTGATCCTGGCTTCTTTAGCCATATCCAGGTCGGTCGTGCTTGATGCAAAATCGTCAGGAGTTAGAACAGCCGTCTTGCCGGGTTTTGCCTTTGCACAATTCAAACAATGAGTTTTGGCAAGAGAATAATCGCCCTTGAAAAACGCAGTACTAGATGCCTGAAAAGGATCGGGCCCAGATTTTTCCGGATGCGAGTCGAAACTATCCGAAGCGTCGACAGAATGTGGCAAGACAATATCGGATTGGATCGTGGGAGCGTCTTGACTGGTCCCAGTTTCGACTACGGCGCCTGCTGCGCTAGCCGCCTGATTGACGGCGGTCGCGCCGAACGAGAGAAAGGCGGAAAGCCAAAGAGCAGCAATTAGTTCAGTTTTAAACATAAATCCACTTGCCCGGGTGGGACTAAACGCCCAAGTCTCAGCATATCAGGCAATGTTGTCAAAGGGTTTAAACCATTAGCTGAGTGACTAAATTTGCTAAAATTCTTCGTGGTCTTTGTAATTAAAACGATATAGGTTGTAACGCATGCCTGGCAAGAAAGACGACTCTAGCAAGAAGAAGTCAAGCTCAGCTTCAAAACAAAAGGCGCCTGCGCAAAAAGCGCCCGCGTCGAAATCGGCCGGCTCGAAATCCCCAGCCGCCCAAAAGCCAGCAGCGAAAAGCCCGGCTGCGAACAAAAACGTTCCTGCCGCTCCGGCAAAGGCAGCGGCTCAACTCAGCGACTCGCCGATGACCGCGCATCCGCCGCTTGATGCGGCATTGCGCACTGAGTTTCCCGAACTATTCAAAAAAATCGACAAAAAATTTCACGAGTATCTGACATCCGTTATTAATAATCCGTGGCGTCAGTT
Source organism: Candidatus Obscuribacter sp. (assembly GCA_021772095.1). Taxonomy (GTDB): domain Bacteria; phylum Cyanobacteriota; class Vampirovibrionia; order Obscuribacterales; family Obscuribacteraceae; genus JADYXR01. The sequence continues at coordinate 93,375 of JADYXR010000204.1, read as the reverse complement.
TCAAAAATCGACAGTTGATGATTATTTGAAATCGGTCGAGGACCATGGTCTGCCGCGAGCCGTCGCCACCGCAATTGATGCCCGCGATTACACGCGCGGCAATTCGTGGGAACAGGCGAACATGAATATATTGAATAACCTGTTGCCGCGAGCCGGGATTCTCAATGAGCTGCTCAAGGAAGCCGCCGCGGGCGGTTGCACGGAAGCGATCAAATGGTATCCGGAAGCGAGCGGCAATCCGAAAGAAATCATCGAAGTTTTGACGCCAATGCTGAAAAGCAAGGAACCGAAGAACCGCTGGTGGGCAGCAGTTCACTTGAGCCGTCATGTGCAGGACAGTGCCGTTATGGTTGATGTTTTAATCGAAGCGGTGCAGTCTGACTGGATTGCGTTTAAACTCGACAATTCCGTTTCAGGAATGAGCGGCAAAGGCGAAGCTGCAAAAGCGCTTGGCCGCCTGGGTAAGAACGCATCGAAAGCGACTCCGACATTGTTCAAATTGCTGGATGGCAAAACCCTGGAATCTGCTGATGCCGCTCAGGTAGCCAGTGCGCTTCAACCGATTTCCGGCGACACCGATAAAATCATGGACAAAGTGGCGGGCATCGCCGAGCGTGTTTTGACTGAAAAGCGCGGACTGTTGATTCATGGCGGCGATCGCGAGCTGCTCACAACTGTTCGAACATTGATTTCAAAATGGCAGCAAAACGAAGGCAAGAAATCGCCTGAGCTGACAGAGAAAGTCGATATGCTCGAGAAAGAAATTAAATACCACATCAGCCTCTAAACAATATGACTAATAGAAAGTTCGGAACGCTAGAACAATCGATCCCGACAATCGGTCAAGGAACCTGGCAAATGCCGGAGGTTGGAAAAGCGCGAGAGGACGCAATCTCGGCGCTGCGCCGCGGCGTGGAATCGGGTTTGACTCATATCGACACAGCTGAAATGTACGGTCGTGCCGAAGAGTTGATCTGTGATGCGCTCGAAGGTATAAATCGCGAAGAACTTTTTATAGTCAGCAAAGTGCTGCCTTCCAATGCCACCTATACTGGTACCATCGAGGCGCTGGAGAGATCGTTGAAACGGTTGAAGCTGGACTATCTCGACTGTTATCTATTGCACTGGCGCGGAAATATTCCGCTAGCCGATACGCTTGCCGCAATGGAAAAATTGCAGAAAGACGGCAAGATCAAATCGTTTGGTGTCAGCAACTTTGATGTCGAAGATTTGAAAGAAGCGCTGGGCTGTTTAAGCTTTGGTAAACTGGCTTGCAATCAAGTTCTATACAATCTAGGGAATAGAGGAATTGAGCGAAATCTGATTCCGTTTTGTCAGAAGAACGATATCGCGCTGGTTGGATATACACCGTTCGGCACCAGTCCTGGTGCTAAGACTGAGGAATATAAACAGATGAGTACCGTCGCGAAAGCACATGGTGCCACGGTGCAACAGGTGCTTCTCGCTTTTCTCACGCGACTGGATGGAACGTTTACAATTCCCAAGGCATCAACAGTAAAACATGTCGAAGAAAATGCGGGTGCGTTGAAGCTTGATCTCACCCCTAAAGACCTGGAGCTGATTGACTCGCTCTATCCCGCGCCGAAACGTGATGTTCCGCTCGGAATGATTTAAGTCGCGCTATGAGTTTCGTACTTAAGTTGTTCTCCAGCTTTGTTTTTAACGCGGACTAGAACCTGGAGCTGCCTCAACGCAGTTCTATAAAGATATTCCGGCAGGTGTTGTTTTGACAGATGTTCCTGGGGATGCTCGGAGTTCTTATCCACCTGTTGAGCCCCGAAGCTCACGCTACTATCACCGGCAAGGCAACGCCCGCAGATGAGTGCTAAACTACCATCGAGAGAGAGCGCGTTTAGTCAGAGGTCATGCTCGTGTCCGAAAAGATCCGAAGACTCTCAGCAATTATCAAAATCATCGCTAACAATCCAGGCGTCACCCTCACCGGATTGAAAACGCAACTTCCAGAACTTGGTATCAATGTCACAGAACGCACTCTGGCAAAAGATATTCTGACACTAAAGCAGGACTTTCATCTGCTGCCTGACAAAGACAGATTGAGACGCGGTTATGTTTTAGAAGGCATCTTTACTCTTTCCGCTCGAGAGATGAGTCTAGTCCTCGACGCGCTCCACATGTTGAGCAATCGAATGGAAGATCCGGACGCTCAGGAAGTTTTAACGCGCCTGTCCGAGCTGAGCAATCAGCGTGGAACAGCAGGCTCACATGGTCCGCGTATTCAAACTGTTAGACAGCGCAACATCATGAAAAACAAAGATCGCGCCGAGACCAGTCGAGTTTTAAAAGAAGCGATTCGAACGAATCAAGCGGTGCGTTTTGTCTACAACACGCCGCGCGTCGGCAAGGATGAAACACTGGCAGGCTTCCCGCTGGTGATGGTCTTTCACGAGCGTGGCTGGTATTGCATCACTCGCGACTTGAAAGAAAAAACGTATTATCCGCGCCGAATCGACAGAATAAAAGAACTTAAAATCGTCACTGCCAACGGTGTCAATGAAGACGCTCATGATGACTTCAAAGAAGCGAATTATCTGATGAACTGCGGCTGGGGCATGACGTTTCCTCGCAATATGAAAATGTTGGAAGATTGCGAGAAGCAACCGCCTATAGTGGCGCGCTTCGAACGCACGATCGCCAACTATATTCTTGAAGCAGTCGAGCGCCATCCAAAAGGAAAAGTGATACCGCTCAAAGACGGCACAGGTGACGTAGAGTTCAGCATTAAGCTTCACGATCCCAGAGAGTTCATTCACTGGATTCGGTCGTTCGGTTCGCGCGCAAAGATCATGTCGCCACCATCTCTGGTGGAACAGGAACGCACCGAAATTCGCCGCATGTACGAAGCGTACCAGGCGGTGACTAAGTGAATAAACACGCGAAGAAACCCGACGGCAAGTCGGTCGCTAAGATCGTAGCGATCACGCTGGTCGTTTTAGCCATCCTCGGTGGTGGCGGAATTTTCTGGTGGATTCATAGTCCTTATTACACAATCCAACAGATTGGCACAGCGATTTCAAAGCGTGATGCAGAAAAGTTCTATCAATTTTGCGACGCGAAGACTGTCGTCACCACGCTAACCAACGAGCTCTTTCTTCAGCCGGCCATGGCGACGCACGGCATGTCTAACTTTCAAAACTACGTCGCCGCCGGTGCGATTGTGATGACGAAAGCGCGATTGGACAACGCTTTGCTGACAAACATCGATCGTTTAGTCGCACCGATACCACACACATCTTTCTATCACGTCTTTCCGGAACAGTTGTATTGGCAAGGCGGACACTGCCAGAACGTTTATTCATACGAATCAAAAGATCCGGTTGTGAAACTGGTGGCAAAGAAGCTGGACCTGCGCGAGTTCGCGCGCAACCTCGGTCAAGAATTAAAAACCGAGCAAGACGACTTGAAACGTTTGGCTGCTCAAAGAATGCAAGAATACGCCAGCAGCCATCAGGATAAATTGATTGGACGACTGATCGCCGGTCCGTCGAACGGCGTGTCGGTGAAATCGATTCTTACCGAATACGGCTTCCAGACCAGCAATATCAAATCGATGTATGTGCACACCGAAGACGAAAGGCAGATCGCAACAGTTGAATTTTTCTCGCCGAAAGTGAATGCGAATGTTCCGCTTTCCTTTGAGATGACGCAGATCACGCCTGGCGAATTGTTCAGTATGTATCGAGTCATTCGCGTGTGGAAGATTAAAGAGACTATGCAAAAGCTGGGCGAGGACACGGATACGCAGGTTCAAGAGTTGATCGTTTGCAGCTTGCAAGATATCGCGCCCGATAAAGCCGAGAACAGAACAGGCAATCTGCTCAAGCGTTTGGGGCAACATGAAAGCACCAAACAGTTGCTCAAACAACTGAAGGGCAAATTCTAAACTGGCGTGGCGCCGATGCCGAGACCGGATCGTTGCCTTTTATAAATATACCGACGGATAAATGCGTTTACCCATCCCGATATACGGGATAGATATATTACAGGTCCTCGTCACACGCTGTTGCGTCGAATTGCAAAGCCAGTCCACAGAAGCATGCCAAAAACTCATTCAAACTTACAAACACTCGAGACTTATCTCAAGAGCAAACCGCCGGTCGAACTCGATGAAGCTGCGGAGATGTGCTTGCGCATACTCAACGTGCTCGAGTATTGTCACGGCCGCAACATGATGCATTCGCACCTGCGTCCCGATCAAATCATGATGTCTAATGGCCGCCCGGTGTTGATCGACTATAGCTTTCCAACCAGCGATCAGCACCATAACGGCAACGGTAATGGCAATGGCAACGGAAATGGAAACGGCAATGGTCATGCCGCTTTTCTGGAACTGCCGGAATACCAGGTCAACATCCGCGTTGCCGATCGCAACGATAGAGTTAGTGATGTTACAGCGGTGGCTGGTCTTTTTTATTACACGCTGACGCGCGAAGCGCCTGGCATGCTGAAAGACAGAGACGGACGCATGCCGCACCAACGCGCGGCTGTGCGCAGCAAACTGTCAGACATTGCCGAGGAGCGACTGTTTCTAGTCAATCAAATTTTCGACCGCGCCTTTCAATGGATGCACACAGAACGATATCAATCGGCGCAAGAACTGAGCGCCGATCTCGAACGCTTGAAGGCATTCAGTAAATCAGATCTGACGATGTCGAATCTTGATGAACTTCTAAAAACCATGCGTTCTTCCACGCAATCGCAAACTGTCACACCTCTGGAGATGCGCTTGCAGACTGCATTCAATGGACTGCAGATGGTTTTTACAGAATTAGCGACAGCGTTGGAACCAGATTTTCGTGAGATGGAAGCCGGTTATCGCAAGGAAATTTTGCGTCCGGTCTACACGGCATTCGTGAAGTTCAACTACAGGCTTGTTCCTGATGCCAGGCTGACCATGCGTTTCCGACTTGAGATCGTCGGGTCCGAAATAGTGGTATCAGTTCAGTTGGCAAAAGGCGAGATAGAAACGATAGAAGAACTGTTCCGCACAGATCATCATTCATTTTACGACAGTTCGCCGCTAGAGAAAGTTGTTCGCAACTTCGTTGCTGTCAACCTCGCGTCACTTTTGACGAAGGCTTAGACAACAAGGTTTAGTCAGCCAAAGTTTCAAACAATTGCAGTCAAAAAAATCAAATTCGCATAACTGTTTCTAGAACAGCCGTGATCAACAACTGCGTATTTGAAGACGGCTTCCGAGTTGGAAGTTTGCTATCGAGTTCAACTGTCGCGTCGAGCCAGCGAGCGCGCCAAGTCTTAATCGAGCGAGGTCAAGGTCAAGTCAGGGATTCCACTTTCACGTCGCACACGGTCTCACTCACGAGATGAACTCGACTCGTCCATTCGCTGGACGCCCGCTCCCGGGCGTCCGACCTGATCCTGAAGTACTCTAAGCGTTGGCGACCAACTCATGGGTTTCTTCGTGAAGCATATTGAGAACGTCGCGAATTTCTTTGACGTCTTCATGGTCTTCGCCGAATTCCTTGAGAAGAATCACGGTGACGCGTCCGAGCGTACGATAAGCTTCGCTGGTTTTGTCCAACGCCGCTTGAACCATACCAAGATTGTACAAATATGGAATCAGTTCGGAACTCATTGGATCTACAGTTTTTAGCTTTAGATCAAGAGCTTTCTTGTAGAGCCGTTCTGCCTTGAAGTACTTTCCGTTTTCTTCGAATTGTTCACCAAGGGACAGATAATCAGCTTCGCGTGTCATTGTTACCTCCAATCGATGGGAACCGCGGCATGATACCGCTGGTAGTGCTACCATCGAAACTCTTATGTAATAACTGTTTGTTGAAGTCCGCTTCCAGTGTTTTCAGGGCAATGAAAATACTCTGGCGTGGTTGGGCTAGCCTTCCTCGCTTTCTACGTTGCGCCTTTGCGCGTCGTCAGCATTGGATCGGCTGGTTTGTGAACCATGTGTAACTTCTATTCCAACATCATAAGTCTCGTCTAACACTTAATGCAAGACGATCTGATGAATGCATTTTACATAGAAATTCAATATATCAATCCCCGAAAGCCTGAGCCCGTGCCAGCTGTGCGAACCTACGAGACATTGCAGTAAGTTAGATAAAATCTGAAAACAGTGATTTTCACGTCAGTTTCACAGGCAATTCACTTAGATTTCACGTTGGATTCACTTTAGTTTCACGCAAGTTTCCTATATTGGAAACATCGACCTACCCTGAGATCGATATCGAATCGAGATATTCGACCGACTGACCGCAATTCCAACAACCGCTTATCAAGCGGACCAACACAGTCGCACTGCACTATTTCGAGTGAATTGAACATACAAATTGCTCATCTATATGAGAAAACCGATGGGCTTGAAAACAAAGAGGAGTTTGGCAGATTCCTATATATAGGTAAGTCGCAACCAATTAAACGGCGAACATGTCATGTTCGTTTTGCAATATCCAAGTTTTAAACAAAACGCGATGATACCGCATATGGTATCAGACAGATCGGGTCAAAAGGCTATTTTTTTGAGTACAAAAGAATCAAGATTATTCGAGGTGTAGAGCGTGGCAATCGCTGAACGAACCATGAAGAAACGCAAGTTGAGCGGAATAGCAGCCATCGAAATTGCTTGTGGTTTAGTTCTGATTATGGTTATTTCTTTACTAGCAGTCGACATCACCATATTGCTTCTGGGATACGACTTCAACGATCGCGCTTGCCGCGACGCCTGCAAGGCCGCGTCAAAACAATCGTCGTCAGTAGCGGCCCAAACAGCAGCTTCTTCAACTTTGAAATCACATAAAGCAGACGGAAACTTTGTCACAGACCCGATTTTATTGACTGGGGCAGGCGACTTCAATTATCAAAGTTTTGGTCTGACCGGAGGCAGTTCCAGTGTCACAGTCACGACGGAATGCAAAGTTAAGACGCCTGTGCCGCTCACGTTTGTCGGCAATGTTTTCGGCGAGCGCACAAACGGAAAAGACGCGACATGGACGTTTCGAAAGCGCTACACACTGCCGATCGCCACTTACAACGCACAACTGCCGTAGCGATTTCACGTAGAGTTCACGTTGATTTCACTCTGATTTCACGCTCGAAAATTATATTGGAAATACGAGCAGTAATTCGTCCGGAAAGTTTACTCGAAAAAGCAAACAAACAGACCTGGTGCTCGGGCTCAAAGGAGAAGGCAAAATTCATTAGCGGATAAGCGAGTCGTCGGCCACAACTGCGAACCCCGTTGATTTTTTGGTCTGAACCTGGAAGCACGAGTCTAAAGGTAAAGAGCCGCCGCGAGGTGGCTCTACCTTTTTGCGATAATATATTTTCTGAGATTTTGGCTCGGTCGGTAATCGATTGGTTTAACAACCACAATCGAACAGTGATCGAACGGCGCCGGACTGGGTATCTAATATAGAGACCTGATGTTAGGTAGTTCGGACGGCCGAAGACAGTATCAGGAGCTGGAGGTTGCACTGTCCATGGACGACTCAACGAAGAAGCAGTCCGCACTTTTGCACGACGCGACGATAACGCCGCGCGACAACCGCAAAGATCGCGGTAAAACTCTGAGGGCTTCGATCACGAGAGCCAGCCACGCCGGCTGGATTGTTCCGGCCAGTCGTCCCGACCCGCTAACCCTCCTGGAAGAATCGAACCAGGGACGGATTACGGAACTGACGCCAATCCGCTGGGGTCGAATGATGGTTTCGCCATTCACGTTTTTCCGCGGTGCGGCCGCCTTGATGGCGTCCGATCTGGCGCACACGCCATCGACCAACGTGCAGGTGCAGGCTTGCGGAGATTGCCATCTACTAAATTTCGGCGCCTTCGCCACCCCCGAGCGCAATGTCTCGTTTGATATCAATGATTTTGACGAAACCTTGCCCGCACCCTGGGAATGGGATATTAAACGCTTGACCGTCAGTTTCGTTTTGGCTTGCCGAAGCAGTGCTCTGAAACCAAAATTCCAGGCCGCCGCCGCGCGAGCCGTTAGCCGCGCCTATCGCGAAAAAATGGCGGAGTACGCGCGCATGAGTATTCTCGACATCTGGTACGACCGCATCGATTGGCAACATGTGATTGCCAGCACCACGAGCCCGGATATTAAAAATCGGCGCGAAGCTGCACTGCGCCAGGCACAAAGAAGAAACAGCGAATATTATTTCCCAAAACTGGTCGAGCGACACGCGGGCAGACAGGATTACACGATCAAAGACAGCCCTCCAACGATCTATCACATCGAGGATAAAGCGGGCACAAGCTTCAAAGCCTCTGTGGAACAAGCTCTTGAAGGATACAAAGCGACTCTTCAGGAAGATAAACGAAGATTGTTCAGCCGCTACAGATTTGTAGATTGCGCGATCAAGGTCGTCGGCATCGGCAGCGTGGGCACAACTTGCTTAGTTTTGCTTATGCTCGCACCTGATGACGAGCCGCTCTTCCTGCAAATGAAAGAGGCTCGACTTTCTGTTTTAGAACCTTATGCAGGCGGCAGCACATTCACAAATCGCGGTCAGCGAGTTGTCGAAGGCCAACGCATTATTCAGTCGGCAAGCGACATCTTCCTGGGCTGGACAGAGTTCGGGGACAACGATAAACATTTCTACATCAGACAATTGCGTGACACCAAAATCAAGCTCGAACCAGAAACCTGGGACGGCAAAATGATGACGGAGATGGCGCTTCTGATGGGAGCCGTGCTGGCCCGTGCGCACGCGCGATCCGGCGACTCAGCGGTGATTTCAGGATACCTTGGAAACAACGAAGAGTTTGATGAAGCAGTCGCAGATTTCTCACTTGCGTATGCCGACCAGGTTGAACGCGATCACGCAATTCTGGTGAACGCAGCCCAAACCGAGCGAATTAAGGTTCTCCAGGAATAGCCGGTTCACCGCCCGTGATACCACTAACCGTGGGTAGAAAAACACGTTGCCATTCTCGTTAAGACTGACGCACCAAATCGCACTTGTTGTATTGCTTCCGCTGTTGATCGAACTGGGGCTATTGGCGGCACTCTTGATGACGCTCGCCGAAATCGACCAGGATCGCAAAGTCGAGAGCACCACAATCCACACGTTGCAGTCGATCAACCTGGTGCTCAACGGTGTAGCTCAATGCGGCAACTTTCTCATTTTCAAGGCCCCTTCAACAGACCAGCTGCTCTCTATAGACATGGTCTGGGAGCGGATGAAGGAGGACCAGAAAGCACTGAAGCGTTACGTCCTAGAAGAGAAAATCAAATCAAAACGGACCGGTGATTTAATCGCCGCTGTCGACAAGTTGATTACGGTTTCAGACTCCTGGGGCGAAGAAGTAGACTTCAATAAAGAACTGAAAAGAGATTATTCCGGAGTTCTGGGCAAAGCACTCTCGCCGCTCTCAGCCGAGATCGCAAGCACCGGAGCTCTGGCGATGAAGGAACAACTGCAGCGCCGCAAGCGCATCACTGTGCGCATGAATGCTCATGAAGCCCGCATGGAGGAGATTATTCATGTAGGCACAATGACGGCAGTTGCCGTGGCAGTTTTATTGGCGCTCTACCTTTTCATGCGTCTCTGGCTCGGCATGCGCGTACTGATGAACAACACGACCAATATTGCACTCGGTCGAGAACTACTGCCACCGATGCGCGGTCACGATGAATTAGCGCGCCTCGATAAGCTAATTCACTCACTTTCCGATGATTTAAACAAGCTTCGAGAAAAGGAACGCGCCTTACTCGATAACACCAGTGTGATTATTTGTTCGTGCGAAGAAACCCTGCGTATCATCGAAATCAATCACGTGGTTGAGGCACTGCTCGGTTTTACACCTTCAGAGATGACCGGGGGGATTTTGTCGTCATTCGTGCAGAACGAAGACAGAGACAAGGTTGTTGAGAATCTGGAAGGTTGCATAGCAGTACCGGGTACGGTGACTTTTGAGGCTCGCTTGAAACGAAGGACAACAGGTTCAATCATCACGGAAGTAACTGCCGAATGGTCGAAATCCAATCGACAATACTTTTTGACTTTTCAGGATATCTCGGAGCGGAAAAAATTTGAACGTCAAAAAGCTGAGGTCATGGAGATCATCAGTAGTGATTTGCGATCACCACTGGAGTTCATTCTCCACAACCTGGAGACGTTGTCCAGTGGCGCGTTTGGGCAGTTTACGGAACGCGGATTACGTCTCGCCAAGAATTCGACATTGTCAGTCAAAGCACTGATGTCGCTCGTCGGTGATCTGGTTGATATGGAACGATTTGAATCCGATTCATTGACGCTGAGCTATTCGAAAACCACTGCCGCGGATTTGCTTCATCGTTCACTGGACATGGTGAAGGCTGGAGCAGACAAGAAGAAATTGACGATCAGCGTAGAGGCCAAGGATGCTGTGTCCGGAAACGACATCGCCCTCGAGGCTGATGCAGACAGGATTATCAGGGTGATCGTCAATCTTCTTGGAAATGCTATCAAGTTTTCGCCGGATGGATCGGCAATCGAATTATCGTGCATTCGAGAACAAGGTCAAAAGCCTTCGGAAGGGAATTCGAATCTTGGAGGCACCTCCGGCAATACCACGCTTTATTTTGCAGTAAAAGATCAGGGTCCGGGAATTCCTCAAGAAAAACTTGGAGTGGTCTTCGAGAAATTCAAGCAGGCCGGTTTGGACACTAAAGAAGAAAAGTCCGGAAGCGGCTTGGGGCTGGCAATTTGCCGCGCTATTGTGGAAGCGCACGGCGGCACAATCGGTGTCGACAGTGTTTACGAACAAGGCTCCACATTTTGGTTTCGCATTCCCTCATCAAAAAATGAGGATGCAAACAAATGAAGCCCGGATTGAAAACCAAAATTGCTTTAGTCGTTGCCATTCCACTGGCAATCGAAGTTTATTTCCTTTTCAATCTGCTCGGTTCGTTTGACGAGATCAAGAAAGAGCGTGTCGCAGAAACAATGACGATGGAAACTCTGGTAGCGGTCAATGTTCTTGTAAACGACACCGTCGCCTGCGGACACGTCATGCTGTTCCGTCCAAAAGACGATCCGCTCTACGCCCGTTACTCTCTTTTGAAACAACATCATCGTGAATTCAGACGTTTATTGCACAAGAAAACCGCCCCGAAGACCGCCAACATCGACGCATTTGTAGAAGCTGTAGAAGCGCTGATCGGAGCCAGTGAACGATGCAACATTAACAGTGCTGATGATGTTTTTCGATTCGGTCTGCAGGATCAAATTCAGGCTGCGACCTGGAAAATCACAACCTACGGCGAAGAGGTGATCCGCGAACTATCAAAATTGCGAGAGGAGCAAGCGCTGAAGAGCAGCCAATCGGAAGCTGCTCTTCGAGACACAGTAATTGGATTTACGATCGGCGCAGTGATCCTCGCACTACTGGCAGTTGCGTATATCCTCCGAGAATTTGGCACCGCATTTAATACCCTGATGCGCAACACAGAACGTGTCGCTAAAAAGGAAGAGCTATTGCCTCCACTTAAAGGGGCCGGAGAACTGGCAAGCCTGGATGCTCTGATCCACAATCTATCGGCGGAACTCGAGGAAGCGCGCCAACAAGAGAAAACGCTGGTGGAAAACACCGCAGTCTTGATGTGTTCGATTGGTCCGGATTTGATCATCCATGACATTACTCCTGCCGTCGAAAAATTGCTTCAGTTTCGTCAGTATGAAATTCGAGGCGAATCGCTTTTATCCTTCGTAGATCCTGATGAGAAGCAGCAAGTAGCAAAAACGTTCGAGCGCTGCAAACAGTCAGGCGAATCGACCAGGTTCGAATGCCGAATCAAAACCAAAGCACAGAGGTTTATCTTTAGCGAATGGACGATTCAATGGAACGAACGCGACGAAAGCTTCTTTGCCACTGTTCAAGACACCAGCATCCGGAAGGAAGCAGAAAAGCTGAAAGCCGAGGTGGTGGCGATGGTAAGCCATGATTTGCGCTCCCCGTTGGCATCGCTTTTGGTCAGTTTCGACATGATGGATCAGGGATTCGCTGGAGAATTTAACGACGAAGGAAAAGAAATCGTCGGGCAGACGCGGGGCTCGATTGTTTCATTAATGTCGTTGATAAACGATCTGATCGATGCCGAAAAATTCGATTCCAACTCATACGTTCCGCATCTCGAAATCGTCCGTATCAAGGGCGTTTTAACGGATATGTTGGCGCGAGACAATGAAGACGCCAAATCGAAACAATTAAAAATTGAATTGGAATCGGAGGATCTTGACGTTCGAGCAGACGAAGAAAAGATCATCAGCGTGATAAAAACTTTTCTCAGTCACGCCATCAAACGTTCGCCTGTAAGCGCCAGGATAACATTGAGCTGTCTGCGAAGAGGCGCCAACCAGCAGCCCAAAGGCATGGTTGAGGTGAAAGTGGAAGATTTTGGAGAACCATTGAAGGAAGAACAGTGTCAACAAATGTTTGAGCGTTTCTCCACCACATCCAGTGCAGCAGCGAGTTTGCGGTTTGTTCTATGCCGCGCGATCATCGAAGCGCACGACGGCGAAATTGGAATAGAATCGCCGACGCCGAAGGGAGCCACAGCCCTGTGGTTCAGAATTCCGCTACAATAGGAAGAACGAATGGTTCCTTCCTAACATGAATCCAAAGTTCAATCAGTTAGTAGTCGCATCTGCCACCATTGCGGTGACATTGGGATTATTCGTCCAGCCAGATCCGGCCCTCGCGAAGCCGATTCAGCCGGTGAAAAGCAAGGCCGATAGTGCGTTAGGCTGGCAGATAAATTATTTGCCCGGACAAGTTACTGCGGCATCCTCAGTTTATCTAAATAACAATGCCATCAAAATTGTCACCGAGGGCTCGTTCGAAATTATCGCAAAGGCACCATCGTGGTCTGCGGTAGTCACTAACACCAAGACCAAGCGTTCATGCGAACTTACGCCGGCGCGTTGGATGAAGGAAGGATTTTTTCTCGACCCTCCTGACGCAAAGGAATACATGAATCCGAAAAAAGCGGATTCGACCGACCAGTTAAATTTCCGTGGCTTGCAGTCGAAAAGACGGACGTGGATTACGATGGAATCCGACGCTCTCTACCGATACCGAGCCAAACCGCAGCGTTGTGTCATCGAGCTGATTTCTACCGAAGGTATTCCGACCAGCACCATGCAACGCGAGATCCTCTCCGCGTGGTACGGAATTCCGAATCTCGAGGGCGTTCCGCTTTTTTGGCAAAACGTTATGGAGACCTCTCGCTCACAACGATTGAAAGTTTCGAATGTTCAGCGAATTGCGTTGGGACCAGGGGCTTTCGAACCAATGAAGGGAAGCACGCGCGAACTTTCAATGTTGAAGTTGGTCGACAGTAAATACCACAATGCTCTCAATGACTTCATCGAGATGGACGGCGCATCTACCATTTCGGACAAAGCCGCGAAGCCGATGGACGTAGTCGCAAAGCCGAAAACCAAGACCGATAAATAATCTTAGAAACCGTTTCGAAACTTTCAAAGAGGTGAACGTAAACACTGGATGCCTTGTAACGGTCGGCTTTAGCCTATGACTCGGGAGAGCGAGAACGAGATAAATCGCGCCACACCGGCGTCTCAAGGAATCGCTCCGGCGACTCCTGTAGCTTTGGCGCCCCCGCCGAATCCAGACGAGAACATACAAACGCTTCTCCTGCGACGGTTTGAAGCGACAGTCCCCGGTCCGACTCTGCAAATTACTGGTTCCTGGGAAGGACTGATTCCCAAGGAAATGACAAACCAGTCAAAATACTGGACTTCCAATAACATTGCCGCCGGAGCCGCCGGCGTAACGGAAAAAAATGATGTCGCCTTCGAAGCATCGCAACAGCAGCAGCAGCTCGAAGACCCGCTGATCGGCGCGACAATCGAAGGCACCTACGAGATTTTGAGCATTCTTGGAAAAGGCGGCATGGCTGTCGTCTATCTGGCCAAGCACATCCCGACGGATCGATTAGTCGCGATGAAAGCGATGAAGGTAAATTCCGCCGAAGACATAATGCGTTTCGGTCGCGAAATTCGCAGCCACTCTCGTTTGCATCATAGAAATATCGTTCAGTACATGGAGTTTATCGCCACCAGCACTGGAGAATTTTTTCTGGTGATGGAACGAATAAAAGGTCTGAACCTTCTGGATATCATCAGATCGATTGGGCGTATCGACGGAACATCCAATATTGCCACGATCATGCTGCAGTCGTGTGACGCACTCGCATACGCTCACAACAATGGTGTCACTCACCGCGATTTAAAAACCAGCAATGTTGTTCTTGTAAAAGAAGACGACCGCGACGAAATCATCGTAAAAATTCTCGACTTCGGAATTGCTCACGTTGAAGGCGAGGAGCGCATCACCTTTACCGGACGTGCGATCGGTTCGCCGATGTATATGAGCCCGGAGCAATGCAGTGCTAAGGCCCTGGGACCGCGCTCGGATTTGTACTCACTTGGCATTGTCGCGTACGAGATGTTCACTGGAAAACCGCCCTACCACAAGGGTTCCGTTCGCGACATTATGTACTCGCATTGCACACCTGATATCGAACCTCCACCGATGTCCGATCTGGTACCACATATTCCCGGCATCAAAATGCTCGATCAAATTGTGTTGAAAGCCTTGCAAACAGACCCTGCGCGAAGATGGGATTCGGCGGCGCAGATGAAAGATGCAATCGAATTTTGGTATGAAGCAGTTACGAATGGCGACAATCTCGACAGCCTCCCAACGCACATGATCGAAGAGCGAGTGATTGCAAAAGCAGCATCCATCGAAGATTTTGAAATCACGATCAAGGAACGAGATCAGATTCGGCATATAAAACGAACGTCGAGTATGCAAAGTTCTTTCGGTCCGGGCAAGCCCACGTCAGTTGACCAAGAACGGCTACAGAAGAACGAAGAAGAGAGCAGCTTGAGAATGCATCAAGCCAATTTGGAACGAGAGAAAGTTGTTCTTATCAGATTGGCCGTGCTGTCCGCGTTGCTGGCGATTTCATTGATTACTTATTTTGCAATGAATTTCCAACGGCTAGCAAGTATGCTCGCGCCTCCAGCAAAACCTCCGATTGCAGCTCCAGCTGTTCTGAATCCAGGTGTGGAAAAAACGATAGCCAATCCAACTAAGGATTCGGCGAAAAAGTCACCACGAAAAAAACGACGACTGCGCGCACCGAATAAATGAAGTACATGGTTTTGCAATCCACTTGTGGTTTTGCGATTCGCTTGTAGTTTTGCAATTTACTTGTAGTTTTGCGATTCGCTTGTGTTCTAAACCGCTATTTTGGTTCAATGCTCTACTTGATATAAACTCCGCTGAATGCCATGTTCGTGGTGAACGCTCTAGAATATGTTGAAGGTCTAAGTTGACCGCTATTAGAATCGCGTAACTGCATCGTAGGAGTTCCGCTGCTGTAATCGATCTCGACAGTCGGCTTATTCAAATTATTATATTGAGTCGCCTTCAGCATGGCGCCACCGGATCCGGCGATATACTCGGTTCTGCCCATAAAGGCATCGACCATCGTTTTGTTCTCGACACCTGGTCGACCGACTGCTGTACTTTGTGATTCGCGGAAATAGCTAATCGTAGTTGTGCGATTGCCGCTCTCTTTATTGTTATCACGATCAAAAATCCACTGCTGCAAATATTGTGGTTTTCCGCCGCTGCCTTTCGCATACTGGATCACGTTGAGCGGAATGCCGTTGTCGTCACGAAGAACGGCATAAAAATTGCCTGGATGCCTGCGTCCGGTCGGGTGAAGCACGATTCCGTGTTGGTCGGGTTGGAACATCTCGCTGTCGCCGAGAAGTTCAACCGATGCAACTTTTTCCTTCATGCCTTTATGGAGTTCGGCTATACGAATGCCATCAGGAACTTTATTTTCTTCGCTTCGATCGGTTGAGGTTTCAAGATACAGATCGTATAAAGCGCTGCCCAACTTTGATGGCTTCAAGAGCTTCTTCATGAGCCATTTGTCTTGATCTTTTTCAGGACCTGGATACTTCGGCGGTGTTTTATCCGGATTGGTGTTGGTGGCGTCGGGACCCTCACGCTGCTGCTTCAAATAATCAACTTTCGGAAGTGGCCTGTATGGTGCCTTTCCGGTATCCACTACTGGCGGTGCCTTGGTAGTATCAACCACTGGCGGTGCCTTGGTGGTATCAACCACTGGCGGTGCCTTGGTGGTATCGACCACCGGCGGCGCCTTGGTTGTATCAACTACCGACGGGGTCTTGGCGGCATCGACCGGAGGTTTATCAACACCCCCTGCGACAGGCGGTCTAGCTGGTACGCGCGGTGGAACGATTACCGTCGAAGGCTTAATCGATTCTTTCGGAAAGAACAAAGGCGGAGTCTCTTTTCTACCAAGCATTCGATCCAGCGAGAGACTCGGCAAGCGAATGTCACCGTTTGAAGGCAATCCGGGCTGTTGGAAAAACGGCTTTGCGTCTACCGGAGGAGGAGCAAATCTCCCGCTGTCTTTAGGTGCAGCAGCTGAAGCTGCGCCTTTTGGATCTGAAGGTTTCGGCGTTGATCTGGAATCTTCTGGTTTTGGTTTCAATTCTGATGGCTTAGTCGGCGGATCTCCGAACAATCGCCCTACTTCATCGGCAAAAGATGGGTTCGGCACAGGTTTCGGCACAGGTTTCGCTTCACCGCCATCGGCGGCATCAGCACGAACTGGAGCGTTATCTAAAAACGTCATCGGTAAACCTCTTTCTCACTTTGTTGATCTGCGCGTGCCGCTCGCGCACCATTCAGGAACCTCGATAGTGGCCTGATGTTTCCATATTAGGCAGCACTGCTTAGCTAAACAATCGTGATTTTCCCAACTTTCAATTCTCTGTGAATAAGCACAGCAGAAGCGGCTCTCCGCAATTTCAATATCAAAAGTTTTGCGACTAATAAATCAGTTTTCTGCGCAAAGATTTCGATCAAAGACTAGAATGGCACTACAGTCCCGCTTCGCTGATAATAATGGCCCCCGTTCCCAGTAAGACAACCAGAACAATCAAGTGGCTCGCAGTCGTTGCCATAATCGGGTTAAGCGGCTGGGCTTTGCGCGAGATGTTTTCAGAAACAGAGAGAGTAATTGGCGGGAAACGCGCGGTTCTGGCAAATGTTCCAGCGCCTTCGCTGATCAAAGGTCGAAACAACTTGATCGCGATGTTGCGTACTCACTACGGTGTACCGAAGCCAAACATACATATCAGCGACAACGTATTGGTGATTACAACAACTCCGGAAGTTGCAAAACATATTGTCGATGATGCTTATGATTTCGACTTTGCATTGCGCGAGTTGCGAATTGAGAAAGTCATTTGTGCTTCTGATTGGAAGGGAGATTCGGATGGAGAGCTAGTCGAAAAGTTGGATGACGCGTCGATTTATGTGACGACACCAAACTTTCTAGGAATTGGTCTCACACCGGATTTGGTGCTATGCGATCTATTGGATGGTGGCGAGTCGAACAAAACCAACCATGATTAAACTAAATTCCCATGGCTTCGGGCGCTGCTTTTAAACGAAGCAGAAAAACACGTCAAACGCTATCTGCAAGCGGATCCAGAGAACCCAATTTTGTTGCTCAACCAGGGTCTTGTAAATAGTAGAAAACAAGAAGACTCAAATGAGTCGTACAGCAAACTAATTGCGATTAGCCAGCTGAATAGCCAAACTCAGCTCGACGTTACCAAACGAAAACGAGTCCAACTTGCAAAGGATCTACTCAAGGTGATCGAATGCGACACTAAAACATCCACCAGTGAAGAACTCGTAGGGATCGTCCGCAGAACACTTCCAAGAGATTACTTCCAGACGTATTTGTTAGCGCGGATTCATAACAAGTTCAACGAACCCGAACAAGAAAAGGCCGCGCTCTCAGAAATTGACGAAGATCGAAATAGAACATATCGCCTATTCGCGCTGATGATTTGCTCGACTTTTGCATCGTCGCTGTTGTTTGTGACAAACTTTTTCCTCAAAAAGAAGATCTGGGATTTGCCTGCACCGGAGACACTATCCATGTGCCCGCACCCCTATGGATGGTTTAAGCCGGCTGTCATCAGCTTACTATCGGGCGGGATCACATGCTTGCTGATCGTCGCTCTCTGGATTCAGTGCCCGCCACTCGTAGTCGTCGGCGGCGTACCATTGGCGTCAACCTTCATGCCGGATAAAGTTTCGATGTTGGAAGCGGCGCATCAGCTTGTCACCACAGTTCCATTTATCTTGTGGACGTTTCTGTGCGTACATCAAAGCTCAGCGTTCGCTGAGTTTGTGCGACTGAAATTTCAATCCAATGGATACACAAAACCTCAATTGCTCAGCCTGGGTGTCGCCGGCTTCAGCATTAGCTGGATGCTCGCTAACACTAGTATGTTGTTATCGATGTGGTATCACTATCCCGGTGATACAGCCGTCACCGTCGGCACAGGACTGATCGCCGGCTCGCATTCGCCTCTCGCTATACTTTTTCTATTCGCAGGAACAGCGATCTTCGCGCCAATAACAGAAGAAATCATTTTTCGCGGTATTCTGAATCCGGCATTACGACGCCATCTTGACGCTAAAACCGTGATGCTCCTCGGCTCGCTAGTCTTTGCAGTCGCACATTTGGAATTCACGCCGTGGTGGTTTATTCACAAATTCTTTTTGGGATACATAAACTCGTATCTTCTCGAAAAAACCGGGAGCATCGTCCCCGGTATCGTTAATCACATGCTGCTAAATACATTCGTGGTCCTGTTCCTGTGCATTTGCAGTTGAACGCGGCGAGATTATTGAACCGGTGCTGTTCCAATCTGATTTAACAACGCGTTGATTTGTTTTGAATAGCTCTGATTCGAATCGATGTTCAGTTGTGTTAAACCAATATCTTCAGTTCAAGCGGCAATTCAAACCAGAACATCGAACCGGTTCCTCTCTTTAATTCCACGCCAATTTCTCCACCATGCTGCTCTACGATCGCTTTGGCGATCGCGAGTCCCAGACCGGTTCCTCCACGGGCGCGATCGTCCCTGGACGCGAGTTGCTGAAAACGACCGAACAATTTGTCGACCTCATCTTCAGGAATTCCAGGGCCTTCATCGGTGACTTCAAAACGACATTTTTGATCGACTTCCCGAAGCGAGATTTTTACAACACCATCTACCGGCGACCACTTCACCGCATTCGATACCAGGTTGGTTAATACCTGCTGCAGCCTGTCTTCATCAGCGAGCACACGCCGCGTCCACGGCAAGTCTCGTTCAATTCGTATCCCGGCTTCATCGCTCAATGTTTTTATGCCATCAAGCGCTCGCTCCACAATCTCGCGAGGGTCGAGTTTCGTCAACTTCAAATCGAGCTTACCTGCTTCCATTTTTCGAATGTCGAGAATATCGTTGATAAGGCGGATCAGCCGATCTGTTTCCTTGCTGGCGACTTGAACAACCGGACGAGCCTGGGCAGTCAACTCGCCCATGAATGAATTTTCCATGATACCAAGAGCGGTGCGAATAGCAGTGAGCGGCGTACGCAGTTCGTGCGATACGGTTGAATAGAAATCTTTTACTCGCTGTTCGGCGCGCTTTCGCTCGGTGATATCACGCACGATACCAGTTAAAATCTGCTGGTTGCCAAGATTGATCATACTGAGTGACACTTCCACGGGCACCTTGTCACCGTCTTTTCTAAATCCGTAGAACTCGCGACCGACTCCAAAGACTCGCCGCTCGCCGGTTCGCAACGGGCTCGTGTCGCCGTCTTCGCCGCCCGCCAACAGCAGCGGCAAAACAGTATTTATGTCCTTGCCCAGCAATTCTCCAGTTTCGTATCCGAGTAAACGTTCAAGCGCACCATTCATGGACTCCAAAGTGCCATCGGAATTGACGGTGATGATGCCATCAGGGGCGGTGTCAACAATCGCACGCATCCGTGCCTCACGTTCTGAGAGCAATTCCTCGGCTCGCACACGCTCAGTGATATCTCGAGCCTCGGCAATCAGATAGATGACAACGTCGTCTTCTTTAACGGGTTTCACGGAAAAGTCCACAGTGGAGCGCCCACCAGGGCCTTCGACTTCAGACTCGAATCGGATCATCTCGCCTTTGGCGGCTTTACCAATCGCTTTTTTCAACTGTTCTTGAACATCAGTGGAATAGGACCACCACGAGGTGTCCCAAAAATATTTTTCTTTGACTGCCAAAATGTTTCCACCGGCAAAATCGACTGCGCTCTGGTTCGCCTCAAGCACGATGCCGTCAGGAGAAAGCAATCCGCTGAATTGAAATGTTTGATTAAACACAGCTCTGAATCTGCGCTCCGCGTCGCGAAGTGAACGCTCGGCAGCATTTCTTGCGCCAACATATTTGTTGACGATGGCAATAACAACGATCAAAATTGTCATAGCAAAAACCATCAACATACTGATACCAGCTATGGTTTGCCGGCTGCCCCGATCGAGCTCGCTTCCTCGCAACTGAAAATCCATATCGGCTCGATTGCCTAGTTCATCCACCATTACTTCCAGGTGTTTTGTCACCTCGGCCTCGCCGAGCCGCGTGCCATGAGCGGCCGCAACATCCATGCCCTGAGTTTTCCTCAGCGCGATCACTTCCTCGGCACACTCACTGCGCACGCGAATCAACTCTCGAATCTCGTCGGCGAGCATGCGGTGCTTGCCGTGCAGCCGCATGTCGAGTTCCATCACCTGTTTATCGACTATTCGAATATTTTCCTTGTACTGATCAAGAAATTTAGCTTGACCAGTCCAGACGTAGGCGTACTCGGCGGCTTCAGCCTTCGACAAACAATACTTAATTTGGTCGAGAACAGTAAGAATCGAAAGTCGCTGTTGCGAGATACCAGTATCTGAGAGCCTATCAAAACACTGCTGAATCGATATCGCGGCGATGTGAATCAGAAGCAACACAATGAAACAAATGCCAGCCGTCGTTATTGTCGTCAGGGGCAGATCCTGAAAATAACGCTTGAAGCCCGGGACACGGTTTTTCATCGCTTTCTACTGATGATCCACGATTCGATAACCTTGCCCGCGCTTGGTTCTAATAACGCCGTCTTCCTCGTTATTGTCACCAATTTTTTTCCGCAAAGTTTTCATATGAGTACGCACAGTGTCAATCGATGCTGCCGAGTCGCTATCCCAAACACGGTCGAGAATAGCCTCCAGAGAGAAGCTCTGGTTCGGATAACGCATCAAAAGTTCAAGCAAACTAAATTCTTTGGCGGTCAGTTCAATCTCGTGCCCGGCTCGACTGACGGTACCACTGGCGGTGTCAAGCTCGATATCACGAATCAACAGTTTCTTCCCGGCATAAGTAGTCGGTCTACGAAGAAGCGCATTAACACGCGCATCCAGCTCAGTCGGATGAAATGGTTTCACCAGATAATCGTCGGCACCAGCATTCAGTCCGGTCGCTTTATCTTCAACCGTTCCTTTGGCGGTAAGCATTAAAACTGGAACGCGACCACCGGAAGAACGGTACTGCTTGCAGACTTCCACGCCTGCGATATCCGGCAACATCCAATCCAAAATGATCAATTCGTATGAGTTATTGCACCGCAACTGCGAAATCGCATCTAAACCTTTTCTCGCGACATCGACCAGGTGGCGCAATTGTTCCAGCTGCATCTTCAACAAAAATGCCAGGCTGTCATCGTCTTCCACGAGCAAAATTTTTGCCATAGTTTCAGTTGAAATCCATGAGAAGGGAACGAGTTCAGGTCCGCTTGCCACTGCACACAGGTAACAGGCGCAGCAGTTCACATCTATATATGCCTCGAATTGGCGTTCTCAATCGAGAAACAGCCGCTTACTTTTTGAAGTTTTGCGAGGAGTAATCTTCGAAGTACTCGAGAAGACCAGCCGGATCGTCGGTCACGATGCCGTCTACCTTCATATCCATTGCTTCCCGCCACTTCTTGTGACCGTCTACAGTCCAGACGTTGACTGCCAATCCGGCTTTATGAGCGCG
The DNA here is from genome assembly GCA_021772095.1 of Candidatus Obscuribacter sp. GTDB lineage: Bacteria > Cyanobacteriota > Vampirovibrionia > Obscuribacterales > Obscuribacteraceae > JADYXR01. The sequence goes on along the minus strand of JADYXR010000204.1, from coordinate 71,392 downwards.
CTCGACAGCATCGGGTCGCAGCTCGGAAAACCCGGCATTCCAGGCTTTAGCACCGATCTTGTCAGCGTAGTCGCCGACATCGGCAATGATTCCAGCGTCTAGAAATGCCACCTGGTACTGTGGGGTGTTTTTATGAACGCGTCTGATAAGTTCGTGATCGAACGAGCTGATCAGGATCTTGTCGGGGTATTTGTAGTCCTGAAGAACCTTGGCGAGGTCGTTTTCGATGCCGGGGTACTCGACTGGCGAGTTTTTGATCTCGATGTTAACGATCATTTTTCCGTCAGCGAGCTTCAAAACGTCCTCCAGCAAAGGCAATTTCTCGGCAGCGTACTCCTGGTCAAACCATTTGCCGGCCGAAAGTTTCTTCAATTCTTCCAGTGTGTGGTCTTTGACAAAGCCTCTGCCGCTTGTGGTCCGGTCCAAAGTCTCATCATGAATGACGACCAACTCGCCGCTCTTGCAACGATGAATATCTAGCTCAACGCCGTCGGCACGAGCCTTTAAGCTCTTGGCAAACGCTGCCATCGTGTTTTCAGGAGCCCACTTGCTGCCACCGCGGTGAGCAATCACTAGCGGGCGCTTCGCTGTATCGGCAGCCAGAGCCGCTAAGCCCGACGCAGATAAAATCATCGCACCCAAGGTTATTGACGCCAAAATCCGAAAACGTCCCGGCAATTGCATTGCGCACTCCTAATCGTCACGAAAGACCGCCTAATTCTAAACGAAGTTGCCTGGATAATTCAGCGATTTTTTAAGATCATAGTGATGTCGGAACAGGAGCGCAGTCGTGACATCAAGACTCAACGCATTTAAATTTTTCGGAATCGCGTTAGTGTCTATCGCCGTGATTTTTTGTGCCTGGCAGATCTGGTCGAACAAAACGATAAATTCATCCGATAAGAAAACAATTGGAGCCTGGCTGCAAAACGATTATGCACGCTCAGATGCACCTGCCGTGCTGATCTTGGGAGATTCCCAATTAGGAGGTTTGCGATCGGCTGATGCAAAAGTGGCTGGCAGAAAATTAGATTTCGCGCTCGATCATCGCAGTTATGCCGTTGAAAGTGAGCTGCGCAAAATCAATTTTACAACCGGGCCAAGTCGGCTCGATATCTCAAACGCGCTCAGTAAGCTGGGTTTCGCGAACAGTCTGAATCATCCCGCCAGCAGTTCCAGATTCGCAACTGGTGGCGTAACCAGCGCATCACCGAAGGTGTTCATCGCCAGCCAACCTGGAAGCATTGCGTCTGACTATTATGTTATGACAAAGGGTTTGATTTCTGAAAAAAAGAAACCAGAAATTGCCGTCATCACGATTAATCCTCGCACTTTTCTGGATAACGGATTAGCCTGCCCGGGCGACTCCAGCTACTTTCGTTTCTTTGCAAAACACGCAAGCCTCAACGGTCCGAGTTACAACAAAGCGTATCCTGAGTTTCGAGATAAGAGCACTGCATTCTGGAAAAACATAGTGCGTTCGCCGATAGATCAAGTGGCTGTCGGCCAGTTCGTGTTTCTGCCTGATGACGCGCAAAGCTTCAACGATAAGACGTTGATCTATCCTCCTAATTTTTCGTTTGAGCCTCAATCCTGCCGCCACCAGATATGGTTCCTGAATGAAACGTTGACGTATCTAAAAACAGCCAACATCAAATCGATCGTCGTATCTATGCCGATGCTTCAGGAGAAACAAATCGCGGCGTTCAAGAAGCTGCATGATTCCATCAAAGGTGAGATTGCCGAATCGTGCCAAAAGAATGAAGCCGTCTATGTCGATCTCACCGATGACAATCGTTTCGTAAGCAGTGATTTCCTGGATCCTGTCCATCTCAGTCAAAACGGCGGTGCTAAAGTCGCCAAACTTATCGCGCAGTACGCCACAGAAACAGGCTGTCATGATGATACGATTCAGTGAAAAGTCCGAACGTTTAAATCTTCGGAATGTCTAAAAAGTTGGAGGTGCTATGTCGTTCAAAAGCAATTTAGTTATTGGTCTAAGCGCGCTGATGCTCAGTTCTCCTGCCGCTTTTGCAAAGGAAATCAAAGAACCACCTCCGCCGGGTGGTCAGGATACCGACATCAACGCCAAAGCTGTTTTGGCAAAAAATTTGCTGACAGACGGAATTAAACGATACGGCAGTAATGACTTCACCACCGCACTCAAGCGACTTAATACGGTCGTTGATCTCGATCCGAAAAATGTCTGCGGTTTCTATTATCGCGGCATGACAAACAAGAAACTAGGCAAAGCCGAAGCTGCGAAGAAGGACTTCAAATCAGCAACTGCACTCAACGCGTCTTCTTTCGAAGAATTCGATTCACGCGGAAAAGCATTTCTGGAATGTGGACAAAAAGTGCAAGGTGACGCAGATTTAGCAAAAGCGAAATCATTGAAAAAATAGATTGAATACGACCGAGAATCTCACTTGACAGGTATCTGATGAACACTATCGCACACGCCGTTTTACTGGTCATCGCTTTTGTAAGTATCGCTCTAATCGGGCAAATAATAGTCAATCGAGTAGTAAAAATCGATGTGCTTGAAAAACACCACAGCGCAGGCGAAGCGATGATGGGCGTCGTCGGTACATTGTTTTCAGTGCTGCTCGGATTTATGGTGGCATCTGCGATGGGCAGATACCAGGACGCTCAGATGTGTTCGCAAATGGAAGCGAGCAACGTCGCGAGCGTTTTTCGAATCGCTCGGGGCCTATCCGATGAAGATAGACCGAGAATTCGACAGTTTTGTCGGAAGTACTGTGATGACGTGATCGACAACGAATGGCCGAAGATGGCTCAGGGAGTGAAAATCAATCACGGTTGGCAGTCGTATCAGGAACTCTGGGAGAGCGTTATTTCGGTGGTGCCGGAAAACGATCGACAGAGCAATCTGCAACAAGGTCTGGTGCAATCGATGACCAGCCTGGGTGAACAAAGACGCGCGCGAATTCTGCTTAGCGAAACCTTCACACCGATAGCTCTGTGGTTAGTGATAGCGAGTGGTGCTCTCATCACTGTTGCGTTTACTTATATTTTCGCATCGCAATTTCCGAAAGTGCAAGGCTTCATGACCACTCTAGTTGCGTCGGCAATGGCGCTCAACATCTGGCTTTTGTCGGCATATAGCTATCCGTACACAGGCGAACTTGCGATCAAACCAACAATGTTTGTTCTCCTGGAGGAATCGGTACTCTCGGTCCCGGACACGCCCGCACGCTATTTGCATGACCCGAAGCCGAGCGGTGTTAAATAATCATATAGACGAATTTGTTCCATCAGTTCATAATTCAAGGGTTGATCACCGGTCTTAGACGTGAGCGTCAATCGCTTCAGTCTCAATACTCGGTCATGGTTTCATCGCGACTTTTAATACGCACTCTGTCAATTCGTAATTTTTGAAAATAATGACGAGTGCTCCTAATTTCGCGAGCCAGCCTGTAAGCGTATCGGACCCTCCTGGCGGATCACCTGGAACGCGCCGCCAACTCTCATTGGATTGATTTTCTAACGACCAATTGAATTAGCACTAAATCGGTTCGGCAACCGATATGCGAATAGCAGAATTGCTACGCGCTCGCCGCGCAGTATGACTGCGATTTCATTGATCTCGAGATCCCGCTTACTATTTTCTCAAACAAACTTTCTGCGCTTCTACGGAGTACGCACTAATGGCATTATTTGAAAACCGCCGAATCGCTTCGGCTAAATCCGCTCACGCATCAGCTATGGTGGCAGGTACGCTTTTACTCCTCCCAGCAATAGCCTACGCCGCGCCCGGCGAGCCACGAGTGAGCCCGTTCAAGCAATTCAAACTAGACAATCCCGAGATCTCGCGAAGAGAATTTCGACGAGAGTTTAAACTGCAACGAAGTCTGGATGGCATCAACGGAAACGGGTTTGGTTTAAATGTAAACACAAATCCTGCCAAAAATATCAACATGCAAATTCAGCCGTTGATGCAGAATCAGAATCAAAACCTGAAGAACGATAAAACGCTAATTCGGCTTGCCAACCGCACCTTGCAGTCCGCTGACAGCGGGCAGATGTTGAAAATGAACAAAGGCGTCGACATCGATCTCAGTTCAACGCAGCAGAACATAACTCTTGGCGAAAGGCTTTTTCAAAAAACTGAATCGATCACGATCAATTCCGGTGGAGAGCAAAAAACATTTTCGTCTGGTTCCAAGGTGACCGCCGCCGAGTATATCGCTTGCAAACAAATGCTTTTGGCCGGCAAACAAAGCGTGCAGCTTGACGGCTCCGGACGCGCCATCGGCGGCGAAGTCGACCTCTCAGCGTTGACTTCACGCGGCGATCGAATGCGCGTCGATGATTTGGTCATCCCAACCAACCTGGTAACCTACGGAGACGTCGGCAAAGGAGCAACGTTTCAAGTCACGGGCGATTTGACTAACGCGGGCTCGATGTATGTTTACTCATCCAGCAAGAACAACAATAAAGGTCTACTCAAAGCCGACAATATTACTAACGAGCAAACCGGTCTGATCAGCACGATGCTTTCAGACTCTCAAGCGACTGAACACGGTGGCGCTCTAACCCCCGTCAATCTCAGTCTTGAGGCAGCAGACAGGTTTACAAACCATGGCGTGATTGAAAGTTCAGGAGAACTAAACATCACCGCGGGTAATGTCATCAATTCAAACAGCGCTGGTGATGCTAATAGTTCGAGCACCATCACTGGTGCCCCAGGTCCCGTTTTAAAGGCAGCGGCGAATCTAAATATTTCCGCGCCACACGTGGTTAATAATGGACTAATCCAGAGCACCAATGCCAACGTTAGCTTTGATAATGCCGTTGCATCAGATTTAGTTATTCAAAACACTGGCGGTTCGATCAGTGCTCTCAACGGATCAATTAACCTTCGTACTCCCAGCTACGATGCAACTTTCAACACCAACATGACGGGCGGAGATCTGCTCAGCCAATCACTCAACATCAATGCCGGTCAGGGTAGCGCAGATGTATACGTGAATGAACTGACCGGCGTGATTAACGAAACCGGTCTGGCGTCACACGTCAAAGCGTCGACCGCGACTCTCAATTTGGGGTCCATTTGTCTGACCGGTGATCCAACTTATAAAAACGACGCCGGCAATATCGTGTTGAGTGGTGACATTACCGTCGGTGAAGCATTGACCATCATTGCCTCCGGAGATATTACGAACAGCGCGCCTCTGACAATCACGGCAGGAAATGCAAATTCCGGTTTTCCAATCACACTAATCGCCGGCGCTGATATTACCTCGGTCGGAACGAACACGGGCACTCTTCCCAGTGGAAATGGTGGTACATCAACGACTATTAGCGGCGATTCATCGGCAACTGGTGGCAGCATCATTCTAGGGACTCACGCGGGCGGCAGCGTGACCGTGAATTCTCGTGCCACCAATACTAGTGCCAACGCAAACGGTGGCAACATCTTTCTGGTCGCCTACAATCCAGGGGCACTCAATACCGGGTCGGTTATCTTGACCGGTTCGTTCCTTAATTCCGGAGGGCATGGCACGGGCAGCAACGGTAACATAACGATTTTGTCCGATGGTAGAGACGCGGCACCTTTCGACGCAATCCAAACCGGGACACTGAATACCACTGGCGGCAACAACGGTGGCTCTATATTTATCAACTGTATAAGGCCTTCAACCTCACTTGGTACGCCGGTTACATACAACGCAGACGGCACACTAGGTGTCACGGGTTCAATATCAAGCGGCACTGTGGTGCAGAACAATGCCAGCGTAAGAGTCGACGGCGATTTAACAGCCTACACCTCGATCCAGATCGCCTGCGGAGGAGGTGCGCAAGATGTAATTGATATTAGAGATGGCGTGCAATTAAAGGTTGTCTCTCCTCTAAGCGGAGTCACATTGCAAGCGCGTTTCTCTTCCGACGTCATTCAGGGCAGCGGCAGCCTTATCGATGCAGCGTCACTGCAACTGTTTTCCAGTACTGGTGGCTTTGGAACCGCAGATAATCCGATTACGACCACAGCGTCATACATCGATATCGACGCGGACAATCTTCAATCCTCTGCATTTATAAACGCGACAAACAAAGGAATCATCGGACTGGCAGCATCCGCGGTGATGTTGGACATGACAGCCGTCGGCACCATTGCCACCGCATATGACTCGACGATAATTGTTCCTAGCTTAAAATTGACATCAACTACTGGCAGCATCGGCCTAAACACAGATATTCCGCTGGAGGTCAACGCCTTTACTCTACAGCTGAATGCAAAAAACGAGGTGTATGTTCACAATGACTACAATGGCGCAACCGCTTTAGATAGTTTGAACACCGCTGGTAAAATTTTTAGCGTCAAAACCGATGGCAACATCACCTCGAATCCCACCCTGGTGATAGTTGCTCCAAAGGTGGAATTGGAAACTGCAGCCGGCTTCCAGGCACTCTTTAATCCAACGATAGTTGCCACCACCAGCATTTCGCTAAAATCAGTTTCAAACATCACTAACGCATTTGTCGACACGGCGGACATGAGGACGCCATTGCTATCGCTAACCAGCGCCAACAATATCGGGACAAGTGGGATCAATCGATTCACACTATCCAGTACCATCGGCGGTGTGAAGGTGAACGCACTCAGCACCTTTTTGAACGTCACAGCCGAGGTAAAGAAAGGCTTCAATTTTGCCGGAGGCCAAACCGGTTATCTAGACCTGCTATCTGCAGGAGGCATCAACGTCACAGGAGACGTAACGGTGACGGCCATGGCAAGCGACCTCATAATAAAGGCCGCCAAAGGTTTCATCGCGGTGAAACCCGCAGTTAAATTGACCGCCACGGACAATATTATTTTGCAAGTTACGGACACATCATCGACCGCCAGTAAATCAAAAATCACGATCGGCGCAGGAGCCGTGGTGCAAACGATTGCGAACGCGTTTCCTTTGGGTGATATTCTTTTGTCGGTTGGTCCCACAGGCGTTCCAACGCTCGGTACGCCACCAACGAAAAGTTTTGCGTACGCCCAGAATGGCGGTGGATTCATTTACTTCGGCGCAGCTGGTCTCAGTGCCAAAGGCGCGGTGAACACGATGTACGCAAAAGGCGCTAACATCATCATCAACAATCCGTTCAAGTCGTCAAATATATCACTTGGTGGTGGCGTAAAAATAATCGCGGATCCACCAGTTGCCAACGAAGACGCCGTTTGGATGTTCACAGGCAGCCAGCCGATGGCGGCCACTGTTCTATCGATGGCAGCGCAAGGGCCAGCGGTTACACCCGATCTGGTAAATGGAAACGTCACGATTAACGAGTTTAATGCGGGCAACATATTCCCAAACTCGGATCTATCGCACATAGCCTCAACGCGAAACTCTTCTCTGAACTCATTTACGACATTAAACCTGGCGCCCCAGACGCTCGCGCAATTGAGTGATTCCGTTCAATTCGCAAGCAACATCGATGATGATTCCGTGGTCACTACATACGGTGCGCCAGCTGGAATGATCGGAAGTACGCTCTGCGGAGTCAAGGAAATTGGTAACATCCTTCCTGCCAATGAAAGCTTTGCCCCGCTGGAAGCATCAATTGAATTGCAGCCAGGACACTCAGTCTTTGTAGCAGAGCAAGACACAGAGTTGAAGAGTTCCTTCGGCAGTGTGAAACTAAAAGAGGGTTCGATAGTTTTGGTTTCGAACAAAAACTCCGGGCTATCAATTTACAATCTGCACGACAATAAGAAGAGTTCGGTCTCGGTTTCCATTTCCGGACAACAATTTTGTTTGGCACCAGGACAACATCTAACTCTCGCCAACAGCAGATCCAGCGAGTTTGGAACCGTTAACCCGATCGAACAAATTTCGCACCGCACTCTGCGAACAAGTCGCGCCAACAATGGCGTGTCAATCTTCACATCAGAATTTTCCATCCCTTCGGCTATGGATTCGGTGAGTTCTCTCAAGAGCATCACGTCCTCCAGTCATCCGCAAATCAAAAAGATAAAAAATCGGATGATGAAAACGACAGCAGTGCTAATGTATCTGGGTGGATCGCAAAACGACTTCCAATTCTTCACGCGCCCACAGGTCACAGCGTTGAATCTCAGGTAAGGAATAAAACTGTGCTTTGAAACGGTTTCAACGGCTTTGACGGCTTTGACGGCTTTAGAAGCCTTCACTGCTTGCCGTTCGCGCTTCAACCCTCCGCTTTTGGTTGCTTGGACGTTCTCTTCATCAGTTTATCCTTAACGGCATCGCGAAGTTTCAACACTTCGGGAGTTGGACGGTACGCCGCGACCTGATTGAGCATTGTCAGTGCGCCGTCCAAATCCTGTTTGCATTGAATGAGCAAAAGCGCTCGTTGATAGGCATGCGTAAGACGATTGGATTCCGATTCAGGAACGCCTGCAGCTTTGTAGCAATCTTCGGCGATGTTCGTTTCCTCCAGAGCTTTGTCCATTTGCGTTTCCTTGATGTAGCAATATCCAAGAGAAGTGTGTGGAAATGGGCTTCTCCGATATAATTTAGAAGCTCCGTTCCAACTCACAATCGCATCTTTATAGCGATGGATTTTTTGTGCAGTCAGAGCTTTGCCCGAAAGGATATTGAATTGTTTGAGACCGTTATCGTTTGCGATCAACTGCGGAAGGATTCTCTCATCGAAAAGCTTTCGATCTTTCGGGGTCAAGCCACCACGTTCGTAAAACGCAAAACTGTCGGCGAGTTCTTCTGGTAAAGGCTCCCTGGTCTTGGTTTTCGGAAGAATGCTTTTTCTGTAGATGGCTGCAAACTCGACAAACTCCGGTGAATACGCTATCAAATTTCCGATGTCGCAAGCGTGCACAATTTCATGAACCAACGAGAAGCGTCGCTCGCGTTCTTCAAGTCTAAAATATTCATCAGCAATAAAGATGGCACCAGGGGCAGTGGCGGCTACGGTTACTGACTCTCTTCTCGATTTATGTGGTTCGGGAACATTGATCTTATGGACGCGAAAGATTTTCAGCTTTTCACATCTGGCAAATAGACCAGGATACCTCGCGATTAGACCGTTCACTTCTTTCTGGAGCCACTGCTTATCGGCGGAATTCCAGACTAGAACAGGATCGGCGGCGGGACTAAGATCAATATTGGCAGCATCGACGCGAGTCCCGAATTTTACCAGCGGCAGATCAGCCCGCGCCGAAGTCGAAGAAGCAATCATCAGAAAGATGAAGCAGGAAAACGACATCCCGATTGCAAACAATTTACAGATTCCGTTCATTCCAGATTTCTTTCCGTTCGATTCTAAGATTTCATCGAATTCTCAACCAATTTAAAGTCAACGGCTCTTACTTCTCGGCTCTTACTTTTCGATTAAGAACCAGTAGAAACCGTAGGGAGCGAATGTCACCACATACGGTGTCTCATCAATCTCGTGGAAGGCTTCCATTCCAAACATCTCAATCGGCGTCTTGCCTGCCCATCGCGAAAGCTCAAGCTCCGCAGATTGCGGCGACCATGAGAGGTTCGCCACGCACAAAACAGTTTGACTTTCGTATTGGCGGACATACGCCAGAATCTTGCGATTAGCCGGTTCAATAAACTCGAGAGTTCCTCGACCAAATACTTTGTACTGTTTTCTCAAACGGATTATTCTTCGCATCCAACGCAGGAGCGATGATTTATCCATCAACTGACCTTCGACGTTGACGACCTGATATCCGCTTACTGCATCCATCAATGGTGGCGAATAGAGCTGAGCAAACTGCGCTTTAGAAAATCCGCCATTGCGATCGGAGCTCCATTGCATCGGAGTTCTGACACCATTTCTATCACCGAGATAAACGTTATCGCCCATCCCGATTTCATCTCCGTAATAAACGATCGGCGTACCAGGAAAAGAAAACAACAGACCGTTCACGAGTTCGATTCGCGGGCGGCTGTTTTCCAAAAGCGGCGCGAGACGTCGACGAATACCGACGTTGCAACGCATGATCGGGTTTTCCGCATACGCGCTGTACATGTAATCGCGTTCTTCATCTGTCACCATCTCTAGTGTCAGTTCGTCGTGATTACGAAGGAAAATTGCCCACTGGCAGCTTTCCGGAATAGCCGGTGTTTGACGCATAATTTCCACAATGGGCAATCGCGTTTGTTGATGCACCGCCATGAAGATGCGCGGCATCAAGGGGAAGTGATAAGCCATATGGCACTCGTCGCCGTCTCCGAAATATTGGATCACATCGGCAGGCCATTGATTGGCTTCGGCTAGAAACAGTTTATTTTTATAATCAGCATCAAGAGCCGTGCGTAACTGTTTCAAAATCGCGTGAGTTTCAGGAAGATTTTCGCAGTTCGTTCCATCTCGTTCGATCAAGTACGGAATCGCGTCCAGCCGGAAGCCGTCCACACCGATGTCGAGCCAGTAGCGCATGGCTTCTAAAACGGCTTCAGTAACCGCTGGATTGTCAAAATTCAAATCCGGTTGGTGCGCGAAGAATCGATGCCAATAATATTGTTTTGCAACGGAATCAAACGTCCAGTTCGATGCTTCGGTATCGATGAAAATTATTCGTGCATCTTCAAATTTTTCGGCGGTATCACTCCAGACATAAAAGTCTCGCTCCGGACTACCGGCAGGCGCATGGCGAGCACGTTGAAACCAGGCGTGCTGGTCGGAAGTATGGTTGATCACGAGTTCTGTAATGACGCGAATGCCTCGGCGATGAGCTTCTTTTATAAAGTTCTTCGCGTCCTGCATGCTTCCGTATAAAGGATTGATATTCACGTAATCTGCGATGTCATAGCCATCATCACGCAGTGGTGATGGATAAAAAGGCAGTATCCAAATGCAAGTGACACCAAGTTCTTCGATGTAATCGAGCTTCTCGATCAAACCGGCGAAGTCGCCGTAGCCATCACCGTTGCTGTCGTAAAATGTTTTGACGTGAAGTTGGTAAATAATGACGTCCTTGTACCAGAATGGATCGTCTTGGATTTCCCCGGATTGCGTCATTATCAACTCCTGTGTTTGCGCTTCTAAAACAGAACGAACAATTACCGAGCGGTACGAATTCCAAACGGCAACTGAAACGATTAACCCTTCACCACTCCAACCGGTCTCAGCCTCACCACTGGACGCGCCAATCCCGCATCCTTAACAGCTTTCACAACATCATCGATTGGCTTATACGCCTCTGGAACTTCCTCAGTCAAACCCTCACGTGATGAAGCCTTCGCTATCACTCCGCGTTTTGCCAGGTCTGCAATCACATCTCGCGAGTCGCGACCTTTGCGCGCTTGTGTTCGGCTCATCAAACGACCGGCACCGTGGCACACGCTTCCAAAAGATTCTTTTAGAGCTTGTTCGGTTCCGACCAACACATAAGATGCGCGTCCCATATCACCTGGAATGATGACCGGTTGCCCGATGCTTTGGAATTTTTGCGCCAGTTCTGGACGTCCAGCGGGAAAGGCTCTGGTAGCACCTTTACGATGAACAAGAACTGGTTTATCGACACCATCAATAGTGTGATTTTCAAATTTCGCCATGTTGTGCGCGACATCATAGACTTGAGAAAGTTCAACGTCGCGACTGAATACTTTTTTCACGACATCACGAACCCACTGCATAATGCATTGACGATTCGCAAACGCAAAGTTAGCGGCAGCCGCCATCGCACCAAGGTACGCTTGCCCTTCCGGCGAGTTAATCGGACAGCACGCCAATTCGCGATCGGGAACGATAATGCCGCTGCGTTTCATAACCGGCGCCATCGTGCTGACGAAATCGGTGCAGACCTGGTGACCGAGTCCGCGAGAGCCGCAGTGAACCATGAAGCAGATTTGTCCTTCGAACAAGCCAAAAGCCGCGGCTGCTTCTTGATCGAATACTTTGTCGACCACGTCGACTTCCAGAAAGTGGTTGCCCGAGCCAAGTGTGCCGAGTTGACTGGCGCCACGCTTCTTGGCGCGGTCACTGATTTTGTCTGGAATGGCGTACGGAAGACAGCCACCATCCTCGGTGCAATCTATATCATCTTTAGTTCCGTAACCTTCTTTGACGGCCCATTTCGCGCCATCGCGCAGCACCGCATCCAGTGCGCTGGCATCCAGTCGCAGTCTGCCATCTTTGCCGGCGCCGGTCGGAACCGCCTTGAACAGCCCGGTTACGAGTTCGTCCATACGAGACTGAATGTCATTCAATTTCAACGGACTCGCCATCAGACGAACGCCGCAGTTAATATCAAATCCCACACCGCCAGGTGATACCACTCCCTCATCGGGATCCATAGCGGCGACACCGCCAATCGGAAAACCATAGCCCTGATGCATATCCGGCATAGCAAGCGCCTGTCCGAGAATCCCCGGCAAAGTCGCGACGTTGGACGCCTGCTCCAACGACAAGTCACCGACGACGTGTTTTATCAGTTCAGGGCTGCTGAAGATCATCGCGTCAACGCGCATATCATGTCTGTAACCGCGCGGAATTCTGTAGCGGTTGTTGTCGACCACCTCTACAATGTTGTCCCATTTAGTATTAGTTCGCAGTTTAGCCATGTCACCTCGCCCCCTTTTCATAGCGCGTTAGATGTCGATATATACCTGTAATTCGCAGCGATCGTGCTTGCGTTCAACTTTCAGTTGATGCAGAGTGATCGCTTTTACATAGGTCTTGATTTGGTGCTCTTCTTTCGAAAACTCTTGCCCACTGAGTTTTGCTTTGAGTTTTAAACCAGAATCCAATGTCATGATATCGAGAATCTCGAACGACGAAAATATAGTTCCGTCAGCATCAAACAAGAAAAGAATTTCTGACAACCAGTGAAAGAACAGCATCTCCTCGCCATCGGCTTCGACTTCAACATCAACAGTCAGTTCAGGCTTAATTGTATCCAGATCTACCAGAATCGACGTCAGCGTGCGAGCCGCCGTGACAAACAGTTCCTCTCGCGTGGGCGCCCAGGCGCGAAAGCCCATGTCGGCGGGATGGTCCAGAATTTCGTAACCTTCAGTCGGAAGTACGGTCATTGATTACAAGAGCCTTGTTTGTGGTGGACATCTGTTGTTCAGGGGCATCTGTTGCTCAGGGCATCTGCTTGGTTCATGTGGGCAGTGTGTTTCACGGGCATCTGTTTATTCATTCAATCGCTGTCGTTCGGCGCTGAATGCGCACTCGTGAGTCAATTCCGGTTCGAAATTCGACTTGAAATTTCCGTACTTATTTTATCCAATCCTTGACCCCGAAAGTCCTCTATTCATAACAGAGTGATACTTAAGGTGATAAACTGCCATACGTCGCAGGATCAATTTACTACAGATGACGGCATACTTGGCATCACCGGTTCTCGCAATGCGTAATGACACCCTCGTATTTCGCGCGGGATGCCGGCAAAGGTTCGCTCGCATTCATGATTCCAGTGCGAAAACAAACTGCCCAGATTTTTTCGATATGTGATCTAAACGCAAATTTTCTCAGTGACACACCGTCATCAAACGCGAACTAGCGAAAACCAGCGAGCAACGCAAATAATTTAAAACCGGAAACGAGAGGAAAACGAAGTGACATCAGAGGGGACAGCCGCCTTACCCGCGCCGCACGAGCGAACTTTCGCCGGGCATCCAATCGGACTGGTCAACTTGTTTTTCACCGAAATGTGGGAGCGTCTCAGCTACTACGGCATGCGCGCAATCCTGGTGTTATATATGGTGGCAGCCATCAAGGATGGCGGACTGGCCATGACCAACGCGGAGGCCGCTAACATCTTTGGTCTCTACACGATGTCAGTGTATTTAGCAGCAATGCCTGGTGGATTTATCGCGGATAGATTTTTGGGCGCGCGCAAAGCCGTTTTGCTTGGTGGCATCATTATCGCGCTCGGCCACTTCACGATGGTCTTTCCATCGATGACGTCGTTTTATGCTGGTCTCGGTCTGATTGTACTTGGAACGGGATTGCTAAAACCGAACATCACTTCAATGCTGGGCATGCTTTATAAAGAAGGCGACCCGCGAAGAGACGGAGGCTTCTCGATCTTCTACATGGGTGTAAACGTCGGCGCCGCTTTAGCACCACTTCTTTGCGGTTACCTCGCCCAGAGTCATGAATTCAAAGCGTGGCTGAATTCGGCGGGCTTCGGTGCGCACACGAGCTGGCATTGGGCGTTTGCTGCTGCCGGTGTGGGCATGGTTGTTGGTTTAATACACTACGTAATTCAATGGAAACAGCTCGGCGACGCTGGTTTAAAACCAAATAAATCCGCCAGACTTCCGGGCGACGGACTCAGTGAAGTCGTCGACAGCAAATTAACACCGACCGAATGGAAACGTATAGGCGCCATTGGAGTCTTGTTCGTCTTCAACATTTTGTTCTGGACGATTTACGAACAAGGCGGCACCAGTCTCAACATCTTCGCGGATAAATGCACTGACACCATGATTGGTGGCTGGTATTGTCCATCGAGCTTTTTGCAAACATTCCAGGCTGTATTTGTAATTATGTTTGCCCCTCTGTTCTCCGTGCTCTGGCTGCGCCTTGGCGAGAAGCAACCGCCGGCGCCTTTGAAGTTTTCATTCGGACTTTTATTTCTTGGCTTAGGAATTGCGTTGATGGTTCCTGCTTCGATACTGGCATCGCAAGGAAGAGTGAGTCCATTTTGGTTGATTGCGGTATACCTGCTCCAGGTGCTCGGTGAACTGTGCTTGAGCCCTGTCGGACTGAGCACGGTGACAAAGTTAGCGCCAGTGAGATTTCTTGGGTTAACCATGGGCGCCTGGTACATCAGCAACTCATGCGGAAACTACTTAGCTGGAAAAATCGGCGGAATGTTCGATGAGCATAATCTCGCAGCAATGCCGACACTGTTCGGTGCCATGGGCGTCGCAGCAGTCGTTGCCGCGGGCATTCTGGCATGCCTGTCTCCGACTGTGAAAAAACTGATGGGCGGAGTGAAGTAGTCCGCTAAACTATCCGTAGGAATTTATCATGAGCCACGACGTTCATATTCTTTTGATACTAATTCTGGTGGCTACATCCGTGGCCATCGCCGTCAAATGGATAAAGTTGCCGTATTCGATTGCACTAGTGCTGGTAGGGCTCGGCATCGGTCAATTCAATCTACTCCCGTCAGTACACATGACACCGGAACTGATACTACTAGTATTTCTTCCGTCACTGCTATTCGAAGCATCCTGGAATTTAAACTTGCACATGTTGAAGCGGTGCTGGAAACCAGTTGTGCTCTTTGCCACGCTGGGAGTGTTTCTCTCAACCATCATTGTCGGATATGTTATCCACCTACTCGCGGGCGTCGATCTTGCAATCGCAATGGTGCTCGGCGCGATGATCAGTGCAACCGATCCTATCTCGGTTTTGGCGCTCTTTAAGAAGATGGGTATTGAAAAACGCCTGGTCACCATTCTGGAAGGCGAGAGCCTTTTGAATGACGGAACTGCTGTCGCTTTATTCAGAATACTGATGGCAGCTGCCATCAGCGGCGGTGCCCTCTCCGGTCAAGTGATTGTTTCGCAATTCCTGATCGTTGTTCTCGGTGGTATCGTATCCGGGCTCTTAGTCGGCTTCCTGACGTCGTTCTTAACGCGATTTTTCGACGACCACTTACTCGAAATCACACTGACTATAATCGCGGCTTACGGTTCTTATATAATCGCCGAAGAGATTCACGTTTCATCGGTAATGTCGGTACTGGTCGCCGGAGTGGTATTGGGCAACTACGGCAGCCGCAGTTCTATGTCGCCGACCACGAGGCTGGCTGTCGGTTCCTTTTGGGAGTTTGCGGCATTCATGGCCGAGTCTATGGTGTTCCTATTAATAGGATTACAAATCAAATTCGAATTGTTGATGAAATATTCGACCGAGATCGGCATCGCTATTCTCGCGATTCTCATCGGTCGTATAGTAGTGATTTACGGTTTGGCTCCATTAGTTTCCACACGCATCAATCCAATCCCCTCGAGTTGGCGGCATCTGTTATTTTGGGGAGGACTGCGCGGATCGTTGTGTATGGCGATGGCATTGAGCTTGCCGCTTGATTTTCCGTTGAGGGAGAACCTGATGGTCACGACCTTTGGAGTGGCGCTTTTCACAATTCTCATTCAAGGTTTATCATTTGAACCCATAGTCCATTTTTTAAAAGTCAAACAGTCAAATCCTACAGAACGCAAAGGCGAGGCATTGCGAGAGGAACTGAACGAGTTGGAAAACGAGGTTCGAAAACTGATTTCCAGTGGACTTTCGGCAAATGCGATTAATAAGGAAAAGAAACAGTTGAAGTCCAAGATCGATCAAACCGAGAAGTTGATTTTGAAACTGGAGGAGGACGACACCAGCATCGCCGACATCGAACGGATTCAGATCGAGAAACTGCTCGCCCACGCCCAGCAAGATTGTTTAAACACTTTGGCTCGCCAGAACAAGGTCAGCAAATCGATCATCAAAGAATTTCGAGTGCGCGTTAACCAGGAACTGGAATCACTCCAGATTGAAACGCCCCCGGTGCAAGAGCAAGCGCCTATTGCTGAGCTGACGGAGTCCGGAAAAGCTGATTCGGCGGCTCCGACGGACAAATCCTGAGTTGAGCGGACCTGGAGACGGGCTTCAGGTCCCCAAAATCGCCGAACCAGTCAAGGATGCCAAAACTCAGAAATCGTATACGCACTTTCGCTGATACTGTACTGCGGATTTACGCCGGACGGGCCTTCAGCTAGTATTGAAGAGTAAGGCAAGCAGAACGAATCGCCCAAAACAAACCGCCCCTTTCTTAAAACCCGAATTCTACAGTAACAGTCTTGGACCAGACTGTCGGAGGGACCTAATGAGAGACAACTTTGAGTTGCATGATGAGACCAATCGTCAGAAATTTCCGAAGAACAACTTTTTCGCCTACCGCTGGAGAGTTCTGGATAATTTCAGCAA
The DNA here is from genome assembly GCA_021772095.1 of Candidatus Obscuribacter sp. Lineage (GTDB taxonomy): Bacteria > Cyanobacteriota > Vampirovibrionia > Obscuribacterales > Obscuribacteraceae > JADYXR01. The sequence continues at coordinate 54,484 of JADYXR010000204.1, read as the reverse complement.
ATCCATCGACCGTCAGCTGTTTCAAATGCAAGTCCAGGGCTCGGGCAATAACCAGACTCTTCTAAGCGAACGGATTCTGCAGCTTCACAAAGCTCGCGAAGCAGGCTCGAAAAAAGATTTGATCTCCAACCTGGCTCAAGATGCAATGCAGTTCCTTGACCGCCGCAGACAAGACAACAATGTAAATAGCAAAGCTGAACTTTTACTATCGAAAGCTACTCAAAGTTTGATGGATCGCACATTCAGCACGCTTCTGGCGTTCTCGACGGAACTCAATACTCTTCTGGGAGTGAGCGAGTTATTTATCATCGCAACCGAACCGGAAGTGACCAAACGCGTTACTAAAGGCACCACATCACACGCCACATGCGTTCAATCTCACATTGCCACCACTCTGTTCAGAATCGTCATCGAAGGCAAACACGACACAATTAGTTTCTACATGATCCCAGCCGACAGCATCCTTGCTCATGGCGCTGATATGCAGGCTCGGTATCAACCACTTTCGACCTGGACAGCTCAGTTCGCCGCCCAAGACCAAGTTTATTGGGTTTCAGCAAACGGCGTCATGACCGAAGGAATGTTGGATACTGCTTGCGCAGAACTCATCCGGATATTAATTGACGCCACTCAAGAAGCAATCGCACCACATCATGCGGTCGTCAAAAGAGAAATGAATAATTTCGAACTGGAAGAAGTCGATCCCTGGGTGCAAGAAAACACAAATCACACAATCTCTTCAGAAGGAACGCGTACTGACAGTGTTCCGAGCCTTGCCTCACTGTTCGCAGAATCCGGAGTATTTGCCAAAGTCGAACCGGACTTTAAACCAACTTCGATATCACAAAAATCATCGGTCGAGCAAGAATCAGCGTATGTACCGTCGCCTGAACCTGTATTCGAGCCGCCAATTGAGCCGTCAATCGAGCCGACAATCGAGCCATCCATCGAATCCTCCGCTAAACTCACAAGCGAAGAACTAATCAAACGAGTAACGCAAGATCAAGTCGACTCACAACAACAACAACAACAACAACAACAACAACAACAAGAGCTGCCGAAGTTCTCGGGTAAAACTATCAACAGCTTGCCCATGTTTGAAGCTAAGGACCTGCGCAGCGCCTCCCAATCAGTTTCTACAAGCGATACACCATCAGATCCATTCGATTTTAGTCAGTTCAAATTCTCGTTCCAAACACCTGAACTCATCCCCGGGATAATTCTTAGTTCCACCAACGAAGAAACTAAAAAAGTCGAGAAAGATCCGTCGGCGTTCGATCTAAAAACCGAATACTACGCCGACAAACCGACGAAGACACCTTCGAAGAGCGCCAACACACGCGCCAACCGCAAGAAGAATCGCAAGAAAAAGAAATAGCACAAAGCTTACGAAGTTTTTTTCCCTGAAACATAAACACCCAAATAACCGTTCTAGCCATCAAAGCAAGATCGGTTATTTTTAGAAGCGCACGCGTTCAAAAGATACGCAGGCGTGGTTCCAAACGGCACAAGCCGAAAACTCACGACTGAGTGAAACTCCATCGCATAACGCGGTCGCGTTTGCCAACCAAACAGTTTTAGCTAAGAACTCTAGAAGGCAACATCCCTGATTTCAGCATCGCACATCGAGCAGCACCAAGGAGCGCAGTCTTGTTATTCATGATGATCTTCACCGGCATCCGTTCCAAAATCGATCGCATTCTTCCTTTGTTGAAGAACGATTCGAGGAAACGCGACTCTTGCATTTTGCTGCAGATCTTTGGAGCGATGCCACCACCGATGAAGACACCACCAAATGCCATAAATTTCAAAGCGGCGTTGCCGGCTTCGGCACCATAGATGTCGATGAACATGTCGAGAGCTTTGACGCAGATGTCCGCTTTTTCTTCGATCGCGAATCTGGAAATTGCTGCGGCAGGATCGTCGACAGCCGCAAGTCCGTCGGCAATCCATTCAGGTTCAGGATAACGATTAGTATCGCGCAAGAACGAATAAATCGCATACAGACCCATTCCGGAGAGCACACGTTCATAACTTACGTGATGGTGATCGCGACGCAAATATTTGAACAACTCAATTTCTTCATCCGTTCGCGGCGCAAAATCCGTATGTCCGCCTTCGCATGCAAACGGAATATAACCGTCACCGTTCCAAAACAAACCAGCCTCACCAAGTCCTGTGCCTGCTGATACCACGCATGCGTTTCCAAAAATCCCAGGCTCGCCTTCGTGCAACACGGTGAACTCATCTTCTCTCAGGTGAGTGATACCATGAGCATTTCCTTCCAGGTCGTTAATCAACCAGATTTTTTCGAAACCCAGTAAACGAGCGGCTTCGTCAGCATCGACCACCCAGGGCAAGTTGGTGGTTTTGCATCGATTGTTGATCACCGGACCAGCGATACTGAAACAAGCGTATTCGATTTTTACATCGTGCTTATCTAAAAATGATTGCACTAAACTCTCGAGGTCCGGGAATTCCTGACTGGAGAATTGCTCCTGCATCATCGGAGTGAATTTTTGATCCTTCGCGTGGAAAACACCAAGATGTGTTTTGGTACCGCCAATATCGCCAGCCAGAATCATAATGTGTTTCCTCTAGTGAATGTATCTCGGGGTTTCTTAAATGCTTAAAACACTTCCTACGACAGTGATTCAGCCACAGCGCGCGTGAGAACTTTGAGTGCCTCTTGGACGTTGCCGGTCAGATGTACACGAAGCAATCGGCGTTCTCTTTCTGACAGCACGGTCAGATCGCCCTGCGCTTGAGCGTCGACAACGATGCCGAAACTATATTTATGTCCGGGGACAGCAACGTCTTCTTCGTGATCGCTTGTGATTTGCAAAAATACGCCGCTGTTTGGTCCGCCTTTATAAGCTTGTCCGGTCGAATGCAAGAAGCGTGGACCAAAGCCGAGGCAGGTAGCCACTTTGCGCGAATCGCGCACGGCGTGCCGGATGTTTTGCAACATGCGCTCGTTCTCTTCATTCATATGAAGGTAAGCGAGCACCGCGAAGTAATCACCTTCTCCAATTCGATCGAGATGTGATTTGATTACAGCGCTGAGTTTTTTCTCGGCGATGTCGAAATCTTTGAGGTTTCGTTCGTCGGTGAAAAACTTGAGGGAATGATCTTCGAAGAATGGCTTCTCAGCTGGCAAAACACCGGTCTTCTCATACGCTTCGGTCAAAGCTTTGGTTGCAATTTTGCTAGCTTCCACATCTGGCTGGTTAAACGGATTGATACCGAGGATGCTACCAGCAACTGCAGTGGCAATTTCCCAGCGGAAGAATTCTTCGCCGAGTGCCATTTTGTCTTCTAGGGTGATTCTGATTACAGGATGACCGTTGCCTTCCAGGGAAGTAAGCGCCTCTTCCTGCATTTTGTCAGCCTCGCCTGCGACGCTCAGGTAGACGAAAATTCTGTCGCTGCCATAAGCATGAGGTGAGCCGAGCAGCTCGCGATCGAGAGGAATGATCGATTTCCCTTCTTTTCCGGTGGACTCGGCAATCAACTGTTCAAGCCAGGCTCCGACGTCGGAGATGCTCGATGAAGTGAAGATTGTTAGTTTGTCAAAACCATGAACAGCAGCGGTACCAAGGATGATACCGAGCATGACGCCAGGGTTTTCTTCGACTGAATCGGTTTTCTTACAGGCTTCCACCATGTCGCTGGTCCGGTTTAAAAACTCGCGCACATCCAGACCCATCACCGCCGACGGTATCATACCGAAATCGGACAGAGCGGAATAACGACCGCCGATCGATGGCTTACCATAATAGATTTCGCGGAATCCTTCTTGCTTAGCAAAGGCTTCCAGTTTCGAATTCGGGTCAGTAACAGCGATAAAGTGATATCCCACTTTGTCTTCGCCGACTTCTTCTTTGACGAGGTTGAGGAAGTATTCCATGAAGATGTTTGGTTCCAGTGTGGAGCCGGATTTGCTCGAAACGATAAACAACGTTTCTTTCAAATTGAGTAATTTTGTTTTCGCCAAAATCTGTTCAGGATTTGTTGAATCGAGAATCGTTAACTCAGGGAAATCTTTTCCACGAGTGAACGTCATACTCATAACTTCCGGACACAGACTCGATCCACCCATTCCAAGAACGACGGCCGCTTCAAACCCGCTTTCTTTTACTTCAGCAGCAAGGTGATCGAATTTGTCGGCTTGTTTGATTTGTTCATCAACGATATCAAGCCATTCCATCCACTTATCTTCGTCGTCACCGGTCCACAACGACGCGTCTTTGTTCCAGAGTTTTTCGGTGTTACCTTCTTTTTGCCACTCGGCTGCTGCGCTTTCCACTTCTTTGGAAAGCTCGGCGGGCAGCTTGAAACTCATGGTGTCAATCTTTGCAGGCAGATGCGATTTGCGTTCCTTATCGACTGCGCCGAGCAATTTTTTAAATGCCACGGCGAACGATTCAACGCCTTCTTCAAGGAGTTTGTCGGTGACTTCCTTCATCGAGATCTCATAACGTTCCAGTTGCTCCAAAACATTCGTGGACTCGTCGAGCCGCTTCTCAAGCGTTTCTTCCGGGATGCCGTGGTCACGGAATGCTTCCAGCGTCGGCAACGGCAGAGTGTTAACCGTTTCATTTCCAATCAATTCATCAACATACAAACAATCTTTGTACGATGGATCCTTTGTGCTGGTGCTAGCCCAGAGCAAACGTTGCGGACGCGCACCATGCGAAGCGAGCGTTTTCCAGCGCTCCGACGTGTAGATTTCTCTGTAAAACTGATATGCCATTTTTGCGTTGGCGATTGCCGCTTTACCGAGCAAGGCTTGGAATCGAGTTTTCTCGCGTTCGTCGTCGGAGACTTTGATTTTGTCTTTGAGGAGCGAATCGATCAGCCCATCGATTCTGCTGACGAAGAAGCTCGCCACCGAAGCGATGCCGCCCAGATCTTTGCCGCCTTTCTCGAGGCACTCTTCCAGACCGGAGATGTAAGCCTCGGCCACTTCCTTATAGGCGTCGGTTGCGAACAACAATGTGACGTTGATGTTCAAACCCTCTGCAATCAAGCGTTTGACGGCAGGAATACCTTCGGGTGTGCCGGGCACCTTGACCATGAGATTGGCGCGATCAACGGCTTTCCATAGTCTCAGAGCTTCAGAAACGGTAGCCTCGGTATCGGAGGCGAGCAGAGGCGATACTTCCATGCTGACGTAGCCGTCGCGACCGGCGGTTTCTTCGTAAACCCCTTTCAGTACGTCGCAGGCTTCCTGGATGTCCTGGATGGCGAGGCGCTCGTAGATGCCGTTTGCATCGAGGCTGCGGTCCTGGCTCAGTTCTAAAATCTGGTCTTTGTAGTCGTCGCTGCCGCCGATCGCCTTTTCGAAGATGGAGGGGTTGGACGTGACGCCCCGCAATCCATCCTCGTCGACTAATTTCCTTAAATCTCCGGAACGTACAAAACTTCGGCGAATGAAGTCGAGCCAGATCGATTGACCCTGTTTGTTTAGTTGTTTCAAACGATTGGTCTCTTGTTTGGTGGTCGTCATGATGCAACGTTCTCCGAAATAAGTTACGCATCCAGGCTGTGACGGCAATGACAGTCGTCCCACCCCCAGACCGTCAGAAAAACTGACATTAAATCTGACTGTGGACCTGAACCAAATACAGCTACAAAAGATATCAGATCTGACCTCCAATCCGCACATATAAGGGAGTTTCAAGGGCGAAAAAAGTCCTTCGGGAAGCTGGCTTCGCTTGACGACCATTTTGCTATTATCCTTTTGACTGCGTCAAATGAGGATATAAAGCCGTGCGAATATTATTGGCTGAAGACGACCAAATGTTATCCAAAGGAATCCACCTGGCCTTGTCACAGAACGGTTATCTGGTAGATCAGGTCAAAACGGGACCCGACGCTGACAACGCTCTAACGGTTACGCCGTACGACCTCGTCATCCTTGACCTGGGCTTGCCTGACCTGGATGGTCTGGAAGTGCTGACTCGGCTGCGCCAGAGAGGTCAACCGACCCCGGTCGTCATCCTGACCGCCAGAGATGGCGTCAAGGATCGAATCACCGGGCTCGACCTGGGTGCCAATGATTACATGACTAAGCCTTTTCACCTTGATGAACTGGAAGCTCGCATCAGAGCTCTGCTTCGCAAGGGAAACTGGAGCAACCAAACCGATATCAAATACAACGGATTTGCTTATGACATTGTAGGCCGACGCCTCGCTGTTCATGGACAACCCGTCGACCTTTCGGCCAGAGAAGTTGCAGTTTTGGAACTGCTCCTGCAAAAGGTCGGAAAAGTTGTGAATAAACAACAGATTACGGAACACCTCTCGAACTGGGAGAGTTCCATCAGCTTCAACGCGATCGAAATTATCGTTCACCGCTTGAGGAAAAAATTGGAAGGGTCTGGCATCAACATCAGAACGATCCGCGGATTGGGATATATTCTCGAACCCCCGGCAACAGCAACAGGGACAGCGACAGCACCAGAGACAGCACCAGAGACAGCGACAGTGACGCCCCAACCTGAACAATGAGGAATTCGATTCGTCGGCAGATGCAAGTCTGGCTGATGATTCCACTGCTGATACTACTGATAGTGTCAGCAGTGGGTTCCTATGTGCTCTCAATGTATTTGTCGAGAGAAGCTTACGACCAAGCCCTACTTAATTCAGCCGACTCGATTGCGAGCCGGCTGATTGATGATAATGGAAAGATTTCGCTGCGGCGATTGCCGCGAAGAGTACGCGCGCTATTAACGCACGATGACAAAGATCAGTTCATCTACGAAATCTACACCGAAGATGGCAGGCTGATTTCAAAAGATCAAGGATTACCAAAACCGCCGCGTCTCATTGGATCAGGAGAGCCGGCGGTTTTAAGTTTTGAACTCATTGGTGACGATGTCTATCGAGTGGCGGTCACCCGAGGCAGCCTGCCTGACTCAGAATTGGGTCACGTTATTATCCAGGCAGGCGAAACTTTAAACTCACGAAAAGAATATCGAAGGAAATTACTTCTCGGTATCGTGGTACCGCAGATGATACTGCTGTCGCTTGCGGTTATCGCAATTTGGGTCAGTATTGAAAAAGGCCTCAAGCCCTTAAAAACAATTTCAGAAGTGGTAAGACGCAGATCGCCAACCGATCTTTCTCCAATCGAAGGCGACGATGCGCCCGATGAAGTACGAACATTCCTCACCGCGTTAAACGGTCTGTTCTTGCGGGTTCACGAGGATATGGAAAAGCAGCATCGCTTTGCCGCTAATGCCGCGCACCAACTGAGAACTCCGCTAGCGGGATTGAAAACTTACCTCGAGATCATGGAAAAAAATTCTAAAGATCCCGAATTTACAAAAATGCTTCATCAAATGAATGATGGTTGCGACCGTTTGATTAGAACAGTGCAACAGTTGCTCAGTTTGTCTCGGGCTGAACAAGGAGAAGTTTTAAGAACTTACGAGATGGTGGATTTAAACCTTATCGTTGAAGAAGCACTCACCGACGTCGTTCCCGAGTCTTTGAAACGCAATATCGAACTTGATCTCGATACTCAAGATGAGCCTGTAAAAGTCCTCGGTAATGCGGTTAGCTTGAAAGAGCTAACGATGAATTTGTTGGAAAATGCAATCAAGTACAACACCGAAGGCGGTCATGTGAGCGTCAGTGTCACCAATGGCGACAATGTTCAATTGGTCGTAGAAGATGATGGATTGGGCATCCCGGAAGCAGAGCGAGCGAAAGTCTTCGAACGATTCTATCGAGTTTCGATGAAGAGCAATTTAGAAATTAACGGCAGCGGTCTTGGTCTTTCGATCGTTAGTGAGATTGCCAGATTGCACAACGCGACAGTCACGATTGATTCAGGAAAGAATTCAAAAGGCACGAAGTTTACTGTAACCTTCCCTGCGGAACTGCCGGTCGCAGCCACAGCTCCGCAAAAATTGAGCAAGCTTTAGCCTGAAGTGACATCACTCAAGCGTGGCCTATGAATCGCAACGCGTTGCATCACTTATTTGTGTGTGCTTGTTCTGCTTGATCGCTTAACATTGCCGGAGCGCAGGAACCGACTGGCGGGCTATTTGGTTTTGACACCAGGCACAGGAACTCTTCACCAGTGACGGGATGATAGAAGCGGCGCTCTTTGGTGCCATCAGGATTTTGAACATCGCGTTTGGTTTCGACACCAGTCTTTGGATCGAACGATCCTAAGACCGCCAGGCGGCCGTATTGAGTATTTCGGTAGTTCTGCTCTTAATTTCCGAAATCTCTTTGGCGACCGATTCTTGCCGATGGCGAACCGTCTCAAGTTTTTTCCAAACTGAAACAGGTAAATTCTTAGGATTCATCTCATGGAACCGCGAGAATTTTTGATACTGCTTTTCCAATTCAGTCTCAAACTCATCAAGCCAGTCAAACAGCAAACGATCAGGGATTTCGCGCTGCTTCAGCAGCTCTTCTACATTTGCTGGAATGGCAATGTCGTCGCCGGGAGTGTAGTTGAGTTCCAAGAAAATTTCAGCGAGACCTTCAAGATTAGTGCCGTGCATGCCGCCGAAGCGCAGCAAGTTTTCGTTAATTTCCCTGGCGTAGAAGTTTTTGCTGAGTTCCATCATTGCAGTGGTTCCGAGCAATTCCATTCTATAAATTTGACCGAGTTTGATGAGTATCAGAGTATTCAACGGAGGGTTACCTCTAAAAATTCAGTTTTCTAGAAAATCAGCTCATCGGGTTCGTTTTGGACTAAGTACGTCAACAATAGAACGAATCCGGCAGTTATAAAGTTCATAGCATTTAAAAGTTTTCCGACGCTTGCAACAAGTCCTTGTCTGACAGAATTAATAAAGTGTCTGCGCAAACGAGCCCTGGCATCCCTATCCGAACTCACATAGTCAAAAATTCCAAAGCACGGATTGCTGAGTGATCTAAACGAAGGCTCTTGCGCCAGAGTTTACTTATCGAGTTAAACTGACAGTAGTGAAATAACGAGGGACCTAAAGTGAACAAACCGGTGCTTACCTTGCTGATAGCGACGTTCTCTTTGTTGATCGTGTCACCGAGCGCTCATAGTGCCGGTCCTGCAACATCGACAAAGCCAGCGAAAACTGAACGCGCGATGTTCGCTGCGGGCTGCTTTTGGAAGACGCAGTATATTTTCAGCAAAACACCAGGTGTCACCAAAACTGTAGTTGGATACACCGGTGGTGCCAAAACCGATCCTACCTATAAAGAAGTTTGCGCTGATGGCACTGGCCATGCCGAGACCGCGCTAGTCGAGTTCGATCCGACTAAAACCAATTTCAACAAACTGCTTGAAGTTTTTTTCAGCCATCATGATCCGACCACACTTAATCGACAAGGTCCGGACAGTGGAACTCAATATAGATCCGCAATCTTTTATACATCGCCGGAACAGCAACTGGAAGCAACTAAGTACAAACAAAAATTAGCCAGCGAACATAAGTTTTCGAACACGATAGTGACTGAGATTAAGCCTGCGGGCAAGTTTTATCCTGCCGAAGATTATCATCAAGACTATTATGTAAAACACGGCAAAGCGTGTTTTTAGGTCTGCCACCGCTGGTAGTGCCTGGTTAAACATGATTGGAAGTGCGATGGAATTCACAATGCTCGCACTAAATTTTTCGGTTTGCGTACCCTTTGAATCTCGTCAATGAACGGAGCGATCGCAAGCGCACTGTTTGTCACCGAAAGGCCCGTCACAATTCACCTTGATAGCCTCAATTCAGATTGAATATTGGATACAAGTCACAAAAGATTCACCTGATTTCGCTACACTTCTGAGCGGGTCACAGGTGCTTCAGGAAACCAGGCAGCAGCAACAAACATGTCGTTTTCGGAAAATCAGGAACCGCAACCTCAAGGGGACATTGCCGATTTACTATCGACGCACAGTTCCACAGATAAAGAAGGCGGCAGCACTCAGGCACCGTCACCGCCCGCGAAGTCGACGATTCACGACTCGCTGCTCAACTGGTGGATGGCGGCCGGCATAGTTGGAGCCGACATCGGCACCTCGGTGTTCTACAGCACCGGCGTCATCATGCCTTACGTGGGTTTTGCCGCGCCCTTAGTAATTCTTTTCGTTTGCCTGATGATGTGGTTTTTCAAGAGCACATACGAAGAAGGCTGCTCTGTCAGCCCCTTCAACGGCGGCGCTTACATCATGGTCTTGCAAACCGTCGGCAGGCGCCTTGCCATGATCGTCGGCGCGCTGACGATTTTGTCATATCTTGCCACAGCAGCGGTGAGCGCCTTATCCGGAGCCTATTATCTCGATTCCTTCGACAATTTAATGGACTGGACAACGAGCAATATTCTGGTTGTGGCTATCATTCCAGTCGTTCTGTTCGGGCTGGCAAATATCAAGGGCATGAAAGAACCGGCGTTTCTTGTGTTCTTAGTCGCCCTTGGACACTTTATTCTTCTGCTCTATCTGGACATAAACGGTCTGATTATGGCGATCCAGAGAAACGCGGATTTCACCATCGTCTTTAGGGATTTGCCGACAATCAGTCCTGCCAACCTTCTTCACGGTTGTGCTGCGGCATTTCTTGGTATAACCGGCTTTGAATCCGCCGCTCAAATTGTCGAACAACTGAAAACGCCGACGTGGCGGACATTGAAGAAGGTTTACTTATCGATCGTGCTCCTCGTCGGTATCACCGCGCCAATGACGTCTTATCTGGTTTTAGTTCTTCTCAACCAAGAGCAATTGATCCAGTACAAGGATAATTTGCTGTCCGGGCTGGCGTATGTAGAGGGCGGTCAGACGTTGCTCAAAATTCTGGTATTCGATGCCTGCCTCACACTTTTCTGCGCCGTCAACACCGCTTATGTAGGCTGTATCGGTTTGTGCACCACAATGGCGAAACAAGGAAATCTGCCCGGATTTTTCCTGCGGCGCTGGGACCACAAGGTGCCGGCGTTACAAGGCTATCCATACATTGTTCTAACATTTATGCTTGTAACGATATTCCTGATCTGCGTACTGCCTGGCAACGTAGAGGATCTTGGGCAGGTCTATGGCATGGCCTTCCTGGCTGTAATGGCTTCGTTCTGTGTAGGCGTCATTATGTTGCGTTTTCGGATGCCGCTCAAAGTGGCGAGATCGCCCTACAAGACTAGGTTTACGTTTCACTTCAAAGGCGTCGACATACCGATTCCTCCTCTAATAGGGCTCATTGTCCTGAGTACCGCCGAATTGGTTCTAATTGTTTCAGCACACGATGCGCGTCCACTCGGTATTCAGACGCTATTAGCGATCCTTATGGTCATGTGTTTCTATCGTCTCGGTCTTCTGGAAAGCCGATTGCGCCAGCTTCCCGACCTGCGCCTCGGTTTGGGTAAATTCACAAACGAGGCTGAGCTCCCAAATAATCTTCCGACCTATGTTTTGTGCACAGCCGGGGCCAAAGCGAGAAACCTCGCACATTCACTGATTCGGCTGCTTGAACGCGAGGAGCCCGGTCCCAAAGAGATCATTCTGTATCACGCCGAGGAAGAGTCAGCGCGGCGCGGCATCATGTACGAGCTTCTGCAACGGGTAGTTTCCCAGCAGATAGCTCCCAGTTTCCGCCACCATGACATGATTCTGACCGTAAAAATTCTTCCGGAGAGTCTGGTCGAGGGTCTGATCTACATAAAGCGCGCGCATCCGTTCATGAAGGTATTTATCGGAACCGGCACCGACCCAGAACTCGCCGATAAGTACACACAGGAGTTAGAGAACAATCTGGGTGTTCCAGTAATAAATATTGGGCATATCCTTATGGAACAGACCCCGACGTTTGCAAGACCTGAAGGGTAGGCTGTTTCGCGTTAGTGTCGGGCAATTCCATAGAACTGTAGAAAAAAAATGACTGTACTTGAGAGGACCATTGTTTTTCCCACCGATCACTCGCTTGGTGGTCTTTACCTTATTTATCAGGAAAGCGACCAGAGCAAATGGTGGGAGCGTCAGATTGGCGAAGCGTATGGCGAGGTTAGCGTGCCGTTCGCCGGTTATCTGCATCTGCTTGTCTCACCGACTTGCGATTTGTCTAATTTCAGCGTACTGAACCCAAGCGATCTGGCATCGCTCGATTTCCGCCAGAGGCTGGTGACCGACCTCGAGTTGTCCTTCGTGCAGGGGCTCAACGGGCTGCGTTATCTCACTTTGCCGAAGAGTCCGATTTCCGATCGCGGCTTGATGTATCTGGTCAATCTCAAAAATTTGCACACCCTGGACCTGGGCGGCACCGCGATTACCGACACCGGGCTTGAGTATTTGCACCACATGCGTGGTCTGCGTAATCTCTATCTCGACGGCACCAATGTCACCGAGGTTGGTATCAACGAATTGGTGCGCGCGTTGCCTCGCTGCCAGGTGATCTCGCGAAAACTTCGCACGATTCGTTTTCCTGATGATCGTTCGGTTGGAAACGTTTGGATTGCTGAAGCGGCTGATGATGGCTCACGAACATGGCGGATGGTGGGCGAAGCGAAAGGCATGGTGCAGGTTTCGCGGCGTGATTTTGTTCGTTTAGAACTAAACGATGATGAGCCATTCGGAAGATTGTCGACGCTAAAACCGGACGACATTCAATCGATCGACTACATCGGTCAGCACTTAAGCGACAGTGATTGGGCCGAACTCAGTCACCTCAGCGGATTGCGCGAATTGCGGCTCGGTGGGCTTGATTTACCGCAGTATTCTTTTAAAAGTCTCTATCGTTTTCCGCACTTGAGAAATTTGCAGTTAACCGCATGTGATATCGGGGATGGTGCGCTCGAAGATCTCTCCGTGTTATTTACGCTAAGAGATGTTCGACTTTCGCATTGCAGAATTTCGGGATTGAGTGGTGGACTCGGCAGCCTGAGCCGGATTTCAAGTTTGAGAACTTTGCTTCTGGAAGGCGATGGTATTAATGACGACGCTTTGTTAGAGTTTAACGCTGCCAGCAGTTTGCAGGAACTCTATATTGTATACGCCGATGTCACCGATCGTGGGCTGTCTTGTCTGCGCTACTTCCCGGAACTTACCAGTCTAGTTTTGCGAGTTGACGCTGTCACCGAAATCGGATTATCGCACCTCAGACAACTGCAGAAATTGGAACGTCTCGTTGTTCGCGCCGAAGAAGTCGGTGACGATTGCATGATCTACATATCGAAACTGACAAATCTGCGCGATTTGACGATTCGAACCTTGTTGATTCGTGGAGACAGCACGGCACTCTTCAGCGATCTTCAATACCTGGAAAAACTCAATGTCGGCGCAATCAGCATGGAACCGGATGCCGAGATGCCCAATCACAAAGAGCGATTGAAATTCATCGTCAAAGATTTGCCGTTGCTCAAAGAACTATCACTTCGCTATGAAGGCGAGGCGATCGTATTTGAAAACTTGCCATCACTTATGAAGCTCGACATCTCCAACATCACCTGTCGCGACAGTGGTCTTCACGGTCTGGAAACACTTACCAGCCTCGAGTCCATAAGCATCAAGTGCAGTGAGGAACTGGGCGATCAGACATTGAAATCAATGGCGCCGCTACAGAGACTTGTCGAAGTGGACGTTTCCATGAGTGGTGTCACCGACAGTGGCATGGCTCATTTGAAAAATCTTCCTTATGTCAGCTTCCTGGGAATGGCCGGAGGTAAGTTAACCAACAACGCGCTCAAGCACGTCAGCGGATTACGAGAACTTCGCTACATCGACTTTCCACAAAGCTTGAAAGACGAGGACCTGGAGCATCTGCAAGAACTGGTCAAGTTGCGGAATCTGCGACTAGGCAAAGTTACTGACGAAGGTATGTCGTGGGTGTCCCGGTTAAACTCCGTTCGTTCACTCGATTTTTCGCGATCGCAAATTACGGATAAGACACTGGCGTTCCTCGCTAATTTCTCAAAATTAAAAGAGTTAAATTTGAGTGGAACGAAGATTTCCGATCTGGGACTGACTCATGTAGGCAAGCTCACCAAGCTGCAAATGGTCGATCTTTCCGATACTGAAGTTTCGGACATCGGTCTTGCGTCTATCAGCAATTTGGTTAATCTGAAATCTATCGACCTGGAAAACTGCGGACAGTTTCAGGACGCCGGTTTAATTTGCTTGAGACTCTTAACTTCACTGCGCTGGTTGAATTTGAACAACAGCCGCGTCGGTGATGCGGGTCTCGCACACATCCGCGGTCTGCGCGCCATGCGAGCTTTGAGACTGGGCAGCACGTTGGTCACCGATGCCGGTGCCGTCCATTTAGCCGGATTGATCGGTTTAGAAGTACTCGATTTGTCGTGTACAGACGTCACCAGCGACGGTATCAACAATCTCGACGAACTTTCGCAACTGCATGAACTTAATCTGGAAGGCACCCTGATCGACGATAACTGCGTTAGCACTTTGCAAAAGCTGACTAGACTTCGACATTTGAATTTGAACGGTACAGCAATAACCGCAGCAGCGTTGCCAATTCTAGCGACTTTGCCGCTTTTGGAACACCTCAGCATGGTGGGCACCGACGTCAATTATCGTGACTTGATCAAACTGTCCGAGATGCCGAGCTTATCTCGCATTGCGATAGCCGATTGCGGATGCACGGATGAAGAGATGGTGGACGTTTTGAACGCGTTGCCTTATTGTGAAATCGATATGATTTCTCTTGGCTCGGCACCAGATCGAGAATCTGATCAACCAGTGCGTGTTGTAGAAGCACTGATTGAAGTCTTCGACGGTGACTACGAAGAAGACACGCCGGACCATTCCGATGAATTCGCGCGCCTCGATCCAGCCGCATTCGTCGAGCCTAATAATCCAGAATAGTTCGGCCATTCCGTTCAGGCGAGTTTCGAGTAGTTTCGGTGCGCGTCCGTTCGACCTACTTCAAATAGTTTCGGCCTCGACCAGTCAACCTGCGACAAATAGAGTCGGCGCACTTCCGTTCAACCTGCTCCAAAGCAGTCTCGGCGGCCATTCCGTTCAACTTATTTCCAGGTAATTGTTTCGACGATTTCGTTGAAAGACGGGTGATACTTGTCGAAGTGTTCTAACGACGATGATTGCAAATAGAATTCTTCAACCATTTTGCCTTCGGATCCGGCTTGATAGAACATGCCGACATAGAGTTTGCCGTTCTTAAATCTTCCTTCTACCCACAAGACCATTTTACCGACAATTGAACGAACGCTCAGTTCCTGAATGCTGAAAACAGGTCCGTCGAGACTGTCAGGATCGTTCTTGTTGGTGATCTGGTTGTCGCCGTTAGTGGCGACGCCCATCACCGTCCGTAGTGCCAAAATTTCTTCTTCAGACAAGCGATCTTTTACGCCTTGTTTAAATAGGAAAGTAATTACTTTCCGTGACGCTTCATCGAGTGGAACGCCTCGGTACGAAATAATTAGCTCCACCGACGGTGCCACGTTTGGCTGGTATAATTTTTCCCAACGTACGCCCATCCCGGATCCGCCCGAGCGTTCCTGCCAATTTGCAGGCAGCGTGAATGAACTAATGGCGCCAATGTTTTCGATTTTCATATGACGGTAAATGAGTCCTGCGTAGATATGATTGCGCCCCAAGCAGACGCACAAACAATATACCTCCTTGACATTCCGCGGCAATAGTTATCAACTGCTCGAAAGTTGGTTTGGGGCAATAAAGATTTGACGCACTCGATCATAAACGGATCTGATTTGGCGAACCGCAATCCTGGTCCGAAATTTCGGTTTAATTTTGACCCTACCGGTGGTGCCTCAAAAATGTCTCTCGTTTTTGTCTTCGGAACAGCAAACGATTCAAACAACATCAGCGCGACCGGTTATCAAGGTCCACAGCGGGATTAGTAACAGTTGTTAAGCGGCTCGGATTGCTCGGTCAATCTTGCTTGGACTGTTTTACAATATGGGGGATAGGAGAACAGGTTTTTGGTTTTAACCGATTTAGAAGAGACAGCCCCCAAGCGGAAGCTCTGTATTGCTTGCAAGCAGGAGTTTTCGGGAGAAGAGTTGACGTGCCCGAATGACGGCACGACGTTGACTCATCTGACTATGGAGGCGTCCATCGGCAGCACGATCGGCGAGAAATACGAGATTCTAGCTGTAATCGGCGGCGGTGCCATGGGGCTGGTTTATAAAGCCAGGCACACTTTGATGAAACGGATTGTAGCCGTCAAGATGCTTCATCCAAATATGCTGCCGGATGCCGGCACAGTTATGCGTTTCAAAAAAGAAGCCGAAGCACTGAGTTGCCTCAACCATCCAAACATTCTTACAGTATTCGATTTCGGGATTTCGACCACGGGTCAGCCTTACCTGGTCACCGACTATCTCGAGGGTCAAACTCTTGGCGAGCTGCTTGAATCAAGCGCGGCTGTGCCCTGGCAGCGAACAGTGTCGATATTCATGCAAGTATGCTCGGCCCTCGCCCACGCGCATAAAAACGGTGTGATTCACAGGGATATCAAGCCCAGCAACATAATGTTGACGGAATTCGAAGATCAACAAGACTTTGTCAAAATTCTTGACTTCGGAATCGCAAAAGTTATTACGGAAGAAACTGAAAATTCTTCTCAGCTCACGCGCACGGGTGAAGTATTCGGAAGCCCGCTATACATGAGCCCCGAACAGTGCCGCGGCAAACCACTGGATGCAAAATCCGATATCTACTCGCTCGGCTGCGTGATGTTTCGAACGTTGACCGGGCAACCGGCATTCTTCGGACAAGATCTCGTGGAATGTTTGTACAAGCATGTGAATGAAGCGGCGCCGAGTCTTCGGGAAATGACACCTGAAGCCAATATTCCGGAAGAGCTGGAAGCGATCGTTCTTAAATGTTTGGCAAAAGAACAAAACGACCGATATCAAAGCATGGTTGAACTGAAAGAAGCGCTCGCCGCAACCATCGGAGTCTCCGCCGTTACCAGTACTTCAATAGAAGCGCTTGCTCATAAACCAGCCGGCAACTCGATGGTCAACGCTGCGATTCAAGAGATGTCGTCCGGCGGATTGAAGATGGCGCCCCCAGGTCTGGGTGCCACCGGCAGTAGTGCCCTTGAAATGACTAATCCGGATCCGGTAGCGCCACCACCACCGGTGTTGCAAGACGTCGGCGAACGCCGAGAACCGATTTCCGGTGCAAACATGGAAGACACCGTTCAGTCTACAAAATCGGGACTGTTTCAAGACAAGAAAGTTTTAATTGGCGCGGCTGTCGCGCTTCTTCTGCTCATCGCCGTGCCGCTGTTCAACAATTTGTCCAAAGGAAACGACAAAGCGATTGTAGCGACTACCACGAATCCTGCGACAGCGAACACGGGCACCGCATTCGGTGACAAACTAGAACAGGGAATTAACGAATACGAACTAGGCGATTATGACGAGGCACAAGACATCCTCAATGACGCTATTCGTCAGGGACGAAAAGAAAACGTAGGCGCGGATCAGATTGCCGAAGCTCTGCACTATATGGTTGACGCATCGATCGGAGCAAGCGAATATACTGAAGCCGAAGCATTCGTCAGCCAATTGGAACATGACGCCAAAATTGATCCCAAAGGCGGCCCACCGAAGACGATGGCACAAGCCAAAGCGTATCTCGATCGCGCTGCATTGTTGATGACTCACAACAATGAAAAAGATGACGCTCGCGCACAAAAACTTTTGACCTCCGCGTTGCAGTTTTTCAGCACACAGAAAAATGCAGGCAACGAGATCATGCGCGCACAATCGCGTCTGGGTTTATTGGAACTGGCATACGGCAATTTGGCAGCAGCAGAAGATTGGATGAAGAAGGCAGTCTCGCTTGCCGAAGCTGATCCGAATGTTCGTCAGCTTGATTTGGCATTGCGCATGGATCAGCTAGGCGACGCGTATGTGCTCCTCGCCGGCAGCATGAAGGGCGGCAGCAAATACTACGGCGACGCCGAGAAAATGTATTATCGCGCGATGCAATTGCGCTTCACCAACGTGAAGAGCAAAACCCATCCAGCACTCGCACAGAGCCATCAACGCATCGGCATCATGTATTACTTGAAAGATGACTACACCAAAGCGCTAACTGAACTAGAAACCGCATTGGATATTCGAAAGGCGCAAAACAAGCCGTTGCAAATCGCGGCTGTTCAACGCAACATCGCATACGTCTATCTGCAGCAGCGCAACTTCCCGAAAGCGGATGCCACTTTCCGTGAGGCGATCGCCACCGCAAAGAAGTCAGACGTCGATACCACTCTCAAAACCAAAGAATGGCAACGCGGATACGATGGTTTGAAATCTTACGTGAAGAAACACCGATAGTTGATTGCATTTGAGATGCGAGCCGGGTTTGAACTACTGGCTGCGTTGGGATGCAAGCTGGGTTCGAACTACTTGCGGCGTTGGGATGCGAGCTGGGTTCGAAACTACTTGCTGCGTTGGGTTGCGAGCTGGGTTCGAACTACTTGCGGCTTTGGGATGCGAGCTGGTTCGAAACTACTTGCTGCGTCGCTTGCGCAGCTTATCGATACGCGCCAGATTGTCGACGGCGAGTTTGTAGTGCGGATCGATTTCGAGCGCTTTTCGAAAATCTTTTTTCGCGTCGTCTGATCGACCGAGCTCCATTAAAACATAGCCGCGATCGTTGAAGTACTCTTTCCGCTGAGGCTCAATCTTGATTGCTTCATCGTAGTCTTCGACGGCTTCATCCTTGCGACCCATTTGATATCGAGCCAAGCCGCGAGAGAAGAATAAATCTGCGTCGAGGCCGCATGACTTCATTGCTACGGTGATTGCGGCTTCAGCTTTGTCCGGCTGACTCATCGATAAATAGGTGGTGCACATTTGTCGATACGCTTTGTCGTAACCAGGTTTCAACTTAACAACGTTTTCGAAATCGGCAATTGCTTGCTCGTGTTTGCCCATTGCCGCATAACTGATACCACGACCATAAAGCGCGTCCACATCGCCTTCGTGAGCGCTGAGAATGCGTTCGTATTCTCTCGCGGCTCCTGAGTAATCGGCGAGTAGATATTTGACGGCGGCAAGATCGATAAGGATCAACTCGTTCTTTTTATCGAGATCAGATGCGCTTTCCAGATCGATGAGGGCGCGCTCGTAGCGCTGCAGTTTCGTCAAAACCCTGCCGCGTCCATGCAACGCTTTCGCGTCCTTTTTATTTGCATCGACATCAAGAACAGCATCGAAGTGTTCCAAAGCTCCCATGTAATTTTTCTTTTGTTCGAGCGCAAACGCAAGCTCGAGTTCTTCTTTAACCGATTGAACTTTTGCATCTTTAGCGGGTTCGGATTTCGCTGGATCAACAGTCGGTGATTCGTTTTTTACAGGCTCGGCAGTCTTCGGCGTCTCTGTCTCAGTGCTAGTCTCGACAGGTTGTTTGGACACGATGGTGTCGTAAGTTAAGACGACGCTGGCGACGCATAGCAATACGATCGAGCCAACACTCAACAATGTTTTCTTTAACTTCTGTTTTTTGACTTCGTCTTCATCTACTTTTTTCTTGCCATCGTGTGTGACGCGTCGCGGATCGTCCGAATCGGAAGGTGGACTCTTTGGTGCCAGTAAGTTCGACTGAAGGCGCGGCCGAGAAGCCTCGGGACGTTCGCGGACATCGCTGTTCTGCGGTCCGACACCTTGCAAATTTGCCTGTGCTGAAGGTTCAATAAGGCCTGAAGCGCCCGAGATTTTGTCAGGCTCGTTGGCACTATCGGCGGTGGCGTCAATTACGCGAACTGTGGGTGCGTAATCTAAAGCCGCGCGATCTGAAGCTGCATGATCTAAAGGTGAGTGATCTTCGGTTGCATGATCTGAAGCTGATTGATCTGCGGCTGATTGATTTGAATGTGATTGATCTGAAGCCGCAGAATTCAAAGCATCGGGATCATAAGCCTCGAACGCAATAGCGCTGCCGTTCAAATCCGCATCGTCCGGAGGCTCGAACTCGGCGTGCTCTGCGTGAGTCACCATCTCCTTTTCTTCAATCACCCAATAAAGCGAATCGCGAATGACTGCGGCTTGTTTTTGCGCATCGGACAGTTCCCCGACTGGTGCCACAGTGCTAGTAGGCACCGCACCGAGAGGTGACACTTCGCTGTTCAGCCCGTCACCGATCGTTGATACCACTTTATTATCCGGTTGCGTCACTTGCAAATGGTCTTGCTGCGCGGACATGCCGCTTGCAGATGCCGCGACCTTGCTTGATGGAGTAAGGTTTTCTTTTTCCGGTGCCGAATGCTGACTCCAAAATGGAACAACCACATTTTGCGGAGTGGTTTGTTCAAGCGGAATGATATCGTTTCGCAGCTCCAATCCTCGGTTTTCAACACGCGCATCACTCTCACTGACTGGAATTTGCGGTGATTGAACTTGATTCAAATGCGACTGATATCTATCCATCGCTGGTGGCACATACGGAGTCGCGCGTTTGGCGGCGCGAAAGAGCTCAGGTTTTTCCACGATGTCTTTGTGGAAACCGAATTCCTGCATGTCTTCACTCAAGCGCGGTGTCGATTCGGGTTTTGGAAGTTCAAATTTTGAGGCTGCACCCGCGCCTTCGGTCCATTCGTTTTGGACTTCTGAACCATACTTTCTTTGAACCGGGGAAAACTTGGGAATGAAATCGTCGTCATCGGATTGAGCTTGTTTATCAGCCATCTCACTCTTGGAGACAAATGAGGCGCCGTCTTTCGGGTTGGGACCCGACTGTGCGGCGGCTTCGCGCTTGTCGCGATCGGCGTTTTCGGAGTTATCGTTGTCGAAAGAACTCATCAAGAGTCTCATCCGGATGGAGCTAGTAATATTCAAGCTTGAGACCTAAAAGCTGATACGTCAACTTTCCGTTTAAAATTGCCCCGAAAAGCTTCACTGGCTTCCAATTCGTGTTATATCAGCTAAAGGCAGCGGCGTTCTGCATGACTGAACGATTCTGTCGGCTTTTATCCCCTGTTATGGTTCAAAATGTCCTGCGAAGTTAAAGAACTTTCCTGGAACGGTTTTCCCGCATTGGCAATCGGCAACTCCCGAGTGAGAGCCGTGCTCGTCCCCACACTGGGGGCGCGGATCGTCAGCCTTTTGCACCGCAATGATTCAGGGCATGAGCGCGAGTGGCTCTGGTCCAATCCTTACATGGAGCCGCAGTTGCCGGATTTCGGCGTGCCGTACTGGGGCGAATTCGACCTGGGCGGCTGGTCAGAGTGCTTCCCGTCGGTCGCCGCCACCAACTATCCGAGCGGTCCCTGGCAGGGCACGCAGGTTCCGGAGTATGGCGAACTCTGGTGTCAGCCCTGGAAAGCTAAAGTAGCTGTCACTGACGGCGAAGCCGAGATTCGAACGGTCACCTATGGAGTGCGTTTTCCTTATCGATTCGAGCGCATCATTCGAGTTCGTAAGGACGAGGCTCAGCTCAGCCTCTCGTATACCGCCAATAATCTGTCGATTTTCCCGTTTCCTTTTCTCTGGAGCGCTCAGCCTATATTCGACATCAAGCCTGGAATGAGCTTGTCGCTGCCTGTTCAAGAGATGACCGTTTATTATTCCGAGGACAGTCGCTACGGAAAGCTAGGCAGCATGCAGATGTGGCCGACTTTGCAGGGGAATGATGACGAGTTCATCGACGTCAGCACTTTCCCAACCAAAGACGCGGGGATGGCTGTGAAGCTTTACGCTAAGGCACCGCGCTCGCTCGCGCTTCGCGATCCCTCCACCAACACCGAGCTTGTCATGGATTTGCCCAGTCCAGAAATCACGCATCTGGCACTGTGGCTTAACTTCGGAGGCTGGAGCGGAATACCGAAACGGGCAAAATACTACAATATGATTGTTGCGCCATGCATCGGAGCGTTCGATAACTTGCAGCTCTCCGTCAATCACTTTAAAGAATTCGGACAAATCCAACCCAAAAACGTAAAATCCTGGAACCTGAATATTTCATTTCGATAGGCGAAAATGACTCTCGTTTTTTGCACAATTTAAGACATTGATGCCTGAGCTAACAATCGGCATGGCTGAGGTGTGGAAAAGTGATCGCGTACTGAATAGAAGAAACCTGAAACCCGATTTTGAAACATCAATTAAGTAGGGCAAAAATGAAAGGACGAAACCACAGAACTCAATTCGGTAAAATGCATGCACCATCCCTGGTGCTAGGTGCGGTGAGCGCCTGCGTGATCGGAGGTGCTGTCTGGTTCGGCGTGATTGCGCCGGGTAAGGTTCAGCTTCCGCAGGTCAATCCTCCCGCAGACAAAGTTGTAGACAGTTCAACTGCGACGACGAAGACAACAATCTCGCCGACAAAAATAATGATGCTCGCCGAGAACACAATCTCGGACATCGCTAGTGATGCCAGTCTTAGTGTAGTAAACATCGACATCAAAAAGAACATTGTCAGATCGCCTTATACGATTTTGATGCCGGGCTTTGGCATTGAAGATGGCGGAAGCGGCGTCCAGCCAAAGTCGATGCAGATAGGTTCTGGCTCGGGGTTGATCATCAAATCCGATGGTTATATTTTGACCAACAATCACGTCATTCAATCTGCCGATGACATCATGGTGACACTTTCCGACAAAAGAAAGTTCAAAGGAAAAGTTGTCGGACGCGATGCATTTACCGATCTTGCCCTTGTAAAAATCGATGTAAAAGAAGGTCTGACCGCAGCGACGCTCGGTACAAGTAAGGACCTTCGCCCTGGAGACTGGGCGATTGCAATCGGCAGTCCGCTTGGACTGGACCACACGGTTACGCTCGGTATCGTCAGTGCACTTGGTCGATCGCTCAGCGAGATCAGCAGTCTCAACAACGTCGAGTTGATCCAAACCGACGCGGCGATCAATCCGGGCAACTCCGGCGGACCACTTCTAAATATTCACGGTCAGGTAATCGGCATCAACACTGCCATTCGACAAGATGGGCAAAACATCGGATTCGCCATTCCGGTCGACGTTTTTAAAGGCGTCGCGGAAGATTTGATCAAAAACGGAAAAGTTGCCAGAGCTTATGTTGGTGTCTATATGCAACCGCTCGATAAGCGCGTCGCCAAATCACTCGGTATCGACGAATCAATCAAGGGTGTTCTTGTCGCCGGCGTCGCACCTGATAGCCCAGCACTGTTGGGCGGTTTGAAGCCCGGCGACATCATCCAGAAAGTGGACGGAACGGCAGTCGATGCCAGTCAAATCGTTCAATCAATCGTGAGAAAACACAAACCGGGTGAAGAGGTGAGTTTCCTGGTGTTGAGAGAAGGGAAACTGATTCCATTGGAAATCAAAGTTGCCGACTATCCTCAAGAAGTGCCTGAACACGAATAGGCTCGACGAGCACGGCGAGTTTATTGGAAATCACAGCTCCGGCTCGCGCAATCTGAACACGGATAGTGATCGACGAGCACTGCACTATGTTGGAAACTTGTTGTCGACTCCGACAACAAGTTTCTCCTGAACATAGTTGTGGTCGACGGCACGTCTGGTGATGGAAGACGAGCCGAGTATATGGAAGACGAGAGCAAGTTATCTTTGTCGAAAAACGCCTGCGCGATTAAATGAACAAGGCCCTAGAGGCAATAGTGGCGGTGGTTCTCGAACTTCGTCTGCAGGCGTTCAATTCATTGTTTCCGTTCGATGCTCCAGCCGCGGATCAAGCAATCGCGGCTGCAGATACGTACACGAATTCGCGTAAAACTTGTCAGCGATTTACAGTTCGAGCAGTACGGTTTACACTGAGATAAGTTGGCTACAAAATATATGCCGACTTCCTGTCCGCTCACTTTACCAATGTCCTGACCGAAACCCCGCTCCACTCGCGCTTTGCACCGCCCCTTTGTTCGCTATTACTCTACAGGTCCCCTTAGCCATTGTTTTTAAATTTCGAAACTCGAACGCTGTAATTATCGCGCGCTAGTAATGGTGCGCTCTCAGAAATTTATTTGGCCAAAAAAATGGATCAACAATCTCTAGAAAAAGATCAGGAAAAGATCGAAACGCCTGACACTGAGAATACCATCGAAAAGCCCGCGCCATCAAAGTTTCCGCGAGGCAATTCCGGCACGTTCGCGGGTCGTTACGAGATTGTCGACAAAATTGGTGTCGGCGGCATGGCTGCGATCTACAAAGTGCGCGACCTGATAGTAGGCGAAGAACTGGCGATCAAGATCATCCGCCCTGAAATTGCCGCCAACGATATCAGCCACAAACGTTTTCGGCAGGAAGCAAGAGCCGCGCGTGATTTGAATCACCCCAACATCGTCAGTGTGCGCAATTACGATGTTTCCGACGGCGTGCCATTCATCATCATGGACTATGTCGACGGCGTCGACTTAGGCAGAATTTTGAAAAAGTCTCCACTGATTTTGAAGATCTTTTATCCGGTCTTCATTCAGGTCAGTGGTGCACTCGTACACGCTCATTCCAGAGGCGTTATCCATCGTGATGTCAAACCAGGAAATATTTTAGTTACCACCACCAGTGATGGCGCGGTCTGGATCAAACTCGTAGATTTTGGAATCGCAAAACTGTTATCGCCGACCGAAGCAGACGATCAAACCCATGTCCTGACCAAACAAGGTCAGACCGTCGGCAGCCCGTCCTATATGAGTCCCGAGCAGGTTCAGGGCAAACCGGTCGACGCGCGGTCGGACATCTACTCGCTTGGTTGCGTCATGTTCGAATCGTTATCCGGTCGCTTGCCGTTTAAAGCGGATAACGCATTGCAGCTAGCGATGCACCATGTGTACAGTCAACCGATAGGCTTGAAGAAGCTCGTCAAAACTTGCCCCGTCAATCTCGATCGAATAGTTGCACATTGCCTGGCAAAACGTCCGGAAGATCGATATCAAAACATGTTTGATCTGCGGAGCGATTTGCAATTAGTTTCACAAGGAAAAGATCCGCACTTACGGACTGGTAAAACGGCTGACAGAGCCGATGTTAACGAAGACTGGTTTGAACAACTGGTCAAAAAAGATGGACACAAAGAATTTGTCAGCGTGTCACAAGGTCAATTATCCTACGACCGGCGTCTCAATAATGTCTTAGAAGAAATCAACGAACTTGGCTATCCAGGCGATTCTATACTAAAACTGCAATCGCGCAATCCGACCTATACAGGGTTAATTATAATTCGCGATGGTCGAAAAGTAATTGGTGCTCGAATCGAAGGAGACAAAACTCAAGTCGGCTATAACGCGCTCAAGAAGTTGATCTCCATGGCGGATGGTGAGTTTCAGTACGTAACTATCAAACGTGAGGATTTCACGCTGCCTGATAGTTCATTCGATTTAAATTTGCGATACATACTTTCGCTTTATCCGAATTTGCCGGAATCGCCATCCGACCTGGAAGACGAGCATGCCATCAAAGATCTTGTTACAGCGGTTGAATCTAATACCAGAACCGATTGGCAAAGTTTGACCCCAGTCGATGATCTGCTCAATACTCTGGACAACAAGGACAAGAGCTGGCGACCAATGTCAGCAGAGACTTCGCGCGATCAAACACCAGCGCAAGAGTTCGTCAGTCGCGAAGCGTTAGCTGAGGCTCTTGCCAACGAAGCTGCAAAACATCATCAGTCCACCGCCAACCAGAGTACGTTCAAGCAGCTGACCAAGCGGGTCTTCAGAAGCACCACTGGAATTGTCACCGTCGTTCTGTTTTTGACCGCGATGTTGGCGATCGGATTCGAGGCGGTCAAATCAGGGATGAAACACGTGAGCGGTTCAAAAGGGCATGTGCGCAAACGCCGCCCCGGTCATCGCACTCGGCGCCACAGTTCGATTCCTGGTGTGCAGCCTTACGCGTTTCTCAAAACGAATTCGCACAACATCAGTTGACGATTTGATCGGCTTATTCGTTTGCGTTTTCGGGTTATGGTTTAGAGGCGCTTTGGCATCTCCGAGTTTATTCACGCACGCTGCCGTCGCGAATAAACGAAATCGCGCGAGAGAATTCAGTTAACGTCTTGATCGTCTATGCGCTTTCGCGGTCGGGATGCTCCGATCAACGTGGAGGCTTTCATTTTTGAAAGGAAGTCCGACACTTCTTCAGTTTTTGCCGCTTCAATTTGCTCCACTGGTTTTTCCATCCGCTCTTCAGACTCAGGGAAAGCAGTGGCAGCGACAACTTCTTCCTTCTGGGCGTTGGTTCTCGCCATTCTCAATTCGTTGGCGATATACAGCAAAAGGGCGCACGCAGCCGTAATCGCCAGCAGCGAAATAGCAAACAAAAAGACTATGAATACTGGATTCATGGGGGCCGGACACACTTACGCCGCATTGGTCGGACGGCAAAACGCAGTATCTTCAAACATCATACTCGTTTCGGCAGCGAACTGTGTGTTAGCTGCAATACAGCTCAAGCCTCAAATTCAGGCGCGGGATGTGACGAATTCGATTTTTCGTGTCGCGAAAGGTCTCCTATTGGGTAATAGAACTCTATGAGCCTCGCGCACTCAATTTATAAGACATGCAAATTTCGACCACAATTCGCTTTGCTGATTTTGTGCATGCTTGCTTTTGGCGTCACCTGCCAGGGATGCTCCAACAGCGCGTTTAGCAAGGACAGTCAGATTTCTGCCGCGCCTGTCAACGTCGAAAAAACAAACGATGAATGGAAAAAACAGCTGACGCCGTTGCAGTACAAAGTTACTCGCGAGCAAGGAACGGAAGAGGCTTTCAGGGGCGCATACACCGACAATCACGACAACGGAATTTATAACTGCGTTGCCTGCGGCAATCATTTGTTCAGCTCCACAGACAAATTCGATTCGGGCACCGGCTGGCCGAGTTTCACGGCTGCAGTCAAGGACGACAATGTCGTCGAGAAGGCTGAAGCCGGGCGTCGCGAAGTCGTCTGCGCAAAATGCGACAGTCATCTGGGTCATGTATTTCCTGACGGACCAGCGCCGACAAATTCAAGATATTGCATCAACTCGTGTGCTCTCCAGTTCGTGAAGAAGGAGGGCCAATGACGAAGTTGGTCATCCAAATCGACGCGGACAATACCGTAGGTCAACTGCTGACGTCGATTCTTGGACCAAAAGGCTACGAGATCGACATGTGCGGAAGCGGTCAAGATGCGCTCGCAAAGATGAAAGCGAAAGCTTACGACCTTGCCATTGTTGGAGATCAGCTCGATGACCTCGATGGCATCGGGTTTCTGATTCAATTGCGAAAAGCGAACTCGAAGATCAAAGTGGTGCTGGTTACCAAAGTTTGGCCGGCAGGCGAGTTGTATGAACGCCTGACCAAAGATTTGAAAGTCGATCTTGTCGCTATTCGTCCTTTAAAAGCCAGCATTTTTGGTGCCCAGGTGGACTCGCTGCTCGAGGCCGGAAAAGAAGCGCCAAAAGCAAAACTCTCGGCTGAAGACCTGCACTTCGAGGCGCTTCAGGCGCTCAAAAGCAAATACATAATCGTTTTGCCCGAGCGCATAAAAAAATTATGCGAAGCATTTGATGCGGCGCGCGCGGAGAAAGCAGACTCACCGTATCTGGTGGAGGCAATCCGGCTTTCGCATAACTTAAAAGGCACCGCGGGCTCATGTGGATTAATAGAACTGAGTGAAGCGTCCGCGCATCTTGAATCAGCATTGAAGGCTGTGTCGGCATCAGGTCTCTACGACAATGAAACCTCCTGGGACGAAGTACAAAACTTTTTAGATTACGTAGTGCAAGTCGCAAATGTGATCGCATCGTCGAAGGACTCTGAAGCGGTTGAGATCAGTTCAAAACTGCGCAACTTGCCGCAAACGGGACGTCCGACGATGGAGCCGGAAGTCGAGTTACGGGGCGCGGCCGGCATCTACATCGACACTGGAAAAACTGGGGCAGTCTCGCCATTTCTACTGGATGGGGTCGGCAACGACAAACTGTCGACCGGGACGAATCAGGTTTTAACGAACATGCAGCATGGTGCCAAGTCCGGTGCCAACTCACCGTCAGCTGGTCAGAGCGCGACACCAGGGATGGTGCCGGCACCACACTTATCAAAAGGTTTGACCATAGGCGACGGCGAGATGAATGAACGTCTCTTGCCGCTCACGGAAGACCCTACTTCCATCCGCGTGATGATCATGTCGCAGGAAGAAGTACCGGTTATGGATCGACAAGCCAACGGTTTGCCGGTGCAGATAATTCCCTGCTCCAATGCCGACGACGCTTTAACTATCGCGCGAAGGCTGGCACTAGATGCTGTTCTTATCGACATCGACAACGGTACGCCGGCAGCCGGTGTTTCACTGGCGAGAAGCATCCGCGGATTGCCGGGCAATGAAAGTTTGCCTGTCGCATTTGTCTCGACCTCGAGCGAACCGACTAATCCGATCGAGACTGCTCATGCCGGAGCGTCACTGTTCCTCGAGAAACCAGTTATTCATCAGATGCTTTCCAATGCTGTCGATTATTTACTAAGCGTTAGAAGCGGCGGGCGCCCGCGGATTCTAATCATCGACGACGATGAGGATTTTGCCAAACTGGTCGGCGCAATCCTCGGCCGAGAAGGCATGATCGTAAAAGCACTTTGCGTGCCGGAAAACGTGATCGAACACATCACAAATTTTGCACCAGATATAGTACTACTCGATGTGATGATGCCGGGCATCAGCGGTTATCAAATTTGCCAGCAAATGAGAGAACAACCGCAATGGCAAGACCTGCCCGTGCTTTTTCTCACGGCGCAAACCGGATTGAGCGCACGTCTGGCCGCTTTTGAAGCTGGCGGCGATGACTATCTGCCCAAGCCAGTTGCACCAGCCGAATTGTTGATGCGAGTCAAAGTTCGTTTGGAACGCGCACGCATGCTGAGAGAACGAGCAGACAAAGACGTTTTGACCGGACTGATGATCCGACGCGCTTTTATGGAACAGCTGCAAGCGCTGTTATCCGAATCGAAAAACAACAATCTGCGGTTTAGTTTGTGTCTCCTGGACATCGACCACTTTAAAAAGGTCAACGACACCTTTGGCCACCTGGCCGGGGACCGAGTGCTGACACATTTCGGCGCCTTGATTCGCAGAACCTTCCGAGTGGAGGATCTGCGCGGCCGCTGGGGCGGCGAAGAATTCATCGTGGCGTTCCGCCATATCGATAAGGAGACGGCTCAAGGAGCGTTAGAACGCTGCCTCGATGAACTTAAGGCTCATGTGTTCGAAGGCGACAACGGTCAACAATTCTCAGTGGCGTTTAGCGCCGGGCTGGTCACCTTCCCTGAAGACGGCGATGTACCGCAGAACCTGATTAAGCTCGCCGATGAATGCCTCTATGAAGCCAAGAGAAACGGCAGAAGTCGGGTAATTGCAAGAGATTCCGGCGTGAAGTCCGTTGAAAAGGCCACCCCAGCCCAGACAGAATAGCCCTGACGGGATTTCGGTAAAGTTGCTTCGCCATTTCACGCGCTAACCGTCGGGGCGTCTATAATGGAAACAGCCTCTCAGTTCAATTTCATTTCCCTGGTTAAACCCAGGCAGACCCTGCAACGGTCTGGGCGACGCGGAGAGAGGCGGGCATGGCGGATTCTTTGATGGCAAAAATTCTACTAGTTGAAGACGATGAGAATCTCTCGGAGACAGTGTCGGATTGGTTGACTTACCAGGAGCATGATGTTGAGACGGCGCACACCGGCTTCGAAGCCGTTGAGCAGCTGGAATGCGCGGTATTCGATTTGATCATTCTGGACTGGAATCTTCCCGGCATCGAAGGTCCGGACATCTGCCGGAAATTTCGCGCCAACGGTGGCGCCACGCCCATCATCATGCTGACCGGCATGGACTCCTCGACGGAAAAGCGCACATGCATCGATGCGGGCGCTAATGACTATTTGAAAAAACCGTTCAAGCTCAAAGATCTTTCCGTAAAACTGGAACAGTATCTTTCTCAACCTTAAACGACCAATTTCCTTTTTTGTACGAAACATAGAGCAGTCCGATTCCGACAAGCGATCCGACTGCGAAGAATGGCAGACTGGCTTCCGGTCCGAAGACTCCGCCGGATAGCAAATCATTGCCGACCATCTTCGACGTGAGAATGGTGGCACCCGGATCGGTGCCTGAAACGCTGACACCAAATACAGTGCCTTCTAAAAAGTTCCACGCCCAGTGAATGCCGACCGGCAACCACAAACTCCGTCGAAGCAGATACGCTCCGGCAAGCGGCAAGCCGGCTTCGAAGGAGAGCAGTGTGCAGGCGTAAAAGATATAAGCCGGAGCAGCCGATGGCGGCATGTTAACGACGTGCGCAAATCCAAACAGTATGGATGAGATCAAAACAGCGGCGATCGTTCCTGCCGATTTCTCCAGAGTTCGAAAAATAAAACCTCGAAAAATCCATTCTTCGGTGAAGCCGGCAATCAGATACAGTCCCAGTCCGGGAAAGACATTGACCGGCCAATTGACTTTGCTGACGGTGAATCCACCGCTCAAATACGTGATACCAAACATGATACCAAGCATAATCGTGCCAAACAAAAACCCGGCTGCGATTTCAATCAGAGCTTGTTTGTTTTTCAACTTAATTTCTGTGAGAAACTTCGGAAAGTCTTTGCGCAGAAAACAATATGCCAGACCGACACTGATCAAGGTGAGGATAAACTCGGAAACGCATATCGCGAAAGGACCTAGCGGCGTCAACAGGTTGGGACGTATCAGTCTGATAACTTCGCCAATCAGGTACAAACTGATCCACAAAATCGACATAAACGTAATCACGTTAATGACCGCCCATGCGGGATTGCTGCGAGTTGCTCGAGGTGTTTCGCGCGCGTCCAAGCTTGAAGTCAAACCTCTACGATGTATTTTGGGCAAAACAATTCAGTATGGGCTGTCGCAATTTTGCGCTCCGGGCTCTGACGAAGGAGCCGTGCCCATATCATAGCGGAACCAGGCAAGGGGAATCAGCGATCATCGCGCGTCAATATGAGTTATCTTGTTCATTTAATTTGTGATTACGGACCGGGAGACATGGCCTGGGCCGAAGTGGTGACGGCATTCAGACAATGCATGCCGCAAACTACAAATATGCATCTCACTTCGGTGAGACCATTCGACACGATCGCCACCGGATTTATCCTCGCGCAATTGTCGCTCGCCGACGAAAAATTGCGACCGAAAAATTTGCTCGTCTTTGCAAACACCGCGCCGCGCAAAGACAATTTAAAAGCCCGCCAGAACAACGAAGGCGAAGGTCTGTTGTTTTTGACTTTAAAAAATGGCGTGCAGGCAGTGGTGGTTAACTCCGGTTTCTCATTGGCATTCGTCAAAGATCAAATCCAAGAGCTCTGGAGTTGCAATTGCGAAGACGCCGGCAGCCAATTTCGCTCGCGCGACTTCTTTCCACCAGTGTGCGGGAAGGTCGTGGTGGCTGACTATAGTTTCATAAATCATAAACTCGATCCTCAGGAAACGATTCCAGACCCACCGGAATCTGTGGTTGGTTACATCGATTCGTTCGGCAACATGAAAACTACGATTCGGCAATTAAACCCCAAAATTGCCGACCTGCGACCAGGCGATCGCGTCAAGGTCCGCATCGGTAGCTACATTCGAACAGCCACTGTAGCGACCGGCAGTTTCAATATTATGGAAGGCGATCTGGCATTTTCACCAGGAAGCTCCGGTCAGGACAATCGCTTCTGGGAAATTTTCCAACGCGGAGGTTCTGCCGCCGCCGAGTTTGGTAATCCGTCGACGGGCAGTTCGATTCACATTCAGACGATTTGATTTCTATTTAAAGACGATTTTTTCATCTTCAAACTTTTCGATAACAGCAAGCGATTCAATCGGAATGTCGTTTCGACCGATGGCGTTTCTGCCACCTGCGAATTCTTTCTCGATTACCGCGCCGATGCCGACTAGCGTGGCGCCACTGCCTTCGACGATCTTCACGAGCGCGTTGATCGTTCTGGCCGACGAGAGAAAGTCATCGATGATTAGAACACGATCGGTAGCGTGCAGATATTCACTCGATACGATCAACTCAACATCCCCGCCCTTAGTAGGCGATGGTGCCGATTGTCGATGAGGTTCTGCAGCCATTGTCACCGGTTTGTGCTTGCGTGCGAATACCAGTGGAATTTGCATGACCACGGCGGCCGAGAGAGCCGGAGCGATGCCGCTGGTTTCAGCGGTTAAAATTCTGGTCGCGTTGACGCCGGCAAATCGTCTGGCAAACTCTTCGCCAACTTGTTTCATCAGCACAGGATCGATTTGATGATTCATGAAACCATCGACTTTCAAGATTCCCTTGCCCAGATGCTTTCCTTCTTGTTGGATTCGGTCCTTAAGTATCTTCATTCGAAGATTTCCTCCTCGTTTCCTGAGCTATTTCTCTTCGGTCGATTTATTTCTTTTTGCGCGCGGGTGAACTGATCACCTTCTTCTTTTGTACGGACGCGACTTTTGATTTGGAAGACGTCTGTGGCTTCGCTGATACGTTGGTTTCTTCGTCGCCGCAGTTGCTTGCTTTGAAGCCTGTGGCTTCGCGGATGCGGTTAGTTTCTTCTTCGCCGCAGTTGCTTTTCCAGACGCCTGCGGTTTTGCGGACGCGGACGTTTTCTCCACTGCCGTTTTCTTCGAGGCGGCTGGTTTCTTCACTGCTGTTGCTTTTACCGCAGCTGCTTTGTCCGTTTTTTTCTTCGACGCATTTGTTTTAACCGCCGTCTTCGATTTTGCAGCGACCTTCTTTAACCCGGATGAAGGTGCCGCTTTGGACTCTGTGGACGCGCGCCCGGACTGGCGTTTCGCGCTATGCAGCAGGAGTTGCTCCGGCAGTGGAAGATTCGGTTTCTTGGAAAAGTCGGGAAGTTTTACGGGCTTATCCTTGAGTTGCTGCCGCACCAGATTCAGTGCTTTCTCCATTTGCGGATCTTTTCCGGCCGAATACTCATGTGGTGCAATGTCCACTTCGTAATCCGGATCGGT
Source organism: Candidatus Obscuribacter sp. (assembly GCA_021772095.1). Classification (GTDB taxonomy): domain Bacteria; phylum Cyanobacteriota; class Vampirovibrionia; order Obscuribacterales; family Obscuribacteraceae; genus JADYXR01. Next base: position 21,620 of record JADYXR010000204.1, on the reverse strand, counting down.
GCCATGGTTCTCTACGCCAAAACCGGCATCGACAAACCAGAAGCTGAATTCAGGCTGGGTCGTGATTGTGCCATCGACCAGCTTATGTCGAGGCCAAATTCCGATGACACCACCCCAGGTGCGCTTACCAACAAGCGGACCGAGCTTGTAAAGTTTGAAACAGTGACTGAAAATGTCACCATCCGAACCCGCGAATTGATTTGTAATCGCCACCATCGGACCCTTCACGGATTCCGGTGGATACGGCTGCGGCGGTCCCCAGCGGCTGACGTCGTAACCGACGCGCTTGCGCAGCAGTTTTTCCAGCAACAGTGGTGAGACGTGTCCGCCGCGATTATATCGAACATCGATAATCAGACCTTCGCGGTTTACTTCAGATAGATAGCCGCGATGAAATTCGGCAAATCCCCACGGTCCCATATCGGGAATGTGGATGTAGCCGATCTGTCCGCCTGTCTTCTCATGCACGATTCGACGGTTTGATTCCACCCAATCGCGATAGCGCAAATCGCGCTCAGTTCTCAAAGTGGTCACAATAATGATCCGCGTTTTTTTGTCGGATTGAATCTTGAGCCGGACTTCTCGATTAGATTGATTGACCAGAAGTTCGTGAACGGAAACTTGTTGATCTACGGGGATGCCGTTGACGGCGAGGATTACGTCACCTGCTTTAATGTTTAAACCAGGTTGCGACAATGGCGACGAGGCGTCGTTATTCCAACTATCACCTTTAATAATTCGATCGATGCGATATCCATTTTTGGCTCTGTCAAAACTGATATCGCATCCAAGAAAGCCGATATGATAATGAGGATTGCGACGGTGATCGCCGCCCATCTCATAGGCATGCGAGGTGCCGAGTTCGCCTTGCATCTCCCAAATTAAATCGGAAACTTCCGAGCGCGTTCTGATTCGCGGCAATAATTTTTCGTATCGATCGTGCACGAGCTGCCAATCGATGCCGGACATTTTCTCATCCCAGAATTGCTCGCGTTGCAAGCGCCAGGACTCTTCGTACATCTGACGCCATTCTTCCTGAGGCGTGACCTGGACTTGCGCTCGTGACAAATCAAGGAAGCCGGATTTTCGGCCGACTCCGCCCGCAGCTGAAGGTTCGCGACCTTCGCCCGCCAATTTTTCGAGTGCATCAACCGCTCGGATTCTGCGATGCGAACGATAAAACAAAGTTTGATTATCGAATGCCATCGCGATTGTACCGACATCCTTTTGCAAAACGGCAGCCCGGGCTTCTTCGAAATCGTAGGCCATCAGCGTCCCGCCGGCATGCTCCTCGGAGTACCAGGAGTGATTCGGCTTGATGCCTTCAACTGGATGAACGGTAAACAACGCCCGATTTTCCGCGCCGACGATTTGACCGTACCGTCCTTCAGGAACTGGAAAACCAAGAATACGATCTTGGATGCCATCAAAATCGATGGTCATACCAGCCACGCCGGACGAGGCAGGAGTCGGCGCTTCCGTTTTTGGTTTCTCACCGGCCTCGACTGATTTCAAAATCTCTTTGTATGCTTTGGTTAGCGCATCTTTGTACACGTTCTTCAAATTTTTAGCACTTTTGGCGCGAGCTGGATCGGAGGCAATCTTGTCATGACTGACTGAGATTTTGCCGACGCTCGTTTTCCCTGAGCTGGAGCCATTTTTACCATTTGGCGTCTCCGGCGGCGCCATTTGTTTTTTCTTCTTAGTGACGATCGCCCGAGGCTCCAAAACAAATGGAGATGGAACATCCTTTCGCAATGTCACCAGATATGGTTTCATCGCTTTTGGAAATCCATAATCAAAGCGGACCATATCGAAGACCGGGTAAAACTCTCTGGCGCCGAGGAAATACAGATATTTGCCGTCAGGATCAAACGCCGGCGAAGTGTCATAACGCACCTCGCCGGTTACATCATGAGTCGAACCTTTTTCTAAATTAGCGATCCTGATGATGAATGATTGTGTGTGTTTTGCAAAACTGTACGCAATAAATCGTCCATCAGGCGAAAAATCGAATTCGGAAATTCGTTCTGCCGGGCTGCGATCGACGATTTTGATTTTCTTTTTAGCGATCTCTAGAGTTAGCAGTTCATGACGGTGATTGCTGATACCGATTTTGTCGCCGGTCGGAGCAACGCGCAAATTTATGGCGCGTCCGAAGTCAGTCGAACTTAAAAATTCGGGCGGCTTACTCTGGTCGGCGTAGTGAATTTCAACACGTTCAAAACCCTCTTTATCGTTAACAGTGACAAAGCGTTTTCCATCCGGCATCCATTCGCACATGCGATAACGAACGCTGCTGCCCTCACCGTGCTGAATCGGCGGTCCTTCCCAATTGCCCATCGAGATTGGCTGTCCACGCGCGATTAACGCGATGGAGTGACCGTCCGGATGAGGAGAGAAGTGATGCAGGTAGTCCCGACCATCGGCAAACTTCCGCTGAAGTTGATGAGTCGAAGCCGGAACTTTTATATCGATGCGCTGGTCTTTTCCGCTTGCTGGGTCGAAAACATAAATGTCAGAGCCGGCGGTATAAACAATGCGCTTTCCATCAGTGGACGGATATCGAACATAGTACTGCTTGTGGTGCGTGTGCTGTTGCAGATCTTTACCATCGTGGCGGCAGGAATAGAGATTTCCCATGCCTTCGTGGTCGGACAGGAAGTAAACCCGAGAGCCGATTATCAGGGGCCAGACCGGGTTTCCCTTCACTTTGATCAGCGGTTGAAACTTGCCTTTGCCCTGCCTATCGATCCATAGTTCGCCCGCGGTTCCTCCGCGATAACGCTTCCATCTGGCCGGGTCGGAGGAATTTCGTCCGATCACGACCGTGCCGTCAGCGCCGATCATAAAAGATTGCACTTGTCCCCAGCGGTGAAGTTTTGGCTCGCCACCTTCAACGGGAACCGTGTATGCATCGCATTCTCGGTAGAACGCAGACCGAGCATCCGAAATGAAGTGAACGTGTTTTCCATCGTTGGACCAGCCGGCAATGTTTAAAATATCCGAGCCCAAGAAAGTCAACCGAGTCGGAGTGCCACCACTGGACGGCATGACAAAAACTTCGGCATGTCCTTCTTCACGTGCAACCAGTGCCACCATACTTCCATCGGGTGACAGTTTCGGCATGGAAAACTCAGTTCGTCCAGCTGACAAACGTTTTGCGGCTCCGCCATTGGCGCTGCCTTCCCAGAGATCATCTTCGCAAATGAACATAATCTTGTCATTATGGATGGTGGCATAGCGGTAGTAACCGAATTCGTGCCTGATGTTTTTCATTCTGCCTCGTTGCCACTAGATGCGGTGACTTGCCGCTCGGATGGTTATTCTCTTTTATTTTTGCATAGAATAAAAGAGGGACGAGCCATTAACGCTCGCCCCTCCTTCGCTTCGCTATTTAGCGACGGAAGCTGGTTTCTTCATGAACTCAGCGCCACGTTTTTTGATCTCTTCGCTGGTCAGATCTTCGATGTGCATACCGAGTGCCCATTCGTGTCCGAATGGATCTTTCAGACGTCCATAACGATCGCCCCAGAACATATCTCCCAAAGGCATCGTTACTTCGCAACCAGCATCGACTGCTTGCTTGAAGGACTTGTCCACATCCTCACAATAAAGGAAAAGACTTTGTGGAGAACCGCCCAGCGTCAGGGGCGACTTGTTGCCCATTTCGGGAAACTCATCGCACATCATAATCACCGAGTCACCGATTTTCATTTCAGCGTGAATGATTCTCTTATCGTCAGTGCACATTTCTTCCGTTACTGTCGCACCAAATGCGGCGGCATAGAATTTCAAAGCCTTGGAGCAATCACTTAGCACCAAATGCGGTGTCACTGTGTGATAGCCTTCTGGAATTGGCTTGACTGCCTTACTCATACGTTTTTACCTCAATTCAGTAAACAACCAGGACTCCTGCAGCGCGGCAAGCGCCGAAAAACCGCGGCAGCAAGAGCTTGACAAATCCGTGTCAAAAACAATCGCCGACAGCCCAAAGATTTTACCAACTACTGAGGCTGGAAAAATCCGCCAGCTCACAATTAACCTCAAGAGTTTTTTCCACGAGACCTTCAGTCCTGGTGCTAAAAGCGTTGATCTCAAACCTTTGATTTATTGACTACTTTACGTTTCAGTCCCCCGAACACTTGGTACACTACATCTTGGGCGTGGTGTTATATGCTCCACCCTCTCAAGTACACTGGAGAATCGAAAAGGCGCAAATGGCAGGGAAAGAAGCAGTTGACACTCTGTGGACTCTACTCGTAGGCACAGGCTTGGCGACACCTCAGCAACTCGAAGAAGCAAAGAAAACCGGCAAGAGCCTGAATGTCTCGGTCGACAAAGCGCTAATCATGCTGAAAATCGTGAGCGACCAGTCGATGGGTATGGTGTACGACGCGCAATTATTGGTTCAAAACGGAACCGTCTCAATCGACCTGGCTGTGCGAGCGATGCGACTGACGCGGCAGCACAACATGGGACTGCAAGACGCGATTGGCGTTCTGGGCTCTGTGCACAAGAAAACCGGACGCATGTCAACCGTCACGTCGCCATTGACGGATCTGCTTTTGTCTTGCTCGATGGTATCTATGGAGCAAATCGGTCGAGCCGTTCAACAGGCGCAGGACACCGGTCTGCAAACCGGACGGATTCTGGTTCTCAACCGGGACGTTTCCAGCTGGATGATGCAAGCGGCGCTCAACTCGCTGATTCTGGCACGCGACGGCAAAATTACTCAGGACCAGGCGCGCGACGCGCTGACCGCAGTCGGTCATCGACGCATCAGCGTTGAACAGGCTCTTTTCGAACTCGGACTCTATGTTGAAAAGGCTGGTCAAACTGCCAAGATCGGCGAATTGATCGCAATGGCTGGTTTTGTTTCAGAAACCGATTTGCTCGAGTGTCTCGAAGTTGAATTGGTCAAGGAAAAACAATTCGGTCAGATTTTGCTCGAACAGGGTCTGGTCACTCACGATTTATTGGAAACCGCGATCGTGCTCCAGGACATGGTGGCAAACGGCACACTGAAAGCATGGCAAGCGGCCGAAGCACTGCGTCAGGTCAAGGATCGCCAGGTATCTGTCTACCAGGCTGTAGCAGAGCTCGATCCACCGGCACAAATGCCTCAGAAAACAATCAGCCCGCGCGAGCTCATCGTCAAGGCCAAAATCGCCGACGAATCGCAAGTAGCCGGACTAATTACCGACGCCGAATCGAGTTCGATCAAAGTCGGGAAAAAAGTTCTCGCCGCAGGAATCATCAGCGAAGCCTTCTTGTACCTCGCTTTGCGCACATACTCGTTGTACAACCAGGGCTTCCTCTCCGCCGATCAAGCCGTCAAAGCGCTTGCCTTCTGCAAAGAACGCAACGTCAGTCTCGACGAAGCGCTGTCGAAGTTAGGTATGTTTGTGCCCGCTAGAATGCAGTGGATCTGGTCATAGAATCTCGTGAGCATTGCGATAGATTTCGGTTTTGAATTTCTGAGAACAAAACCATATAAAGTGTTGCTTTGTACGGTCGTCAACGCATTTTTTCTGTTGTGTTCGGGCGCATCCTGCCTTGCACAAGACCCCCCAGCCGAGCCGATCAAGCATCAATTGAACGCGTCGAATGAACCGAAGGTAGGTCTGGTTTTGGGCGGCGGTGGCGCACGCGGCGCGGCGCACGTCGGCGTGCTCAAGATTCTCGAACAAGAAGGAATTCGCATCGATTGCATCACCGGCGTCAACATTGGTGCTGTGGTCGGTGGGCTTTACAGCGCCGGAGTTTCCATCTCGTACCTGGAAGAAATGTTCACGAAAAAATCTTTGATGCGTTCGTATTTGACAGTGCCGGTCAGCGTCAGAGTGCTTGCACTGCCGGTCTTCCTGATTCCGCGATTGATGGGAAAACGCGGCTACGACGGATTGTATAAAGGCAATCACTTCCGCAATTATTTAAATCGTTACGTGCCGCAGTCGGAGTCCGACATCTCGGATTCAAAGATTCCATTTGGCGCAGTAGCTCTAAATCTTGTCGACGGCAAAATAACAACGCTGAGAACTGGCAACCTGGGAACCGCGCTGCAAGCCAGTTCTGCAATACCACTTCTGCGTAAGCCGGTAAAAATAAACAACGGACTTTACGTGGACGGCGGCGTGACCAACAATCTTCCGGTTGCAGAAGCCAAAGCAATGGGTGCCGACATTGTCATCGCTGTCGATCTTGACGATCCCGGTAAAGCTCCTGAAGAAGCAGAGCTGATGAAGCTCGGCACGGTCAGCCATCGCGTGGTGGTTTTGCATCTCGCCAATGTCGATAAAGAGCAATGCAAACTAGCCAACGTTTTGATCCGTCCAGAACTGGCGGATATCGGCTTGATGTCGGAGTCATCGAAAGACGCGCACACAGCCGAATTAGCAGGAGAGCGAGCGGCTCTTGAAGCACTTCCGGCAATCAAAAAAGCATTGAAGGAAGCCGGCATAGCGACACCTTAGCACCACAGGCGGTGCCGAGGTCGAACTCTGATGTGTCCGCATGGTTAGCCAGCCACCGGGAAGTTAGTGAATAGTTTCGACGATAATGGATACTGGAGACCCAGGTAAGCAGGTTGTGAAGTTCTTGAACACCAGCGGCGGGCGTCAGTGATTACTCACTACGTTGAACTACAGCGGCGTCAGTGACTACTCACGACGTTCTTGAACGCTCGCGAAGTAAATGGTCGTGCGCTAGGACAGTCTAATGAACAGTCGCCGCGGCGTTTTCTATTTTGTTCGACGTGAAGTATGAATTGAGTTCAGTCTTCAGATAGTCTTCCAGTCCGCCTTCCATGAGCGAGCGGACGTCGGCCATGAAGCGCGCTGCAGGAGCACCATCGATGATGCGGTGGTCAAAGTTGTATGCAAGAGTCATCATAGGACGAATTTCTACTTTTCCGTCTCTGACTACTGCGCGTTCTTCTACGGCACCGACTCCGAAAGTCGACGTGGTCACGTTAGGTGGAACCAGCATTTTGACGCCGAACTTGCCGAGCGTGCTCAGACCGAATGTGGCGTTCATGTATTTCAAACGAACTGCAGGATAGCGTTTTCCGAGCCACAGAATGAAACGGCGGAAAAGCCATGGCATATTGTTGAAGCGATTTTGAATATCGAGGTGACCGACTTCGGTGAGATCAGCCTCTGCGTAGGATTTCAGTTCACGCGCGATTTCAGTGACCGGTTTTGTATCCGGGTTTTCGATTGCGCCGAAAAATACAGCCGGTTGCGAACCGATATAACGCTCGACGGTGAAGCCTGCGACGATATCGCGGAAGGTCACCAGTTTGCCCCAGGGCAATCGAGACGTTCTGCTCTCCGGGTGGGAACGTTGAGCAATCGCAATTGCTTTGAGCAAAATTGCTGTCACCGTGGTTTTGTAGCCCAGCTCCTTGAGCTGTTTTCTGAGGTCTTCCGCCCAGGTCATGTCGACGTCACATGTCACCAACGTCGGCACGGTGCCTTTGTTGATGATGTTGATCATGTCCAGAACATTCCAGCGGGGTCTAGGAATATCATCGGTTTTGAAGTTGAAGAGTCTTTTCCATTCCCACATGTTTTCTCAATCCTCTGAAATTTTCGCCGGGATTAAATCCGGCGTTACCATCCACTTTTTTGACTGGCAGTTTTTCTATTATAGGCGGAGATACTGAAAACTGTAATCAGTACATTTCCGACATGCCCGTTATATAGCTTAAGATACCGTAATGGAGCCAGTCGCCGTCACTTAAATATTCGCAAGCATTCTTTTCAACACGGGTTATTCAACTTCAGGGGCTATTTCAGTTCAGAGTCTTTTCCCCGCGGTTTTGTTCCGGAGTTAGGAACTAAGCCTCAGAGAGCCTGCGTCTTGGATTGCTTGGTTTCATTTCCAATAGCACTTCTTCAGTCGAGTGTTGATGCGCTGCCGTTTCACTCCAAAAAAAATCTGAATCCGGAGTAAACCAGATTCAGAAATAAAGACGGGTGATGGGGGCACCCATCTTTTCAGAACAATCCGGGGGTCCGTAACCCGAGAAGCGTCGAATCCGCCTGACCTCAACGAAAGACTTCGTCTCGGCTTCTCGATTGGTTACTGTCTTTCACATCTAAGCTGGCTAGGCATCAATGTTTCAAACGATGGACTCCCAGAAAGCCCCCTGCCTGCCTTGAACCTTCACCATGGCGTCCTCGCCCTCCACCATTGCGTCGACCAGTCCATGATTGAACTGAGCGCGCGCTTGATAGAGTGCTGCAGCCGTCACGTCAAAAGCTTGAAGTGCAGACACATACTCGATTGCTGAAGTCCGCAGAAATTTCTGGAGACGCGGAACTTCGAAGCCGACAGGATGGTCGGCCAGTGCTTCAACCAGCGCTTTGCGGTAGTTCTCGATCGCGTCAGCGTCGGGAACGTTGCCTTTGCCGATTTCCGTCCAGGAAGCGATCCAGGCTTCGCGGAAGGTTTTTAACGCATTTAAAATTCTCGAAACTGGAGCGCCTTCCGGAGACTGGATCGGCTTGCCATTTGCGCCGCCGAAGCTGAAGAGCTTCTTCATAGTCGACCAGGCGTTCGAGGGAGGAGTGGTCGGAGCCGAAGCTGGCAGTATCGACTGCTGATACGGCGCCGGAGCAGCTGGAGGAGGCGGTGGATTTCCCGGCGTGAGCGGAGGAGTGGGCGCGTTCCCCGAAGGTTTTCCCCTGGGTTGTATTGGCACATCCCAGTTTTTAAACGCATCAGCTGATGAAGAAGAATTGGGCGATTGCATCCGGTGCTTCAATCGGTCGGAGTTCGGTGCCAGTGTATTCCAACCTTCATCATCCGGACGCTGCGAAGGAGGAGTTGCGCCGTAGCTGTTGAACGATCCGGTCGATGTACCGCCCCACTGGGCCGCACTCGCAGATTGACCGCCTGCAGGCGGGCCCGACCCGAAGGTCTGGTCGACCTGGTCGATTACATGGAAAAATCCCTGGCTCATAGCACCACCCGCGACACCATAGCTACCCTGTCCGAAACTTGGAGGACTGGATCCGAAAAGTGGTGACGCTTGCCCCCAGCCAGATTGATTCTGCATTTCCCACTGATCGGGCATATGGACCGGTTGCATGATTTGGCGGACCTCGCCTGTCATGTTAACGACCTCGGTCTGGTCGACGGCAACGAAAGCAGTAAACTTGGTCAGCACAGAAAACTTCAGAGACAAATCAATTATTTGCTGTTTCGTAATCTGCTGTTTGGCTGGGTTGACGCGGTACTCGTCCTCGAGTTCTTTGATAAACTCACGTGCCCAGAGACGAGAGATGCTCTCATCGTTAATAGCCCTGGCGCTCACGTCCTCAGTATATTTTTTGCCATTGGCGAGTTTGCCACGTATTCTGAATTTCGCCGAAGCGCCGGCGGCAATTTTGCAATTAACTCGAAACAGGCAATCAGACGCCCTTCCGCTGAACAGATCCGGCAGGCGTGAAGGTGCAAGCGCATCAATTGTGACACCACCTGTGAGGCTTTCGATTTCAAGGTCAGTAATCAGTGGAGCACCGATTTCACGACCGACTTGAACGAGCGCGTCCTCGAGCTGTGAGCCGGGCGACACAAAGGTCGCTGTGCCTGTTCCCAGAGCCGCAAGTCTTGTTAGAAACGGGCAGTTGGCGACCGTATCGATTCCGACCGTGAATATTCTGGTATCACCGGCGGTTCGCTGAACGATGCTGAATAATTGCGATTCGTTGCCGATTTGTCCGTCGGTTAGAACGACGATGACTGGAACACGCCCTCGCTTTTTGCTGCCCTTGATCAAGTCGATTGACTGTACCAGAGCCTTGCCTAATTCGGTGCCACCACGAGCGGTGACCTCCTTTAAAAAGTCGACACCCTTTTCGACGGACGCTAAATCGGCGTCGAAAAATTTCCCGACCGACACCAGGTGCTGGGTTGGACTGTCCATGTACCAATCACAGTGATCGTCGAAAGCGTTGATCGCAAATCGATCGTTTGGTCCCAAACTGGACATCAGAATCGCACATGAACGAGCAGCAGACACCATTTTGGTCCCTTGCATCGAGCCTGATCGATCCAGCACGAACACTACATCACGAGGCGCAGTCGCGACACCGGCAAGGGCCGGGGGAACGAGAGACAGCATGGCATAGCCTTCTTGTTTCTCTTCCTTCCCCGCCTTGCGATAGAGCACCACGGACGATGTGATCTGCTCGCTGACCAGACGCCAGCGCAGAATGAAATCCCTGTTAAGCAAATTATTTGCTTTGGCAAGGGTGATTCGAATGACACCGTCCTCGGTGCGAGTTTGAACGGCATGTTGAGAGCAGGCCAGGTCGGAGATGCGCAAGCTACGCCCGTCCCGGTTGGACGTAAGCTCGGGAGTCAATTCAACGCTAATCGTTAAGGACAGATCGGGAATAAGTCCATCCGCTAATCGAGGTGGTGAAATTCTCGACGCGTCAGGAACCAGATCCGTGTCCGACATTACTCCGTCTCAGACCTGTTCTCTCGAGAGCGCAGTGCCGGGAATATAGCGGGGAGCCACTACCAGAGGCAGTCTCAGTTCAGTGGTTCCGTTTTCAAAAAATTCTAGTTTCTCAGTGTAAGTTAGTTCCACCGTGATTTTTTCTTGCGGCGGAATGTTGCCGACCTGCATCGTGAACACGTCGTCGCGTTCTTGTTCCAGAAGGGAGGCGCGCTTGCCTTCGGAGAGAGCACGGTTATACTCTTCGCGGGCAAGGCGCCGCTCCTGGATCGTTCCAATCACGGTGCGACCCCCTACATGCATCTTGAAGCCGTTGACCGACGAGCAACCTGCAAGTGGAAAAACGTATTCCGCTTCGAGATGTTCGCTGTAGGGATTTTTAAAAACTTGTGTCAGGGTTACTTCTACTACGCGACCGACTGCGCGTGCTGTTATATCTACAGAATCGAGGGGAAGTGTGATGGTTGTCGATCCCTGTCCAACTCGCATGGCTCCTAGTTTTCTTTCGATCTCATTTCTCATCTCTTCCAGGAATCTCAGTGATTCATTCGTCGCTTCTCTCATGTACGGATCCTCCATCGGAACCTTCTTTCTTAAGTAAATCCAGGGCGGCCTTCAGTCTGTCGTAAAGGAGAGAATCTTCCATTTCAGGTTGCCAGTCGTCCTGAGCTAACAGCTTCAAACCTGGCTCTATGACTATCTCTCTCCAAACGGTCGGTTTAAATGTTTCCTTCTTAAACAGCTTCTGTTTAACTCGAATCGATTCAGCCACGTTGTCGACGACGTGGTCGAGCTCTTCGTCAGAGAGCCCGTATAACATCGATTGAACTTCGGACAACGGCAAGGCAACGCTCTGCAAGCTTTTGATAGCCACCAGTTGCATTACATGCCTGTCACCATACTTAGCCTGCCGACCCTCTATTTCAGGACGATCGAGCAAACCCAGCGTTGTGTAATAGCGAATTGTTCGCTTATCGGGAGCCGCAGAAACTCGCTGGTCTTGCTGCACATCCATCAGTCCGCGATCCTTGAGAATGCGGGCGACTTCAGCGCTGAGCTCGATTAGAGAGAATGATTTGCGTTCCGCAACCATAACAGTATTATCAACGATCGCTGTCATGCTGTCAAGATCTGGTAACCAAAGGGGCAAAACACACCGCAAGACAAGCGTGGCTTAGGTTTGTGTCATTTCAACGCCTGTATCGGGATGGTCGAAACTTAACAGTTTTACATCAAATTTCGCGGAATTACAGTTACTGTCACGAAGACCATACGAAAACGGAAGCTGGACTTTCGCTCCCATGTTTTTTCGGCCTCGGTTGTCTCCATGTTCTGTTGATGCTTGGAAACGTGGACGTAAATCGCTTAGACCGATTGCCACATAAGCCTTTCCACGATAATGACTAAACAGTACTACTTGCCTGTATGTTGATTCGACCGAAGGGGACAGAATAAAGATGAACGGCAAGGGGCGTCGTCAAAACGCGCTGCCCTCAATGAATATGTGGGCGTTCGGATAGAAGATGAGACTGTTTCGAGAGGGCACGCCGTCGGATGTGACAGTGACAGGAAGTCCTTGATACGACATTCCCCAGTCCGGAATGATGACCCGGATGCCACCATCATCAGTGGCGCCTACTACTTGCGCCGGATAAGGACCGACGGTGACGATGTTGGCTTGGAGAGGACGCGCAAAGCCCCTTCCGTATATTGTCAGGGTTTCGCCAGGAGGGCCGCCGGCGGGATAGAGGCTAGTTAGGATCGGCATTGGTCGAACGCCCATGTTGATCTGATTACTGGCGACGCCGTTGACACTGACAGTAATGGGAGCGCTGCCACTTTCTACTGATTCGGGAGGCATTACTGTCAGCGTGGTTCGAGTCGCTGCAACGACGCGGGCTTTCTTACCTCCGAAGGTAACAGTATTGTCCTCAGCTTCAGTGCTGAAGTTGCTCCCGTGCAGGATGACAGTTCTTCCTGACAGTGTTTCGCTCGGGTTGAGCGGCGACAACGTCGGACCGGCTTGAGCTGTCAGAATCCAGCCGAGCTGTGCGCCTTTCGGCCCTTCCGCTTCGATCACCAGCGTCGATCCTTGACCCAGTCGACCGGTTACATCCTTGGTGACAGTGTTTTGGAGCCGGAAGGTGTTTTGATCGGCGACGATTAAACCTGACGGCTCACCGCCACCACTCCAGTTCTGTACAAGTTGATCTGACAGTATCACTCTAGCGAAGGTGTAACCGGGCTTGTCGCCGTAGCCATTGAAGATGGTCAGATAAGTCGGACGATTGCTGTCAGAAGCGCCGACATTGAGCTGAGCCGTGAATCTTTGCACTCCGCGACCGGAACCAACATAGGGACCGCCGGAAGATAGTTTCACATTGCCGTATGCAGGTTGGTAGGCAAACGTTGGCTGTAGGCTGGTGCAGTACGCGAACGCCATCCACATCGAGAAGACGAAACTGAAAGCGCCATTCATATATAGGGATAACGATCGCACAAAAAGTGGTCGCGCCGAAAAATTTTGTCGCCCGAAAGGTAGCTCTCGCTCAGGAAATATCTGTTGCGCAGGAAATTGCGGTCGCTGAGGAAATCGCCGTCGGACAGAAACTTGCTGCCTCCCCGAAAATAGTCGTCGCACTAATCGATATCCTGTCAGAGCGTTTAAAAACATTAGGTTCAAGACTGGCTTGCAGCGCAGCTCAACATCGAAACGCACAACTACTCTTCCAGCTTGTAGCCGACACCATGCACGTTTCGGATCAACGATTGCTCGCCTTTGGTATCGATTTTGCTGCGCAGCTTTTTGACTGAGGTGCGGATGGTTTCCGGAGATTTATCCGAATCGGCGGTCCAAACCCGGTCAAGAAGCGCTTCTGCGCTAAAAACTTGTCCTTTATGACGCATCAAGAATTCGAGCAGGGCAAACTCCATGCGCGGCAGGTGTATTTCTTCGCCGCCTTTCGTCACTCGGTGAGAGACGATATCGAGAGCAAGGTCGCCGGCTTCCAGAACTTCGCCTGAAAGACTGGACGGTCTACGAAGAAGGGCTCTAATTCTGGCTGACAGTTCTTTCAAATGGAAAGGTTTAGTCAAATAATCATCGGCACCGGCATCGAAACCGACTTCTTTATCGGGAACAGTGCCGCGTCCGGTCAGTATAAGAATTGGCGACTGCCCACCTTGCGCGCGGTAGTGCTTGCAAACTTCGATGCCGTCCATCTTGGGAATCGTCAGGTCGAGAACGACCACATCGTATTTATAGGACTTCATCATATCGAGGGCGTCGACGCCGGTTTCCACCCACTCGACCAGATAATGCTCGAACTCAAGCCACTCCTGAACAGTGCCTGCCAGGTTTCGATCGTCTTCAACGAGAAGAATCTTTGCCATCGAGTCTCGAGAGGTCCGTGCTTTCCCTTGAATAATCTACTATAGATTCAAGAATTTGAAATATATAAATAGATCTACGTACCAGATCATTTTCCCAATCTAGGACATTCTGCCACATGCGCAAAAGCTATGCGACACCGGCGGTTTGATTCTTGCCGCCATCTTACGTACAGCGGGGCTAGAACCGCTCACTTTATCAGGCAGTGCCATAAGTTATTCGGTCGCGGGCGGCAGGCAAAGGGCTTACCAGCGGCTGGTTTGACCCATACCATCACCTGTGGTGGCACCGTCATCTGACGACGGGGTTTCGAACAGATTCGTGTTTTAGTTCTCATAAGGTTGAATTATTTGAGTCTATAAAAAGTAGGCTGAGTGTCCAACAATCATGGTCTTTGGCTATAAACCTTGAGAGAGTGCCAGACGTCAGGTAAACCAAGCCTTAGCATTGCAAGTTATTTATCTATTGATATTGCCGGACGATTTTTCTGAAATGTCAGCCCACTGTCACGTTCCCCTGACGTTACTGCGTTTAAATGATACTTACCGAATCGATTTAATCCGAACAGCCTTTTTGGGTACCAAACGTTCACAAATCTCTTCTAAAGTAAGCACATCTTGATTCTTGGCAACAAACCCTTTACTACCACCAATCAAGATAACCCCCTCGGTCGCCCGACCAGCCGTTCATCAAATTATTTTGAGGGAAATGCAGAATGCAACTCAAGTTTTTCTTGCAAGCAGCACTAGCCACTATCTCCGCACTTGTACTTACCAGCTCGGCAGCACAAGCCCAACAACTTCCGGTCGCTCAAGCGCCGCAAGTTTCGCAAGAGCAACAAATGCTCAACAACCTGCCTGCCGAAGTCAAAGCACAAATGAGACCAGGCATCCGCTACACCATCGGAGCCAAAACCAACGCCGGCTGGGAAAACAGCCTGGTAAAAGCTAACTCCGGACTGAAGCACTTCTACTGGTCACCTGTGACGAGCATGGTTCAAGCCAGCCCATCACAAAGAACAAAATCTCAAGCAACCGCGTCCGCCCCTTTGACTAGACCTGCGTTTCACTACCAGAAACCAATCAAAGCAGCACTTCCACACAACCCTTGGATGGATATGCCGCTCCCCCGCAAAGCGGTTGCCCAAGCCCTTCCTCAATCGAGAAATTCCAGAGACGTTTCAGCAAAACTCTCTTACAAGAAACCTCGGTCGTCCGAAGACGTAAACGGTGAACTAATCTCCACCGATACACAAGCCAAGCTCTACGCCGCCTACCCGACCGAGAAAGCCGCCCGCAACGTCGGTGGCAATCTCTCCAGCCGTGAACTGTACGGTAAGCTCCTGAGCAGCAAATAAGTCCAACATAGTTTTCATAGTGAGCAGCGAGTGGGTGCGGGATCGGTCAAACGGTCCCGTTCTCTTTGGGGCCTTTTTGCGGGCGAGGGCACGATGTCAACAGAGTCGCGCTATGTTTACGGCTACGAGCCACAGGGCAAATTGTAGACGGAGCCCTCAAATGGACCGGGCTCTATAGATAAGGAGCGACTGACATGACGAGTCGTCCAATAACGTACCGAACGGTATGGATTACAGTTTTACTCGGAATACTGATCGCCACGGCACCAAACTGGCTGAATAATCATCCGCAAGCCACTTATGACGCGCCCTGGGTTCACCCGTCTTTGACTGAACACTAATCAACAAATATGAAACGTAAAACTGGTGCCGTGTACCTGGCCGCTTTCCTGGTAGGCTCGACGCAGTGTGGAATGGCGCTAGCTGCTCCGGCAGCGGCGCAGAAGGTTTCACCCAAAGGTAAATCGACCGCCAAACCGGCAGGTTGGAGCCCTGGTCTGAGCAACATGATGGACCAGCTCGAGTCTGAGCTTGGTCCAAAGAAGGGCGTACCGCCAGCATCTCCGCCGCCTGATTTGAACGGACCGGAAACGGTGCCGGAGTCCATGCCGCCGGAACCCTCGGATTCGATGGGATCGGATTCCTTGCCGCCG
Source organism: Candidatus Obscuribacter sp. (assembly GCA_021772095.1). Lineage (GTDB taxonomy): Bacteria > Cyanobacteriota > Vampirovibrionia > Obscuribacterales > Obscuribacteraceae > JADYXR01. The sequence goes on along the minus strand of JADYXR010000204.1, from coordinate 5,742 downwards.
GAACCTGGCACCGCCGGTAGTGACGGGGGTGGTGCGCCCTCGCAAATTATCATTGACCCGAGTTCTGAACTTAAGTTGACGCCGCCTGGGGCTCTGAATGGTTCAGATAATCCGGACGACGACGACGACGACAAGCCTGGCGCGCCAGCGGCCGTTCCGATGCCGCCGGATAACTATCAGGGACTGATGCCTTTCGGCACCGGCAGTGGTGGCACGCAAAACGGTGGATCCGCTGCCGACAGCTCGACAGTAACCACTCCTGTTGTTTCCCCTGCGGACACTTACATCGCAGAGATTGCCAAAAGTGGTGTCGCTCGATGGGACAGAACCAGGTATCCGATAAAAATATACATTGAGCCTACATCCACGGCGAAAGGATTTCGTCCGGAATTCGTTTCCATTTTGACTCAAGCATTTAAGGATTGGGGCAAGATGATTCCGTCCGTTCCGATGGAATTCGTTAACAACCCGACTTATTGCCAAATCACCTGCCGATGGACCGACAATCCGGCAAACTTAGTCGACAATCGTGAGGGCGGAGATACAATCCTGGCTCCCGACGACCTTGGCATTCTTCATGCCGACATGACGATTAAAACAATAGCGCCGAAAAATTTTCAGACGATTCCCACAAATTACATGAAGCGCGTCGCACTGCACGAAGTTGGTCACGCTCTCGGTCTGACCGGTCACAGTCTACAATCGCGCGACATCATGTTTGGCGTCGTGGATCCAAAGGACGAAGATTGCAGCTTAACTGCTCGCGATCAAAAAACGTTGCTCGCCCTTTACACGATGAACATTGCTGCAAACCAGAGACTCGATGCAACTAAAATGGACCAGGTCGGAAACCCGAATCTTCCTAAAACACGCGCACTAATACTAAACAATGAAGCATCCGCTGCATTGAAAACCATGAATTTCGCTGTCGCCGAGACTAAGTTGAAAGAGGCTCACAAACTAGATCCTGCTAACTCAACAATTTGTGGCAACCTCGGGGCCCTGTACGCTAACCTCGGCAATTTCGCAGGTATGGCTCGCAATTTTCCGTTAGCAATTCAGCATTACAAACAAGCAATTCCGCTGCTCGAACTCAGTAATAATAAATCGGCTCTGCTTGCGATTCTAACGAACTACGCGCAAGTGCTTCAAGCCACGAACAATTCAGTTGAATTGAAAAATGTTCAAACTAAAATTCAAAAGTTGAAATAGGAAGCCACCTCTGAGTGGAACTTTGAAATCGCTGCACGATCGTCGGATGTGGGGACGAAGGGAGGTTCTTGTCCACTGGAACAGCGCTTCTTGTCCCTCTGAACACAACGCGCGTCAGCCCCTGGCTAACGCGCGTCGCAGTTTTTTTTTACCAACCGAACTCGGGAGTCGGCGTCGCCTGATTACTCTTTATCTGGCGATCCGTCCTTATCCTTTGTTTCGTCGTCTTCTTCATCCTGGTCTTCCAGGTGTGGCGCATTTGCGCGTCCCAGAGCGGAATTGAGACGACTGGCTAGTGATGGGGGTTGTTGACCCGCTTTCTTGTTGCCTCGATCTAATCCGCCTTTTTTAGGTTGAAGATCTTCAGCAGTTTTGCTTTCAGGTCCCTTGTTCGGCAGCGGCTTTTGACCTTTCTGATCTTTCGGCTGCGGCTTCAGGAGGTCCGTCGGTTTCGCCGGCGTTACTGGCTTGTTGACGGTATTGTTGATGATTTGCTGTGGTGGCAGAGGCGGTGCTGCCGGTCTCTGAACCACTGGCGAAATCGCTATCACTGGAACGTTTCCGAGGAGTTGCCCTGGCGTTTGGGGCTGACTGTCGAGCGCATCTCTGCGCTTCTGGTCTAGTTCCGCACGCATCCGCTCTGAGTCTTCACGAGAACGATCTTGCATGAAGGCTACACCTTCGGCACCAGTGCCGATACCACCCGAATCATGTCCGGTTCCTGGATGTCCTGTCGCACCGGCATCTCCCGGTTGACCGGACGGTGGCGTCGGAGTATGTCCAGGCGTTTGCTCGGACATACCACTGCTGCCTGGATCGACATTCTGAGGCAGCGAAGATGGCTGTGGAACCACATCACTGGAACCCGAATAAGTCTGTCCGGACAGTCCACCGGAATCACCAGCGCGATCGAATTGCGGCGATGGTTCCGAACCATATGGTTGATCGGTTGGAGTCGAACTGGTTGGAGTCGAACTGGAACCCGTGCTGGAAGAGGTCGCATTATTCTGGATGTAGTCGCGAGACACGTCTTGCGAATAATTCGATCCACCTTGCGGTGCTCCTTGCGACGGCGCAGATGCCGACGCTATCGAGTCCATCGATGAGGCAGAACCTGGATTATATGAGCCTCCTGATGGTGCATTTGCACCGCCGGATGGTCCACTGGAGGCACCGCCGGTGGTTCCGCTCGCCGTACTACCTGACGAGCCGCTGGTGCTGCCACCTGACGATCCGCTATCAGACAGAGGTCGAACGTCGCCGGATGGCCCGCCCATCATATTTTGTTGATCTGATTGACCAGGTCGATTCAATTCCTGCGAAGTAGAAGAACCACTTGCGGAGGCAGTTGAAGGGGATGAGGTCGAATCAGAGCTTGTATATGAACCTGCTGGCGTTGTGTACGAACCTTGTCCACCAGAACCTTGTCCACCAGTCGGAACTGAATCGGAACTGTACGATCCGGAAGATGTTGAGTCCGTGTACGAACCTTGTCCACCAGCTGAAGTAGCCGAATCAGAACTTGTATACGAACCACCGGATGATGGTGTCGTGCCTGCGTTTGTGTACGAACCAGATGATGGCGCCGCACCCGTATCAGACGAGTAACCCTGAGTAGGATTGGTTCCAATTACGTCACCGCTGGTGGTGTCTCTGGAGATGGAACTTCCACCGCTAGGAGAGCCACCGCTGCCGATGTTTCCACCACCTGATGCGATTGAACCGCCCGATTGTCCACCTGGTGATACTGGCGCGATGAACGAACCGGCATTGTCGGAGGACTGGCTTCCATATGATGGGGAGCCGGACGATGAACCAGCGACATCTCCTGAGAGGTCTCGCGCCACGGTGTAACCCGAGTCAGTCGAACCCGCTGAGGTAGCTGGTGTGACGTATCCGCTCGAAGCAGGCGAGTCTGCAGCAGACGGCTGACCACTATAGGTCTGACCACCGCTATGACCGCCACCGAGAGTGGTGCCACTAGAACTTGTGCCGGCTACATCGTAGCCGCTCGAAACGGATCCTCCGGATGCTGCTCCTCCGCTAACGTCTCTGGCTACGTAATCGGAAGAACCAGATTGAGGAGTGGCATAACCGGTCGAGGCCACAGAGCCAGGATCAGATGGCGACGAGCCTCCACCAGGGCTTCCGCCCGAGTACATAGTTCCTGAATCGCTTCCAGCGACAGAGCCGCCGGAGACGTCACGAGCCACATAAGAAGGATCGGAAACCTGAGGTCCTGTTGATCCACCGCTTCCACCAGAGGAGCCGCCGCTGTGACCACCACCACTGGTGCCGCCACCGCCTGGGCTAACCTGGTAGTTGCCGGCTAAATCGTAACCGCTAGCCGAACCACCACTTACGGTGCCACTGCCGCTATCACGTGCAAGACCGGTGTCACCACCGCTGATTGTGCCACCAGAAGGTGTGATGTATCCACCGCCACCACTCTGACTGCCGCCACCGCCGTGAGAACCGGCTGCAGGGCTAACGCCGCCGACATTGGAGTTGCTGGCGATGTCATAAGTACTGCCTGCGGAGCCGGTATCGCGGGCGAGTCCTGTGTCCGTGTAACCGGTCGAACCGGTACCCGAGCTAACGCCGCCGACATTGGTGTTACTGGCGATGTCATAATTACCGCCCGAGGAGAACCCGGTATCGCGTGCAAGTCCTGTGTCCGTGTAGCCGGTTGAAGCTGATGGCCCGCCGACAGTTGGTTCAGGCGATGAAGGACTACCGCCGGAGTAACCGCCGCCGCTTGTGTATCCACCAGTCGGACTGGCGGAGGCGACATCATACGTTCCCGATGAAGGTGTGCCTGGGTTGCTGTCTCTGGCGACATAAGTGTCCCCGCCACCACTTGGATTATATGTTCCTGATCCTGGGCCAGGAGCTGCAGGCGCGCTAAACGAGCCGCCACCACTGGTAGTACCACCAGCTGCTTCACGAGGACCGGACAATGTGTTGTAGCCACTCGGTCCCGGTGCCTGTGGTCCGGGCAGAGAATCTCCACCGCTCGCGACAGAATCGGCCGAGGACGTTCTGAGATGACTGCCACCTGTGTGAGGTGCAGATTGGCTCGCTGGTCCGGGCTGGATGGCTGGTCCAGGTTGACCTGGTCCCGGCATACTCACTACCTGGTCACCAGATTGATCTCGAGGAATCGCAGTTGAAGTTCCACCTGCTGGATTTGGGCCAGGAGCTGGTGCTGGTTGACCTTCTCTTTGTCCCGGCAGACTTGCGACTTCAGTTTGGCCAGGGTTAGCCTCGCGTTTGAAGCTTCCGCCCGGCGCACCGATTGGAGCGCCACCGGCAGGCACAATTGCGCCTGGACCTGCTGCGCCTTGAGGGTCAGCAGGCATTGCACCTACAACTCGACCATCGGCACCAATTGCGGTGTCTCTGTTCACGACACCACCATTTGCAGCTACAGCACCACCAGGGGGTACTGCGCCTACTGGACCGGCTGGACTGTCTCTGTCAACTGTTCCACTAGGAAGGATGGCTCCGCCCGGCGGCACTGCACCTACGGGACCAGCTGGAGCATCTCTGTCGACGGCTCCGCCCGGAGGTACGACACCACCAGGAGGCACTGCACCTACAGTTCCAGCTGGAGCATCTCTGTCGACGGTTCCGCCAGGAGGCACGACCCCACCAGGAGGCACTGCACCAACAGGTCCGGCTGGAGCATCTCTATTCACGGTTCCGCCCGGAGGCACGACCCCACCAGGAGGGACTGCACCAACAGATCCGGCTGGCGCATCTCTGTTAACAGTACCTCCAATAGGAGGCACTACAGGTGGTACCGCAGCGACAGGACCAGACGCAGCATCTCTGTTCACGGTGCCGCCGCCTGGAGGAGCAACGACTGCTGGAGCAAGTGGAGCTGCCGATACAGAAGCAGCTCCGATCACCAGAGGCGCCGAACTGGCTGAGCCCCCAGGAGGAGGACCTACTGGAACGCCCTCAGGCCTATGACCAATTTTAAGTTTATGATCTGCTGCAGCTGCGGCTTCAGCCGACGGAGGCTCAGTCGCACCCGGGATCGCTCCGCCCAATTTTGCCATTTCGGATTTTTTGACGTCCTCAACTTTGCCCTTCGCAGCGTCCGCTGCGGCAGGATCAGTGGCGCTCAACACCACGGGACCGCCTTCACCTGGTTTCTTCTTATCGCCTTCTGGACCGCCTAAAGATCGTGCTACAGCTCCAGCCTCGAGAACTTCTCCAGCTGCGACATCACCGCTAGCCGTGACAGCAGGTGACCGAGGCGGATCTGTGGTAGCTACCGGTCCGCTCGAAAGTGGTGCCGACGCTGGTCCCCCCGCAGAAAGAGGAGGTGCTCCACCAGGTGGTGTAGCACCTGGTGCTGTGGCGGGTGGTTTCACGTCAACTTCCGTCAATGGAGGTTTTTCACCCTCAGGGCCATTCGGAGCTGCTGAGGCTGACCTGGTTGCAGCAGGATTAGTTGCACCCAATGCAGCTGGAACTGGAGGTGCAGGTTGAGGTGTCGCCGGACCCTCGGTTGATGGT
>JADYXR010000203.1 GCA_021772095.1 Candidatus Obscuribacter sp. | reverse complement strand
GTGTCAAACTTTTGGATCATGCGCTCTTTGAACGCACCGGCGCCGCCACGACCGTCTTGTCCTCGGCCCCCGTGTTTGCGCCCGCCGCCCATCTGACCGTTCGCTCCGGCGGCTCCCATGTCGTCACCGCCTTGCCCTCCACGACGCCCGCCTTGATGGCCACCGCGCCGGAATCCTTGTCCCGGGCCTCCCTGGCCAAACTGCCCAGTTGGTTCGGCAGTAGGACCTTCTCGCGGTGGTGGCATTGGTGGTGGCGTGTCATTTTGTGTGCCGCCAGGCGCAAAGTCGTTGTTTCCTTGAGCCAGTGCCAATCCTGGCATCAGCGAAACGGCGATGCTTGCAATCAAAATGAATCTCTTGTTTATCATAATGAACTCCGATAGAACCTTGAATCTGAATAAATCGATGGAACTTGTGTCCGAGAATTTTATTGACCTGCTGGATGAATAAACGCTGTGACTGAATAAAAGTCGCTCTGTCTAAGTAGTCGTTTTGGTCTGGAGTAAAGCGCTATGCCTGAGTATACGTGCCCAAAACCAAACGTCAGGCCTGAATGAACGGATTAGAACGGGATTGAAAACCAGGAAAAACGCTGGCTAGCTGTGTTTGTGACAAGCCCAGCTGTTCGCCGAGAATATGACTGGCAACCGATCGATAGTCAGTAGTGGTCGGCAGATCGCGAGCTTCGTTCAAATCTTTGTCAGCAAGCCCACCCCAGCGACCGAACACCTTGCCACCGGATACGCCACCACCAAGAAGCCACATCACGTTGCCGTGTCCGTGGTCTGTGCCTCCCGTTCCATTCTCACGCGCGGTCCGACCGAACTCCGACATCACCATGATGGTGGTGTTTTTATACATCGGTCCAAGCCCTCTGGCTAGATCTGACAAACCATTTGCCAGTGGTGTCAGGTGCGTTGCCAGCTGTCCCTTCTCCGCGCCCTCGCGCACGTGAGTGTCCCAGCCGCCGAAATCCACGAACGCAACTTGAATCGACGGGTCCTTGGTCATCAAGGTGGCCAGCTGTTTTCCGAATTCCGGAGAGGCTTTTGGTGTGAGTGCCCCGCGGTTGGCCAGCGTTTGTTCGCGCGTCATGGAATTGTCACTGGCTGCTTCGCTGGCAGCCTCAGCCATAATCGAGTTGACCTTGCTGCGAGCCGCTTTCCCTTCCGCGAACGCTTTGCCTAAGTCGCCTTCTAGATCGCCGTACATGTCTGAGAAAACTTGATTGACATTGTCACCGCCGGCGCCACCACCCGCTCGGCCGAACCGGTTTCGTTTATTGAACCCGCGACCGCCGCCACCGCCGCGTGCTTCTTTCTGAATGGTGGCAACGTTGGCTGGACCCGCACAAATTTTTGGCAAAACCGGACCGAGGCTGATCGCGCGCAGCGGTGATTGTTTCGATGGAAGCTGGCTGACAAGCCGGTTCATCCAACCCGTGCTAACCGACTTTTGTCCGGGAACTCCTGATTCAATGTAATTTTGCGCATCGAAATGGCTTCTGGTTTTGTCCGGAGATCCGCAGCTATGAACAAATGCAAGAGAGCCGGCGCTCCACAAAGGATTCAGTGCTGCCAGCGCCGGATGCATTCCCCAGTAGCCATCGAGGTCGAGCAGTCCGTTGCTGCGCGATAGCGCAATCGTTGGTCGGATCTGTCTATACCGATTGTCTCCATAGGGAACGACCACGTTGAGCCCATCGACGCCGCCTCTCAGCAAAACGACGACGAGCTTCTGACCGTTTGGATCATCCTTACCATTAGAAAACGCCCAGCTGTGTTGATTGATCAACGGGAAGGAGAACGAGGACAGCAGCGCGGCTTTAAGAAATTCTCGGCGATTCATCTCAACACCTCAGTAATGCATAAACTCTGGGCTGCCCAAAAGGGCAGCAACTTTTTGTTGTTCGGAAGTTCCCTCAATCGCTTTTTGCGTTTTGGCGGAGAGTTTGCCACCATTGATCGTCTTCAGAATGCTCTGGGCATCAACCTGCGAAACGCGTAGCTGAGCTGCCGCGAGTTTAGTTGCGAAGTCCATGCGTTTTAACAATCCATCAGGATTCAACCACGCATCTTTCGTGTTTTTGTATCCGTCAGGAGTCTGGCAACCGTAGAGCGGCTGACCTTGTGTCTTGAGAAACGATTGCACTGCCAGAGGTTGGTCGGCGTGCATTCCAGTCGCTCGCATAGCCGAAACCGCGTAATGAAACGGACTTTTGAATTTATTGTTTTTGAATTTCGGATCCCAAAACTCTGATGTGGAAAACAGTGTGCTCAAAACCGATTTGATGTTTCCGTTTGTTTGGGTGAAACGCGTAGATAGCTTGTTCACCAGGCTCTCCGGTGGTTTGTCGTCTACAAAATATTGCGCCATTTTGAAGCTGATATGACGTGCCGTCGACGGATGAACCGCCAACATGTCGAGCACTTGCTCGATCTCATCGCCGCCTGTGCCCTTGATTGTGCGCCCCAAAATCACTTTCTCGCCGAAGTCATGGCGGCGAGCGTCGAAGTAGGCCCAATACTGATCGCCGCTTGCTCTGCGCGGCTGCGGCATTGTCCAACCGGTCAAAACTCGCGCCAACTCCATCACGTCTTTTTGAGTGTAGCCGCCATCGACGCCCAGGCTGTGGAGTTCAAGCAATTCGCGCGCGTAATTCTCGTTGATGCCTTTGTTTTTTACCTTTGGATTGAGAGGCTGGAAGCCATCTTTCGTGTTTTGAGCATTGTCCAGGTAGAACATCATTGCCGGGTGGTGCATGGTCGCGCCCAGTAAATCACGGAAGTTCGACATCACATATGGACGAATTGCTTGTTCCTCGTAAGCGCCCACGAGCACTCGATCCGCGCCTTTGTTCATACTGATGTTGAAGTGATTAAACCAAAAATCTGACATCATTTCATTGAGCTGACGTGGGCTCTCGACCGCACGCACAAGCTTAGTTTCGATCGCGTCAATTCCGGTCAACTTCTTGTAATTGCCGCTTTGTCCCGCCTTCTTCTGTTTCTTCGCACCGTTGAACCCTTGCCCGGCGCGCGCTGCCCGAGCCAGTTTTCCCGGCGCCTTTTTAGCTGGCGTCGCTGGATCTGACATTGCTTGATCCGACATCCCGTCGTCTGACATCGATTGATCCGACATTGCTTGATCTGTCATGTCTGCGCTTTCTGACATGGTTTGTTTTGCAGTAGCCCTACCTGATATAGGCCCACCTGATGTCAGCCCACCCGGCCTCGTCCCGTCTGCCATCGCCTGATCTGACATCGGTTTACTCGCGCGAGCCTCTGCATCCGCCTCAGCCTTTTTGGCAGCCTTGCGTTTTTGAGTCTCGGTTCTTAGTACCATCAGCAATTGGCTCGATGGTGCATTCAGCGAGCTTCCACTTTTCTGAAGCTGGGACAAAACTGTTGGCGATTCGGCAATAGTTTTCGGATTTAATTGCGCATCTATAAATGCTTGAACGCCCAGGCTGCGTACTTTCTCCTCGTCGCCCGGACGCGCCCCGAACGTCAACCGGTTAAGGACGTGCGTCACTTTCTCGTCCGCCGTGTAAGTCGGCGTCGCTCCCTGAGCCATTGTGGGCGTCAGCAGCAAAACTGCCAAAAGCATTCTGAGTTTCATGCGTCAAACACCCCTTGTCAAAAACGCCCGCTATTGTCTATGACGTCAGGCGGAGACAAAAAGTTCAATTCTGGACGAAAAAATTTTGAAAAATCTTTAAAAGTCCCAAAACCATGGCATCAGGTGGCAGTTCGACAAGACTAATCCACGCTTAAGCTTAAACGGGCGTCTTCCATCAGTTTAAGTGGCAGCCTGAAACCGACAGCGGTCACGACGTCCGAAATGACAGCCCGAAAGACAGCGTAGAGCTGAACCAGCATCTATAAACAAGAGCCTGAAGCGATAATGTGGACGACAGTGCACGCCATGGCTGACACCGACAGCTTACTTGAAACAACCGCACAGCTTTACAAGGACGGCTGGGTCCATAACAAACATCCGCAGTTTCTTATCTTTGCAGAACTGGCAGTCACGCAGCTTTTTCGTTGCGGACCAGGTTGTTTACTGCCACCACATCCAGTGTCGGATCTTCGGAAAGATACGCTGCTACTTCGGCAGTAATCTCCGGAAGCCTGAAGCTGACCGGTCCGTCGCCATCTATGAGAAGGTCTGGTTTTCCGCCGATCTCTAATTGATCGGCCGAATAGTTGCCACCGTCTAGCCCAACACTTATGACATTCGGGAAAATAGCCGGTTCGGCAATCGTCATCTGATCGTAATGGTCCAGGAAATAAGAGTTGCAATAAATGCGATTGATCCAGCAATCGAAGCGCAAAACGTCATTCTTCCTCTTCGCGACCAGAGGCGGTTTCTTCGCGCAGTGCAAACGCGAGGCGTGCTCTTTGTCGACGTTCTGTGCGTTCGCGGCGATTAAACCACTGGAGAATTGGCACAAATCACGATAGCGAGTGTCGGCGCCCCAGAAGCGGCTTGTGCGAATTTTCACGACGCCTTCGCCCTCAACGTGGAAGGTTACCTGCTTGCGGTCGTTCCAGAGGTTAGGAATGAGGTCGGCGCTGAACTCTTCAGAGATTTTGTAGTCATTGATGAAAACTTCCATCAACCAATTGTTGTATTGCAGCGAGCCCGGTTCTGCTGACGACCAGAAGTTATAGGTGGTCGAGGCGTTTTGTTGAGCGAAGACTTCGGTGACTTGACCAGGCTCCGTTCTCCAGGAAGAGTGAATCGCATCGCCTGTTCCAGTGCCGGCTCCGGCGATTACCACGTGTCCTGGTTTTCCTGGACCGGTTACTTGAGACAAACAATGTGCTTCCCAACCGGAGCCATCTGCCGCGTGCGTGTAGCCGCCAAAGGACATGTTGGCTACCGAGCAAAGACCGAGGTTTTTGCACAACTGAACAGCTGTCAGATACGCTTCAGTCCAGCCTGGCTTGGAAATACGACCTTTGTGAAATGACGTTCTAAGCAATCGAGCGTCATCAAAGGCACGAATTAAGACAACCGGCAGATCCGGCGCTTCCCGCATCAGCGCTGATAGAACCATGCTTCCGTGATTAAAAGGATCGCCTGCGAACGCTCCGAGAAGTTCTTCGTTGCATTCCCAAGACAGGTACGGGTAGCCCGGCGTGATGCTACCTGTGCGCACATCAATGATTGCAATAATATTCTGCGCAGCCTGAATCGATTCGACTGAAAAACCCGTATCGATAATAATCGCAGCAGATCGTTGATTCATAGATCGTGGATACCCTTTCGTAGGTGACTAATTTCCGTATTAGCGCGTCATGAGATATTCGTTGGCGGTAGTCAAGCTACCTGTTGGTAACCGTCGCTGGAGCGGCGGTTGCATATTGGTAGTGTAACTCGGGCGCGGAATTGGGTTTTTGGCAATATGGTATCATCCGCGGTGGCATTCCGAGCGTTTCGCCGCGCCTGGCGCGAAATCATTTGAACGGTGTTTCTTTTTTGTACCCTGTTTGAACGACATGGATGCTGGCTCCGCGGGTGTTTATGAATAATCCGGCTGATCTATCCAGTTCAAAGTCTCAAAACCATGAAAACAATCCTTCGCTGGACTGTCTTTTATTTTCAAATTTATTATCAGGCGCTCGCGCCGTTCAGAAGTGATCATTTATATATTCCTTTAACCTTCTTCCGGGGTGCTGTTGTTTCAAAAGCCCAGGTTTCCTCCTGCCAAGCAGGCGCGGGTGGGAACTGCTTCGGTATTTTCAAGCGCTAGCGGTTGAAAATATAAACAACTATCAGCCTCCTCGCCGACCGTCCAACTTCGAAAACTCGTGCACGCGTCCGAATAAACGGCCCCGTCATCAATAGAAGTCCGAAAGGGTTGGGTAACTAGAATGAAAGACCCTGAAGAACAGGGTCTATCAAGTTCGAAGTTTGAAATGGAAAACGAGTCAATCGAGCACACTCACGATCACGAGCCAGGCTTTAAAGAAGTCTGTGTCTGCAAGTTGCCGAGAAGAGTTAGCCGATCGAAGAGCACGCGAAGCTTTCCGACATAATCAAAAATCATTCCGGCATGCTCGAAAAAACTGGAAGGCATGCCGAGGCGCAAACGCTAATCGATCGTTTGGAAAAACCACTTTGACATTTCTGCCCGCATGACGGAGAGCGATTGCGTGACTGAGGAGAGGACAGAGCAGCCGCAAACCTATGCGGAAATAAGCAAGTGTCTGCTGGAAACCAGGGCAGAACTGGATTTGTTTAAAAAGAACCACGCGTCTCTTAGCGTGAGAATTCAAAAAATCATTACAAGCTTTCCGCTCGGATTGATTATCGTCAATCGCGATCATCAAATTGAAGCGCTAAACAAGCGGGCAGTGTCTTCGTTCAATTACCTGCAGGAAGACCTTGCGCGCAAGCCGGTTCAAGTTATATTTCCTGAGTTAGAAACGCTCGCTGTTAGCGCGGAACCAGTTCGGGTTACCGGGCGCAGAAAAAACGGAGAAACATTTCCATGCGAAATCTGCGTCAACATTTTAGAGATTAAAGGGCAGGAGCGCTACTTCGTTAACGTTCAGGACATCACCGAACGTCAGCGCCTTGAGCAGCTTCGCAAAGACCTTCTCGCCATGGTCAGCCATGATATCAGGCAGCCGTTGACCGCTGTGCGGCTGGTATTGGATATGGTGCTGAAGGGATTTTATGGTGTCATGAATCCGCGTGGCGAAAAGAATGTGAAAACAGCTTTGTCTTCCATTGATTATCTGATTGGTCTTGTGAAAAACCTGCTGGATGCCGAAAAAATAGACAGCGGCATAATTGAGGTCATACCTGCCGAAACGACTGTCGGTGCTATCATCAACAAGGCGATCGCCACCGCAGATGGTGCGAAGCAAAAGGCGTCGGTAACAATTGAAACGGATTTCACAAACGACGTTTTAGTAGCCGATGAGGATCGAATCGTTCAGGTGCTCATTAACCTGATATCTAATGCGGTTAAGTACTCTCCGGACAATGGAATGGTTAGAGTGGTCGCCGGTTTAGACGGATTGAACGTGAAATTTCGAGTGATAGATCAAGGACCAGGAATCGCCCAAGAGTCGCACGAAACAATTTTCGACCGATATCAACAACTGGAACAACACAAGTCCATCAAGGTCGAAGGATTTGGTCTGGGACTGGCGATTTGCAAAGCGTTCGTCGAAAAGCACGGCGGACGGATTTGGGTAGAAAGTGAAGTGAATCGAGGCGCCACTTTTTGTTTCACGATTCCATTGTCGTCCGATTAGCCTGTGGTATGCTCAATAACTCACTGATGTGGTGCAATAAATGGGACGCATACTTCTAATTGAAGACGACGAAAAAATCGCCTCAGTTGTTGAAGATGCCTTGTGCGCTTACAACCATGTAGTCGATGTGACGGGCACCGGCCCGGATGGGCTTGAACACTTGCGTTACCACCACTATGACATGGCAATCATCGATTGGGGATTGCCGGGAATGCCGGGATTTACCGTGTGCGAAACTTACCGCAATGAAGGCGGCAAAATTCCGATTCTTTTTCTTACGGGTCAAACTGATGTCGTCAAAAAAGTGCAAGCACTTGACTCAGGCGCCGACGATTATATGTGTAAACCATTTTCGCTCGACGAACTGATTGCCAGAGTTAGTGCGCTTCTCCGTCGTCCACCGGAAGAGGAAGATCAAATAGTTTCATCCGGAACTATGCAATTGGATTTGACTAATTCTGCGGTGACTATTCAAGGTGACGCCATATCCTTGACTGCAAGCGAGTTTGCGTTGTTGAAGTTGCTGATGCAAAACCCGAGTACGGTTTTTACTTATGGCGCGATCATCGACAAGCTTTTTCATTCGGAGGCGGAGTTCGCGGAGAAAGCCGTTCGCCAAAGAGTGATGGTTTTGAGAAAGAAGATTGCACAAGATGGACATGGTGACTCGATTGTCACTGTGACGGGGCAAGGGTACAAGTTTGAACGACGCTAGTTCAAAGTGTACGATGAACCGGCCAAGTTGCGAATTTTGGTGATTGTCTAGGAATACATCAGCCGAAGCGTTTGCAAATCGCGAGCAGATAGTTCCAACAAGGGCGATTTCCAATACATCAAATCGGTGGCGTGCGGGGAATGTCCGTCTAAACCCAGGGCGTGGCCAGCCTCATGGATGATAAGAGATTTGAACGCGCGCAGCTCCTGCTCCTGGTAATCGCCGGCGTCGGCGCTATGCAATGAGATTCTGATGCTGGCTAATTGCAAATGAACACGACCGTCGGAATCCGTGATCTCTTCAAATCCGGTGTGTCCTCCGGAGCTGCCCAGCCCGTCTGGTGCTCGTGTGATCGTGATGTCCGCTTCGTCGGCATTTGTTGTTTCTGTCCAACGCAAAAATGTTTGATGTTCAGTCCAAGCATTGAAAGCGTCTAAAATAGTCGTTCGAAGAGTGGTATCGAAGCCGGTGGCGTCGCTGCGATCGACAAAAATCTTCAATGGCAGTTTTTCCGGACCCCAACGGCGTGTGGTGATGGAGTCGAGATAATTGTCAGCATCCGGTTTTGCATTGTCCCGTAAATTTAAGTAGTCATTGATTCCCCAGATTAAGCCGGAGAAGCCTTCGACAGCCGCGTGATCTGGTTCGGCCAGGCGAAATTCTTCGTACAATTGGATCGATTTATTGAACAGCTGCTGTGCCCGATCCGCCTGTCCTGCCAGATCCAGGGCGAGTGCCATGTCGTACGCAAAGGCAACGTGAAAAGGCAAGTTCGTTTCCATTCGTGACATGATCGCGTCCGCTTGCTCGAAGAGGCTGACGGCGTCAGCGAAGTTAAGCGCATCGCGAGTTTTCATTCCGCGGTCGTAGAGTTCAATCAGCTCGTTAAAATCATCGGCACCCAATGCGGATTCCTCGCTGGCATCGCTTCCCGTTTATTTCGAGGCAAATTCTACAAGGTCTTCGAATCTTGTGGCTGTTCAATTTTTATAGTTTCGCGCGAGGCAACCTTCGCATCTGGTGTGTTTGCCAATTCCGGGGCTGCTGCTGCCGCGACCGGAGTTTTAACATTGTCCTGCGGTTTGGAGCCCGTGGCTTCCGTCTCCAACAGTTTTGCCCGCTTAGCTTTTTGCTCAGCGATCGATTTTTTCCACATCATATAGACCAGAACGATCACTATTGCGCCACCATTCATAATCATAAATTCGCTGCTATACAGGTTGATGCGCCACCCTGGTCGCCACGACGTTTGATGATGCATAAGATTGCCGGTTGCACCAAGCGCCATCGCACAGGACAAAACAGCCAGCCCAAGCCGGATCTTTTGTGCACGGACGTGATCCTTGAAGAAGAAAAAGCTGCTCCAGAGGCTGATGAATAGCTGACCGCAGATGTAGAACGGCAGGCTGATCGCAAAGTGGGTGCCGTTTGGTATGCTGCGTGAAAAGTACATGAGCGCAATCGAAGCGATCACCGGCAGCGCATAAACCAACGGAGACAGCGGTTCGAGCTGCTCTGGATTGATCGAGCTTGCTTCGTCGTTGGAGCTAACTTCGATTTTGTTGTGCGAAATTCGATAACACGACAGGGTCAGTGCGATGCTGCCGAGGTTCATCAGAGCCGCGATGACGTAATCCGTCGTCAGAAGATGCGGCGAGGCCAGGAACGTCGCCTGGTAAAACAAATTGCTGACGACACCAAAAGCGGCAACACATAAGTACATCAGCATCGTAATCCGGAACTGTTTAAATCGATCCACGCCGCTGTAGAAAAAGAGCGTCACAACGATGCAGATGGCAAGCTGAAGTGTGACCGCAACCCAGGGCGTGATGAACACTGGCACTTTCATGAAGTGCGGCAAGTAAATGATGGCACCAGTCATCACAAGCAGTATCAGACCGGTTATCGGCGAGGGTTTCCAGTATGTGTCGTAGACGGTTTTTGCAACCATGTCCCTAGATCCATCAGTAAAGGAGACTATACCCGTGTGGAGTGTCTTTAAAAGCGACCGATATTTTTTATGTACTGCGGCGGCGGGCAGCGGTGGTGTATTTCAACCGCTAGCGGTTGAAAATCAAAAGTCATTGGTCGACAGCGGCTGCAAGCTGTTAGAAAAGTTACCATTGGAGGGAATGTAGATTAGCGCGGGTGCTTGATCGGGTGTAGATGGATGGTTGTAAAAATGGACCATGTGGCGGCTGAAAAACTAACCGAATGGAACGAGCACATTCAGACTGCTGAACGCGCACAACGCAGTGGCAAATATGACTTTGCCGAAGCGACGTGGATGCTGGCGGTTGAGGAGGCTGAATCCTTCGGGACGCACGATCACCGGTTGGCGTATACGCTCGAGAAACTGACCGAATGCCTGTGGTTTCAAGGTCGGCTTGATGAGGCGCTGCGATTCGGCAATCGGGCGCTTGAAGTTTACGAAGCCGCTCTGGGACCGAGTCACAATGACGTTGGCTCAATGGCTTACAACGTGGCGATGGTCTATCACGTTTTGAACTATCTTCCTGAGGCCGAGAAGCAGTACAAGCGGGCTCTGGCGATCAAGACTGGTGGTTTAGGAGCTAAACATCCTGATGTAATCAAGGTTTTGGGCAGCTTCGCGGATTTGCTCGTCAAGCAGGGCCGCGAGGAAGAAGCGGCGCAATTGCGTGCGACGGAAAAGGTAGTCACATCAGCTAACTGGAGTCAGACCAATTCCGGTCGCGATGTAGGCGGTCAGGCTTTGGGCTTTTCGCCGTCGCCCGGTAGTTTGTCAGGTAATTATCAATCCTTCCGACCGACTGATGGCGGCGTTTCCGGGTGCTATCCACCGGTGGTTGCTGAGCCTGGAATAAACAGTCAAACGATCAATCCGTCCACTCCCGGGGCGTCGCCTGGCGAACCGCGACCGGCACATTCGTCGTTGATAAATCAGATTCGCAGAGCAAGCGCTGAAAAGCCTTATCAACGAGGCCTTGAGGCGAACCCTGCTGCGGATCTGACAGCCGACAATAAACCGAGTCTTGTGGACCAACAGCTGGCTAGCGCCCAGGTTGAGGATGATGAGCCGCCAAAAGCGGCGGCGATTCCCGAACGAGATCTTCATGCGGAGTTGAGTGCCAGGCTGGTTTTGCCGATTAGTTCGTCATATGGAAGAAGTTTTGACGAGCTGAAAGCGGCGGCAGAAAAAGGTCTGACAGAAGGCAATCTGACAATGGCGGAGGGCGCCTGGCGAGAAGCGATGACGCTCGCGCGCGGCGAGAATTCTGACAATCCGACTTACTGTTTTGTTCTTGAAACGCTGGGAGAAGTTTATCTGAGACAACAGAACTTCGAGCGCTCGGAGCATTGTTTGCGCACCGCATATGGTATTAAGAAACGCGTGCTCGGCGATCAACATGTCGCCGTGGCAATGACCGCGAGCAACCTGGCGCGATTGTATTACGTCATGTATAAATTCGATGATGCTGAAAAATTTGGTGAAGAAAGTGTCAAGATAAACGAGAAAATCACCGGCGTCAACAGCCTGGAAACGGCTACAGCAATGCATAACCAGGCGACGGTTTTTCACGTGCAGAAAAAATATGCACAGGCTGAACCATATTACGAACGCGCCATGAAGATCAAACAACTTCAACTCGGTGGCGATCATCCCGACACCGTGCGGATCTTGAAGAGCTATGCCGCGCTACTGCGGGCCACTCACCGCGAAGAACAAGCGGAGATGCTCGACCAGTGCGTGACTGGAATGATCAGCGGACGCTGGCGCGCAGTCGAGATCAAGCCTGATCAACCTGAAGAAGGTTGGTGGAAACAAGCGATCTTCGGCGACGACTAGCGCCTGTAGCTGCTGGGAAAAGCTAGTCTTCGACGACGATTAGCGCTTGTAGCCGATGGAAACAAGAGATCTTCGGTGACAGATTAGTACTTGAAGCTGTGTAGCTAAGCGATCTGCCGACGATTAGCGCTCGCTTGAAATACGCGATCTTCGGCGACCAATTACACCTTCCGGCGTTAAGCTATCTTGAACGTTTTATCGTCCTGTTCAGCTGCGCTAAAAACTGGTTTAGCCTTTTCGGTTTTTAATTGCCGAGACAATTAGTGCCAACATGACCACGCCTAGCACTGCAATTGAAATCGCCCATACAACATCGACAAAATTTCTAACGGATGCGGAACTTGCGGAGTCGAGATGCGCTTTGGATGCGACGGTTGAGTCGATTTCAAACGAATCGAAATAAGTTCTGACAATTGGGTTGTCTGTACCGGCGCTGGCAAGCAGTTTGTAAGCGACGTCTCCGGCTGTCGAATAGACGACGCGGACTGTTGCGAGATCGGCGTCGTTTGTTTTAAATGAAATCTGTTTGCCGTGCCAACCTTGACCTGTCACATCACTGACTTCCTTTGTCACAAGTGATTTGTGTTTTTGGTTCAGTTGCTGTTCGATTGTATTTACGGCTTCCTGGTAATAATCGAACTGCGCGCCCTCGTTTCGACTTTTGGTCATATAGGAACCGTCAGCTACGAGAAAGTCGATATCGTTAGCTTGCTGGTAGTACATGACTTGTGGGCGGCCGGTTTTGTTGTCGGTTCGGCGCTTGACGTTGGCGGGCATCAAAACACGGAAGTCGCCGGCAGGGGGTGTGAAGACCTGCCAACCATCAGGGATTTGCAGGTCGGGTTTAGAAGCGGCAGTGGAAGGTTTAGTGGATCCTGGTTCAGCGGAGCCTGGGACGGCGCTGGAGGTTTGCGCAGCTGGCGTTTCCGCAACGGCTGTTTTGGCAGCGGGCGTTTCCATAGCGGACGCTTCCGCAGCGGAGGTGAGTGCAGCAGACGTTTCCGTTTCAACACCGGGTGATTTCGCAGAGGCTGTCAGCACCGAGAAGGCAAAGCCAATCACCAGCATTAATAATAGTTTTTTCAAGTTCGAAGGTGCTTCAAAAGTGGGTCCACGTTCCGTATGAGAGCGCAACTTACCAACTCTAACACGAAGAATTCTTAGGGTTATCCTAAGTGACGATCTGATCGGCGCGCAAAGTAATAGAATATGCAATCTACTCGGGCGCTGGCGAGACGCTGAAAGCTGGAGGTTTCATGGGACGATTGTCGACCATAAATTTCAAAAAGTGGATTGATGAAAACAGGCATCTGCTGAAGCCTCCCGTCGGCAACAAAATGGTTTGGGAAGATCGCGACACGATTGTCATGGTCGTCGGCGGACCAAACTCGCGCACGGATTATCACGTCAACCAGGGCGAAGAGTTCTTTTATCAGGTCGAAGGCGACATCGTTCTCAAAGTGATTGAAGAAGGAAAGCCCGTCGACATCAGCATCAAGGAAGGCGAGATTTTTCTTCTGCCCGGCGGAGTGCCGCACTCGCCGCAGCGTCCGGCAAACACGATCGGACTTGTGATCGAACGCAAGCGCGTGCCCGATGAAATCGACGGCTTTGTTTGGTATTGCGAGAAGTGCGGAGAAAAGCTCTACGAGGAGTTTTTCAAGCTCACAAATATCGTGACGCAGTTTCCACCAATCTTCGAACGGTTTTACAGCAACGCTGAAAATTGTACTTGCAAAAAGTGCGGAACGATAATGGAGAAACCCGTGAAAGTCGCAGAACCAGCGCAGATGTAGCGTTGATTGGCGCTGATGGTTGATTAGAGTTTTGAGTAATCAAAACAGTTCGACCAAACTCAGTGAGTCCGAAACCAAATGCAATTCGAGAGATTTAAACGCTCAGCAAAATCAAGTTCTTCTGTCAGGAGTCAATTGTGTTAACCAGTGCGGTAAAGTTCGAAAATTCAGAAGCGTTTGCTCGAGAGCTTGACTCACAGGACGAACTGTCGGTTTACAGGAACGAATTTTTCATTCCAACGCGAGAGTCGTTAGACGGCAAGGCACCACGAGCGGTGCAACAACCGGAAGGCGAAAAGTGTATTTACCTTGCTGGTAATTCACTTGGATTGCAACCGAAAAATGTTCACAAGTATATTTCGGAAGAACTGGAAGATTGGGCTAGCTTCGGCGTCGAGGGGCACTGGAACAGCCGCCACCCCTGGTTGCCCTACCACGAATTTTTGACAGAGATGAGCGCGCGTGTGGTTGGTGCAAAACCAATCGAAGTCGTCGTCATGAATACGTTGACCGGAAACTTACATCTTATGATGGTTTCCTTTTACCGTCCTGAAAAAACGCGATACAAAATTCTCGTTGAAGCAGGCGCGTTTCCATCCGATCAATACGCGGTGGCTTCGCAGGCGAAGTTTCACGGTCACGATCCGAAGGACGCAATCGTCGAGTTGAAACCTCGACAAGGCGAGGACACACTGCGGACCGAAGACATTCTGGATGTTTTGGATAAACAGGGCGAAACGATCGCATTGGTTTTGCTAGGCAACGTCAACTATCTCACCGGTCAAGCTTTTCAAGTTGCGCCGATTGCTGCCAAAGCGCATGAGAAGGGCTGCAACATCGGACTCAATTTGGCACACGGCGCCGGAAATCTTCATCTCCAATTGCACGATTGGGACGTCGATTTTGCAGTTTGGTGCAGCTATAAATATTTGAACTCCGGACCTGGAAGCCTGGCCGGATGCTTTGTTCATGAGCGTCATCAAAACAATTTTGACCTGCCTAGATTTGCCGGATGGTGGGGACACAATAAAGAAACCAGATTCAAAATGGGACCGGAATTTGAACCGCTACCGGGCGCCGAAGGCTGGCAGCTCAGCAATCCGCCGATCTTCCAGTTGGCGGCACTGCGCGCTTCGCTGGAACTTTTCGATAAGGCCGGCATGAAAAACCTGAGAGCAAAAGGCGATTTGTTGACCGGATATCTCGAGTTTCTGCTCAGCGATATTTCTAAAACCTATTTGTCGATTATTACACCGTCCGATCCGTCGCAGCGCGGATCTCAGCTATCGATCAGGTTTGTGGCGAACCCGAAGGAGATGCTCGGCGCCTTCAAAGAAGAAGGTGTGATTTGTGATTTCCGCGAGCCGGATATTATTCGCGCGACGCCAGTGCCGCTCTACAACACGTTTGTGGACGTATACAAATTTGCGCAGATCATCAGACGATTTGCTAAAAACGGTTAAAACTTACGGATGAATTTGCAATGACAGAAGCGACCGATGAACGACAAGTTGATATCCTGATTGTAGGAGCGGGGCTGGTAGGCTCTTTGGCGGCGGTGTTTCTGGCGCGGCGTGGATTTGCGGTCGACGTTTATGAACGTCGACCTGATATGAGAAAAGTCGGCATCAGCGCCGGGCGTTCGATCAATTTGAACATCTCTTGTCGCGGACTGGAAGCACTCAGGCGGATCGGCTTGGTGGATGACGTTCTTCCTGAAGTTGTTCCAATGATGGGGCGCATGATGCACTCGCGTGATGGCGCTCTCACGTATCAAGCATACGGAAAAGATGATACCGAATATGGTAACTCCGTTTCGCGTGGCGGTCTAAACAAACTGCTGATGGACAAGGCTGAAGCCACAGGGCAAGTGCGTTTTCATTTCAACATGAAAGCACAAGACTCTGATTTCGATCGCAATTCAATTACGTTTCTGGATGAAAACAACAAAACTGTAATCGTTCGGGCCGCAGTTATTTTCGGCACAGACGGCGCGGCCTCGGCTGTGCGCGAGCAAATGATGAAGCTCGATGATTTTGAAAGTTCAGTCGAGCAACTTGATTATGGTTATAAGGAGCTGTATATCGCGCCCGCTGAAGACGGCGGCTTTAAGCTGGACAAGGGCGCGCTGCACATATGGCCGCGCGGCACTTACATGCTGATTGCGCTCCCGAATTTTGACGGCAGTTTTACCGTCACGCTATTTCTTCCGTACAAAGGCGATATAAGTTTTGAGAAGCTGACAACAGAACAATCCGTTCGCGATTTCTTTACCGAGCATTTCGCTGATGCGGCAGAACTGATGCCTGATTACGTTCAAGCGTTTATGAATAATCCAACCGGACATATGGAAACTGTAAAGTGCCATCCCTGGAATGTCGGTGGTCAATGCTTGTTAATGGGTGATGCCGCCCATGGTATCGTTCCTTTCTTCGGACAAGGCATGAATTGTGGGTTTGAAGACCTTTCTATCTTTGACGAATGCGTTGAAGATCATATTTCGCAAGGCGGCACAATCTTTGTAGAAAGACGCTCACATCACCGAGAAGACGAGCGCCGAAACTTCGGCAAGCTGCTTCACGACGGCGAAGCCAACTGGTTGAGAGTGTTCACCGACTTCTATGAGCGGCGCAAAGATAATTGCGATGCAATCGCCGACATGGCGGTCGAGAACTTCATTGAAATGCGCGACAAAGTTGGCGATCCGAAGTTTCTTCTAGCCAAAGGCGTCGAGAAGATTCTCGAGAAGAAGTTCCCGGGCAAATACATTTCACGATATTCACTGGTCACGTTCAGCAACGTGCCATATCGATTAGCTCAACAAGCAGGCACCATCTGTGATGGCATACTGGCGGAGCTAGTAGCGGGAATTGAGAAACCGGATCAAGTAGACCTTGCGCTTGCAGAACGCCTGGTCGACGAGCGCCTGGCTCCCATGCTTGTTGATCGCCCCGAGTTGAAAACTAAACTGACGGCAAAGTAAAGCGTGTTTACTTGTTCGTCATCCTCGCCCTGCACGACCTTCGAAGTCGGCAATTTCAGCACCATGCGGTTGAAATCCCTCGAGTGGATCGCTTGCCGGATTGGTTGAGTTAATATTTTCAACCGCTAGCGGTTGAAAATATTCGAGCCGAAACCCGGTTGCCGAATTCGTCGACTTTATAATTTCAACCGCTAGCGGTTGAAAATTCCTGGGCGAAACCCCTCTTGTCGATAGACAGCGTTTCGCTAACAACTATCTATTTATAGCGGTACGTTCACTAGCCACGCTTGAGTTCAAATTCCTTGAGCGTCGATGTGAGGTCTCGTCCCTCCAGCCTGATTTTTAATTCGTTGTCGAACAGAACCGCAACTACCGCGAATATGCCGCTTGAAGCGGTTCCGATCATGATTTCCATCACCAGCCGCGGTATCAGTGTCAGAATTTTAATTGCGTCCTTATTGAGAATTCCGAGCGCTTGAAGGGTGCCTTCAGCGATTGCTGTAATCATGATTGGAAGTTCCAGGCAATTGATGACAATCGCAGTTAAAAACGTGACGAAAATTACAAGCATCGGCGCGCGCCGGCAATGAAACCAGAATTTGGCGAATCCTTGTTTTATGGATCGTTCGGATACAAGCGCGTTGTAGGCTGGAAAAAGATTGAGAATTGCAAGCATGCGAAAAGGCAAAACCCACAATACGACCAGCACAATGTAAGATCCAGTCGCTTGCATGGTATCTGCGACGGACTCGGTCGTTTCGATGTGATTGATGAAAATCAACAGCAACGACGACCAGATTGCCTCCGTAAGCTCGATACCAATCGTGGGTAAGTAAATCCAGAGCATCCTGAAGTCACGCGCGCGTGCGGCCGCGGTGTCCAGGTTGGTTTCTTCGCCGGTCATCAGGAGCCAGAGCGTAAGTGTTTTTACGCGCAGCCACCAAACGCAAAACCAGATAATTAGAAGGCAGGCAATAAGTAGAGGTATTCTGATATCGAACGGAGTGGCGGAATTTCCGCTTTCCAGAGGCGTCCACAAGTACTCAGCAATATAAAGCAGCAGTTCCCAGCCTAAAACATAGATCGTCACCGCACTCAAGTACAGTTTAAAAACGAACTTGAAATTAGCGGGCACAAAGCGCGCGGCCCGACCGACAAGATCGCCTATCGATAATGAACTGTTCGGAAGTTCGAATTGCAATGATACTGGGTTGTTGGTTTCGGGCATGATACTGCTGATAGTGGCGCTGTCTGGTCAGGCTCGGGTCGCCTGATAAGCGTAACCCCTTGGCTACATAAATTCTCGAGTTGGTGTGGAACAAGTGAACTGAGGGAGCGTCTTAGCCCCCTATTGGCAAAGAACCCCTGGCAATTGCTATAACTATAGAATCCCAGTTTATTCCCTTACCAGTCTTCGAAGCAGCCCATATATGCTCCCGAGTGAAGAAACCACATGCGTGCCGAAGCCCGACCCGTATGCCGGCAAAGTAATCGATAAGTATCGACTTATCGAACGCCTTGGCGCCGGAGGAATGGGCTGGGTTTATCGTGCAGAGCAAGCTCGGATAAAGAGACATGTTGCTGTCAAGTTGCTGCCGTTTACCATGGGCAACGACGAGGTCAACGTCAAACGCATCGAGCGCGAAGCCACGGCAATGGGCAACCTGCGTCATCCCAATATTGCCACGATTTTCGATTTCGGCTTTTCTGACGAGGGTCAGCCGTACCTGGTAATGGAACTTATTTCCGGCCGCAGCCTGGGAAATTTGCTGCTGGAAGAAAAGACGCTCGAGCCGCTGCGCGCCATCAAGATCATGGCTCAGATCGCAGATGCCATGGATTATGCGCACAAAAACAGCATCATTCATCGTGACTTGAAGCCGGACAACATCATGCTCACCTGGGAGCACAAAGATGATTTTGTCAAAATTCTCGATTTTGGGATCGCCAAATCGGTGGACACTGTCATCAATGTGTCTCAGTCCCTGACTCGCCCAGGAACGGTTGTGGGTAGCCCGCTTTATATGAGCCCGGAACAATGCCTGGGGCAAAAATTGGACTCCGGCAGTGATATCTATTCGCTCGGAGTCGTGCTCTATGAGGCGGTCACCGGCACCGTGCCCTGCAAAGGCGCCACCATGTATGAAACTATCTGGAAAAAAAGCACGGAAGCACCGCCGCTTTTTCCCGATCATTGCGCGGAATGGAAGGACCTGGAAAGGCTGGTCCTGAGCTGCCTTGCACCCATGCGTGCCGATCGACCGGAGTCTATGCTGACAGTTCGCGACATGTTGCTCGCGCTACAGCCTGCCACTGTTGACCTGGCGATGCCGGCCAGTGTGCAGATCTCGGCCACTGCTGAAAGTGCTGCGATTGCGCAGAGTCCTGCAATCAATATTCCGCCACTGACGCAGAACGCTATTGATGTATACGACGAACGAGCCTTGACGCCCGTCGCCCAGGATGTGAACATGTTAGATGGCGACACTGCAAATGATAATTCGTCGGGTCAAATCGTATTGCAAACGCCATCACAGGTGATGGCATCTATTTCTGACGTGACGGGGCAGGATAATACTGTCTTAACATCGTTTGCGCCCGACACGGCTAATGAAATCGAAGCTATAGCCAGCGGAATCGAAACTGAGGCGTCTTTTGCAACCGTTTCAACCGGGCACGTTGTATCGGGAAAGCATAGCAAGTTCAACTTCAACCTCGACCGAAAAACGATCGCCGTTGCCGCAGGAGCTGTAATCGCTCTTGGCGGGTTGTCGTTCAATCTACTCTCTGGTGGTGCCACCAGGGGCGGTGCGTTGACTGAACCGTCAGGTTTGCCCAGTGTCAACACGATTGCGCCGGTCTCGGCTGTTTCCACTGAATCGCGAAATTCGAGCCGAGTGTCGGATCTGGGCGATCCGATGAAAGCTAGAGCGATCAATTCGGACGGCACGCCGGCGCTTTCCAATACTGCGAAGCCTTCCCGTTTCACTCCTGAAAATTTAAGCGGTAGCAAACCAGCAAATTCGAGACTGTCTTCGGGTCCAGCCGAAGCTCCATCATCTTTGAACGGAAACGCTGCAATCCCGACGGCACCTTCGCGTCCGAGCGCCAGTAAATCGTCAGCTAGATCGGCTCCGAACGTCACGGTCACTCAACCCGGTTCGCCCAAATCCAGATTGAGCGCTGCGAAGCGCCAGGCTCGCATTCGTCGCTCGGTAGTGCAAAGGCAGCCCCGAAGCGGAACCACCAAGCCCCACGGACCGCTCAAGCGCTTCTGGAAGCATTTAAGGAATGCTCGCTTCTAATTTCGACTAAGGGTATGATGTAACTGACTCCGATGCAGTGCACCAATGCCCGAATTCAACGAGAATCCGCGCCCTCGGCCGCCCGACCCTTATGTGGGTCGAGTGATAGACAAGTACACGCTGGTGTCGAAGCTTGGTACGGGCGGAATGGGGCTGGTTTATCGCGCGGAGCAATTGCGCATAAAGCGTCACGTCGCCATAAAACTGTTGTCGGCAAAGCTAATTCATGACCAGGTCAATGTCAAACGCATCGAGCGCGAAGCTGCTGCCATGGGCAATTTGCGTCACCCAAACATTGCCACGTTTCACGATTTCGGCATCTCCGACGGTCAGCCTTATCTAGTCATGGAGCTGATTTCGGGGCGTAGCTTTGGGGAAGTTATCGATGAACAAAAACGACTCCACCCTGAGCGAGTAATCAAGATCGCCGCTCAGGTCGCCGATGCGATGGCGTACGCGCACAAGCAGGGTTTGATTCACCGGGACCTGAAGCCGGACAACATCATGCTCGACGATGAGCACACGGATGACTACGCTAAAGTTCTCGACTTCGGAATCGCCAAATCCGCAGAGGACCTCAGTCTTACTCAATCGGGCGTGCTGATTGGCAGTCCGCTCTATATGAGCCCGGAGCAATGCCGCGGTGGCAAACTCGATTACAGATCCGACATTTATTCGCTCGGCGTGATCATCTACGAGGCAGTCACTGGGCTGGTTCCATGCAAAGGCGAAACTCTGATTGAAACGCTGAGCCGCAAAACCATGGAGCAGGCTCCGCCGTTTCCGCCCGGGTTTTCCGACTGGACAGGATTGGAACAACTGACTCTGGCATGTTTAGCTACAGAACCGGAAGATCGCCCGCAATCGATGGCGCTCGTTCGTGATGCGCTATTCGGGCTGCTCAGTCCGGGCTCTGTTTCCATGTCGATCTCGTCACTGCACCGCCCGCGCAATCCCGGAGCTTCCGGGGCCGGTGCCGCGATGGGCGGATCGACCCAAAATCAGACTCAAGGTGACATTCAGGATTCGAACATTGACAGTCCTGAGTCACAAACCCGCACAACGAATCCTTTTGTGACACGCGGACAACCAGGACGAACAACTCAAACGCAGTCGCGAAGCACGGCTGGACGTTCCGCTCGAGGACGAACAACCCAGAGCCAGACGCGCAGTCAGCAAGGACAACGCCCTCCAGTGCTCGATGAAACAGGACAAATATACAGACCTGTAATTTCAAGCAAACAGATGATCGTGATTGGATCGGCTGTCGGTGCGATGTATTTGATGTCGATGTTAGCGGTCGGAACGTTTTTCGTGTTCAACTCTCAGCACGGCATTTTGACTTCTATTTTAAGACCGCAAACAACATCAACGAGTAATGCGTCAGGCGGCAGCGTTTCAGCTAGTCCTAAAGCTCCTGGCACCGCGGGTAGTGGTAACGCTAATAGTAGTACGGATGTTGTTGGTGCCACCGCTGGTGTCAGTCCAATCAACTTGCCCTGGAATAAAAATCAATCCAAAAATACTGCGTCTACTCGAAATGTCGAACCCGTCGATACTTCAACCGCGACTTCTAAACCGCAGATTAAGCCGACCGCGAAAAGTAAGCCTGCAGCTCAAGTTGTAAGAACTGCTCAGGCGAAAACAAAACCCTCGAAATTAAAAGAGCAAGTCTCCCGCCAGCAGAGCGTTCCAGAGACTCGCATTCGATACCGGTACGGTTCATCGAGCGACAATGTAAATTCACAAGTAACGAACTCAAGCTTCTCGAACCAAAGCGCAACTACACCTTCGAATTCTGCCACCAATAGTTATAGTGGCGACGGCTATGAAACGAACTCAGTAGCGCGAACCAACCGTGTCGCACGTCAGCGTCTGCAAGCGGACCGTGAAGTGAAAGAGCATCGCAGGCTAATGCTTCAGGCCGCCATGCAACAAAGACAAGCTTCGATAAGAGAGACCGCTGCTGCGCGTGAAGCTAGTGCCGCCAATGTGCAGCGAGTAAACGACCTCGATGCCTCCAGAAGGCAATTTGGTGGTGGCAGCCAATGGGGCAAGGATACAGGTTCGCAGTATTACGGCGGCGGTGGCAACAGTTACTACGGCAATTAAAGTCGTGATACAGTCAGTTGCGTCTTGGTCCGCTGCCCCGAGGAGCCTTTATGGTTCCTTGGGGCAGTCAATGTTCAGTGTCCTTTGTGTCGGAACTATCACAAGCATTTGTTGATCGGCGTTTGCAAGCACATGTAGGACAAATTGCACATCTACACAGAATGAACCTAAACGTCGGAGACTCTGAAACGCTTGTGTGGTCGGTGAAGAGGTGAATTTTACTGTTGTCTGTATGTAGTTTTTTTGTAGAGTCGTGAAGACGAACTTAGTCTTCGGAATTGAACGTATCCGTCGTGCTGAGCGTTTAAAAGTTTAGAGATCCGTCGGCGGAAGGTACAGAATCGTCTGTCGTGCTGGCTCATTGTCGACAGTCTTATAGGAGCAGCGTTATCACAAACTGTCAGATCACGATGTCGTTTTTCGACCATGTCTTTCGTGATCGATGTAATCGGCTTGTCGAGCCAGTAAATTTTGGGAACACATGGCGATAATGACCAGTGAATTCCTCAAGGCGCTTGATGTAAAAGGCACCTGAGATAATCGATTGGAACCCCTCCAATGAAACGACATCGCGGAAGTTCCTAACTGAGCATTCCGCTGGCAGGAGAGCTTCTCCCTGTGTAGGCTAAAAGTTGCGCATACAAATTTTCTACAAGCTCGACGGAGATGGACGCGCTCCGCATGCGCAGGTCAAATCCTATTGTCGGCGTCACCGAATGCGGTGCAGATCGAATCTACAAAGCGCCTACACATTCGCTATAAATTCGGCGGCACCACCCTTGTCTTTGTTCTACAACAAATATCACACTCCATCGTGCGGATTTAGAAGTTCTTTCTCGTCTTCAATTAAAAATTCAACGAATGCTTTGGTGACCGATGAGCCGTCCTCTCTGTGAATATCACTAATCTTTTGTATGCGTGCTTTTATATTTCGAATCGACCCGTCGCGCTGCAAAATATCGATTTCTTCCATCGACTCTCTTTGATGAGCAGAGACGATTTTCTGCCAAGACTGTGCTGAAAACTTGCTCTCTATCGATTGGACCTTTCCTCGCCATGACCGATCAGGATATGATGTGATAATTGGTTCGTCGTCCACGGTGATGAAGTTTAATCGCCTCCATTCACGATAGAGTTTTTCGCCAACCAGAACGCGAATCGGACCTTGACCCAGCTCAGACAGAAGCCCTTGTTGCGCTGCCTCAAGAATTAATTCCGGCTCCATGCGTTCCGGCGCGCGAACTGCTGTTGTTCTTCCGGTCGGTGCTTCAAGACAAATAGTGTGTTCGTCGATAATAGGGTCGAATTCGATAGCAGCAATAGTCAGGTTTTTAAGATAAGAACTAGTACGAGACGCTGCCACCACTCCTGGTGTCCTCTTAAACAATGGTTGTTTCGCCATGTGCGAATCAATGTCGTGCCTTATATCACGAGGCAACAACAAGTCGAATTTATTCTTCGCCCACTCCGTGCTAATCCGTTCGATTGATTCTTCAACGACCCTAACTGTCAGCTTTTCAGGTGCCTTGGAGCTGACTGCCATCTTCTTAAATTTTTCCAGAGTGACGTCCAAAAAATTTTTTGTGCCACCCAGATTAAGCGCAAGCAAGTCTTTTTCAATATATGAGATGGTCGGTACAAAGTCGTAAGCTGGCGAGAGCACTGGCTTTTGTGGATTACGATAAAGCAAGCTCCAGTTCTTCAGGTGCATGTCGCCATTGCCCGTTGCAATAGTGAACACAAGGCGGCGTACGAATTCACAATAACTTTCCTCTCCGGCCTCTGCCCAGAGAACTCGACCTATATGCGCGTAGCCCGCCTTTTCATACTTCTCTTGCGGATAAACTCCGTAGACCTGGGCGAAATCTTCCATGTGAACTCTGCCACCTGATACGGTGCGGTCAAATCTTTTTACCGCCAGGCTATCAGCGACAATGTTTTTAAAATCCTCCGGCAGCCCCTCGATGACTTTTGTCGGAATCAGCTTGAAATCAGGGACTTCTATCCCGACCATGCCGGCCAAGCTGAGCATTGAATATTCAGTTTCCGGGACCTGCAGGTGACGCTCGCTTGGTAGCTTGACTATCCAAGAGCCTCCGGCGCCATCGGCCGGGACAGTGAATGTTCCTTTAGTCTCGACAATTGCCGAGAATTTCAGTTGCATTCCAGCTAACGAAAAGCGTAGCCTGCGTGGTTCTTCAGAGGTGGAAGCATCGAGGTCGCGCTGATCTAGACCTGACAATTCGCCAAGCGGCGTTGCTATTACCGCTCCAGGCAAATCGAGACCGAGTGCGCCCAAGAGAAAAAACTCCCGAGCGGTATTTATTGAAAGTTTGCGCGCCAGATAGTCTCGTAAATGGCCTTCGGGAAGCAGATTGGAAAAAAACGGACTGAGCCGTGGACCGGTTCTGGTTCTGCCTGGAATGAGCGCGCCCAAGGACCCTTTGTGAGACATGCTAAGAATTGGCCGATTCTCATCGTTTTCATAACTTGGGTCAAAAGCAAAAACGATCGTGTCATCAACCAGTCTTGTCAGCGTGCCGACCAGTCGCTCATTGAGCCGTATCTCCAGAGTGTTGGGACTAAAAGACAATTGCACCTCACTCCTCAAGATTGTCGAGTGTATAGAGAGGCTGTGCAGTTTGCGTTAGACCGGCTGAACTTGTGAGCGCAGTCACTGTTGGAACCATCGCATCCGGCACCAAGAGCAAATCCAGGTTGAGATATCGGGCGATGTCAATCAAGCTCGTGAGCCGAAGGTCGAGCTTCCCGCTTTCAATGCGCGAGATATAGCTCTGTGGAACGCTCAAGCGTTTCGCCAATTCTGTCTGTGTAAGGCCCTTTTGCTTTCGAGCTTCGATCAACGCCTGAACAATTGATTGAAAATTATGCTTCATTTTATATTCCTTGACTCAATTATATCCACTGAAGCATATTCGAGCAAGAAAATATCTCTTATCGAGCATAATTTATCACTGTATATCTTTTAAGATATGGTAATTCCAAGACCAAGTCAGAGTCACGATTTGTGACTCGGGTTGGCGAATTATTGTCATTTTTTGACTTCGCCCTAACCTGAAGGTGAAACGTCCAGCTATCACCATTTATGTGTGCGAAGTATTTGTTGTGCACCCAAGTTTGGCTTTTATTAGGATGCCGATGTTATGTTGGCAGCCGCTATAATTCAGGCATTCCTCGAATGATTGGTTAGTGAGACGCGCTCACCGTAAGGTTTTCGATCTCGACTAGTTCCGTATCGTCGGCAGGTTTGTAGCCGAAAATTCTTGAATAGAAATAGAACTCGCCTTCGATCGTGCGCTTGATATTTTCGGCTTTGCGGAATCCGTGCTGCTCGCCTTCATACGCGATGTAGGCAACGGGCAAGCCCTTCTTCTTGAGCGCGCTGACCATGGCTTCTGCTTGCGATGGTGGCACCACTGCGTCTTCTAAACCCTGGAAAAATATGACCGGGCAGTTCAATTTTTCAGTGTAATGGATTGGCGATCGTTCGATGTAGAGCTGTTTCATCTCAGGATATGGACCGACAAGGTAGTCGCCGTATCGTGATTCGAATTTATGCGTGTCGGCGCAAAGCGCCTCGACGTCACCGATGCCGAAGTGGCTGGCGCCTGCTTTGAAGTCGTCGAGGAAAGTCAGTGCACATAATGTTGTGTAGCCGCCAGCGCTACCGCCGGTGATGGCAAGACGATCGCCGTCGACTAGTCCTTTTTTTACAAGATATCGCGCGGCGTTGGCGCAATCGTGCATGTCGACTACGCCCCAGTTGAACTTGAGGCGATTCCGATATTCTCTGCCGTAGCCGGTGCTGCCGCCGTAGTCTACATCGACAACTGCGATTCCGCGACTCGTCCAATATTGAATGCCGAGGCTGAGTACGGAAGATGTGCTTCCGGTCGGTCCACCGTGGCTTTTCACCAGCAGTGGTGGCAGTTCACCTTGGGGCGATTCGAAGTCTTTGTTTGTCGGCGCGTAGAAATAGGCATAGGCAGTTAATCCGCCTTCAGTGGGAAACTCGATCACTTGTGGTTTGGCAAGGTAACCCGGATCGATAGTGATCGAATTACTCTTTTGAACGGTTTCGAATTTTTTGCTGGCTGGATCGAATTTCACGATAGCGGTAGGCGTGCTGTGATTGCCGGCTTGCATGCCGACTTGCTTTCCGTTGCTTGTGATGTACCAGAAGTTCGTGAATTCGCATGGAATGGTTTCCATCGTAAATTTTAAAGGAGAATTTTCTGAGATGATCCCTAATTTACAAACACCATCTTCGTTGTACTGGCAGATCATTCGTCCACCGTCGAGAAAGGCGTATGTAGTCATTCCGAATACCCATAATGGCATTCCGAATTCGGCGGACATGTTTGCCACTGGGTGAATTTTGGTTTTGCCGGCGATCGCATCGTCAGCATTTTCCAATACGTATAGATTCCACCAGCCGGTTGGATCGTTGACGAAGAACAGCTTACCATCGGCTGACCAGCCTGGTTGGAAGACTGACTCTTCGATACCGCCCGCGATCACAACGTCATTTTTAATCGTTCCTTTTTTGTCGAACGAAACTAAATGCAAGTCGGTTCCATCCCAGGGCATGTTCGGATGTCTCCAGCCCAAGTAAGCGAGGAAATTGCCGTCAGGACTCATTCGTGGGCAGGCATAGAAGTCATAACCGGAAACGATCGTATCTGGTTCAGCAGGCTGGAAGTTCTTATCGCCAACGTTCGATACATCTATGGAGACAAGCATGTTTTCAGGCTCTACGCCCTCTTTTGCATGTGATTCACCTACGCAAATAATACGTTTGCGTTGCCGATCCAGAGTCATGTCGGCATAGCGAAGTTTATTCTCAGGAGTTATGGCGATTGGCTCAGAGCCTTGCTGTTGAACGTATATGCGCTGATCTTTGAAGTTGACAAAATAGATTGTTCCATTTTCGATCATGAATGAAATGCCACCATACTCGTGCACCAGGTTTCGCACGTTGAAATCTTTAGGCAAAGCGTCTTCGAGCTTGCCGTCTTTTCTTCTGCGAACTAGCGCTTGCCGCCCGCCTTCGGAGGGGCGACCTTCGAGGAAATACATTTCGTCGCCGTCAAACGCTACTTCGCCCAATCGTAATGAATTGGAGGCGATCGTATCGGCGCTGATCGGTGACTTCCAAGAGCCGTATGGAGACCGGGTCTTTGCAGCGTTCATATTTCTTTCTCCTGACTATTGATCGAACTCCAGACCGTTTTGTCTGATCGTGAAGTTGACCACTGCTTGATCAAGGGTGAGCTTACCAGACTGAAGCAACTCATGCATGATCATGCCCGAGTCAATCAGAGCCCGGTCCTCGGGCTTGGCGTGGCTCAATAAAAAGCCGAGCAGTTCAGTGTTTTTAAAACTAATTTTGATAGCTTCGCGCAAATGATCTTTGCCGCTGGCGGGCTCGCCGTCTTTGCGGGCGTGTTTCATGACCGCTCCGATTAATTCCGGATTGGACATCACCATTTGCACGATGTCTTTCATCGAATCTTTTGTCAGATATCCGGACAAACGCAGGAAGTCGCAGAAGGAAACTTGTTTTTGAAATTCTGACGGTCGCAAGCCTGTCTTCATGAGCCCGTCTTCGGCGGTCAAACCGGATTTGTCGATATGCTTGAGGGCGCTTGTGGCGCGGTAAATGCTGAACCCTCCGCTCCAGACCATCTCCTGCAAGCGCAGGGCAGCTGTCAGCAATTCTTGTGACACCCAGCCCATCTCGATTAAAACTTCGCCCATCATCTTGTCGTTGGCCTTGGCCATCTCGACGGCAGATTGAACGTCAGCATCACTGAGCAGATCTGACGCGATCAGCAGTTCGCCTATGCGGAGTCTCTTGTCGTCGAGATCGCCATCGCGCCCTTCGAGCAACATCTGGATTTTCTCTTTGCGCAATTGTTCGACTGCGGCGGAGCGATCGACCTTGCCGAAGCGCACATCACGTTGCAGGTTTAACGCTAAATCCAGCGAAGGTTCTGACAGTTTACTGAGAAGAACCAGAACTCGACCGAGTGGCAAGCCACTGCCGTCACTGGCTTTCAGGGCTATGTCTACTTGTAGAGAACTGAGGTGCTCGGCGGAGAGAAGCAGCTCGCCCAGTCGCGTTCCGCGCGTGGCATAGGCGTCGACACCCAGCACGATCAATGCGTCAGAAAGAGTCCAGCGTTTGCGGTGCACAACGCCCATCGCCTCTCGCGCCGCTTCGGCGTCCAGCAAGCTGTCTTTAATCATGGACTGCGCTTCGATTGCGGCGCGCACAACTTCGTTGGTGACGAAGTCCAGCATCACCAGGCATTTCCCGAGCGGAAGCCCCGTGTGCTTCGACAGCACGAGGGCGCGTTTGATGTCAGATTCCGATACAACACCGAAGTAAGACAATAGAGTGCCGAGTTTTAAATCAGAAGGCCCGCCAGCCACGCCAGTATTTCCATTTTCAAAGTCGAGTGAGGGTTTCCACTTGGCATTGCGCCACTAAATTCACACCTACTGGATATTACCAAACATATAGCTTGCAGTGCTCCTAAATTGGAAGTATACGCGGAGTAATGTACGGAGTTCCGTGGTAAGAAAACCAATTTTGTGGCACAATCAGCAGTTACAAGTAGGTTGGTGAGATGTCTGAGCTCGTTGGCAAGACTGTGCGCATCAGGTATTTCGCTCTTTTGCGAGAAGAGCGCGGTCTTTCGGCGGAAACAATCTCGACGGAAGCGGCCACAGTCGGACAGCTTTACAACGAGATGCGAAGCAAGCACGACTTCTCCCTGCCGCAAGACCGCATGTCCGTGGCAATCAACGACCAATTTGCCAATTGGTCCGAGAAGTTGAATGATAACGATGTCGTAGTGTTTGTTCCGCCAGTTGCCGGCGGCTAAGAATCGACATCGGCGAGGATTGATGTTTCAACTGACCGACAAAATTATTGACGAAAACGAGCTCAAGCGGCTTGTGATGGATGAACGCGCTGGAGCGATTGTAACATTCGACGGTCGCGTTCGAAATCACAATGAAGGAAAAGCTGTCAGCGCGCTGGCTTACGAAGCTTATGACGAGCTGGCGATTAACGAAGGCGAAAAAATTATCAAAGAGGCAATGGCGCGTTTCGCTATTGTGAATGTGGCCGCCGCGCATAGAACCGGTGACCTCGCCATTAGTGACGTTGCCGTTTTCGTCGCCGTCTCTTCAGCGCATCGCGAGGATGCTTTTAAAGCGTGCCGTTTTGTCATCGACGAAATCAAATCCCGACTGCCGATTTGGAAGCGAGAAGCCTATGAAGACGGCAGCTCGGTGTGGGTCAATTGCCAGACCTGCGGTGCGCATTCCGATCGCGAGGCACCACATAAGGTGCACCACTCAGAACGCTCAGAACGCTCAGAACACGCGGTGAAATCGCAAACCGCATGAATACACTAATTGACGGATTCGGAAGAAAACATACGTACCTGAGAATCTCAGTCACGGACAAATGCAATTTGAGATGCTTCTATTGCATGCCCGCTGAAGGCATTGTCTGGAAGCGCAAGGAAGAGCTGCTTGATTTCGAAGAGATTCTTAGAGTCTGCAAGATTTTTGTGAAACGCGGGATCGAGAAAATTCGATTGACTGGCGGCGAGCCGCTGATGCGGCGCGATTTACCTTCTCTTGTCGGCATGCTTTCGCAGATTGACGGATTGAAAACGATAGCGATGACGACTAACGCCACGCTATTGGCCGAGAACGTGCAATTGCTGAAGGACCAGGGCGTCAGTCAGTTGAACATAAGCATCGATAGTTTCAAGCGCGAACGATTTCAACAGCTCACCGGTCGCGACGAATTGCAACGCGTTTTGAACGGGTTGGAAGCCGCTCGTCGTGTAGGTTTCCAGAGCATCAAGTTGAATGTCGTCGCCATTGCTGACGTCAACGAAGACGAAATTCTCGACTTTGTAGAATACGTCAAAGACACCAATATCAATGTCCGCTTCATTGAGTTCATGCCGTTTCGCGACAATAACTGGAACGTCGATCGCGTGCTGACGTACGCCGAGATGCTCGCCAAGATCGGTGAGAAATTCGATCTGACACCGCTGGAAACGGAGCCAGGAGCGGTGGCCCGGGATTATGCAATCGATGGTCATACAGGCACCGTCAGCTTCGTCACATCAATGACCGAAAGTTTCTGCGGCACCTGCAATCGGCTCAGGCTCACCGCCGACGGCTCTGTAAAATCGTGCTTGTTCTTTCCTGCTGAAGTAAATCTGCGCGACAAAATGCGCGCAGGCGCAACGGACGCCGAGATCGAAGAGATGATAATGTATTCGCTTTCGCAAAAGCCCGAGGCTCATCCGCCAGCGGAAGAGATTGCCTCGCAGTTAAATCGCAGCATGATCGAGATTGGAGGATAGATGCGCGACATTTCAAATAAAGTCGTCACTTTTCGAACCGCAGTTGCGCAAGCAATGTTGCGAGTCAGTCCGACTACAATCGATCGAATACGCAACAATCAAATTCCAAAAGGCGACCCCCTGATAGTCGCTAAAGTCGCGGCTATTCAGGCAGCGAAGAACACCAGTCAGATTATTCCGTACTGCCACCAAATCGCCCTCGAGTTTGTCGGTGTCGAATTCGAGCTGAGCGACAATTCAATCAGAATCGAGACAACTGTCAAAGCCGATGAAAAAACCGGGGTTGAAATGGAAGCCCTGACAGCAGCTTCGGTAGCGGCTCTCACAATTTATGACATGGTGAAAATGCTGGATGACCTGTGTGAAATGGAAGGCGTCACATTGCTCAAAAAGACGGGCGGAAAATCTGACTTCAAACCGAAAGTCGAGCGAAAAATTCGCGCCGCTGTTCTTGTCATGTCGGATAGAGTTTCCGCAGGCACCGCTCAGGATCAGTCCGGCAAGCTGATATCTGACAGGTTGGAGCAACACGGAATTGAAGTTACCGAACTCAGTGTGATCCCTGACGAAGAGTTTGAAATAATTCTTTCGGTGAAACGTTGCACCGATGATTTGAAAGTAGATCTGGTGTTCACCACCGGCGGTACCGGTGTCGGTCCAAGAGATAACACCCCGGAAGCGCTTGCCCAGCTTATTGAAAAACCATTGCCTGGTGTTTCCGAAGCAATTAGAAAATATGGACAAGATCGAACGCCATACGCGATGTTGTCGCGATCGAGTTCCGGCCTGCGCAAAAACTCAGTGATCATCAGCCTCCCCGGATCTC
>JADYXR010000202.1 GCA_021772095.1 Candidatus Obscuribacter sp. | reverse complement strand
GAAGATTTTCATCTCTCGCTTCTTCAGAAATCAATTTAAACGAAACTGTTTGCCGGATGGACCGAAGGTCGGATCGATTTGCTTATCGCCGCGCGGCGACTGGCGTATGCCGAGCGACGCCGACCAATCGTTGTGGCTATCTTGGGCTGAGGACGAACCACATAGCACCAGCCGGGGTGGTCATATAAACAATCAAACCGCCGATAGTTCATTAGCAAACAACAATGGCGAGAAGCCTTCTGAGCGGGTGAATCAGCCTGCAGCGAAGAACACGGATGGAAACGGTGAAGCGACAAGTCCACAAAAGCTCAAACTTGAATCGACATCTAAAATTCTTCGAGTTCTGCTTCGCATTGATGAGCAGATCGACTTCATGCCCGGCGGAGCACTCGGCGTCGTTGATGGTGACAAGATTGTCGCGATTTCAAACGAACTGGCGCGCAGCGGCTACTACCACCTGGTTGTGGACAGTATGGACGATCACCCGGTCGATCATGGGTCGTTTGCTTCGCAGCACAGTGGAAAGAAAGCGCTCACAGACAAGGTCTTGCTGAACGGCATAGAACAACAACTGTGGCCGGACCATTGCGTGCACGCTACTAGAGGCGGAGAATTTCACCCCGAGCTTGACCGATCGATGGTGGCTCACACCATCAAGAAGGGCAAGGACAAACGCGTCGACAGCTACAGCGCGTTTTATGACAACGGTCGCGGAGCTGACGCAAAGGCTCGCAAGCAACACGATTTTCTCGGACAATCGACCGGGCTCGCCGACTACTTGCGCCAATGCGCGCAGAGCGCCGGCGCCGAACAAATCCAGGTCGACATGGTCGGTTTGGCAGTACCTTACTGTGTCTCCTACAGCGCGCGCGATGCGCGTAAGGAAACATTCGGCGGCCAACCTTTTAAGGTCCGAGTAATCGCCGACGGCGTCAAAGGCATTGAACGCGAAGACGGTGACTTTGAGCGTGATTTGAACGAGCTGCGCGCGGATGGAATCGAAATCATCCAGAGCACAGACGTTCTTTCTCAAAGTTCCGTCAGCGGCAACAAACAACGCTCGTAGAGTTCAGGTCTAGTTTCCAAAGGTGACCCGCCGTGCCGTGTGGGGAAAGGGGCGGAAACAGCACGCCGGAATGTTTACTGAAGACCGATTGGATGCCACCAAACCCGGTGTCGCTAGTGTCGCATTTCAATATTGGCAATATCAAAGAGTGCTATCGCGCCACCCGGCATTCCTGGAAAGCCCTGAGCGACAGCATCGTCTCGGTCGAGCCCGTCCGCGTCCGCCGCTTCATCCCGGCGATGCGCCGCCGCAACAAGAAGTCCACCGCCGCCAACGCGTCCAGCTAACGCGCCCCGGCATTCCGCACCACAGGCGGTGCAAGCTCTGATGTCAAAAAGTGCATAGCTCAATGAGCAACGGTTTCACCGTGTGGAGAGTTCAACTCCCTACGCACTTGTTTTGAAACCAACCGAACAAGTCAGAATGCGCGCGTGATCGCGCCTTTGAAGTTGTCCCGTTGATAGTTGAAAAAAGGCTGACCTCAGCCTGGCATAACCGTTTGCTATCAGCTATCAGCGGGACACTTTTTTCAATTTTCGTCCTTTTTCACATTTTCGGCCTTTAAGTGGCGGGAATTCCGAAGAAGCTGTGCAAACGAGACGCGCAGCATCGACCATCCGTTATGTCGAGAAATATGTGTGGTATTGTGTGTAAACATGCACACATATTAGGGTAAGGGTGAGGCTATGGCGACCAACCTGAACATTGATGAATACTTGCTTGAAGAGGCTGTTCGGTTGAGCGGCAAACGTACTAAGCGAGAATGCGTAAATGAGGCGTTGTCGGAGTACATTCAAAGACGCAAGCAGAAAGAAATCCTCAAAATTTTTGGCACGATCGATTTCGATTCCGACTACGATCACAAGTCTATGAGGAGGCGAGGTGCGAACAATAGTTGATACCTCAGTCTGGTCTTTGGCCCTGAGGCGAAAGTCGATTCCGAGCGATTCTGCAGTAGTTGAAAAACTGAATGCCCTGATTCGGGATGGACATCTCGTTTACTTACTCGGAGTGATTTTGCTGGAGACTTTACAAGGTATCAAATCGAACGAGCAGCGGGAAAAGGTCAGGCAATTCCTGGAACCATTTCCAGTCTTAACTCTTGAGCGTGAGGATTATGTCGAGGCCGCGAATCTCAGTTGTTTGTGCCGGAGTAAGGGAATTCAAGCTAGTACTGTCGATTTCCTGATTGCCGGAGCGGCAATCAGAAATGATTGCGCCTTGCTTACAACGGACAAGGACTTTCTGCATATTGCAAAACGGTCATCGCTGGAAATCCTGTGACGAACAAGCATCGGTTGCTCCGTGCTTTTTGATAATCGAGGCAATTGTTTGCAAACCGCTTATCACCTGGCACCAGGCCTCTTTGTCATCGGCAATCTCTTTACTATCTAAATACGTATGATTTCGTTTAGTAAAAAAAAATCAAAAAAAGAACGGGTCGAGATCTTGAGGATCTCGCCCGTTCAATGAACTACCTACGCGTGCAGTCTGCGCCTAATGAGCGCTGATGCTGCTTAGCGTCGAGGGCTACCGCCGCGATGGTCGTTTCCGCCACGGTGGTCATTGCCTCCGCGATGGTCGTTGCCGCCACGGTGATCGTTGCCACGATGGTCGTTGTCGCGTCCGCCGCGGTTCCAGTCAGGGCGAGCGGGGGTGCCGCGGTGCGAGGGGTAAGTCGGTCCACGATAAACCGGAGCGTTGTAGCGATTGCGCCAGTAGTTATCGCGGCTGCGCCAGTGGCTGTCGTGACGATGCCAACCGAAGTTGGGACGCCAGCCGCGATTGCAGTAGACCCGCGCGTTGTTGGACCAGTAGAAGTACAGCCCGGAAGTGTTCTCCAGGTAGTAGTAACGCGCGCCGTCGTGCCAGTAATCGATGTCGATAACGACAGTGGGCTCGTTGACGACGATCGGGTCATACACGATAACGGGAGGACGATGGACGATGACTGGACCGGGGATGGAGGCGCCGACGTACACGTGACTGCCAGCGCAGCCGGTGAGAGTCGAGAGCGCGAGAACGGCGAGGCCGAGATACATTTTGGTCTTCATATACAGGCGATTCCTTTTTAGTTCTAAACCCTGAACCAAGGGCGATCACGGATTCCGCAAAATCAGCAATCGGAGTTAAGAGACGCTACAAATCAGGCTCTTCACGTAGCGGGACGAGAAGATCCTGCAGAGACGAACATGTTCAACCAAGCTTTGCCAGCCGGTTCGTTTCTGAGATTCAAGAAGTGGTCTTGTCTTTGTGTATTTAAAACAGGTGCAGCGTTTGCGGGATGACAAGAAGTTGAACAGTGATTTGGATATTATGCAGTAGCCCTATCAAATGCAAGCCCCTTGAGGCTTGCCGTACCGACCCCCGGGAAAACATCCAGACAGGCTGCTGATCTTTGAAGACAAACCGACCTAGCGCAGCTTGCGCTGGTTTCTTAATCCGGTTTCATTATCACACAGGGAGCCGGAGGGAACAGCCGCGAAGAACAGCAACGGACCCGGTTTAAATGCGCGTCGGTTCGAACCTCCACGAATTCCGCGATTCCATTTTGCGTTCAGCATTAACCGTTTTGTTCTCACTATTTTGTCCTCAGAACCAAACTGTTAGACAATCGCTAGCGCTAATCCTCTGCAATGCACATGCGCCCAATCGATCTATTACTTCAAATAGTTGAATTAATTCAATGACATAAAAGGGGAGGGGGGTTTTGGAATTATCAAAAACAATCGGCTCTGGCAGCCGCTTTCGTCGGCGCGTTCAGGGCGCGACCGACGATTATGCAAAACGAAAGACGGCAGCCGACCGACGCGAAACCGCGCGCCAGTAGCTGCCGTCCGGAGAAACGCCGCACCACCTGTGGTACCGATGTCGCCTGTCCGGCGAATGCGTTTCGGTTTACTTTGGGATTTTGTCGCGGCAGGAGTTTGCCACCGCCCAGGTTTCCCCCAAGCATCGCCCTCTCGCTGAGCGCTCTTTGGTCGCGCAGCAAGCAAACTTTCGGGTTAGTCAAACCCTCCGGTTTAAGCGGGCTTCACCGTGATTGCCTCCACGGTCGCGATTGCTAATCGCTGTCGTTCCACCTGATCCCAGAACCAGGCTGACCCTCGAACCCATCTGGAGAACATGTCCGCATTCTAGATCACTGAATTTATTCAATGATCCGAAATAGAATCATGCCCCTGAGACTGGACAATGTCCACTCTCAAACACAAGTATTGTGTCAGATGGGTGAGAAGGTTTTGACCGCAGACCGGGAACTATCGGTCTGCAATCGCCACCGCCGCTCCAGGTTAGAGCTCAGTGACTCGTTTAAATTAGCGCTTCTGAACTTGGGCAGAAACGCAGTTTCGACCTCTGGCACAATACCTTGTTGTGCTTTCGAAGGAAGAAATTTGACCCGGGTCCTTCTTCCGGATGACCGGGTGCTCAATCGGCTCTGTGCCTGCCTCCCGGGCTTGGGCACCACCGGCAGCTTTGAGCCAGGCTGCTCGACCTACGACCGGAGACAACCGGTTTTCAGTCACCGCCTCAGTCTGAGGAGACCAGGCGACTTTCAAGTTATGACCTCCCGTCTTCTCGGATTAACGGAATTTGCTGATGCGATAATTGGCATTGTCTGACCTAGAATGCCATTCATCGCATCAAAACGCCAGCCTCAATATTGAGGCTCACTAACGCTTTGATGGGTTCTCCTCCGCGTGCTGATCCTCGGTCAGCAAACGTTCGGGGCTGCAGTCCACGAATGAGGGGAAGACTGTTGTTCTCCGCTATGCCTGGCGGAAATCAGCAATCCGCCGAGCGTCTCAGAAGCGGCTCGTCCATGAGCCTGCGAGCTTTCGATGTTTGTTTCCAAACATCCGGGATTGACTGCCCGACCTGCTCTGTCCATTTGTGCTCCTAACAGTGCAGGATTCTTCTCTCCGGTGCCCGCGCAGGAAGCAGCAGCGCCCCTCCCGGAGAACGATCATCAAGGCCAGTTCATGGTGCACATCCTTTCTCTTAAGCAAAATAAACAGTTCGGACCGCACCAGTTAAACGTTGTGGTGCGTTGAACGCGAAGTGCGTTTTGAACGGCCGCTCGACTAGTCAATGCTAGTTGCGATGACGCGAAGCGAGGTCGTTTCGAAGGCATCGCGACTGAGCGTCTCAGTCGTCGCGACAAACGCGAATCGAGCACGTTTTGAACATCCACGCGACTGATTGTCCCAGTTCCAGTCGCGATAAACCGCGAAGTGAGAGGTGCAGCCGGCATTCCGCACCCTCACTTCGCGCGCCGACTAGCTGTCGCCCTGCTTCTGGACGGTGAGCTTGGCGAGCAGCTCGTCGGTGGTCAGCTCGGCGGCCTTGTCGGCGTCCGGCAGCTTGCGGCGCACCACCTCGGCGATCATGCGGGCGCGCTCCTCGTTGACCTTGCGGGCCAGCGTGGTGAGCTTCCAGCGCTTGTTGACGCCCTGGACCTTGATGCGGCGCAGCTGAGCGGTGAGCTGCTCGCGCTCCTCGACCTCGCACTCGGGCGTGGCCAGGGCGTAGGCGAACTCCGGCGTGTCGATGTTGCCGCGCACCCAGGCGCTGTCCTTCTTGAGGGCGGCGGCCGCCGTGGTGAGCACCTCGAGCAGCGTCTCCTTGTCGTCGATCGGGATCACGATCGAGAAGCGGGGCTCGTCGCCGTCGCCGGGCTGCTTCCAGTCCGAGTCCGGGAAGCTGGGGCTCAGCGACTCGACCACCTCCTGGCTGGAGGGCTCGACGCGCACGCGGTAGACGCCGCGGGCGGTGTCCGGGCGGTAGCCGAGCGAGCCCTTGTCGGTCTTGAGCGGCACCACGTAGGTGTTGGTGCCCTCGGTGCCGGCCATCGGGAAGTTGTCGTCGTTGACGGTGATGTTGAACAACATGATCGATACTCCGATTGAGTGTGAATGGGGCGGTGCGGACCGAACTGGTCCGCCACCATCCCCGGTATCAGGAATCAACAAGATGGCGCGAGCCCGCCACCAGCTATGGTGGCAGGCTCGTCGGGTAACCACAGCCTGGCTCAGCTGCGTTGCCACACCCGAAGCGTTTTTCCCCGCAACCAGATCGCCGACACA
Source organism: Candidatus Obscuribacter sp. (assembly GCA_021772095.1). Taxonomy (GTDB): domain Bacteria; phylum Cyanobacteriota; class Vampirovibrionia; order Obscuribacterales; family Obscuribacteraceae; genus JADYXR01. Next base: position 43,310 of record JADYXR010000202.1, on the reverse strand, counting down.
GGCTCGGAGACGTCTTGCGAGTACGTGCCCATAAGCGTTGACAGCTCCGTCACGTTGGTCGCATCGCGCTTGCCGTCCAACATCATGCGCAGCTCGTAGCGGCTCCCGACCAGCACCATCGCGTGTTTGCCAAACACGCTACCGCCGTTGTGTTGCAGGTCGAAGGCATGGTCCGCGAACACCGAGTGGGCGAGCTTACCACTCAGAAAGTCCTTGAGCGCCTCGGCGATGTTACCCCACAGCAGTCCGCCGAACGAGGAAGACCACTGCCCGCGCTTGAACACCTCCTCACAGTCGCCCGCGAAGCGCATGTGGTCGGCGTGTTGCATGCGTTTGAGCTGGACGATCGACGCGCGTTGGGCTTCCCCACGAGCACCGCCGAAGCAGATGTGGAACTCCGCCTTCAAGTTGTCGAGCACTGCCGAGATCCCAGCCGTGCCCATGCGTGAGGCGTGACGGATTTCGCCGCCGATCGCCACCGCGAGGTACATGGCCAGGCGCTCCGCCACTTCGCCGTGCACTTTCGTGCGCAGCAAGTTGGCTTCGCGCTCGATCGCGCTACCAACCGCCGCGCGTGCCATCGCGTCGGTCAGGTAGAAGTCGTTGAGCAGCCGCAAAACCGGCACGCTCTGGTCGACCATCTCGAACGCCAGGCGCGGCTTCGGGAACTTGCCGTGGCACTCTTCCTCGTGCCAGCGCAAGAAGAGATTGACCTCCTTTTTACGAGTGACCTGAACCATATCCACCGCTCCTGCGACCACGACTCCGGAACGACCATCCACAGACACGAGCTGCCCGGCGAAGTCACCGACACCCTGCCCATTTTTGCGGCAGCCCACCACGCAAGGCTTGCCCAGAACACGCGCGACGACCGCGGCGTGGCAGGTGGCACCACCGGTGGATGTGACGATGGCGACAGCGGCGAGCATGCCCCGGAGGTCATCGGGCGAAGTGTCGGGACGCACGAGCACGACTTGCTCGCCACGCGCCGCCGCCTGGACCGCTTCCTCCGACGTGCACACGACGCGACCGACAGCAGAGCCCGGAGACGCCGGCAGCCCCACTCCTACAAGACGGCTGGCGACCGCCGCGGAAAGCGCTTCCGGCTGGAATCCCGGAGACTGGAGCTGCTCGCGCTCAGATCGACTGACCGACGCCAAAGCCGCCGTCTTGTCGAGCGCCTTCGCCCAGTAAGACTGCACTGCCAGGGTCACCGCCGCCTCGGCCGAGAGCTTGGCCTTGCGCACCTGCAAGATGTAGAGCTTGCCCGCTTCGACCGTGAACTCGACGTCCACGACCTCTTTGCGGCGGGCGGCCAGCATCTCGAGCGTGCCTTTCAGCTCCGCGTACAACGCCGGATTCCACATGGACATCTGCTGGATTGGCGAAGCCTGACGAACACCGGCCACCACGTCCTCTCCCTGGGCATTAACGAGAAACTCGCCCCAGAGCCCGGCTTCGCCGGTAACGCAGTTACAGCTGAACGCCACCCCGGTCGCCGAGTTCTCGTTGAGGTTGCCGAACACCATCGCCTGGACGTTGATGGCCGTGCCCAGGTCGTTGGAGATCCGGTTGACGCGCCGGTATTCACGCGCCCGGTCGGTGTTCCACGAGCGCAACACCGCCTCCATCGCCATACTCAACTGCACCTTCGGGTCGTCCACCATCGGCGCGCCGGTGAACTTGTCAATCAGCCTGCGGTAAGACACAACCACGGTCGCCAGCGCTCGTTCGTCCAACTCGCTGTCGCGGCTGACAGAACGGGACTGTTTGACACTGCTCAGCGAGCGCTCGAATTCCTCTTGCGGCACTCCCAGTACGACATCGCCGAACATGGACAGGAAGCGCCGGTAGCAGTCGAGCGCGAAGCGCCGACCGTACAAGCGCCCCAGCCCTTCAACGATTTCCGGATTGATGCCGAGGTTGAGGATGCTATCCATCATGCCCGGCATCGACACCGCCGCGCCCGAGCGGACCGAGAGCAGAAGCGGGTTGTGAGCGTCGCCGAAGCGCTTGCCGGTCGCCTTTTCGACGGCGCTCAGTCCCCACTGGTTTTGCCATTGCACCCGCTTGGGCAGCACACCGTGCTGCGCAAACGCACGCGCCACCGCCGTCGTCACAGTGAAGCCCGGTGGCACCGGCATTCCGCTTGTCGCCATCTCCACCAAGCCAGCCCCCTTCCCCCCGAGAACCGCGGGAGTCGTGGGACCAGCTTCGGTGAAGACATAGGCGACCTTCTTACCCTTTTGGGTTCGAGTGGTTACCATGTTCTTCCTCGAGTAAAAGGAATCGTTCTTGTTAAAACGTGGAGACTAGTCGCGGCAGGAGCGTCCGCCGCCAAGGTTTGTCTCCAGGCTATGTCACCTCTGCCCCGCTCTAAATCGGGCAGTTCGACCCTCTTCAAAGAATCCAATTGAAGAGCGCCGACTTTGACTTCTCCTTTTCAGGACGCGGTCGCCAACCGCTGTTTGTCCCTCTTCGACCACCGGGGTCGAATCTGCCGAAACTCGTTTTGCAGCACACGCCAATCGATTCAAACAATGTGTTGAATCCTTAGAAAAGCGCATGCACAGCCACCCGACACCATTTCTGATGCAAGGTCCGGACTGCAGAACAAAACGAAATCTCTGGTAACGACTGTTCAGGGGACACTGAACAAGCCACCATCGCAGCCTGTTGCCAGGTCGATGATTCAAAATTGTCTAAATTTAAATTTTGTCGTCATTCAATTAGATTCGATGCACTGAGTGAGCGACTACGAGGACTAACCGCACATTCGTCACGCCTCAGAGACGAACGTTCCAGAAACCACCACGCATTTACCGGGATTCTATTGCGGTATTTACAGATGGTGTGTGTGTGCTTGCGAAGCCTCTGGAAGAGCCTGCACAGCGCGTTGCGACCGAAGTCCAAAACAACTTCCAACTCAAACCTCTCTAGAAATTCTCCCAACCCGGTGCTCGCCCACACTGTTAAACGCAGTATGGAAAGGTCGAAAAGGCTGATGGGGATTGGTTGTTTCGAGCGGTTTACGGGAGGAGAATTGTAGAGTTGTACGGTTATATTACTTCGCTCTAAGCTGCAAAACAATCACAGTGCTTTGGACCGACAAGGCGAAACCCACGTCTGGCTGGGCATTTCATCTACCCTTGTGATATTAGCTGTGTATTTCACACATTAAACATAGCGGCAATTCGTTAGCGAGGCTTAACTTTTCGATATTACCAGCGTTCCAAAACGGTCACTAGCACTAGCATTTCAGAAACAAATCCCGGGCACCAAATGCAGTACCAGACCAATGGGTAAATATTTTGAGTTGTTTCGAACGCAACGAAGCCGGCTTACAGCGCGACTAACAGTGGTTTGTCGCCTGACAAAAGTGATTTGTGACGCGAAAAAAGATGATCGTTTTGTACTAGGGAGGTTAGTAATTTAAAACCAGCGATGACGATGGTTTTGGATCGCAAAGGCCAATAAAAGCAGGCGACCGATAACCACGTACCAATTTTTATGAAATCTCCTGCGTTGGATCGTGATGGTACAAGCCATCCCTGGAGACTTTGTTCAACGGAGATTAGATAGCATGTATTTATATCTCTATATTGAGGGTATGTAAGATGCGAATCCTCGGACCAAAAAAGCGGCAAGGGGCGAGGGGGGGGGAAAACGAGCTGAATAGCGATAGCACAGGCAAAAACGATTCGAGTGCTTCTTCCAACGACAAGAACGAAGGGAAAGAAGCATCGGGCTTGTCTTTTTCTATTCCGCCGGATGATTTGATCTTTGGCGAGGCTGAAACTGATAAGGCGGACGACGAGAAATCGGTTTCGATTAAACCGATAACGCCTAAATCTGATCGCAAAACCGGTGCTGGATGGATTCCTGGAAAGGACGGCGCCAGCGGTCCTGCCAAAGACGCAAGCGACTCGTTGCCGGCTCCGCCTCCGGGGTTGTTTTCGCCGGGAGCTGACCCGGTATTAGGAGCACCACCTTCACTAGGCGGTATCGCTTTGCCGACTCCACCGACTGGACTTGGCGCAGCAGCAGGGGCTCCGCCGCCGCCGCCACCACCTCCGAAATTTAACTGGGCCGCACCGCAGGCGCCACCACCGCCGCCGAATTCTCCAGCCGGAGCCGGTGGTGCTCCGGGCTTAATTCTCCCCGATTTAAACGATAACAAACCACCGCCGCCTGGCTTGCCACCTTCTTTTCCAGCGCCGCCGCCGGGTCTCGCCGGGCTTGGCACTGCCACCGCGGACAATGCCCCGCTTCCGCCACTGGATAGTTTTCAATCACCGCCTGAAGGTTTTGCGGACCAGCTTCCTAACGTGCTCGACTTAACGGGCTCCGGCGCCACTTCACCTCGCACGCCACTATCGAAGCGTCCTCCGGCACGTGGGCGAATTCATAGCGAGCTTCATTTAGGCGACGTCGCCAAAACTTCCCCCGGTTCGCCAGCTGCATCGACGCCAACAGCTTCGTCAGCGGATTCTCCAGCTGCATCAACGCCAACGCCAACATCGTCGTCATCCGGTTCTCCAGCCGCAACAACGCCAACATCTTCGTCGGCCGGTCCTCCAGCTGCATCAAAACCATCTGCCTCGTTCACAGATTTACCAGCCGGTTTCGGGATGCCTTACGTGCCACCAAATCCGGCACTAGCTCAAAAATCGGCACCGGCGGCGACACCACCGACGCAGCCAGTCACACCGACTCCTGTTCCAAAACCCGCTGCACCAGCTCTGCCAATGCCTTCCCCGCCTCCGGTTATGCCGGCGCCTTCGCCATCTGAACCTGCCCGAGTGAAGCCGGAGCCAGTCGCACAAACACCGTTCGAACCAAAACCAATCGAAGCGAAACCGGCCGAACAAAAACCAGCCGAGCCAAAAGCAGCCGAAGCGATCCCGGTCGAATCAAAACTGGTCGATCAAAAACCGGCTACGTCACAACCGGCTCCGTCGCCTGCAAAACCTGCTCTCAGCCTGCCTGCAAAACCGTTTACGCCGCCGAAATCCGCACCGGCAGCTGAACCGATGCGACCAGCCAACGCACAATCCGCAAATAAATTGACTAGTTCGCGCGATGACAAAGCGTTGCCGAAGCCGAAGTCGTTTGGACAATTGACTTCGAAAAAAGGCCCCGGCGATTCACAGGTTTCCAGAACTCAGGACATCAAAGCGCCGAAACAACCGGGCAGCTACTTCACTAAGATCGGCGAAGACGACACAGATCTTCCGGTGCGCCCACCACAGACGCCTGCCACTCCGCGATTTCCTTTTCCAGACGACAGCATGCCCGCCATGCAGGCTGTTAATGAAATGCCATCGTGGGAGCCGGGGCAAAACGCTCCGGGATTCGACAATCTGCCTCCAGACGATTGGCAATTGGATGATGACGAAAGCATTGAAATTAAATCCGACATCGGCACGTACAATGACGGGTCACCACCCTCGGTATCACACACCGACCACGGCGACTCCTCTGAATTCGCGCCTGGCGCCTCAGAATTCGCAGCAGCCCCTGCAGCAGACGAACATCCTGCCGAATCAAACTATGATTCGTTTAAATCACAAGATTCTTCGCCCTTTAGCGGTTACGGATCTGAGACCGCAAGCGACTATCACGACTCATCGCAGAGCGGCACGGCAACTGAGTCTTCCGAGAACGTCACGGAAGCCGGCGACTATGCCGCTGACAGTTCACGCTATGCCGACGAACAACCGCATCTGAAGCTAGTCGAGCAAAGTTCGCGAGACTCGGAGCGATCCGTTCCCAACAGCAAACAATTCCGCGAAGCTTGCCTGGCCTCGAGCACGGCAGATTCCGCCATGGGCAATGAGAACTACAAAATCGCTTTGCCGCTCTTCAAAAAAGCGTACAAGCTCTTCAAGAAGGCGTCGGCGACTGATTCACAAGAGTTCGGTAACTGCCTGCATAAACTCGGCGATTGTTTCTATCACGAAGAAGAGTTTCAAGAAGCGCTCGATCACTACGAAGAGTTCGTCACCTGGGCAGCAACACGCGGAGATCGTCCTGACGCTCTCACCATCGTTGTCAATTTGAAACGCGCGCGCACTTTCCAAAAGCTGGACAGACTGCCTGAATGCGAGCAATCGTTTGACACTACCGTAAAAATGGCGAATCAATTTTTGCCGGTTTCGCATCCATTGTTTGCGGTGGTCTATAACAGCTACATTGCCATGATGCAGCTAGCTGGAACAGATTCGGAGCGCATCAAACAGGTAGAAGAACAGTTCGCAGAGAGAATGATGACGTCATCACGGACGGTGACAATCCCACAAGATTTGCAAGAAGAACTAAGCGCATGGACAGACGTTGAGCAAGCCGATCTCGATCGATTGGAACGTCAACGGCAGTTGCGCTTGTCGCGACAAATGTTTCAAAAAGAACCTTCTAAGTCGGGACAACTGGCTTACTCGATCAAGCATTCCGGAATTTGGCGAACACTGGCGATCACGGCAGGAACACTGGTTCTCGCAGGTGGCGTCTTGCTGGCCGTGATCGGCGGCATGGCCGTTATGGACACCGGTGACAAGAAAAACTCCAAAGCTGTCGACCCCGCACTCGCTCCTCTGGTCGGCAAAACCTATACCTCAGCCGACGGACTAAAGACTGTACTAATCGAAGAAGACGGAAAAGCCAAGATCACTTTCGGCGGCACCAACGTTCAAATGGCTGCCAAAGCCGGTCCGCCGAAGGAAGGCTTGGCCGAAGATATTCGCAAAATGGCGTTTGGAAAAACCAGCTACATTCTCGAACAAGTCGAAGACGGGCTCAAAGACCAGGATGGCACGATCCTTTATGAGCCCGACAACAAGAATTTGAAGATTCCAAAAGAGATGGAGCGCATTGCCGATCTGGCCAATTATTACTTCTCGCGACATCAGTCCAAGTATCCCAAGAAGCGTAAGAGCATTAGCGATATGGGCGCGGATGTGCGCTGGGAAAACCCGATAGGCAAAAGTGTCAAACCACTATTGAAAGCTCATGAATTCGAAAAATATGACGGTGAAGAAGAGCTCACTAAAATGTTGGAGAAGTACAAAACGGGACAGACAGTCTTCCCGCAGGACGGCAAGCCTGATGTTCCACCTGGTCTGATTGAATGTCTGAGCCTCATGCCGTTCGATGAGTATGACACCGAGGATAGTGTCGCCTTCATTGTCCGCAGCTATGACTCCAACGGCAAATTCCTGACTTCCAGCCTGCCAGGACAAGTGTTCGTGGTCTGCCAGAAAAACGGCATCAAGTTTCCTGTAATCAAACCTGAGCTTGTCAAATCTCCAATCAAGGATGCCAGTAAAACCAGCCTGCATATCAAACTACTGCCAACCCAATCTAAATAGCGCACCACATATACCACCACTTCCGGATCGATTCCGATTGGTCCGCGGTTGTGTTCAAACGGTCGTTGAACTCTGTTTTAAGAGCACTGAGATGAGGATGGACATTACCCGTCCCGCTCAATAGAATTTCTTCTACTCTTTACCATAGTAAAACAAATCCCAAAACGAAACGCACAATAACGAGGTTGTGAAACCTCGATTGTGCGCTCGCCCCCGAAGCGTTTAGCAACGGTTCAACATGAGCTACAACGGCGTTCGCCGGCGAGCAAGTAAATGCCCTTCAGCGTCAGTTCGTTGTCGACGATGTTGATTGCTTTGCGGCGCTGGTAGGCGTTGGCCAGTGGCGCAACCAGAGCGCTGTCGCCGCCGGTAGCGACGATCAGAGCGTCGGAGCCCAGCTCGCGTCGCGCCTGGTCGGCGTACGCACGAGCGATGCCGACGGTGGCCAGAAGCACGCCGTTGTCCATGCAGCTCCGCGTATCGTTACCGAGCAGCACACTGGACGGCGCCGTCGTGGCGGCGTGGTCGAGCAGAGCGCAGCGCGCAGCCAGAGTGTCGCGGGTCTGTTTCATCCCGAGGGTGAACAGCGCTCCGCGAAACGTGCCATCACCGGCGATGGCAGTCAAAGTAATGGCGGTACCCAGTCCAATCACAGCAACCGGTCGCCCCTTAGCGTGAAGCTTGAAGGCGGCGGCGGCAGCGGCTAGCAGGTCGGCGCCCAATTCATCGTTGGCTTTGAGAAGCGTCTGGTTTTTGCTTGTGATGACGAACAGCTCGCGGCCGCTCGATTCACACCAGGCGCTCACAGCCTTGGTTACTGCAGGGACTACCGAAGCCAGAACGACCGGCAAGTCGACGCGCGAAAGTGCGCCTCGAACTTTGCTGCGGACGTGCCTGGTCAGGAAGCTCCACTGCTCAAGAACAGCACCGTCTTCGACGACGGCGCATTTGACGCGCGTGTTGCCGGCATCAACGGCTAAAATCCTTGACATAGTTGCTCCCGAATTAGGCGGGGTGCCAATGCTCCTTTTGGAACAACTGGCACCCCGCGCTGGTTAACATGAGAGGATCGAGCGTTTATTCAACACTCGAGCAGCACCACAGATGGTGGCGCCTTACTTTGCGTCCTTGCCGTCACCCTTGCCATCGCTATCAGCGATGCGGCGCTCCAGCTCTGCACGCAGCTCGGCCGCGGTGCGCCTGGGCGCAGGCGGAGGAGACGTCGGGCGAGTCGCAGCGGGCTCGGTCGGCTCGACAGCAGGAGCCGGAGCGTCGGTCTTGCCGTCGCTGCCGGTGTGCTTGCCGTGCTCGACACCACCGTGGTTATCGCTGTCCGTCTCGCTCTTCGCTTCCGACCCACCGCCTGTGAAGAAGTTCACGATGGTGCGGCCGCCGATGAACAGGAAGTACAGGTAAGAGGCGCCCGCCAGAACGCGCAGAGGGAGCGCGCCGAGGAAGAGCGGAGAGGACATGACGCCGGCGAGCATGATCAAGCCGACGACAGCAGCCGTCAAGGCGTTGTTCCGGCTGACGCCGCGCGAGATAAGAAACTCGTAGACACGCTTGCTGGTTGAGCCGACGCCGATGAGCAGCGGCAGGACCAGAACCAAGCTGAAAACCCACATTCCACCTAGTCCGAACATATGCTGGTTCCTTTCAGGAAGTTGAATTGGATAGTCTGGGGACAGGCTCGAGGAGGACGAAGCGCATGCTCCGCCCTCCTTGCACTGAGAACGTTGTTCGAGCTTAGAGCCCGAACGAAACGAGCAGCTTCAAAAACGCCGCCGGCTGCAGAGCCACCCAGGTCAGAAGACCTGCCAGTGCGAGATACGCGCCGGCATAGACGATCTTCTGCCCGATTGGCACGCGGAAATACGATGGCGCCATCTCGGCTTGCTGATTGCGATACTGGATGGCAGTCCAGGACTGGCTCAGAATCAAGAACGCCATGATCATGTTGAACATGTTCAGTCCAACCAGGGTCATGAAGTAGATGAAAATCGGCACGCCGAGGAAGTACATCCGGCGTTCGATGGCGAGCGAAATTTTGCCACCATCCAGCGGTTCCAGCGGAACCAGGTTGAGCAGGTTGATGATCACGCCCCAGACACCCAGATTGAACAGCAGATTGCTGCCCAGAGCCGGCGCCAGAGCGATCACCGCGAGGCTGACCACGCCGCCGACCAGCGGTCCGGCGTAAGCGACAAAAGCCTCGTCACGGGCAGACGATGCCGACGAGAGCCGGACATAGGCGCCCAGGGGAGTGAAGATCGGCATCTCGACCGAGATGCCCTTCAAGCGAGCCGCATAGAAGTGGCCCATCTCGTGAATGAACACGAGCAAAATGATTCCGATAGCCATCGGCAGCGACTGGGTCAGGAGATACCAGAAGAGCACCGACAGAGCCATGGAACCGAGCGAGTTCAACCGTTCGTTATTCATGATTTCTCGACTTTCACGTGCGTTGAGACTTCGAGCGCGTGCACGCAGTGCGCTTTTCACTTCGTAAGAAGGCGTTAACTTAATCGGGGGCGGTGGGCTGTCGTCATGGTGATACGATGTTGTGACACAAAAGCGGGAAGCGCCATGTCCAACAACAACTACCGAGAAGATAGACCCTGGGGCAGTTTCATCATTCTTGACGATCAGTCCTACACCAAGGTCAAGCGTCTCGTGGTCAATCCCGGTCAGCGTCTCAGCTACCAGAGCCACAAGCACCGCGACGAGCACTGGGTTATAGTGCGCGGCACAGCCACTGTTACTCTGGATGACGAAACGAGAGATTACGTCTACGGAGACCACGTGTACGTGGGACGCGGCGTTAAGCACCGCATCACATGCAATGGCGAAGAACCTGTGGAGATCATCGAAGTGCAGACCGGAGACGCCTTCCCTGAGGAAGACATCGTCCGCTACTCCGACGACTATAACCGCGCCTGATTTTAGCAACGCATTTTGCAGAAGTGCTCGAAATTACGTAGTCAAATCACAGCAATTAATTGCGCTTCGCTGCCCCGCAGCAAAGCTGGACACAGCCCGGGAAGCGAAGGTGCAGCAACAAGCTACATCTTCGCCACCAGGACGGTGAGTTCAGGCGTGGAGAAACCACGCCTGAGCGGCTCAGTTCATCGACAGCAGCAAGAGAACGACGGCGGTGCCGTTGTTCAGCATGTGCGCGATAATCGGCACCCAGAGGCTGCCAGAGCGCCGGTACGACTCAGCCAGAATGGCGCCCGCGACGAAGTACGCGAGAAAGCCGCTCAGGTTGAAGTGCATGATGGCAAACGCCGCCGAGCTGACAACCAGCGCGACCACGTCTGCGGTGACCCTACGGGTGGTGCCGTTCTTGGAGATGGCACTGCGGGTCATGTTGTACAAGAAGCCGCGGAAAATCACCTCCTCGAAGATTGGTCCCAAGGTGACAAGCACAGCCAGAACGTAGAGCGGCCATCCGGCAAGCGACTTCAAGAAGTCAGCGGCAGGGTCGACAATCTCGGGCATCGGGATCATCTCGACGAATTTGCTGAAGATGATAATCACAAGCCATGTGACGACGCCGCGCCAAATCACTGACCACTTCTTGCCCTTGAAGCTATCGAGATTGAACCCGACGATTTTCTTGAGGCTGAGATTATCCTTGCCGAGTTGCCGTTTCAGATACCAAACTTCGCAGCCGAAACCGACGACAAAGCTGACAACAGAAGAGATCACCAGAAAGGGAAGGTAGTGGTCCGAGAAGATGCGCAGAGGCATGTTCGCGTCGTACAGTGCCGTCAGCATCACGAGTCCGATGACGCCGAGAGCTGAGAGAAAAGTAGCGGCGAAGTAAACGACAAGAGCGACACCGTAGGTCTTGGCTGACTTGCCGAGATCCCAGGGGAAATCTGAATTGAGCCGCGCCGTCGGATGGAACACGGAGTTCCAGGCGCGTGAGAGGAGATTGGTATTCATAAGGGTACTTTCGTGACCGAAGTTGGTCTTACATACGAGCAAACCCGACACTAGACAACACGCTTGGGGAGCGGGTTGTGACAGGGTGTTTTAGTTGGGTGGTTGTTTGTTTAGAGAAAAGAAAACGGTGGTGAAAGCAATTGGTGCCTGGAGCTTAGTAAAAACCATTAGCGCATGACAATCTTGACCAGCTCTCCTGCGCCCGCCCGGAGCTAATGTTTGTCTTATGCTGTTTTCAAAAGAGAAGATTAGAGGTGCTTATATAAACAGTGAAGCCAAAGGTAGATTAGGTCTTCGAGATCAGGATTCCATGTCAAGACCTAAACCATAGCTCTTATGAAACACCTAGCGTACATGTGCGAGCGTATTGCAAAGTGGAAATCGCGCTCGATTGTTCCCATAATGCTTATGCCGACCGGGTCTCAGGTCTTTAAGCAAACCATAGCGCAGCCGAGTGAAGCGCTCATTGCTTGTCATTAGCTAAAGCCTCGCACAGAAAGCCAAAAGCTTCTTGAGTTCATGCTCTCAACTCTGCTTGGTTTATCAGGTCAATTTAACTCATCAAACTGCTGCTTAACAAGAATCCAAACATCTGGATTCCAGATCCTGTAAACAAAAGAACATTCACCGCACAGAATCACTCGCCACTACCCGTGGTGCAAAACAGCATGTGAATGTCGCAATTGTTTCGGTATCTAGACAGTGCCCATCACCGTTTCGCTCGGAACTACGCTGGAACGTCAGGTCTCCATGTTGTTCTTCAGAATGCATTGAAACGCCAGCTCACAAAGTTCGTTCGCGCACGCTGTGTCAAGGCTTCCAATGGCTCGTTCAGGCAAGCGGAATCGGCTGTGAAGGCGTTCCAATGGCGCGTTACGAAACCGCGGCGAACGTTGACTCGCATCATTCTCGAACATATCCGTCCCAACCAGCAGTTTCATCGAGATTATCTGCTTTCCAGGTCACTGCCAAACGCTGCCACAAGCAGGTTTTCACGAAGTCCGACATTCGAGGCTGTTCTCGACGTCCTTCGCGGCAGTATCACATTCGATACCAGTACGAAAGGAAATTACCATGGCCGAAAAATCAACCCGCAAGAACAGCCGAAAACCGGCTGCTTCTTCTCGAGGACTCAATTACAGCATCACAGTTCGCATCCGTATCACGAAGTCCGTGGGCACCGTAGCTGGTGTGCGCGAATGCATCGCTCAAGCTGGTGGTTTTACCGGCGCAATCGACAGCGGTCGTGCCACGAAAGCCTACAGCGAACGCGACGTCACGATCAGTCTGCGCGACGAGCAACACGCCGAAACCGTGCTAGCCAAACTGGCTCGTATCGAAGGCGTGCAAGTGATGGCCTCTTCCAACTCGGTGTTCCTCAAACATCGCGGCGGCAAGATCTCGGTTGTGCCGAAGCTCAACATCACCTCGCGTGAAGAACTTTCCGAAGTCTACACGCCGGGCGTTGCGCAGGTCTGCATGGCCATTCACAAGAACCCCGAGAAAGCCTGGTCGCTGACGATCAAGAGCAACATGGTCGCCGTGGTTAGCGACGGCTCGCGCGTGCTCAGCTTAGGCGACATCGGTCCCAAGGCCGCTCTGCCGGTGATGGAAGGTAAAGCGATGCTGTTCAAGCGCTTCGGCGACGTCGACGCTTTCCCGATCACGCTCGACACGCAGGACACCGACGAGATCGTGCGCACGATTCAGATTATCGCTCCGGTGTTCGGCGCGATCAATCTCGAAGACATCGCCTCGCCGCGCTGTTACGACATCGAGCGCCGCCTGCGTGAAACGCTCGACATTCCGGTGTTTCACGATGACCAGCACGCCACCGCCGTGGTGGTTGTCGCAGCTGCGATCAACGCAGCGAAACTCGTCGGCAAGCCGCTCTCCAGCCTGAAGCTCGTCGCCGCCGGCACTGGTGCCGCTGGTCTGGCCTGCATCAAGTTGCTGAACGCCGCCGGCATCACCAACATCATCGCCTACAACCGCAAAGGCGCCGTACACGCCGGCAGCACCGAGCTGTCCGAGCCGGAACAGTGGCTGGTCCAGAACACGAACCAGAGCGGCTTCAAGGGCACTCTCAAGAAGGCTCTGGCCGGAGCCGACATGTTCCTCGGACTGGCAGCTTCGAACTTGCTCAAGGGCAAGGACCTCAAGGTGATGAACAAGGACGCCATCGTCTTTGCGCTCGCCAACCCGATTCCCGAGGTTCTGCCGGAAGACGCAGCACCTTACGTGCGCGTGATCGGCACAGGCGGTTCCAACTACCCTAACCAGATCAACAATGCTCTGGTTTTCCCAGGCATGTTCCGCGGTGCCCTGCGCGCCCGTGTGCCGCAGATCACCGAAGACATGAAGATGGCTGCCGCAGTCGCTCTGGCCGCTGTCGTCACCGACGACGAACTGCACGAAGACCTCGTCATCCCGAGCGTCCTCGACCCGCGCGTCGCCAAAGCGATCGCGCAAGCAGTCGTCAAAGTCGCCGTCGACAAAGGTCTCGCCCGGCGCGTCCCGTCGCCCGACGAGATTTAGTTCGAATCGGCCGCCCGACGATTCCGTTCGCCGTCGTCCGACGATTCCGTTAGCCGTCGCCCGGCGAGATTCAAACCGCAATCAGTCGCTCGACTGCCGCGAATAGCATCAGCCAATCGGCTGTGCAAGTTCGCGTGAATCATGTGACAGCAGGAGGTGGTGACCGCACCACCTCCTGCTCGTCGCTGCGACTCATGAGATTCCTCATCCGTAATGCCACGACACCACATCGAAATGCCACGCCACCACAAGCGATGGCATTACTTTTCCTCTTCGTTTCTCCAGACCCGCCTACTACACAATGTCGGCGTCCCAAAATACGACATTTGGGGAACCGGGCTTCCCATTCTTAATGTCAAGGTGTGCCCAAGTGCGCCAAATTCGCCTTTTTTTGGGGAAGCGCACTTCACCTTGACAAAACACACCTCAAATTTCGCAATTTTCCGAACGATTTTCGCGAACTTCAAATAATCGAGAATAATCGAGCCGTCCCGAACGACAAGAATCAGATCACATGCGCTTTTAAAGCGGCGTGTTCCACGGCACTTTATTCAACCCACCCGGATCCGAGATAAGCCGATGAATAGTCCGATCCATGCGCGCTCGGTCCTTTCTGCACGCTGCATCATTCCAAAATTCTCTGCCAATAAAATACTCGGTGACGAACTGTTTCCAGCCAGAATAAGCCTTTTGAATGCGTTTGGCGAATGGTCGCATTAGCTCAAACGCTTCGTCTTTACCGATATATCCAGCGGCACAACCCCATCGACAGAGTGAGATGTTGCGAGACAAATCCCAGGCCAAGATTCCACGATCGCCAAACTTATCGCCATACTTCCTCATCAACTTCACTTTAGGCGTCGTGTCAGTGCTCGGAATTTGCGGAAGCTTTTTTCGAAGCTCGCGCCACGATTGATTATGTCCATTGTTCGAGTGACTTTCGATCATCCGAAGAAGCTCGTCTCTATTAGTGATTCCCCAATAACTCTTCAACGTGCGACGTTCTTCTGCCACGTTTTTCGAATTCAAAATTCGCCCTGTAAGCGATTCAAATCCCTGCGTATTGAATTCGAACATCGTCGCGGAGCAAGCAAGCATAAACCGCCTGGCAGGGTCCTTCTCAGCGTTCAGGTGATCGTATTCGAAATCGGCAAGGTTATCAAAATCATCCGGATAGGAATAAGGACCAACGCTCTCGGCCAGCTTCAAATCGGCTCTAGCACCGGCAAAATCGTACAAACGCATTTTGGCCCAACTGCGAAGCTGATACAGATCAGCATTCTGAATTCCCTGCTGCAAAACGAGCGAACAGGCTGACTCAGCCAATTTGTACCTGCAATCGTAGTACTCGATTTTGGCACGAAGCAAAAGGGCAGTCGGATCTTTCGGATTAGCCGTATAACCCTTCGCCATATCCTGCCTGGCTAAAGCGATTCGCCCTGCGTCGAAGTACTGAATCCCGCGAAGACAAAGGTATTCAACCACCGTCGGCTCCATCGCGATCAAAGTGTTGAAGTCCTCGATCGCTTTGCGGTAGTTTCGTTTGGCACCATAAGCCACTCCCCGAAGTTTGATCGCTTCGACCAATTTGGGCTCCTGAGCGAGCGCCTTATCGAGGTACCAGATTGCGATATCATGATCGGAGCGCCATTGCTGTTCTGTTTTAGCCATTCCTAAATTGCATTTTATCGAATTCGGATCCAGCTTTAATCCAGCCTGAAAGCAACGTTCGGCCTTTTTGAAATCACGCGCCTTCAGGGCAATCACACCTTCCTCATAGTTATTGTCCGCTGGTGCTGTGGTTTTTGGTTGACCACCGCTTTTGATCTGTTTGTTTGCATCAGAACTGCGAACGACTGTCTTAGCAGATGCCGCATCCAATGCGACTCCTGAGCCGATCACTAGCGTCGTGATAAAAAAGATAGTTTTTGGAAGCATTCGAAGACAATCCTTTTGTTTCTGTTCTAATAGCGGAGAGCGGGATTTTGTGCGCCTTTAGCGTTCGACGCGGAAAAAAAATTCTGTCAGCTATGCCGGTGTCTATTACGGAAATTATTTTGCAAAACTAATCGGCGAGTAGAAATCATTCTATTTTGCAGCAACTCCAAGAGGCGTGTTCCAGGGAATCTTGGGCAGCCCAAATCTTGGGTTCATAAGCCTGCCAGTCGTGCGACCGATTCTGTGCTTGTCTTCGGCAAACTCTTTTTCTCCGAGGAAAAATCGTTTGCCGATGAAATATTCGTCGACGACTTGTTTCCAGCCGCCGCAAAGTTTTTGCACTTGCGCCGCGATTGGCATCATCAATGCAAAAGCCTCGTCCTTGGTGAGATAACCGCAACGATAGCCCCAGCGACAGAGATAAATCACGCGACAAAGATCCCAGACGCGCAGACCTCTGTCACCCAGTTGTTTATCAAACTGTTTCACCAAATTAAGTCTATAACCTGAACTTTTGGATAGTTCACGAGTTCGCATCGACTGCCATACTGCATTATCGCCTTGCTCCGACAAGCGCTTCATGACCGCGATCAGCTGTTCTCGGTTGGTGGCACCATATTTGCTCCGCAGCATGTACTGCGTATGTTTAATACTGTCTGGATTTAATTCGATTCCGGCGAGCGACTCAGAACCCTGGCTGTTGTATTCGTAGAGCGGAGCCGAGCAGGCAAGCGCAAAACGTCTCGCCGGGCTCTTCTCGGCATTTTTGTGATCGCTTTCGTAATTGACCAATGTTTCCAGTTCGTCCGCATAATCAAAGTGGCTAGAGCTTTCGGCTAGCTTAAGATCGGAGCGCGCACCGACAAAATCGAACAGTCGCGTTTTTGCAACACTGCGCAGCCAGAACGCTTTATTACTGGCGAAACCTTGATTGATGATGTTATTACAAGCCGCTTTGACGATGTCGAAATTGCCGTTGTAGTCATCGAGCATGGCGCGCAACAAAAGCGCGGTCGGATTGTTCGGATTTTTCGCATAGCCCTTAATCAAGTCGGTGCGGGCTTCTTCGATTCTGGTCAATTCAAAATATTCCATGCCTCGATGGCACAAATAGTCGATGTCATCTGGCTTCATCGCGATCAACGTATTAAAATCGCGCAGCGCTTGTTGATGCTGATCGTTATATGAATAGGCGAGGCCCCTCATTCTTAGCGCTTCTATATACTTCGGATTAGTTGCGATCGCCTTATTAAAAAACGATATTGCCTCTGTATAACCTATCTTTTTATCGTACATCGCAAGCCGACCAAGTCCGTAGTTGCATTTCGCATTTTTCGGATCTAGCGCTAAGCCTTCTCTGAAGAGCTTTTCGGTCGCACTCGTGTTGACACTGCGTGAATTGAGCCGTGACATGCCGGCTTCAAACTTGATGTCTGCGGGCGAAAGTGGAGTCGAGCTCGCGGTTTTCACAAGCTTCTTACCAGCTGTTCCATTCGCGGGCAGTTGAGCGAAACCCGTATCCTGACAGGCTATAAGACAAACCAAAAGACCGAAAATATTCAAAATCGATTTTCTAATCATTTAAAAACATGACCGTTTAATGAATCGCTCACAGTTTAGCTGATCTGGAGTAAGCTAATGGTCATCAGTTTCATTAAATGGTTTCGGTCGCAAAACATGAAGAAGAGCAAAAAAACTATCAACCCTCTCTACGTGATCGCCCTTGTAGTGTCAATCTTTGGCGGCATCGCCTACGGGACGTTCGCCTCCAAAACAACTTCTCTCAAGCAGATGTCGACAAGCGATCTGGAAAAACTGCTAGTCGACAAAGAAACCGCGCACAAAAACATCGAAGAAATCTACATCGTCCCGGATGGCGATTCACACTGGATTGTGAAACTAAAAACGATCACGCCCAAAGAGCAAGTGGTGAGATGGAAACCGTCTGACGACAACAATGACGTCTGGGAAATTGCCAGCCAATACGGGATCAAAATGCGAGTCGATCACGGCGAATCAGGTTCTGATGCGCTTTTCAAAAGCCTGTTCGGGATGAACCAAACAGACTCAGAATGATTTTGTGATTGTTTAAACGCCGGCCGTACTCATCACATGTTGAGTGGTCAGAATCGCATTTTCACGCCCGTACAAAACAGTCATGTTTTTTAAACGCGCTGCGATGTCGGGTGTGAGCGCGTTGGGCAGCATGCGCCAGACCCAGTTTCCTTCGGCTGATGCGGGCAAGTTCATGCGCGCGGTGGAGCCGAGACCGAGGATGTCTTGCATCGGGATTAGCGCGATGCAGGACACCGACGCGAATGCGGTTTGGATGAAATCCCAGTTGATGCTTTTTCCATCTGATCTAAGGTAGTTGAGACAGCGAAGTCGTTCCTTTTCTGTTTGTTCTTGATCGCGCGTATTGCCTTCACCGGCCTTGCTTTCAAACCAGCCGATGGCGGTGTCGTTGTCGTGCGTTCCTGTATAAACGACCGAGTGCGGTAAATGGTTGTGAGGCAGATCGATGTTGCAAGAGTCAGACCCGAACGCCATTTGCAGAATTCGCATGCCTGGAAATTCAAAACTGTCTCTCAGTTCTTCGACATCAGGTGTAATGACGCCTAGGTCTTCGACAATGATGGGCAGTGTGTCTCCGAAGTGTTTCTGGAGCGCGGAGAAGAATTCCATGCCAGGGGCCGGGACCCATTTTCCGTTTTGCGCTGTGGTTTCGCCGTAAGGAATTTCCCAGCAGGCAGCGAAGCCCCGGAAGTGATCGATGCGAACCACGTCGACGATTTCCAGCGATGACTCGATGCGTTTGACCCACCAATCGAAATTTTCCTCGCGCAACCTATCCCAGTTGTAGAGCGGGTTTCCCCAAAGTTGCCCAGTTGCGCTAAAGTAATCGGGCGGAACACCTGATACCACTATTGGTACTCCGTCCTCATCCAGTTTGAAGTACTCCGGATTGCGCCAGACGTCCGAGGAATCGTAGGCTACAAAGATCGGCAGATCGCCGACGATGGCGATTTTCTTTTCGTTAGCGTATTGCTTGAGGCGCTGCCATTGCTTGAAAAACAGGTACTGGAAGAACTTCTGTTCTTCCGTTTCCATCGAGTAATCTTTTTCCGCTTTAGCGATTGCGTCAGGCTTGCGCATGGCCAGCTCTGGTTTCCAGTTGTTCCAGGAAACGCTGTTGTGTTTTTCTTTGAGCACGCGGAACAGCGCATAATCATCGAGCCACTGACTGTTCTTCTGACAGAACGCCAGGAACGCCGTTTGCAGAGCGGTATCCGTCATGTTGCGGAAATTTTGAAATGCCTTGGCGAGCAGTTTGCCTTTGTATTCGATCACTTCGCCGTAGCTGATTTTATCAACCGGAAATTTCGGAACGTCCTTGACGTCGTCTTCTTCGAGAAATCGCTCTTCGACTAATTCGTCGAGACTGACGAACAAGGGGTTGCCTGCAAACGCGGAAAGGCACTGATACGGCGAGTCACCGTAGCCGGTCGGACCAAGCGGCAAGATTTGCCAGATGTGCTGATCGGCTTCTTCCAGGAAGTCGATGAACTGATACGCCTCTTTGCCGAGATCGCCTATGCCGTACTTGCTCGAAAGTGAGCTCGGGTGAAAGAGAATTCCGCTTGACCTTGGAAATTTCAATGGTTTAGTCCTTATCGCAACTGACAACAGGTGTGGGATCGAGATGGGATTCTACAAGATTTCGTCGGACCGGAGCGCACGACGATACCGGCGGTGACTCGTTTTCATGAGGTGGCTGGCTTCGCGAAGCTCACGCCAATCACTATATAAATGAGGGCCGCTCTGATGTTTATTCCAACATTTTGGGACAAAACATCAGGTTTTGGCTGAGGATGTCGGATTCAAACTGCAAATGTCGAAGATCGAAACTGGTGGATCGTGATGTTGAGGACGAAGCTTTACGGTGCTTGTGGTCAAACAGCTCTTGATAAATTCGATATTGAAGCTAATTTGATCGATATTTCGAGGCGGAAAACCGCATGGGCTCTAAATTGCAGTAAGCGCGGTGAAACCCGGGACAGTCGCCAAGAAATCGACGTTGCGCTAATTGCGATATACCTTAACCTCCATTAATTTCGTGTTTTAATTATATAGGCGTGGCACCGCAGCTAGCGCCACAAGAGCGCTAGTGTTCCAGGAAGTCAAGTGGAATCGGACTCTCGAGGGTGCGAACAGTGCAGGCCGGGGCGAATTTGCCCGGCTTTTCTTCCTGACCCCGGCTGTGTTAGGAATACTTACATTCGTTTTAACCTTACGCACAAGAGAAATCACCTGCACCAAGCCAGCTGACAAACTCACTTAGTTTCCAGCTCAACTCCCTTCGGGGACAGGTATCTCTACGCGTTTTACCAAGAAAGGACCGCAGCACCACGCGTTCCCGTTTTCGCCTTTAGGCGCGTTCTCGTCAACGAGCGCGTCTGATCAGTGCATGCACAGGAGCTTTCACAGTTCCAACGTTTGCACTAACACCAACACGAGCGATGTCAACCCGCTTGTGCTCTGCGTTCTTGCAGGTGTCCTTCGGGGCAAGAACTGCACTGATTCGACCGACTCGTTGACGTAACACGCGCCCGCTCTCTATCACGAGCAGCATGCGCGATTTTTTAACTTAAACCGAAAGGAAATCGCAAAATGAAAAAGCACATCACGATCAACGTGATGGGGCAGCTGCTCGTGGGAGATCCGTTCCATCCCGACAGTGCCGCATCACAAGAAGCACGCGCTAAGTTCGTCAAACATCTCCAGGAGATGAAGCGACTTGGCGTGCAAGGAGTCTCCATCGATTTTTGGTGGGGATTGATTCAACCGGAAGAAGGTCCAATCGATTGGACGAAGCCCGGTGCCAAGTACTACGACTGGATCGTCAACTCGATCATCGCCGCAGGCTTGAAGGTCATCCCCATTCTCAGCATGCACCAGTGTGGTGGCAATGTGGGTGACGACGTGTTCGTTCCGATCCCGAAGTGGGTTTGGGAGAAGTTGGCTCGTTTGCTCGGCGATGCGAATTTCGCAAAGTTCGTGTCTGAGCAAGGCAATGTCTGCGACGAGTTCGTCTCGTTCTGGGCAACGCATCTCATCCTGGCTGATTACCTCGCGTTCGTTAAATCCTTCCGCGATCACTTCGCGGACCGGGTTGAGCACATCGCGGAGATCAACATCAGCCTCGGGCCGGCCGGCGAACTGCGTTACCCGTCCTACAACTCCCACGACAAGGGCACCGATTACCCGACTCGTGGCGCCTTGCAGTGCTATTCGAAGCTGGCGCTCGAGTCGTTCCGGCTCTTCGCGCTGGACAAGTATGGCTCGCTTGCGGGCATCGACAAGGTCTGGGGGACGAACCTGGTAGGTGGACAGGAGCTCCGCCCGCCGTCCAATCCGAAGCAGTTCTTCGCTGACTCTGACCACATGGACATGCAGTACGGTCGAGACTTCTTCGACTGGTACGCGGAGCAGCCCATGAAGCACGCTCGGCTGGTGCTCAAGGGAGTGTTCGAAATCCTCGCGTCCGACGATTCCCCGATGAAGGGCATCGACATCGGCGTCAAGGTGCCCGGCATTCACTGGCTCACCGGTCGCTACGTGTACGACGCCAAGATGACGAGCGAACAGCTCGAAACCGAGGTGGCGGGCATCATCCAGCAGTACACGCTGGAGAACGCCACGGGTAAGGATGCCACCACGTTTGGTGCTGGCCTTGCGGACAAAGTGGCGGCTCACATCCGCACGCGTACGCAGAACTGGGCTCCTAACGTTGATGGTGGCGCGCTGATGCTGGGCAGCCGACTGGCTGAACTGGCGGCGGGGCTGATTCGGACCTCGGACAGCAACGATTGGGACAAGGACGAGGCCGGTCACGGTTATCGCCCCCTGATCAAGCTGTTCGCGGAGTTCGAAGGCAACCGCAACAGCCGCCTCGTGATGCACTTCACCTGCCTTGAAATGGCTGACGGTGAGGTCGCGGAGCGGGGTGCCGACTCGGTGGCATCGTCACTGGTGCGCTGGGTTGGGCAGGAAGCTCAGCGGCAAGGCGTTCCCATCAAGGGAGAAAACGCCGTGTCGTGGACGCTGCCCGATCCGTTGGCATGGGAGCGCATGCGCAGCCACCTGGCCTCCGACCCACTGCTCCTCTGTCAGAGGCTGAAGCGCGAGGCCACGCGTGGTGATCAGACCGGGCGGCTGGCCGGTTTGTACGAGGGTCTGACGATCCTGCGTATGAACCATGTCGCCGAGGACCCGGTGGCGAATCAGGAGATGGCCAAAACCGTCGCCTACGTCGCCGAGGGAGTGGACGTGCAGGTGGTCGAGGCATCCGCTCCGGTGGGTGAGTTCTCGGTCGATAGCAGCGACGCCGTGGTGAATGCGGACGCGAGCACGGTACTGCCTGCAGTGCCTGCGCTCGTCAAGCCAGCTGCGGCTAGCCCAGTCAAACCTGCACAGGTAGTCGTCGAACGCTCACCCGAGCCGCCGGCGCAAGCAGAAAAGGTCGCCTGAGGGTTCGCTCTCGGTGACCGAGTACCGGGGAGGGATGCGCAAGTATCCCTCTCCGGTGCGCCTTTTGGTTGAACAGTCAACACAACGCCTGCTGCCCTCCCGGGACAGCAAAGCCGTTTAACCGCCGGGAGGAAAGGGAGTTTCATTATGAAAACCGAAACATTCAGAGGTGAGCTTGTCGCAACCACTGGCTCCCTCGAGCCTCTCGGTGCGACTGTTCATCAAAATGGCGTTAACTTCGCCGTTCACTCGGGCGCTGACCGCGTCTCGCTTCTCATCTTCGCCAACGCAGGCGACATCGAACCCACGCAAGTGGTGGCGATGAACAAAACCGACCGTGTCTTCCACGTCTTCGTCGAGGGGTTGAAGGCTTCTGCCTTTTATCTCTTCACCGCCTATGGTGCCTGGGACCCGACCAATGGCGACCGCTACAACGCGGGCAGCCAGCTGATCGACCCGATGGCGCGCATGGTGGTTGGCACGAAGGATTGGCTGGCTCCGGTCGCGTTCGACAACAGCAACCCTCTCGATGCGACGCGCCATCTGCGCATCGGCAAGGTCGAGAAGAGCGTCACGCCGAAATGCGTGGTGCTCGACTCCGACTTCGACTGGCAGGGCGACAAAGCGCCCAACACGCCGCTTGTCGAAACCGTCGTGTACGAAGTGTCCGTGGCCGGCATGACCGGACGTTCCAACAGCCCGACCAAGTTGCGCGGGACGTTCAAGGGCATGGTAGACGCGATTCCGCACCTCAAGCGCCTTGGGGTGACAGCAGTCGAACTGTTGCCGATGATGACCTGGTATCGCAAGACGCCGTTCATCAACCCGGTAACCGGCGAGCTGCTCGAAAACGCGTGGGGTTACAACACCATCGCCTTCGGTTCGCCCGACGAAGGACTCGCCACCATCCGCGGTGCTGAGAGCGTCGAGTTCAAGGAGCTGATTCGCGCGTTGCACAAGGCCGGCATCGAGGTCATCCTCGACATCGTCCCCAACCACACCGCCGAATCCCACGAGCACGGTCCGTCGATCAGCCTGCGCGGGCTCGACAACAAGACCTACTTCCTGCTCGTGCCGGGGCAGCTCGACAAGTACATCAACTACTCCGGCTGCGGCAACACGCTCAACTGCAACGACCCGGTCGTTCGCAAGTTCATCCTCGACATCCTGCGTCGCTGGGTGGTTGAGTATCACGTCGATGGCTTCAGGTTCGACCTGGCCGCCATCCTCGGCGTCAACTCCGACCTCACGGTTTCGGCTGAATCGCCGGTGCTCATCGAAATCGGCTCTGACCCGGTGCTCCGGAACATCAAGCTGATTGCCGAGCCGTGGAGCATTGGCGTCTATCTGATGGGGCAGTTCAAGGCGCCCTGGTCAGAGTGGAACGGGCGGTATCGCGACACCGTGCGCGCCTTCGTAAGAGGGGAAGCCGGTCAAGTTGCGATGCTGGCGACTAGCCTTGCCGGTTCGCAGGACTGGTTCGGTAACGGTCAGAACCGTCGGTCGTCGATCAACTTCGTCACCGCCCATGATGGCTTCTCGTTGATGGACCTCGTGTCCTACGACGGCAAGCACAATCTGGCCAATGGCGAAAACGGCAACGACGGCGAAAGCCACAACCGGAGCTGGAACTGCGGATACGAGGGCAACCTCGCCGACGCGCCAATCTCCGAAGACGAGAAGCGGAACATCGATGCGTTGCGCCGCAAGCAGATCAAGAACTTCTTGACCCTGCTCATGGTCAGCCGCGGTGTGCCGATGATTGTCTACGGCGATGAGATGGGTCGTACCAACGGTGGCAACAACAACCCCTGGTGCCAAAACGAGCTCAACCAGCTTGACTGGAGCCTGCTCGAAAAGAACCCCGACCTGTTCCGTTTCGCGTGCATGATGATCGACTTCCGCAAGCGCCACTACCTCGGCGGCCGTGGGCATTCGCCTGCGTTCCGTCCGTTCACCTGGCACGGCGTCACGCCCAATCAGCCGGACTTCTCCGAGCACGCCCGGTTTATCGCCGTGGAGCTTGGTCAGTTCGATGTTGAAGGCGTCGACAAGGATCAGTCGGTATACGTGGCAACAAACGGCTACTGGGAGCCCATCACGGTGACGTTGCCGGAAGGCAACTGGTGCCGCATCGTCGACACGAACCTCGCTTCCGGCGAGGACATCGTGGAAGATGGTGCCGTCACTGTGGTAGCAAAAGAGTACGTCCTGCAGCCGCGCTCGACCATCGTGTTGATGCGTAAGTAAGCTGAGCGTTCTCGATAGAGTACAGGTGCTTCGGCGCTTGTGCTCGGGGTTCTAAGGCGACGGTAGCGAAAGCTGCCGTTGTCTTATCAACGCGGGGGCGCTGTCGACGCAAGTCTTCAGCGCCCAAACAGGCGGCGGAACTCATGTTCCATCGCCTGGCAGTCTGGTGGCAGGTTCAAACCCTGTCGTGGCTCGAGGTGAGTCGTCCAGGCGGGCGGCTCGATTTTCTATAACTGCGGAAACGACTGCGCGAACGTCTCGCGATAGCCGAATCCGTGCTTGCAACCCGTGGATGGACCGGTAGACCGGACACCATCTGCATCTCAGGAGAATTGAGTTTATGAATACCAACAATCGTCAGAACCTGCAGTGCGTCGCTCGTGGTGAAGGTTTCGTCCCGGTCACCGAGGCGACCTACTTCATCCACCAGGAACCGGTCCACAGCGGTCTGTTCGAGATGATCGGCGGCTCGTGGCAGCCCGTGCACAACACCGACACGTCGCTGCGCGTGCGCACCTGCGTCAACCGCGACGGTCTCTTCCGCGCCATCGAGGACATGGAGAAGCCCGCCCGCGCCGAGAAGCGCTACGTCGGCATCTTCAGCGCCTACCAGACCTCCAGCGAACGGCACCCCTCGATGCCCTACTACCCGCCGATGTGCCCGGCCTACACCAGCGTCCGCCACTTCGAGACCGACAAGGGCCCCGACTTCTACAAGGACGCCGGTAGCCGCCGCACCTTCAAGTCGATGGTGGTCAACGCCGACGCCCCCGAACTCGCCGCCGCCTGAACGTCGCTGCACCATAACCGACCGGGGGACCGCCGTGCTCTTTTGCATGGCGGCCCGCCTCCGGCTCTTTTCCCGATCACGAGACCTCGTTTGAAGGAGACAACACATATGAATGCACTCGCGACAGCACCGAAATTCCCGGCTATAACCGCGGCTTACGGATCAAGCACGCCTGGGTCAACCAAAGGCATGATGCTGGTTCGGGGCGAATTCGGTCACTCGACAGAGCATGTCGACTACGCCGACATGGAAGTCTGGTTCAGCGCCAATCACCCGGAGGTCTTCACCACCGATGGTGGCAAGCGCACCTTCGACCTCGAGCGCGTCACTGAGACGATGCTGAAGGCCTACTTTGCGCACGACCGCAGCAACAAGCCGTTGCCAAAGGGCTTCGAACTCGGATGCATGGTCGACACGACGAAGCATCCGTACTTCAGCTACGCTCGCAACTTCACCGGCTGGGCGCCTGCCATCGCCGCTGGTGTCACTGACGTCGACGGACACGTCCGCATCGAGACCATCCCGGTGAAGTAGTGACTACCGACTAGCCCCGCGCCTTCAACGGCACGAAACGGCATGAAAAGCGGGTGGAGCCTTCGGGCTTCCACCTTGCTTTTCATTCGAACCAAACCTACTATTTACATTAGTTGCTCGAGATTAATCTCCACGACTGGGGATATGAAGGGCGAGATTCCTTCTACTGTTTCCACAGGGCGTTGATCTGTATAGCTGCGGGCAAACTGGACAGAACGGGCTGGAGTGCGGGATTACAATGCTATCAAGTAAAAGTGGTGCCTTTTGCCGCTTTGTTGCTTCAGTATAGGCCGAACGAAAACACTGCGTTTCGGGACTACGACTCGATTTTCTTTAACGCAAACATTAGGTTTTGGGACTCGCCTATGTTGTTACAATGATTTGTTTAGTACTCGCGTTTATAATCGTGTAGAAATTCCATCCCGCAAAACGATGTCCCAAAGCCATTCGCGACCGTCGGCACAAAAAATTAGAATCTCAGCTGATCAACGGTGCGTTGTATGGATCGAAGAGGATTGGCGAGAACCGTGCCGCGCACAAAATTCACGATCGCAAAATTCAAGAAAAATCCCGAGCAAACTTCAGCGCTGTATTCCATGTCGTCGTCGAATCCAGTTCTCTTGCAAGCTCGGATGTCTTTAGCAACCTATAATAGACCGGTCTATTTTAAGCCCATAAAAAAAGATACACAGAAGTGGAGCGCATCAAGAAGATGATGCGCTCCGGTCTGTTCTCCCGACACGCTAGGCGTGAACAGGTTTACCGGCAGCCAACAGTTGTGCCTGTTGGATGCCCGAAAGCCTTAGCGGCAGATGCGGCGATAGCCGACGAGGTAACCCCAGTTGTCGTACACCGGCTCGCGAAACTCGCGGCAGGGACGATAGCGCTGCGGCGGCGCGCAGTCGTAGCAGGGCTGCTGATAGCCGCGTGGACGACCCTGGTAGTGGCGCTGGCTGTCGAAGGTCTGCTGGTCGCCGATGGCGCCGCCGCCCAGAGCGCCGGCAGTGGCACCGATGATGGCGCCCGTGGCATCGCCGGTGATGGCACCGCCGATGATGGCACCGCCAGCGGCGCCGATCAGACCGTATTGCTGTCCCAGGGGAGTGGCGCATCCGCCCAGAAACAGGACGGCAGCCAGAGAGAAGATGGAGAGGATGGTACGCATGATTAACTCCGTGACCCGAAAAGGGTCAAAATGTAGTATTGATGGGCTCAGGCCGAGGCCCGAGTAACTGCCGGAACGTCTAGAAGCGATCTCTCGCTTCTAGACTTCATCCACCGAGGGTGGACGTTTGTTTCACGTTCGCGAAAACACGAACGATTAGCTCAGCCGACGAGGCATGTTCGGTTCGGCTTTCAGTGCCTCACTGACAGCTTCGGCACCGATTTTTGAGCTGTAATCACCGATGTGGCGAGCGGCAATCTCGACGATGACGAAGAAGCAGTATTGGTTCCGCAGCTCGGACAACAGAGCGAACGCCTCATCGGTGAAGATGGTGGCAATCACTTCGTCGTCCTTGAGGCGCTCAGCGGCGGCTCGGTACTTCATGGCCAGCGGCCGGAGCACCGATGCGACCGAATTGCGATCGATCGAACCAGGCCATTGCCGCATCCACTCGCGCCCATCGATCTGGGTGCGGCAGACGGCAACGAACTGCTGGAAGTTTTCGCTACTTGGAGAAGTCAATTGAGTTTCCTCTTCGAGTTGATGGGTTTAGGCGCACTGGCGAATCATCTCGAGCAGATGCCCGAAATCCGCGCAGCTGGTCAGAGGGTTGATGCCTTCCTGGAACAGACCGTGGTTCTTGGTCAGCTCCATGACGGTAGCGTTGAATCCGGCGATCAAGCCAGACTGTTTCTGCAGTTCAGTGAGCTTGAACCGCATGGCGTGGACGTCGGGCACGTGCGCGTTGATGTCGATGTCGGCCTTGCCCTCATCCTTGAAGTCCATTTTGCTGGAATCACGGCAAAGCAAACGGCGGCCGACGCGGCAGAGAAACGCGTTTTTGCGCGAGTCCTTTCCGGTCGAAGCCACTCTGACAACAGTGCCTGCTCCGCCCGAGAAGTGCTTGTGCACCCAGGCGGTCGGGCAGCTGCCAAACTGGCTCAAAGCGCCATCGAACAGATAACGACCTTGATACACCACCGCCTGAAGAAGACCGGGAATGGCGCAGGTGGCGCGGATTGCCAGGGAGAGCGGAGCCGGTTCGTCAGACAGCACAGTGAAGCTGCCGTCGAAACCATACTCATAGACGCCGGTGCTGGTGAACATGACGTGCGAGTTTTCACTGACTGCCATGGTCCAGAATGCCTCGGGCCAAGTTTTGACCTGACTGTCGATCAGCTCACCAAGCCCGTCGGTATGCCTGAGACCGCGGCGCAGCATGCGGGCGACAAACTTGTGTGCCACACTGCGCTGTCCGTCCAGTTCAGTGGCAAAAGGACGAAGCGGATCACTACCGCCTTTGGCAGGCAGCAGCAGCTTCATGAAATCCAGTGCCATGGTGGTTTCGATAAGATTGAGGGGGTCGGCGTTGTCGGCCAGCAGCAGCGCCGGGATGGCACCACCGCTGATACCACCGATCGTGCTCCACTGCTTCAGACCGGAAAGCCTGAGAGCCAGCGTTGCGCCTAGACCGGTCAGAATTGCCCGCGAGCCTCCTTGCTCGATAACTAGATGTCGATTGTTCATGATGTCCTCCTGATAAACCGCGCCGAACGAACCCAATGTTCGTCCGGCGAGTTCGTGAACTCGAACCGCATGGGCCGCGAGTCCACGAGGACATCACGGCACTATGCGGACCCGAAGCGGTAGTCGCTTGCAATCGACTTCATTCGTCGTCGCAAGCGTTTGGGATGTTTCAACTTTGGGGTCATAGTGCTCCTCTAAAAAATGAGGTCAGTTACCGGACAGCCTTGAGTTTCGCAACCCGAGAGAGCTTGTCCAATGCTTTCGCCTCGATCTGGCGAATCCGCTCGCGCGAGATGCCGAACTGCTGCGCCAGATCCTCCAGCGTCAAATGTTCGTCATCGTTGAGAGCGAAGCGCCCGGCGATGATGACACGCTCGCGGTCGTCCAGAGCGTCGAGGGAAGCCCGAACGACAGCCTGCATCTCTGCAGTGATGACGCGGCTCTCGACGCTTTCGACCGAAGTGTCTTCCAGCATGTCGCCCATCTCGGCCGAGTCTTCCGTGTCGCCGACCTTGGCGTTGAGCGAGACTTCGATGAGCGCGAGATCGGCGAGGTCACGAACTTCCTTGACGGAGACGTTCATGAGCTTGGCGATCCTCTCGTCGGACGCGGGCTCCTGGTTTTCGCGCAGAGTCTTGAGCGCCTTCTTGAAGGCGGCAAGGACTTTGCGCTTGGTGGCCGGGATGCGCACGGTGGAGTGATTGTCGCTGGCGAATTCCTTCACCGCGACACGCACGTACCACCAGGCGTAGGTCGAGAAGCGGGTCCCGAACGTACGCTCGAACTTGGCGGCGGCCTTGATCAGACCGACGTTGCCCTCCTGAACCAGGTCCTCGAGCGGCACACCGTAGCCCAGGAACTTTTTGGCGACCGGAATCACCATCTTCAGGTGGGCGGTGACAAGCGCGTTTCGCGCTCGTTCGCCTTCGCGTCCGCCCTTCTCCATGGCGACGACAAGCGCGGTTTCTTCTTCCGGGGCGAGAAGCGGCGCCTGATAGGCACGCTGCAAGTAACCCGTGAGGAAGTCCGAATAGTAAGAGTTAGGATTGTTCATCCAAGATTCCCTTCTTCTGAGCGCGTTGTTGACACGTGTTCGCCAACGTTTGGAACGTCGGCAACAGAAAGTCCGCCATCGGTTGATACGCACCGCGGGCGGTTCATCTGTTTGTTCGACGAGCCAGGAAACTTCGCTGCAAGAACGAAGTTGCCTCGATCGTCAATTAGCGGTTGTGGAAAGTTCGGTGGCTATCCGAACAACGAGCGAAGAAACTCCGAGCAACTTCGAGGTTACTTCACAGCGAAACTGCTCGGAGAAACCGGAAGATAAGATACCGGGCAGAAAACGCCGGCGGCAACAAGATGCCACCGCCGGCGGTTACTCAGCAATCCGCGAACCAGTACGCTTCCATCTGCTTCAGCACGTCTTCCGTGACAGGGAAGTCAGGCGTGGACGGGACCACGGAGTCTATGCCGCACTTGGGGCACAGCGCCGTGGTTTGTCCGTCGGTCCACTCCTTGACCTCGCTGGGCGGGAACACTGCCAGGCAGTAGAAGCATCCGGCGGTCGCGGACGTTTCCATCACATCGCGGTGCTTGGTGCAACGCTTGTGAGCGGCTTTTTGGTCGAATTGACGCATGTCGTTTTTCCTCGGTCATTCCATCAGCCGGATGCCCGAAGACCTGACGAAGAGCTAGTCTTCTACAAGTCTCGTGGACCGCACAGGGTCGCCCCAGGAGTTCTCTGCGCGAACGCTTCGAACCGCCCGTGGTGGCAGCCGTGATGGCGAAAGTTGACCGACCTAACTGCTGTTCATGCGAACTCTCTCCCGTTGATTGAACGGCATCCAGCGCTGGACGCCGTTCGGGGTGATGCTCCGTGTTCCGGCTCGCGTACCATCGCCACGATTGTGTCGACGTGACGCGAACCGGATTGCGACGACGGAGCTTTCGCCGTGTCGTTCGACGCCTGATGCAAACGTCGCTTTAGTCGACGCGTGCGCAGTTCATCGTTCCGTTCGACGCCTGGTGCAGACTGGTTTTGTCGACACCAGATGTCGTTCAGTCGACGCCTGGCGGCGTGACTTACTTCTTGCCGCCGGGGACCTGCATGGGCTCGTCGGTGCCGGTCTCGTACGCCTTCTTGGTGTCCGAGGTCAGCACGATGATGTACATCTGGTCGAGGGCAGCCTGTCCGCGCTGGACGCTCGCACCGATGCGGGCGTTGAGCGCCTGCGACGGGAAGAAGTTGCCGAGGAACATGCTCTTCACGAGCCCTTCCTGGCGCCAGTAGTCGTACACGCGCAGCATGTCGATCAGCTTGGTCTGCTTGCTCTTGTAGGCTTCACGGCCGGCGCGAACGAAGTCGACGATGCGGTCGTAGAGGTCGAGCTGGCCCTTGAGGTCCGGATAGGCTTCGGTGATCGCCGAGAACATGGCGCCGCCGGTGCCGGGTTCCATCTTGCCCTCGTAGCGACCCTTGACCGCGTCCGAGATGATCTGGTCGAGCTTGTCCGACTTCAGATTGGCGACGCCCATCTGCTCGTAGAAGGACGACTTGAACGAGGAGAGCTCGTTCTGGTTGTCGAGGTACTGCGCGGAGAGCGCGGTCTCCATGCGGATGCCGTCGTTGCGCATCGAGTTGACGTAGCCGTACATGCTGAAGGCGCCGACGACGAGAGCGACTACGACGCCTAAGGTGATGAGAAGACCCTTGGTCATGTGAATTTCTCCTGACAGGAAAGAAGTTGTTGACGTGAAGCTACGCCACCAGGGATGGTGACGCAGCCGAAGTGAAGAAACCGACTACCGAACCGCAGCCGGACCGAAAACGCGGTACCCGAGTCCGCTCGACGCGCCGATGCCGATCACGGTGACCGCCACAAGAACCAGGCTGAGAAGCGAGGTGATGGCGGTGACGTTGACGGCAGCCAGAAGCGCGATGATGGCAGCGCACAGGACGGTGCCTGCGATCGTGCCGGTGACGACGGGACGGTCGGGTCGGAACAACGCAATCGCGCCGCCGATGATCGCACCGAGAACCGAGCCGATGACGAGCGAGCCGACAATCTTGGTCGGGTCACCATAAGCCATCAGATTGACGACCATTTCGAACGCGGCGCAAAATGCGGCGCTTCCGAGGATTCCAGTGAACATGTTTTTCAAAGCCCCATTCCTTCTGTTGGGAGCTGTGCCATACCGAATAAATTCGGCGGTGAACTGGAGGAGCGGAGCAAGCCCACCATTCCAGCAAATGTTTAGTTCGCAGGACGAACCGGCAGCGGCAAATGATGCCACCGCTGCCGGTATCGGGAGTTGCTTACTTCTTGCCGCCGGGAACCTGCATCGGCTCGTCGATGCCGGTCTCGTAGGCCTTCTTGGTGTCCGAGGTGAGGACGATGATGTACATCTGGTCGAGCGCCGCCTGGCCGCGCTGGACGCTGGTGCCGATGCGGGCGACAAGCGCCTGCGACGGGAAGAAGTTGCCGAGGAACATGGACTTGACGAGCCCTTCCTGGCGCCAGTAGTCATAGGCCTGGAGCTGGCCGATGAGCTTGGACTGCTTCTGCTTGTACTGCTCGCGGCCGGCTTTGACGAAGTCGACGATGCGGTCATAGAGGTCGAGCTGACCCTTGAGGTCCGGATAGGCTTCGGTGATCGCCGAGAACATGGCGCCGCCGGTGCCGGGGTTCATCTTGCCTTCGTAGCGACCCTTGACCGCGTCTTCGATGATCTGGTCGAGCTTGTCCGACTTCAGATTGGCGACGCCGACTTGCTCGTAGAAGGACGACTTGAACGAGGAGAGCTCATTCTGGTTGTCGAGGTACTGCGCGGAGAGCGTGGTCTCC
The DNA here is from genome assembly GCA_021772095.1 of Candidatus Obscuribacter sp. Lineage (GTDB taxonomy): Bacteria > Cyanobacteriota > Vampirovibrionia > Obscuribacterales > Obscuribacteraceae > JADYXR01. The sequence goes on along the minus strand of JADYXR010000202.1, from coordinate 10,874 downwards.
ATGCGGATACCTTCGTTGCGCATGTTGTTGACGTAGCCGTAGAGGCTGAAGGCGCCGACGACGAGAGCTGCAATCACGCCGAGCGTGATGATGAGGCCTTTACCCATGAGATTTCTCCTGACGGAATTGTTGAGATTGGGGTTGAAAGCGCGGCACCAGATGCGGTGGCGCACTCAGAACACAGAGCACGAGGCTGCTGCGCAAAACAACGCGTGACCAGCCGGAGCAGACTGGCGTTTGGGACGGACGTACTTAACTTAACGCCGGAAGCGACGAAAAACGTTGTCGCCGGCGTAGATGCAGATGCCCCACGCGATGCCTGCGAACAGCAACATCACGGATAGGATGCCGATCATCTGACCGGTGGTCGGTTCGATTTCGGTGAGCAGATAGAGGAAGCCGCTCTCCCCGTCATCGCCCTTCATGCGAACGCGCTCGAACTTGTGCTGGCCCCAGAGAACCTTCTCGAGCACGCTCGAGCTCAGCTGCACCTCGACCTTGTCCGTCGACAACACCTTAGCCGTCGGATTGCCGAGCAGCGTGCCCGGGTCGAGGGCGACGCCTTTGAGGTCGTACTGCAGCTGCAGGAGCAGCTGTTCGTTGCCGAGCGGCATGCCGGTTGCAGCACGCGCCCATTCCGTCACCTTGCCATCCCTGGTGCCGAGCACGACGACCACTCCGTTCTTCGACAAAGCCTGCTTACCGAACTTCTCCGATTGCCAGTAAGCCACGAGGGCACCGACATAGTTGTCCGGGTTGTCGACCTTGTTGGCGTCCACGATCACGAGGTGCAAGTCGCCCTGCAACTGCGTTCCGAACGCCGCGTTGAAACGGTTGGTAGCCATTCGCCAGTCACCAGCCGGCGGATTGACGCCGACGAAGTAGGCACGGTTGAGGAAGTAGAAATCATGAAGATTGGCATCCTGCGCGATTGCCGGCAGGAGGTTGGCTTTCGTGTACTGCTCCACCTCGGTGTTGAAACGCTTCATGATCGAAGCCTGCGACGCCAGGATGAAGTTGTCGTACGACCGCCGAGCCGTTACCGGTCCGGGATTGCCTGCTTCGAGCCGCTCGCGAACGCGCGACCAGAAGTCGGGCACACCGGATTCGTAGTGCGAGGGCACGCGCGTCCAGCGGCGGAAGCGGTGATTGTCCGGGTCGGTGGGCAGATTGTGCCAGGCGATCGTGTATTCGCCGAGCGTAGTCTGCACCGTGAAGGTCCACTCGTAGTCCGTGTAGGGACAGGAGTGATACTTGGTGCGAGTGCAGGTCTTCGACACATAGCGCCGATTGTTGCCTTCGCCCTCGTAACTGCCGCACTCATACGGTTCCTGGTAAGGATCGCAGTCATAGCAGCGCTTGCACCAGCCGTCCCGTTCGCATTTGATCTTTTCCCACTTGACGCCGGTTTCCCAACCAGTCCAGTTCTCGGTGAACGAGGTCTGATTGTTGATGGCGACGGTGCGACCGACATAGGCAGTGCCAGGAATGACAAGAACGAGCATGACGGCAGAGGCGATCAAGAACTCTTTGTTCGTGATCTGTTGCACGGAGCCGACTTTCTCGAGATAAACCTTCGCCGCATAGCCCACCGCAAGGGTGATGGCAGCAGCCAGCAAAACTAACAGGATCATGTGATCTCCTTCGAGAGGTTACGAAATGCACGTCGTCCTCTTGCGGCACGGTTGGAACCGGTCCACGAGAAGGCGACGAACTTCGCGTTCTGAAAACAGGGTTCGGACCTGCATCCAGAGGTTTCTAGTTGCTATCGCCTGATGATGTGTTCAGCCCGCCCTGACAACAAGGAAGAACTGGATATTGGTAATTCAGGTGGTTAGAGAGTTTGCGGGATACACACCAAAAGATATTTGTTGTCAAGCGATAAGTATTGGTATCACTAGTGACCCGTGTGAAGCACGCTTAACATCTCTTGTAACAGCCCTTCATACATGAGAACAAAACGTTCAAAGTCTTATCCAGGCTGCGGTTTCGAACCACGCCGCCCTCGCGATTCCCAAATCGAAAGCCAAACTCCCGCATTCAAAAATATCGGAACGACCTAGCTTATCTTCGCGAGCTTTTTTAGCTCCAAGATTTTCAAAACGCAAAAGGACGCGCTTGCAAACCCGGCGCTACCATCGCAAATCTACATAACCATTGCGAAGGCTTTTGCTAAAACCACAAGTCCAAATCTCTATCGTTCATCAAAACGCCCTCTCCGCCCAGCTTCTCAGACATCACCCGGCTCGAGTACCAGCGCATTTGTCAAACAGATTTTGTGTAACGATCATTACGAAATCGCTCCTGAAGCACATTACGAAAATAAACGTTCCTTTTAGAGAACTTTTCGCTAGGTTTAAGTCCTTACTTCACTTCAAAACTCCAGCAGAAACCAAGCAAACAAATCAAACAAGCTTTAATCAATCTCCCCCAAGCCGCACACTATGCCGCCGGAGATGCACGCACAGGTGAATCGCCATCACGACTCGTCGGATGTATCACTCACCCCGGTGACTGCCATCACGACTTGTCGCGATGTTTCGCTCACCTCTGTGCCGAGTTTGTTTGATGCTGCTTCGAGGTGCTCACTAGTTGTGGTGCATCTTCTGCTGGTTGAAGCCAAGTCGAGAGAAGGAACTCAGGGATGAATCTGCCCGATGACGATCCGCTGTTGATGACTGTCTGGAACCTCGGAAAAGGAACGCAGCACATGCACCTTACCGAAGAACCTGGCTTCGACAGCGCTGAACTAGCAGCCCTTACCACCTTTTGGACGGACGTCGCCAGTGTCGATTTGAACGCCGAGAATGCCCGCAAGCTTCTCGACCTCGCCAAGGTCGTTCCTGGTTTTCCGCCCGCTCGTATCGAAGCCGCCGAGCAACAGCTCGCGCGACTTCCCGTTGTCGAACCCGCGGTTTCCGCGTAACCACAAGACCGTTCTGCACCACACCTGGTGCCGACAATTCACAACCGACAGCTCGCGGAATTCCCTCGCCGAGCCCGCGGTTTCCGCGTAACACTCGAACGTCCCCGCACCACTTCTGGTGTCGGCATGTTCACAACCAGCAGGATTCAGGATGCAAAAAACTGCCATCCACTCGCTAATCGGCTTGAACGGTTTCCACTCCGGCATCGCCACTGCAATCATTGTCGCATGCGCTGACCGGCAGGCCGCCACCGTCTCTCGTGCGCATCACGAAGAGCGCATGGTCGCCCCGGACCGTCTCAACGACGAAACGCTGATCCGCTTCCTCTCCGTGATCGGCGACATTCCCAACAAGGTGCGCCAGGAAATCGGCGTCTCCATGACCTGGGATGACGACCACGTAGTGCCGGTTATGCTGCTCTCCCACCAGGAGTATCCCGGACCGAAAATGCGCTCGCCGTACCAGCAGCCGGAATCGAGCCTCTCTGTCGACCGTTTGTGCTTCGCCGCTCCGCTTGTGTATTCGTATCTCGAAGACGCGGGCTACCAGCCGCATCTTAAGTACGTCTACAACGGCGACATCCGCACCTACTCGCTCCAGATCGCCATCCGGATCAACACCGGCAAGTGATTGAGAGCGAGTACAAGTGATGAACCAACGCGAATCGCTGAAAACGGTCATGTGTCAAACATGACTGTTTAAGCGGTTCGCGAACGCTCGTCATACGACAGCAACATTTAAGAAGAAAGACAAAAATATGCTCAACCGTATCGGCATTACTCTGGCCGACAACACTGGCACAGAGAAGGAGGTGTTCGCATCTCGCAAATCAGCAGTCGTGGTCAAGCTCCAACAGAAGATCCCCGAGCGGCTCTCTGTCCTGGCGACGCCCATGCCCAGCTTCGATCCGGACAGCGATTTCATTATCGCGCTCGTCCGTGAGAACGAAATGACCCGCCTCGAAACCATCCACGGCACTGCGCCGGCATGGGCTCTTGAAGGCGCTGTCTGCGTTCCGCCCGGTACCGCCGTTCTGCTCGCTTCAAAGAGCAATTTCTAAGAACGAGCCTGCCGCCAAGTAATTTCCGCCCCGTCATACCCCGCGTCCTGACAGCGTCAGCTTCGCGGGGTATGACGACCACTGATTTCAACTGGAGTACTATATGAAAATCGCAATCGCTCTTGTGTTGTTGGTAATCGCACTGCAATTGATTTGGAACTTGCGGCGCGCCAGGCTCGGTCTTCTCAACGTCCGCGCTGTGAGCCAAAAGGATAAGCCCACCGACGACATCATGAAAGAGTTCGGCCAACAGCGTGAGCTGCTCAAAGCACTTGCAGTCAGATACGCTCAAACCAATCGCCGCTCCGACAGCAAAACCACCTGGATGGTCGTCGAGTTCTGGAACGAAGAGTCCATCAAACGCCTGTGCGAATTCGACTTCCACAGCGCACTTGCCCTCATGAAGCACGCGGTTAAACAAGCCGAGTGCCTGTTGGTTGACTGCCAGAGTGCCACTCCGTCCGTCACTTCCAACATCGTCGACGCCTTTCTCGAGCGCCAGCGCTTGAAGGTCGAGCTGAAAACCGCTCCGCAATTACTCTGAACGTCCAGTTCCCGCAGCACATCCCTCAACTTGATTCAAAACTCTCTGGAGATACTTATGTTAACCTTCGCAGTTTGCCTCAGCGTGGTAATCGGCTTTGTGATTGGATTTCGAAACGCCGGCGTTCGTCTTGCCGCTGCCAATGCCCCTGGTAGTTTGACCCGCATCTGCATCAAGGGCACGATCGGCTTTCTGGTTCTATCCATTGCCGGTGTTGTTTTCTTGTTTATGTCGGACGCAGCGATCGTCTTAGCCTTCGGGTCACAAACGGCTGGCTATGCGCTTCCGATGATGATCAGCTTCGGACTGCTCGCTGTTGTCGCCCTGTATTTCGCGGCATACCTGCTTGCACACAGCGCAAGCTTGATGCACCACATCTCGACGCGCGTTCAATCATTACCGTAATTGGACAGTTCGTCCTCAGCAAGAAGTCGCTCTTTGGGCTTCTTGCTCCTCAACTTGTTTTATGCTTCTATATAGTATAAAGCCAAGAATGTCCAATTCTCCGAACCTGTATAGTGGGACAGGATGCTAATCCCCGCCGCCTTTCAAGGTTGGTATCATCCAATCGTGCACGGCAACTCGTGAAAGTCACCATATGCGGTGATTAGAGCGATATGACCGTCTGGACATCGATGGTTAACTCAAAGTTAAGGCTTTGCGGCAATTGTCAAGCAAGTGGTAATTATAGGTACATACCTTCAATTCGTGCACAAGGAAATATACTGATGAGTTTCCTGGATTCGATGTTTGACGTCGACCACAAAAGCCCGTTTCACAACCGCGATGACTGCTTTGAATGTCATAAACCCAATTTGGGGTTCATGGTTGTATTTCCGCTCTTGGTGATCGTCGTTTTTGTTTTGTACGGTTATCATATGGCGTATCAAGATACTCCGCCGAAGCGCGTTTTTATCAATGATATCGATAGCTCCAGCAGTTCTCTCGGTGTAGCGAAAGCCAAACCCCTCTCTCAAAAGAGCGGCGTGAAGAAATCCCATCCACTTGCCCGACAGAAGGCTGCCAAATCGCACCATCAAGAAGCTCGACACACCAAGTAGCTGTCAACAGACTTACGATTTTTAGCAGTTGCTCTCCACATTACTATCGCTTGTCGTTTTTCTAGCAACAAGAAAACAAAAGCGAAAGCTGGAAGGGCAATGCCGTGAAAGCATTGTCCTTACCAGCTTTCGTTTGTTATCACTGCGCAGGAAGTTTTCCCTTTGGGTGCGCAGGGGTGATAAACGTCTCAGGTCAATTCAAATCGAACGCTTGTCCTTGCCGTACGAAGCCGGCGAAGCCGTCGGCTTTGGCGTCAGGGAGCGGAGTATCGAAGTAGTGGTAGAGCCACATGCGCGCCTTCAGTTTGGCGGGCAGGTTTTTCATGTCTTCGTAGTGAGCGTGCACGCCGGTGCGGAACGGCGAGGTCTCGCAGTCGTGAAAGATGATGTCGGCGGCATTGTAGAACGTTTGGATCGACGACGGCGAGAACTGCGTATCGGTGGTCAGGAAGACCTTCTTGCCATTAGCAGCCGTCCAGAACAAGCCAAAGGAGGGCACGATCTCGGTGTCGTCCACGAAGTGCACCGTCTGTACTGTCCGGAACGACACGCCGTTGAATTTGAACGGACGATTGGCAGCCAGGGAGTGCAAGTTGAAGAACGTCCGCAGGCTCGTCTTGATGTTCTGGATCCCGCAGCCACCCTTGAGCATGCCCCAGAGATCCTCCCGCAAGGACGATCGCAGGAAGAGGTCGAGCTTCCGCTTCGCACCGCTTCCGTCGACGAAGGTCGGGTCGAAGTAAGTCGCTAGAGAGAGCCATTCCATGCCGCCGGCGTGGTCCGCGTGCAGGTGACTGATGTAGACGGCGTGCAGATCCTGGTACCACATACCGAGAGCGTGAAGGGCGTGACGTGCGTCGCTGCCCGCGTCGATCAACATGCGCTTGCCGTCGATCTCAAGAACCATGTTTGACTGGTAGTACTTCCGGGTGAAAGCACCACCAACACCAATGAATGTCAGTTTCATTTTGGATGACCTTTAATGTTCCAGTTCTCGATTGCCGAAAATCGGCATTTGCGTAAACGGAACGGTTAGTAGATACGTGTAGCTAAAGACGGCTCGACTACTAGGTTTCGAGCGAACTTGAACCACGCGCATCGGGGTGACAATTGAACCAGTTCGCTACGCTGCCTAAATCGCAGCGGTGTTAGCTGGAGAGCAGTTCGTCCTGCACTGTGGCATTTCACAAAACACGAATGTTTTGCAGCCGATCAGGTTTGGTTAATAGAAATGGTTCTAAATTGCGCTTCAAAAGAAGAATGGGAGGGACCTGAGTATGTTGGACCTCGGTGACCAAGAGCAAGGCCCCCGGTAGAGACTGTGCAGACCTGCTGTAGAAATTCGCATCATTCAAAGAACCCGAAAAAACCCACCATGACGGCAATCTGCCGAGCAACAAGAGGAAATCCATCAAAAATGAAACTTGTCCAGAACCAGCTAGTACGATAAGCGACTTGGATATTGAAGCAGTTTCAAAGCTGCGACTTCCTGCATGAGAGCTGCCTTCTGGCGAGCACACGGAAATCCTGCTGAGCGGTTTCTCATATTGGTTGCTAGCGCTAGCGCGCGAGGCTTCAGCGGACCATTCTAGTAAAGAATCGATAAGAGTTACTCGTGGTGCCGCCTGCGGCGGTCACAAAACGTTTAACTCCTAATTTCCTATTAATCGAATTTGGTAGAGTTCGCAAAACTGTTTCATCCACCAACTCCCGTAATTACTAGCCTCACAAACACACATCAGCCGATTCCAGTCTCATTCTTTCTCGCAAACGCGTGACGGGATGATATCACTGGTGGTGTCGTGTCAGTTGGCGGATGTTTCAGTTTTCACAGTCAAACGGCCAACCCGTTCCCGCTAAAACTTATGGAGCATCACACCATGTCCGGTTTCATCAATCTCGTCTGCGACTACAAGGACCCCGGCGACCTCGCGTGGTCCGAGATCCTCTCAGCACTGGCGGATGAAATCCCGTCTTCCGTGCGCCTGATTCAGACCTGCGTCGATTCCTTCGATACGGTCGGAACCGGCTTCACCGTCGCCCAGCTCGCTCGTCGCGCTCGCAAGTCCCAGGGCAGCAATCTGCTGTTCGTCAACTGCGCGCCGCGCCGGGACAACCGTTCCGCCCGCAGTGATAACGAAGGCGAAGGCCTTGTCCACGTCACGCTCGACAACAATGCCGAGATCCTCGCCGTCAACAGCGGCTTCTCGTTGTCGTTCGTCAAGCCTTACATCAAGAAGATCACCGCCACCAAGGCATCCGCCAAGGGCAGCCAGTTCCGCTCGCGCGACAACTTCCCCAGCGTTCTCGCCAAGTGCCTCGCCGGCGACTACGGCTTCCTCGGTGACGTCCTGACGCTTGACGCCGTTCCGGACGCGCCTCCGTCCGCGGTGGCATACCTCGACTCGTTCGGCAACATCAAGACCTCGATCCGCACCGGCTCGCCGCTGCTCTCCTCGCTGAGCGCCGGCAACCGCGTCCGCGTGATCATCGGCAACACCGTCCGCTACGCCACCGTCACCGGTGGCAGCTTCAGCGTCCCTGAAGGCGAACTCGCCTTCGCCCCCGGCAGCTCCGGCTACGAAGCGCCGTACTGGGAGCTGTTCAAGCGCGGCGGCTCGGCATGGTCCGAATTCGGCGGCCCCAAAACCGGCAGCAACATCGAAGTCGAACTGGCGGCCGACTAATCGCGGCAAGGTCTCGAATCGCAGTAAGTTCTAGAAGCGCTCTGGCTTTTGGCGTTTCATAAAGCAGTCGTGACTGCGTTCTAGTGCGACACCCCGAAGGGGCGAGCTGGTCATCCGACCACTCGCCTCTTCGGCAAGCCTTTACTCCTCATATCCTTTTTCATTTCCGGACGCTTGCTACATACCGTAGTACCAGTGCGCCAGATTGGATACCATCAATCCCCTCAGGTTGAATCCATATACCGTTGATCTCACGAATCTTGTATTTAAGACAGCGACATGTCGAAGATGGCTGATGTTGCCTATCTTGGGAGATCGCACGGTGACTAATTCATATCCGCTCCTTTTGCCGAATTGTTTAAACACTCGAGGCGGAACCGGAAACCCAGTGTTTTCGTTATTTAGTGCGATAAGGAAACCGCCAGAATGCTCGAAACGCAGTGTTTGCGTCTCGCCTCTAATGAAGCAACGTTTTGGATAGAGCCGGAATTATTTCTTGAATTCGCTGTCAACCCATACTAGTTGGCGTTTTCGCATTAGTTCTTCGCTCGATAAAAACAACATCCGGTTGAAACAACCGAAGGAATTTGCAGCTTGGTGTAAACATCTGCTGCTGGAGCCGTTTCCATGGAGCTAGCGCGAGCTACGCTCGCCAGCCTTTGGTAGCACTACTGGAAACGCCCTTTCGCGCAAATTGACAAAGCGTCAAGGCCCCTCCTTGAGTGACGCTCCGAATGAACGTACGGTCGAGATACATCCCGTTCGCTCAAACAACAAGGAGAAAGAGCAAACCCAGTTAACAGACCTGACACACCAACTCTGTTTATCCGTATTCGTGCGGTCGATCGTGACAGGCATGAAGGAGACGGGGACTACGTACGGAGCGCTGGGATCATCACGTTCGTAAACAAAGCAGCGCTCGCTAGGTTCTTACTTCGCGTTGGTTCTAGTGCATCCTTAAACAAAAGCAGCTCTCTGAGTTGAGGCGCGTTTGACCGCGTTCCTCAGCGAAGACTGGCTGCGTTCTATTTCAGCGGCGCGCCGCGACACTGCGGTCGCATTTTTATAACTACACACGAAGAACCGGCTTTGATGCCGGTTTTTTGCTTTTTGGAGAAACTAAAATGTACGAATTAACACCAGCACAAAATCGAATTTACAAGTCAAATACACGCGGCGAAAACGCCGAAGTCATTCAAGCGCCGGTTGGGCAGCTGGTTTCCGTGTTCGGCGAAATCACTTTAAACGCACCGTTCGGTTCAATTGTTCGAGCTGAACGAGGCAGTATTGTTCATGCCCAAGCTGGAGCTGTGATTCAAGCCTGTTTTGGCGCCACGATCATTGTCGAAGGGAAATGCGTGATTTTTCAGTTCGGCGGCGCCAAGATTGAATACAAGACTGACGCGTTGGTGCTCTCGCCGAGCGCAGTTAGCAGAACTCCGCATCAGTTTTTGACAGTTAAGCAAGACCGAACTTTCGGTGACAATATGGTGCTAATCGTCATGCCCGGCGTTTATGTGCGCTGCGGAAACAATTGCCACATCCTGGCTTTCGACGACACGATTGTGGAAACAGGCGATTGCTCCCGAGTCCTTTCAGATAATGATTGCGTCGTAAAAACTGGCGAGAACGGCTTCATAAGAGCGGGGAACAACAGCTCGATTTATGCAGGCAAGAAAAGTCGCATTAATTGCGGCGACTTTTGCACAGTGAAAACTAGCGGTGACTGCCGAATTACAGCAGGCAAAGAATTAAATAGACGTCTGGTAAACGGCTAACAATCTCTCAGGAACGTCAATGCGGACACTCCGCTTTTGGCGCCCTGAGCGCGATTACGAGAACTACTACTTCACTTCGTAGTGCAAAAACAGAAGGGAAGTCAAAAAAAAAGATAACGCAGAGCCCGGGTTTCGGAACACCTGTGTTATCTGCATAGGTATACATCAAATCAGCGAGACTCAAAGATGTCGCATGAATGACGGGTCTTCGAGCCTTGCTTCATTTTCATTTGCACGCCCACGCTAGTTTCTGTGGCCGTGCAGATTTGCCGGATGCAACTGCGATTTAGAGCAGGTTGATTACTTCAGGAGAGCGGACAGTTCGGACTTCGCCGCATCTAAGCGCGCTTCGGCTTGAGTCAGGGACTTCCTCGCCCGCGACCTCCTTAACTTCGCGGTTTTAACTGCATTCTGTATTGAAGAGGTGTCTGAGACTTCATCATATTGCACGCTCAAATACATTCTTTCATTTTCAGCGTATTCCAATTCTGTCAGAGCCGCAGGCACAGATCGACGCGCTGTGTCCAAGCGTTTCTTGCTCTGCCTGACGGACTTTTCCGCGGAATCGACTGTTTTTAGAACTTGGACAATAGCCCTCTTAAGTGACTTGATTTGATTTGTTTTTCTCATTTGCTGTTTCCCTTACTTACTTTATTTTGCTCGTTGCTTTGCCACTTATCACTCACCGCTCAAACCAGTAAATGTTGAAATGATCCTCCTTGATCAGCGACAATGGTTTTTGCCGCTTGGCGTCAGACAGATTTGCCGCTTGACTGTCGCTGAATGTCACTAGATCTTAAATGTCTGAATCTGTATT
>JADYXR010000201.1 GCA_021772095.1 Candidatus Obscuribacter sp. | reverse complement strand
GCTTTGTGCGGCGGCCGGCTTTGTGCGGCGGCCGACTTCGTGCGGCGGCCGACTTTGTGCGGCGGCCGGCTTTGTGCGGCGGCCGACTTTGTGCGGCGGCCGGCTTCGTGCCCCGCTCTAAGGCTTGCGACGTTGTTATTGCTCAAACTTCGACTAGCCGGTCTTGGTCAAATTGTCAGTTCCCATATATGGGACAAATTCTTCTCTTTTTGTCCCATATATGGGAATGTCCCATATGTGGGACAAAATAGGCGAAAATTGTCCCATATATGGGACGGCTAAATACTCAGTACTTATTCAGTTCGTCAATGGTGTCACGCAATTGTTTTTGCTTGTAACTGTCTGAAGGATGCTCGATTGAAAGTCGAACCAGGGCGGCGCTCAGTGCTGGGATGGCAGGCTTGGCGCGTCCCTTCATGCTTTTGAGATTCCATAAACTGGCCATACCGTCGTAGCCGTCTTTAGTGAGTGAATCGATCATTTCCGGCAAAAGCGCTTCTCCGATATTGTTATGTTGACTCAGTGCAAGTATGGATCTTTGAATTGGAGTTGAACTGGTGTAGTAGGCGCCTCTAAGGTAAGGCGCCAGAGGTCCGCCATAGTCAGTCATGAAGGTGCTTTGTAGAACCGCGGTCTTGACTGAGTCACTTGGATCTTTTTGAAGTATCCAACCGAAGACGTCGAGCGTGTCTTTGGACGTATCGCCTTCGCGTGAGGCTACTTTACTAAGTGAATTTGCAGCGGCATCTCGTACTAAAACGGCGGGATCATTGATCGCATTGTAGGACAGAACTTGATTGACCATGGGATTTTGCGATGCTTGCGCAAGCAGGTTGGATGCCGCTTGCCGAACGAGCGCATCCTTATCGTTGATCGCCATCCACAATAACGTATTGCAAAGTCTTGCTGAAAGCGGTTTGTCTTTGATGCCACCGCGGATGGTGTTGACCGCTCGTGCGCGCACTTGTGGATCGTCATCATTGAGCAGCGAAGCGACAGCCATAACGCCGGTGTCGCCCATTCCGGCGATCGCGTCGCCAATCCATCGATTAGAATCGGCTCTGAGATCTTCGATTAAACCTGGCAACACTGAAGGGCCGATCTTGATCAAAAGTATTGAACTTGCTCTTGCGATTGTGGCGTCAGGGCTCTTAACTTCCTCCAGGAGAAACGGTACCATTCGTTTTCCAGCGGATAAGAACGGTTCAAGGGTTTCGCGTCTTGTGGCGGTTACGCTATACAGTAACTTTCGAAAATTTTCTTTCTCATCATCCGAGTATGGTTCCGCCTGAATTGGGACGTATGGTGCTGAAGGAAATGGAACAGGCACTTTAAGTTCTGGTCGATCAAAGTAAGGTTTGTCGTTCATAGAAATTATCGGAGACGAAGACGGAATCACGCTTCTCTTAGTGGCTAGCGCCAGACTATAATTGAGTGAAGGCGCGTAGGATGTCACGATTGTCAAACCGGCGATCGCCACCATCCCTGATACCACCAAGCCCGCTTTCAGTAAGCCGGACGGAGTGAACTTTATTTTTTTGATCGACGATGCTTTCTTCCGCAGATATATCGGTTCTTTAGACGTCCGCATGGCGACTATGTCTTGCATCAATTCATCGGCGGATTGATATCGATCTTCTGGTCGCTTTTCTAAACACTTCGCCACTATCATTGAAAGTGTTCGTTCGATTCCCCTGGATTCGAGTGAAGCCGGTCTTTCATTGACGTGTTTTGTCATCAATTTAAAGGGATTCGCTTCTACAAATGGTGGCTCGCCGCACAAGGTTTCATACATTACGCAACCGAGAGAATAAATGTCGGAGCGCGCATCGAGAGAATCTCCTTCGCATTGCTCCGGACTCATGTAGGTTGGCGTGCCAAACATATCGCCCATTTGAGTCAAGCCAGTCACGGTTTCGCCGGAGCCTTTGCTTGCAACTTTTGCAATTCCGAAATCAACTACTTGCGCCGAAAGCATGCCTTGGGAGGTAAGCAAAATGTTGCTCGGTTTTAAATCTCGGTGAATAACACCTCTGTCATGCGCATAGTGAAGCGCTTCGCAGATTTCCGTGAAAATATTAAGCGCTCGTGTGACATCCATGCGACCCATATGTTTGATCGCAGAACCGAGACTTTCGCCCTCGATATAACGCATCACCAGATATGGTGCGCCTGCTTCGGTTTGATAGAGCCCATAAACCGCGACGATGTTCGAATGGTTCAGTTGGCAGAGCGCGCGCGACTCCTGGTAGAAGCGTTTCAGTGCAGTCTGGTCTTTGGACAACTCCGCTCGAATGACCTTGATCGCAACTTCGTGTCCCAGGGTGATATCTCGAGCGCGATAGACCGTGCCCATTCCGCCTTCACCAATGACGCCCAGGATTTTGAATTTGTCGCCCAAATCTGGCAGCTCGGCTGGTGCGTTCGTCGAATCACTATTCGCATTGGCGATTGACGAGTTTTTTGAGGATTCGTTCGTCACGTCCTCGATCAGGCGAGCATACGGAGTGTCCGCATACACGTTCGCGTATGGCGAATCACCAGCTGAACCAGACTGAGCGGGACTGGCTAGCCATGCCAGCGCTTCCACTGCTACTTTTGCTTCAGCTTCGGCGGTCGCCTTTGTTTCGGCGTGTATTTGATCTGCTGGGCGCGCGAATGGTGAGGGTTCTGCTGCTTTGGCAAACGGCGATGGTGTTGGTTTACTCAACGCTCCGTCGCCATCAGCAAGCCGGTCGGCGACCGTCTTCAATTCGGTCTTTTCCTTTTCGGGAATATTTTGCTTCGCGTATTCGTCTGCCATTTAAACCATCGTTTCGCGCGACCAGGCGAACGGGATCTAGATTTTTATACCCGGTCGAAAACGGAATATCTGCGTGTCACCAGGTAAGTAGCAAAACAAAGCTGCCACCAGGTAAGTAGCAAAACAAAGCTGCCAACAGCCCAATGAAGTGGTCAGTGTCCAAAACTAAGCCCTGTGAGTGCGAAACGAATCTGCCGTAGCGAACAACTAATAATCACGAAGATTCTGTTTGAATAGAAGTCCGTTGTTGCTGCCGCGGTTCCTATAGTGACGAACTCGGAAGATATAACATCTCCCCGCTCTAAACAGATTAGCCTGTAATGGCGGTCTTTTCTGCTCCCGCTGCATCATATATGCAGTCAAAAACATCTTGAGCCGAAATATGCACGCCCATGCCGTCGAACATCGAGCGGGTTCCGCCGCGCGCATCCCATACAGCTTTGAATCGTGGGTTTTTCGGCAGCAACAAGGCTGGGTCGGTTGGACCGAAGAGTGCGACCAGCGGTTTTGTCAGACCGACGGCGACGTGCATCGGCGCCGAGTCGACGCAAACGACGAGATCGCTGAAGTACATCAACGCTGCTAAATCTGAAATGTTTTTCGTTTTGCCATACGCTGATACTACATACGGTGACTGTTTATCGAGCTTACTCTCGATACTTTCGATTATTTCTCTGTCGTCAGGTCCGCCGGCAATAATTACAACATCGCGATGCTCAGGTTTTTTCGTTTCATTTCGTTTTGAGATCATCTGCAAGAGTTCAATCCATGACTCGGTGCTCCACGTTTTGATAATGCCCTTTTCTGTCGCTAGGCGGCTGGTTCCGGGGTGAAGCAAAAGCAGTTGAGAGTCGGCAGAACGTTGGGCGGCACCGCTTTCGTTTAAAAACGTAGTCATTCGCTCTAGCGAATCTGCTTTCAAGACTACCTTGGGAACTAGCTTTTCGCAGTTCACCGCCGGTGGTGTTATGCCTTCTTGCTTGAGAAAACCGATCGCCAAATCGTGATACATGCAAGCTGCATATTGTTTGCGAACTAACGGAACTGGCTCTGTGAGCAGCATTGCGCCCAACCGACTGGATCCGTAACCAACGCGTTCTCTCACACCGGAAAGAAACAGCAACGCAGAAACAAGCGGCGAACTTCCGGAAGAAACAATGCAATCGTATGCGCCTTCCTTTATAAGAGAAAGAAGATCGATCAGATCGCTAACAGCTAGCGGTCGTTTCTTTATATCAAAAGTTACCGTTTGATCGACCAGATCAGTGAGTTCTTGCACGGAGCGCGAGCGCGGCTCCAGCAACAAAGTTATCGTCGCGTTGGGCGCGTAACTCCGAATCGTCTCGAGGGTGGGCAGGAAAAGGATTTCGTCGCCGATGCCACCAAAATTGATGGCAAGGATTTTTTTCGGTGCTTCGGATTTCTTACCGTTATTTATCATTGCTCCCCGCAAACGACTGAAATTAGCGATAAAACCCCTTGAATTGGGCTGAACTTTCGATAGTGTTATAGCCTGATAATAAGGTCAATTCGGCTCAAAGTATAATAGCCGACAGCCTCTAAGGATTACAGCCTTGCAGCCGCGGAATTGGTATCTCACATTTGTTATCTGTGCCCTGATTGGCATTCTTGCAGGGTATGTCTTCACGCTGTTCTATCAGCCGGCTCTGCTGCCGCCGTTGTTGCGGTTTGGTTCGTTGCGAGAGCCTACCAATATATTGTTGCTCGGCACCGATGTTGTTTACTCCGGACAGGGGCGCAAACTTAAAGCGGATCAGGGTGTATTCACTGGTCGATCTGACACCATAATGGTGGCACGTTTGGATCCTTATCGGAATTCATTTGCGGTGCTGTCGATACCGCGCGATACCTGGGTGCGCATCCCCCACCATGGCATGTCGAAGATCAACGCGGCCAACGCTGCCGGTGGTCCTGAGCTAACTAAAGAAACCGTCACAAATCTTCTGAACATGCCGATCGACCATCACGTCGTCCTTAACGTGCGCGGGCTTGTTGCGCTTGTCGATGAGATTGGTGGTATCACCATTGATATCCCGAAAAAGATGAAGTACAGCGATGACACTGCGAAGCTATACATCAATCTCGAGCCTGGGGTGCGGAAACTCACAGGAACGCAAGCAATGGGTTTTGTTCGATTTCGTCATGATGGACTTGGTGATATCGGCCGAGTTCAGCGTCAGGAGCTGTTTATAAGAGCTGTCCTCGACCGCGCGATGCAACCGGATTCGTGGTCGCACATTCCAAAACTTCTCGAAATCGCGCAGAACTACATCGATTCCGATATGTCTTACGCAGATTTAACAGGCGTGGCCGCGTTTGTCAGAGCGGTGCCAAAAGCGAATCAAACTCTTGTCATGCTTCCGGGAGACTTCTCGGGGACAGGGAATTGGGCTGTCGATCGTGCTGATATTAGAAGAATGGTTTCGAAAATCACAGGCACGACTTTCATGGGCGCGAGTCGCGGCGAGCTCAGGCTAACCGTTCAAAACGCAAGCTCCGACAAGACTCTGGGGCGCAAACTTATTGCAGCGCTGAAGAAAAAAGGATATCGACGTCTGTCATTGAAGCCACTCGACGGCAAAAGAAAAGAACCACTGGCGGTGTCGCGGATCATTGCACAGAGAGGCAATCCGGAAGATGCTGAACTGGTGCGAGATGATCTCGATGACATTGGTGATCTGGTAACCGCGTCAGTGGGAGACATCGAAAGCGCAGTCACCGTGCTGGCTGGCGATGATCTGATCGAGCTTGCCTCTGACTCTAAATCTGATACCAGGGGCGAAACCAAACGAAAAGCGCGCGCGGATTAGATGGTGTCGCGCAAGTCCGATTAGCGGACGTTAAGAAGTTTTGTGTCTTATATATCTTTACGAAAATCGGTAGATGTTTCAGTTTGTATATGCCCTGGGTATGTTGTTGGTGCCCCCATCCGGGAAGTTTCGAGAACTTGTTGATGGGCAATGAATGTTTGTCGGTGCTGTCAAGAAGCGCATGACAAGCGGGATTCTGCTTCGAGTCTAAACAAGTGCTAATCGAAATTGTTGAGACATTATTATGTTTCACTTGGAAACAAGGCTATTCCCATACCATTGCGGTTGTCGTACAGTATGAGAGTCGTCGGTGGTGCAGACCGATCATGATTGATTTTGCAATCTTGATTCGGGTGGTGGGGCACAGAAGACGCAGGCAATCAAGGAAAGGCAGGCAGGCATGATTCATTACGTATATTCAACTCGTGGCGGTTATCTCTATATGGTGGGCCGTCATACCCAAGCTCCAAAACTGAAAACTCAAGACGAATTCGTTTTGACCGTTCCAGACAAAACATCGCAATCTCATATCGACGCTCTCGCTCACACAAGATTTATGGACCATCTCAGACGCCCTCGTAAAGTCAATCACGAGCGTCACGCCAAAAAAGAATTGGCAGCGGTTTAAAACATTCGCACAGTAAGCAGATTCAAACGAAAATGCACGCCTTTTAAAACTTAGACTTGTCTGGTCAATCCGCCTGTTCGGTTGACTGGTATTAAGTTGTGTTAAGCTGCCGGACCAATTGGACGGCAGCTTTTGCTTTCTAGAACCGTTATTTGGTTCGCGAAAATGGGCAATATCCCTTTATTGCGGTGTCTATTCAGTTAGTAACAGAGCAAATCGAGGCGTTATAAGCCATTCGGGGGATCGCTTAGTTGAATCCTTTTGGTTATGATCGTAATAAGAAAGCTTTGCAGAGTGTTTCTAGATTTTATTGAAGAGGGTGTTGAAAATGCGACGAAGAAGAGCTAGGTCACAAGCGGGTTTCACGCTTATTGAACTACTGGTTGTGGTTATTATCATCGGCATCCTTGCAGCAATTGCGCTACCGAACTTTATTGGCGCGCAGGATAAAGCGCGGGAAGCTTCGGTGAAAGCGAATATGCGTACTGCGCAGATTGCTGCGGAATCCTTCGCTACGGATATGGCTGGCACATACCCAACGGATACGACTGCAATGCAGCCCTTCTATCCAGGAGGCAATAGTTCGGTAGGCGGTACATCCGGTAGCGCGCCAGTTAATCCCTTCGCTGGCAGTAGCGGCACCGGTGAATTTCCTACGAGCGCCACACTGAGTGGTACGCCGCAGGCACTGAGAGCTGGCGGTAGTCTCACAGGTAGTGCAGGGGAAATACGGTACCTGAGTTCCCCTCCGGCCTACACGACTTACGCTATTGTTGGCTTTGGAAAAGAAGGTAAGATGCTCGGAGGAACCGCCGCTGGAACCTTCCTTGTTTTGTCTAACCAGTAATTAGAACAGCTAGCTTGAATATGTTCTGGAGCACTGGAGCACTAACTAGTGCCTCTATTCTAATGGAGGGGTTCATTGCTCGATGCCATTAGCCTACTTTCTGATTCTCTCGGTTGCATTGTTCATGGTTGGTTTCACACATTCAAAGTTGACGACAGCCATGGAAAAACAAGCTCCTTCTTTTACTTCAGTTGTGGTGCCCAGTCCGCAAGCTGTGAGGCTCGTTTCTTTGGGATTCGATCAGTTGGTCGCAGATTTTTACTGGCTCCAGTTTGTCGGCTATGTCGGCGACATCCACGTGAGAAAGCAGGATCACTATGCTAAGGCAGATCAATTTATCGATTTGATAACCAGTTTAGATCCACAGTTTGTGCAAGCATATTGGTTTGCCAGTTTCACTGTGGGGGGGGGATCAGAGGCGACCGCAGCGCGCGGCCGAACTGATAGACCGAGGAATCGAAGCTAATCCGGACAACTGGTGTCTTCCTTTTATCGCCGGCGTGAACAAAATTCTTTACGCGAAAGATGACATTGCAGCTGCGAGATATTACCGCATGGCGGCAAAATTTCCGAACGCTCCCAAATGGCTGGAATCGCAGGCCGACATAATCGAGACCCACTCACCGCGCCTGATCAAAGAAGGCTATAGTTGGCTCAATATTTATCAATCAGCCACTGAAGATCGCGTTCGAGAGCACGCAAAAGAACAGTCGATTCGCTGTTGGGTACAAGCATTTAAGTCTGCACCGAACAAACAATATAAGGACGTATCGAGAAAAGTGCTGAATAGCTTGGAAGTCGACATTGATGCAATTGCCGCGAGACAGAGATTTTCTCAAATGTTGTGTTTTAGCATTGCTTAGGCGGCCTCTTCTTGTTTGATACCATCAACAAACTTAATTCCCTGAATTAGCTCACCAAG
>JADYXR010000025.1 GCA_021772095.1 Candidatus Obscuribacter sp. | reverse complement strand
TCCTTCAGGAGGAAACTATTCAAAACACACGTCGACTCTTGAAAAAAGAGTAGAATCAATTCCAATTTCGGTGCAATTTTCAGTACGAACTAATTAACCACTTTTCAGAAACGGGATGGCGGCAATGAGTACCAGATGGAGTCATCTGAAAGCTGATGCGGATTATGCATTGGAGTACGGAAACTACCAGGAAGCGGAGATGCTCTGGCGCAAAGCGCTGAAAGAATCCGAAAGTTTCGAGCAGGACGATCCGCGCATTCCGCTCACGCTTGACAAACTCAGCGATGTTTTATGCCAACAGGAAAAGTATCAAGAGGCTGAACCATTTCTTGTGCGTTGCGTTCAAGTTCGCGATCAACATCGCAACTCGCCGCAAGATGAAGTGGCAGCGACACTTTCGCGCTTGTGCACAGTTTACTTTCATCAAGAAAAATATGATGAAGCGGAAGCCACGACTCGCTCAGCAATCAATTTTTATGATTCGGATATGAGCGATCAACGAGAACCTCAAGCGAAGAGTTACTACGATCTCGGTCGTTTGCTGCACGTGAAGGGTGAGACTAAAGGGGCTGAGGAAGCATATCGCCGAGGTTTGGGTCTGCAGGAATCAGCGCTTGGAGAAGATCATCTTCAAGTCAGCGACTCGTTATTTGCGCTGGCTTCGTTGCTCGATGACGCGGAACGTTGGACGGAATGCGAACCACTTTATGAACGGTGCATCCAAATTCGCGAGCATCATCTGGGCGCATCGCATGCCGATTGTGTCGCAGCCACAGGCAATCTTGCTAATTTGTACTTGAAAGAAAATCGGTTGATCGACGCTAAGAAAGCGTATGAAAAACTGTGGTTGTTGATGGACAAAATTCCGGAATCAAGGCAACCGCATTTGATACCATACATGGAAGGCATGTCCGAGATGTATGAGATGCAGGGGCACTACAGTCAGGCAGAATCACTGTTGAACAGGATTCTTCGTCTGCAAAAAGAAGCGCTCAAGTTTGACGACTTCGAATTATTGCCCACTTACGATCGCTTGGCGCACGTTGCGCAACTCCAGGAAAAGTATCATGAATCCGAGGAATTTCTCGGTCGGTGTCTGGAGATCAGAGAGAATGTACTTGGTAGCGAACATCCTGACGTAGCTGAAACTTTGGATCGGCTTGCCGCATTGTATTTCGATACAGAACGGCACGATGAAGCTGAATTGATTTGCGTTCGTGCAACTGAGATCTTCGAAAAGGATGACAGCTCCAGCGATCAGCAAGTAATCGACAGTCTCAAACAACTTGATGCCGCATATCGAAACGAAGAAAAATACGACGAAGCAGAAAGCGTTTTGATTCGTTTGTTCATTCTTCAGAAAAAACTCTTTGGTACCACCAACTCGGAAACCGCAGACAGCCTGGCAAATCTAGCGATCGTTTATCAAAAACAAAACCGACTGGATAAAGCTGATGCGTTTATGCAAAAAGCTCTGGATATAAAAACTGATTCGCTCGGTGAAGACTCCGAGGAACTTCAGAATTTGATTTCGAGCACAGCAGAGTTGAAAGAGCGAGTCGGCGACTTTGATAGTGCGCTTTTTCTCTGGCGTCGGCTGGAGGAAATATATAAGAAATCGTTTGGTGAAATGCACCCGAACGTCGCCGACGTTCTCGATCATATCTCTCGATGTTTACAGGCATTGAATAATTTCCCTGAAGCGGAAGACAGTGCAATTAAATCACTGGCGCTTCGCGAACACACTTTCGGTGACGATCACCCTAAAGTTGCGAACAGTCTTTGCGAGCTTGGACAGCTGTTCTTCGAGCAAGGGAAGCTGGATGAAGCTGAACGAAACTATAAGCGTGCATTGAAGATGCAACTCGACATTCTCGGCGACGAACATGAGCATGTAGCAACCACTTACAGCAAACTTGGCGCTTTAGCGTTCCAGCAAGAGAACTTTGAAGACGCGCGCGAGTACGCGGAGAAGGCTTACGAAACGAGAAACGATCGATTTCCGCCCGACCATCCGGATGTTTGTATTTCGTTCGATATTTTGATTGATGTGATTATGGCGCAAAAAGATTACGCAGACGCAGAAGCAATCTGCAAGCGCGTCATCGCGTTGCGGAGCAAGAAACTTGGTGCGCGTCACATAGAAGTCGCATACGCGATGGCGACGCTCGGAAAGATCTATCAGGTTCAGAATAAGCATGAAAAAGCGGACAATATTTACGCACAAGCGATTGATGTCTACACTCTGGCACGCGGACGCGAAGGCAATGAGTTGATCGACATGCTGGAACGTTATGCCACCACTTTGCGAGAACTCGGCAACCGGGTTAAAGCTGCAAAAATGGATGCACGAGCAAAAGCTATTCGAGAGAATTACGCGGCGCACGTTTCGTAGTCAGACCTCTCTGTGCGGCTGACTCGCCGGGCTTGTCTATCGCCATCACTGCCGGTGCAGAAGCGCGAATGCGAGCCATCAAATTCAGCAAAATAACTCCGAGAGATAGGGCAAGCAGCATCGAACATGCTGCAATCGTCCATGGAATCCAACTAGTGGAATCATATCGTGAGTATCTGCTCTTAGAGACTACGGGCGGATTTGAAACCGGAGGCTGCGGGTTAACGGAAGTGGACATCTTGTCTTTCTGCGTGATCGCAAGGGCTTCACGAGAGATTGTCAATCCGAGTCGTGGTTTCGTTTCGAGTAGTGGTCCGCGACTGATGTTGCGAGTGGCGAACCGCAACAGGTAATCTCGATAATCACCGTCCAACTGCCCGGATAGAGCGTCGACGAGCGCGCTCTGGAGTTCTTGCACGGCTTGAAAACGATCCTCTGGTCGTTTCTTCAAACATTTCAGGATCGTGTCTTCAACCGGCAGAGGAAAGCTCACATTCCTTTCTGCGAATCTGAGCGGAGGCGTGAGCACATGCGCTTGAATCAGTTCGTAAACAGTGGCAGCTTCGAAAAACGGATCCTTGCCGGTTAGCATTTCATACATCACCGCGCCCAATGAATAGATATCGGAACGCGTGTCGGCAGGCTCTCCTTGAGCCTGTTCTGGGCTCATGTAGAGATTTTCTCAAATGTTGTGTTTTAGCATTGCTTAGGCGGCCTCTTCTTGTTTGATACCATCAACAAACTTAATTCCCTGAATTAGCTCACCAAGC
>JADYXR010000200.1 GCA_021772095.1 Candidatus Obscuribacter sp. | reverse complement strand
TTGGTGAGCTAATTCAGGGAATTAAGTTTGTTGATGGTATCAAACAAGAAGAGGCCGCCTAAGCAATGCTAAAACACAACATTTGAGAAAATCTCAGTGTACTCTTTGACCTTAAGACTGCCAAATCAGCACAAACAGTATGAACATTTCTAGCACACGAAAGTTCCCGCTGAAAATCCTCGCAAGAATAAACCCCGCATCGGTAATCCGAATGCGGGGTTCTAATCAATCTATTGCGACCGTTTACGTCACAAGGGACTTAACGGTGCGAACGATGTGCGGAGAAGTGATTCCTGCGGCGTCCATAAGTTCCTCAGGAGTGCCGGAACCAGGCATCGTGCTAACGGCAATCTTAACGACCTTTGGAAGCGCTTGAGGAATCTCAGGCTTGCTTCCGCGTTCGGATTGTCCCTTGCCGGCGAAGGCACCAAGGACGGCGTCACCAATTCCACCTTCGGTCCAGTGATCTTCGACTGTTATGATCAAGCCGGTTTCTTTAGCAGCTTTTTGCAGAGTTGCTTCATCGACTGGTTTAACCGAATACAAGTCTATAACGCGAACCGAGATGCCTTGCGACTTCAGTTCGTCGTAAGCTTTTAAGCACTCATGAAGAGTGATACCAGCTCCGACCAGAGTGGCTTGATCTTCAGGTGAACTCTTCAGAACTTTGCTGCCGCCGATTGGAAACTCGTCATCTTCTTTGTACAGAATGCGAGTCTTGGCGCGGGTCGTGCGCATGTAGGAAACCCCTTTCACTTCGTTCATTTCGTGAACGAGTTTGACAGTCGAAATTCCATCTGATGGATAAAGAACGGTGCTGTCGTGAATCGATCTCATCATGGCCAGATCTTCCAGCGCCATTTGCGATGGACCATCTTCACCAATCGAGCAGCCGGCGTGCGATCCAGCTAGTTTAATCGTCGCGCGTGAGATTTCAGCCATGCGAATGAAGTCATAAGCCCTGGTGAAAAATGCGGCGAAGGTTGAAGACCAGACCGATTTGCCGCGTGTGGAGATCCCGCAAGCGACCCCAACCATCAGCTGTTCCGCGATGTACATTTCGAAGAATCTTTCCATGTGAGCTTTTGCAAATTTATCTGCGTAAGTGGAATTGGAAACTTCAGCGTCGAGAACAACAACGTTTTTATACGCCTGACCTAGAGCCTTGAGCGCGTCACCGTAGGCTTCTCTTGTGGCGATTGGTCCAGGGAAGTTTGGCATTTCAAACTTACCGCTACCGGATTTGGTATCACCTATTTTGCCTGCACCGGGTGCCGCGGCTGGTTTTTGGATGTCGAGTTTGATATCGGCCGGGTTACCTAATTGTTTGATCGCTTCTTCGGCTTGCTCTTTGCTCAATGGCTTGCCATGCCAGTTGTCCTGGTTTTGAGTGAGCGGAAGTCCGTGACCTTTGTCGGTTTTTGCAATGATAACCGTAGGTTGTCCGGTCGTTTTAATTGCTTCCTGAAATGCTTTGTCGATCGCTTCGAAATCATGACCATTGATTTCAATTACGTGCCAACCGAAAGCTTTGCAGCGTTCTGCGTAGACTTCGCTATTCCAACCCAGAGCTGTCTCGCCGCGCTGACCAAGCCGGTTCATGTCGATGATGGCAGTGATATTGTCGAGCTTGTAATGCGATGCGCATGCCATCGCTTCCCAAACTGAACCTTCAGCCGTTTCGCTGTCGCCCATCAAAACCCAGGTGCGGTATGGCAGCTTATCTAAATAGTGTCCGTTGATTGCGATGCCGACGCCCATGGCCAGACCTTGGCCGAGCGAGCCGGTTGCTACTTCAACCCAGGGAAGAACTTGCGGAATCGGGTGACCTTCAAGGCGTGAGCCGAATTTGCGAAGCGTCATCAGCTCTTTGTCGTCGATTGCGCCTGCGGCTTTGTACATCGCATAAAGCAATGGAGCAGCGTGGCCTTTGGAGAAGATCAAACGATCATTGGCTGGATTTTCAGGTTTGTCGAAGTCGAAACGCAAGTACTTTGACAGGAGAACCGCCATCATGTCTGCGGCTGACATGCACGAAGTCGGGTGTCCGGAACCGGCTTCGGTGGTGGCGCGAATGCTGTCCACCCGGAATTGTTGTGCCAGTTTCTGGATCTGTTCGGTGGCCGTTTGAACTTCAACCATGTTTTTTATCCTTATGCTCATCGAAACGCAACGCGTCCACGCGAAGCCAAAGCTGCACCGCGTCCGAATCGGAGCGGGATTTCGCCTGTGGCGAGCGTGAGTTGCTAAATGTTACCGCACAAGAGCGATCATTTTCTATGGGTTATCAAGCTGGCAGAACAATTTAACCAGTTTTCGATTACAACTTCTTGTTGGTTTGCAACTTTCGGAAAAGGTCACCAGGTCAGCTTCTTGTGAGGCGCCTCGCCGAAGATGTAGCCCGTTAAATCGTCCTGTTTGGCGCCTTTCGCTTCAGCTGCAGACAATTCCCTGAGGTAGGTATCCATGTCGCCGGCGAACTTTGCAGCGTATGCCTTGATTAACAGCTGATTGCCTTCAGTCCCGTAGACTCCAGCGGCTGCCTGAAAGTCTCTATGCGCATTCGGTCTGTCGCCCATGGCGTTATAAGTGAGAGCGCGCCTGACATAATCGCGCTCGCGATTTTCGTCCGAGGCAAGCTCCAGCGCCTTTGTGTAGTCCTTAATTGCTTCAGGATAAATTCCCAAGCTGTATGAAATCACGCCGCGTTCGCTGAAGTACGGACCCGTAGTCGCCGATTGGTTGGCTCGATCCGCACTGGCAATTGCTTTATCGAAGTCGCCCCTGGCAAAAGCAAACTGTCCATGCGACAAAAACACGCTACCACGATACGCAAGTAGATCTGCCTCGTCGGGATGATCCCCGATTGCTTTGTTTAGATCGCTCAGGGCCTCCTTGTCGCGGCCCAGCGCGTGAAGCGCTTTTGCGCGGCTC
The DNA here is from genome assembly GCA_021772095.1 of Candidatus Obscuribacter sp. Lineage (GTDB taxonomy): Bacteria > Cyanobacteriota > Vampirovibrionia > Obscuribacterales > Obscuribacteraceae > JADYXR01. The sequence continues at coordinate 5,057 of JADYXR010000200.1, read as the reverse complement.
AATCTAACATTATAATTTTCCGGATCATCGTTGACTAAACCAGTCAAAATCTCCAGTGCTCTTTGTTTGTCACCACGGGCGGTGAACAAATCCGCTGTGTCTAGCTGGGTGAGTAAATTGGAATCGTGCTCTACAGACCAGTTTAAGGCAGGTACAGTGAGGCTGGAATTGAACTTGTTGAACACGATTCCGAATCCGCCGATCGAATTGCCGGCGTACCCGGGATTCAGAATCACAACGACCAGGATAAGCGTAGTCACCGCGATTGCGTATCGAGTTAATGCTTTGGAAAGCCGCATGGGGACCGGCGCTGGCTTGACATGGGCTTTCTTCTGCGCTAAATCTTGCAGTCTTTTGATCAGATTGACGCCATGTCCGAAGAGGGTCATCACGTTGGAGACGATATAGAGTGTCCACGTGAGAATCACTGTCGAGAGGAAACCAATGGCGACGAAATCGGCAAACGGTGGCGTGATCGATGGAACTAATCCGATCAACAGGAATATGAATGAAGCGAGGAGCGGAACATAAATAAGCTTTTCGCCCCATGCTTCGAGGCTGTAACGCTTATTAAATTTTGTCGTCGCCACTTTATGTGTGTAGTGCGCAAAACCAAATAGCATCAGTCCGATCAAGAGTCCGCGATCATAGTCAGTGAAGCCGAGTGCATTACCGCGCGAGAAGACTTGAGTGATGGTAGACATATAAAGAATAAAGCCGAGCAAGCTGATGCAGCTATTGAATAAACCGCCCAGTAACATCAGTGATTTGTTTTTTTTGTTTTTCTGGTCTTCGAATTCGGATTCTTCCGCGTAAACAACCTCGTGACCGTCCATCGTTTTCTTCAGGTCATGGCTCAATTCGGCCATAGACTGATAGCGCTCGGATTTTTCTTTGCGCATGCATTTGAAAACAATTTGTTCGAGGCTTGTGATTAAATGTCCATCCGGATATTTTTCGGCAAATCGATCTTGTTTTCCGCTGATGTGTTTGACTGCGACCTGGATCGGATTGGCACCTTTAAACGGCTGTTTTCCGGCCAGCATCTCGTACAACACGCAGCCCAAGCTGTAAATATCGGAGCGATGGTCTATTTCACGCCCTTCGCATTGCTCAGGACTCATGTAAGCCGGCGTGCCAAAGACATCGCCGGTTTGAGTGAGGTTGGTGGTGTGACCATTGGTGGAATCTAAGATTTTTGCGATTCCGAAGTCAACCAGTTGAACGGATACAGTATTTTCATGTGCAATGACGATCACGTTGCTGGGTTTTACATCGCGATGCACTACTTTTCTGTCGTGGGCGTAATTCAGTGCAGCGCAGATCTGGAGCGCGATTTCAACGACTTGTTTGGGGTCCATGTCGCGGTGATTTTCCATGTAGTCTGAAAGCGTGGAGCCACCAAGATACTGCATGGTTAAATATGGTGCGCCATCGTCGGTGATACCATGATCGTACACAGAGACGATGTTCTCGTGGTTTAATTCGGCTAGAGAAGCGGCTTCGTATTCGAATCGTTTTAAAACAGTTTTGTCCTGACAGAGCTCCGGCTTCAAAAGTTTCAAAGCGACGATTGTATCGGATGACATCATGCGAACTTTGTAGACCGCGCCCATGCCACCGTGTCCGAGAACGTCCAGCACCTGGAAGCGATTGCCTAAAACCTTTTGCGCGAGGGCAATTTTGCCGGCGGTGAATGTTTCGTCACTGGCCCCGACCTGTTGCTGATCGGCTGAATCTGTTCGTTCAACGCTCGACGCACTGGACTTGATTGTTGTGAAACCGCTCTGCGCGCGTTCGGTTACAAGCGCAGCGTCATCCGTCACTGTGTTCGATTCGACGAGATTTACTTCGCGCTCTTTAAATTTCTCTTTGTCCATTTTTCGACCGACACTTATTCAGGAATTGTACCCACGTCAGTCAGTCGTTTCTTGTTCTCGTTTTAAAACTCGGGTTCGCCCGGCATTTTGACGCGGGTAGGCATGACCCATCCCAGTTCTTGCATTGCGTCATCGAAACTGCAGCTGTGTTTTTCACAATGGTTGAGCGCGATGATCGCTTGTTCCATTCTCAAGAAGCCTTCTCTGACAAGAAATTGTGCTCGCAAAGACGCGTGCAAAGTTTGCTCGTTGATCAGTCCAGTCACCAACAGTATTTTGCCTATTAGAGCAGAGTTGCGCGCGCTCAAATCGATGGCGCTTTTGATATCATCCTCGGTGACAATGCCTGCTGCTTTTAGGATCTCGCCGAGCTTGATGGTTTCCGCTTGCTCGCTCTTTAACAGTCCCAGTTCCGCCACTGACTGCGCCATGGAGATTTGTCGGGTCGCCACCTGGCGCAAGGCTTCAGAAGCCTGCAAGGCGTTGAGGGTGCCGTTTACCACCATCTCTTGAAACTTGAGTGCGGTGTTCAAAACTTCGCGGCTGATATAACCAAAGTCGACCAGCACTTGACCAATTGGCATCTCGCGGGTCAATCCGATTTCCAGAGCACTCATCAAATCCGAGTCCGTCACCAATCCGGAAAGCACGAATAGCTCGCCGAGCTTGACTGTCTGCCGTAATGGCGGTTTATAAAAGCCCTGGTCGATCAGAGATTCTTCCAGCGAAATTCGTCTGCGCCTTGATGCCTTCAGCCCTTTGATCGCTTGCTCTTTTGAAACTTTGCCGTCTCTGATTAATATCTGTGCCGTGAGGGCTGCGGCCAGCAGTTCTTCGCTGATCGCCTGGGTGAGAACGAGGATGCGACCGAGTGGCAACCCGGTCTCCTGGCTGGTCTGCAAACATTCGTTTAGTTGCTCATCATTACAGAGTTCTGAGCTTCTCAGAAGTTCGCCCAACTTTGCAGTGTCCGATGCTTTCTTTCCTGCCCACCCGCGCTTACGCAGCGCCTGTTCTAAAGTGACATCTTCTTGCGAGACTTGCTTGAGCGCTTCGAAGGCGACGTCGATTTCGACTACTTTATCTTTGATCAAAGATTGCGCTTGAACAGCAGCCTGCAATTCTCTATCGGTCATATAACCCGACATTATCAGAACTCTGCCAATTGGCAGCCCGGTTTCGCCCGCGGTTCTGATTGCGTTCTCAAGCTCTTTGGGCTTGAGAATGCCAACGCGAATGAGAAGCTCACCCAGCTTTATAAGCGTGCTGCCCTCAGTCATCCGTTTGCCCTTTGCTTGAGACCGAAATTTCGAGCGCGGTGTTGCAAATTATTGCTCCTGCATTACGAGATTATCTCATTTGAATGGGAGCCCATCCGTTCACACATCGAAACAAACAGAACCGAATTGCCTGGTGGCAATCGGGTTGGAAACAAATACATTGGTTTCAATTCCAAACAAAAACACAGGCTGAGACAGCCTGTGCATTGATAACTAAACAAGTACCCCCAAGGGGAGTCGAACCCCTGTCGCCTCCGTGAAAGGGAGGTGTCCTAGGCCACTAGACGATGGGGGCGTCTATGTTTGGAGCGTTTTGCCAGAATAGCAGGCCGGTATCGTGAGTGTCAATTGCAGGGAAACTGTCGAGATGTAGTAACATTGAAGGTTGACAACTCCAAACCGTCCTCGTTGCGATCTTCGCGGGGATGCAGGTGCATTTATGCCTCCGTATCGAACTTTTAACAACTACCTAAAAGAGCACTTTGGCGAGCGCGTTTATCGCGTGCCCATCGACGCGGGCTTCACTTGTCCCAACCGTGACGGCGTGCGTGCATTTGGTGGATGTACTTTTTGCGACGACCGGGGCTCGGGGGCACCGACCATTGATGTAGCCGTCAGCGTGCGCGAGCAGCTTGAAAAAGGGATCAATCGAATCCGGCGTCGTTACAAAGCGAATAAATTTCTCGCCTATTTCCAGGCCTTTTCAAATACCTACGCACCGGAAGCTTCGTTGCGGCAGCTCTATGATGTTGCTCTTGAATTCCCTGATGTGGCGGGCATCTGCATCGGCACGCGTCCTGATTGTGTTGATGAAAACATTTTGGATATGTTGGCCGAGTACAACGAAAAAACTTTCGTCTGGTTGGAGCTCGGGTTGCAATCAGCTTTTAACAAAACGCTCGACAAAATCAATCGCGGACATTCCGCCGAAGAATTTTTCGATGCTGTCACTCGAGCCAAGCGTCGCAACTTGAGAGTGGCTACCCATCTCATTTTTGGTTTGCCGGACGAAACTGATGAAGAGATGCTCGAGACAGTTCGTCAGGTTGCTGAATGTCCTGTTGACGCGATCAAAATTCATCAACTGTGCATCTACAAAGGCACGCCGATGGAAATGGATTACCGACTTGGCAATCTGCCCGTGCTTGATGAAGATCGATATGTTCGTTTAGTTGCCGACGCGCTTGAGATGTTGCCACCAGATATGGTGATAATGAGATTGGTGGCAGAAGGAACGCAAGAAGAAATCATTGCGCCGGCGTGGTCGTTTGAAAAAGAGCGGATCATGAAAAAGATTGACGCCGAGTTGGCGCAACGAGGGAGCTTTCAAGGGTCTAAACGGCTGGCTGTAAGCCAGGTTTAAAATAAGAAGCTGCGCGAAACCATTCGAACACAAATTAAACCAAATCTTTGCGCGACCAATTTTCGATAGTATCGCTGAATTGCTCTATTGTGAACGGCTTGCTCAAATAGCCATCCATGCCGGCTTCCTTGCAATCGTTTTGGTACTTCGCGGATGTGTGTCCTGTCACCGCGATTATTGGTGTGTGACTGCCGCGCTTTTTCTCAATCACTCGAATCTGCTTTGCGCACTCGCAACCGTTCATATCGGTAAGTCTCAAATCCATCAGAATCAAATGGTATTTGTCGGCAGCCTCGACGGCTGCAACCCCGTCGCTGCCGCTTTTCACCATCGTGAGTGAGAGATTGAATTTTTTCGACAAAGCGTTGTACAGCGTGTGCTGTAGGTCGTTGTCTTCGACAATTAAAATGTGCCGATTGATCATTTTTCTTACACCTAATTAGTTCACACTGAAAAACGTGCTTGAAGATCGTCCTCAACAGATCTTGTCAATAGACAGGCTCGCTTGGAATTTTCAAGATGCCACCACTTGTG
>JADYXR010000199.1 GCA_021772095.1 Candidatus Obscuribacter sp. | reverse complement strand
CCACAAGTGGTGGCATCTTGAAAATTCCAAGCGAGCCTGTCTATTGACAAGATCTGTTGAGGACGATCTTCAAGCACGTTTTTCAGTGTGAACTAGCTAACGCCAGTCCGAAATGACCATGCGATAGGCATCAAGCCATCTTTCAAAATTCAGCCTCACACAGGCAAACTAACCGTGTCGCGAATTCTCGCGGCACGTTTTTCATGGTCGGAAGCGATCGAGTCACTGCCGGCGGTTCGAAACTGTGCTGCCCATGTTTCCATCATTGATGCAAAGGTCAGAGAATTTTTCGTGCCCATCTGCTCGGCTTCGCTGATGGCGCGCGAGTCGTAGCGTTCGGATTTTTCCAGTTCTCCGACTTCCAGATATATCAATGACATGCGATGACAAAGCCCGGTGCACCACTCATGGTTCACTGCGTATTGTTCGATTAAACGATTGGCAATTTGCTCGAGTCTGGAAGTCTCTGAACTGCGCTTAAGCAAGATTGACAGCTTGAGCGCGTCGGCGAGTTGAGGGAAGTACCAGTTGTCGTCAAATTTCAATTGCATGATTCGATCGAAAAGCGCAGCGGCTTCTTCGACTTTTCCTACGCCCATGTAAACGAAGGCGAGTTCATTTAAACTGGCGACAAGTTTTCCGCCCTTCGCTGTCTCATCGAGTTCGACAGCTGCAGCCGCATACGACTCAGCCTCTTCAAAACGCTCTTGACGGCGCAGCAAACTGGAGATGCTGCACGCTTCAGTTGACGCGTGCGTTACCCGCGCAGTAGCCTGGCACCGATCCATCGCTTCATCGATGGTGGCTCGGTGTGCTTCGTAGAGTTCCTTTCTGAGCCGCTCGAGCACGTCGTAGTTGCCCGTCAGTTCACACAACCGATCTAATTCCAAGATCACGCTTGCCGTCGGCACGGGTGGAATACTGGTTTGACAAATCGTTGCAGCACGCGCCAGCAACTCTTCGGCTTCCGCGTATCTCCGGTGGGCGACTACATTCAAGCGCGCCATCTTACACAAAATTTCAACTGTCGTGTGAGCAGAAGTTTTCGAAATCAACTCAATCGGCTGCAACGCGAGTTTGAAATTGCTCTGCGCTTCAGAAAATCTATTCTGCCGAAACTGGATTTTGCCAAGCATCAAAGCAGCCTCTGATGTGGTTTGCACATGCTTATCGTCACCGGTCAAAAGCGATAATGCTTGTTTCAAATATTGTTCGGCTTCTGTTTCGTTTTCTTCTTCCCAGAATTGCGCCAGCAGAAAATAACTCTTGCCTACTAGCGGTCCATTTTTCTTAGACTTCGACTGCGCCTTCATTCTGTCGGTCAATTCTTCAAGTAGTAAACGCCGTTCCTCGCGTCGTCCACGCACCAACAAAATGAGAGAAAGACATTCGATCGGAAAAACCACATCGGGATCGTTCAGATTTTGATAAATCGAAATCGCTCTTCTAAGTTGCTTTTCGGCTTCTACGTTTTCAAACGGAGCGTAAACTTTGCCGAGTGTAGTCAGCGTCGCTGCGACTGTTTTATGTTCTGGTCCGAACGCCTCTTCCTGAATCTTGAGCGCGCGCAGCAGTCCTTCTTCAGCTTCTTCGAAACTGCCGATTTTGACTAGCAGGTTGCCGACTTCATACAAACTTTCCGCCAGGAATTCGCGGTCATCCGGTGCCGTTTCCACCTCACGAATAGCGCACAGCAGCGCTTGCTCCGCCTCCGGATAGGCGCCCTTCTCGATCAAGGCGCGACCTTCCTTCATGAACTTTCGCCATTTTGCGCTCACAGCAAATCCTCCTGGAGACTCAATTATAAATGACAAACCGCGCGTCTTAGCGAGGCTAAGTACGCGCGGCGCATTAATTGAAACGTTTTGGTTTCACCACTGTCGGTAGGGTTCAACCAGTCGCTCGATTAGATTGTCAATCCAAGATCGGGAGATTTGCCTTTGCCGGAATTCAAATCAAACTCTTCGCGTTTTTGGAACATTCCGTGTCCAACAGCCTCTAAGTCCACAGAAGAATCCTTCAAGCTAGGAAACAAATCCTTTTCTTCCTTGTCGATGTGACTTTTCATCAGTTTGCACAGTTCTTTCATGTGCGGATCAAAGTCGGGCTCATCGCCCATCATCCGCTGGGTCTGTGCCATTGCAATCTTGATTTTGTCATGGCTTTCGATATATTCGTCCATACTTGAGGCACTATTTGCCTCAGTAATTGCTGGATAAAATACTTCAGTTTCCAAAACCGAGAGAACGCTCAATTCAAATGAAACATCCGCCAGCACTTTTTCTTTGTCAGTCGAGCTGAGCTTTTCGTTATAAGAGTCGAGCAGTTCATTGATGCGCTTGTGTGATGATTTTAAAACTTCCACTGCGCTCTTTTCTTTAAGTGTCATGTTGACCTCCAGAGGGATTGCGCGCTTGAACTAACGTTCGCTACCGAGCAGTCAAATACTGGTTACGTCGGAGGAGCAATGCGCTTTTACTAGACCAGCCGATCGATGAAAAGTTCCCCACGATTAATCATGTAGAGAACCTTAATTTAGCGTTTTTCAAGTCAACGTTTGAAACCCGGGTAGACGAATGCTCGCGTTATCGTTTCCGCATCCTTGACGCTGACACCACAGGCGCGGACTACGTCATACCAGGTGGATTCAACTTTCTCTTCCATAGAGGAAATAATTTGGGTCGCCTCATCGCGACTGAGCAAAAAACGCATGCACTCCGACAACAAATTTCTTTTATTAGCAAAACGCTGCTCAGCACCACAAGTCATTGCGAGATCCCGCTGATCCTCCGACACCACAGGTGATGGCGTTAAATCATAGGCCGGTGACAGCTTCCATTCCCTATCCATGGCAATTAACGCATGATTTCGAGGGTGATCATCTATGTTAGAAATCAGTGCATTAAAGCACATCCGCCTGAATAGTTCGGCTGCATCCTTTTTGGGCTGCGAAACTACTCGGCGCAATTCTTCCGACATAACTACGTATGACCAGCGATCACGCTTCTGGACAGAGTCTTCCGCGCGCAATAAAGTCAGACCACTGATCATGCGAGCACGAGCATAACCGTTCCTAGTTTTTTCACGATCAAAACGATGAACAAACAAAACATCTTTTCCGCCAATGTTTTCAATGCAACTTCGAGCGACGCTAATCCCACACTGCCTGGCTAATTCCAACATGGCAAACTCAACGCGGGGATTATTCCAGCGATCGTCTGGTCTGCTGAATTTCGCGACCCACAGACCGGATTCATCCTCTACGACAGCTTTCGGTCGCGCTCCCCCCATCGAAGTTCCAAGCAGCAAGAGTTCTTGAATCTGCGTAGCGTCCGGGTCCGATGAATCCAATTCATCTTGAACGAGATCATGCGCAAGCCGTTGCAACTTATCGAGGTCAATAGTTTTATTGAATTTTCTTTTGGGCGCAGGCGGAGTCGTACCCAATCCAAAGCTAAGCGCCCCCGCTCGATCATCAGGAGATTCGAGCAAATAATCGATTTCTCCAAGAATCGGTCGACCTGAGTGCTTCTCAATGACAAGACGTCCCCAGTAGTCCGGTCCAGCATCCCGAAGGGCACCAAATACGCCACCAAGGCGTGCTGTTCCGTACAGCCGCTCCTGAAGCTTAAGTTCAATCGGATCTATCTCGACGGCATCGTTTCTAGACAAGTACTTTTTGCCATAGACAAACTGCCCTAACGCAATTCCTTTTTGATCTGTTGTTAGCTGAAACTGACCAGCAGTAACGTTCTCAACTTCTCCAGGAAGCGTAATATACACAAAGCAACTAGAAGTCATTATCCAGGCCTCGAGGTTTACTGGCGCGACTTCGCGCTCGCGCCGACTCTAAAACCAGTCCCTCGAAATCTTGAGTTGGATCAGCGACACCCTCAAGCTGACCCAGCTGGTCATACAACCAGAGCAACGCGGCATAGACAACAAAACCGGTTGAGCCTTTTCCTTTTTCCGCATCCATGACTGGACGCGGGCCAGTACCGATCCGCTCAGCGACATCGGCGATAGTTAAATTACGACGTATGCGAGCGATCCGAAGATTCTGCCCGAGGCGTTTCATTGCCTGTTCAACTTCGAAAGGAGTAGATTGCTGTAGTTTATTAGTTTGAACCATGAGCCTTTAAAAGCATATTAGAACAACCTAGCTATCTTTAAAAGCATATCACACAAATGGGTATTTGAAACCAGTATGCGTTTAAAAACAGATTATCGAGCAATTAATACCTTTAAAAGCACACGAAGCGACCATGGATCGATGCAGGTCTTGTTAGGCGGCGGTCGCTCTGCGGATAGTCAATCCCAACTCGGTGAGACCGTCTTCGACGGATATGCCGGTGCGATGGCAGAGGTTAAATAATAGAAGCGATTCATCTGTGCTGAGCATATTTTCTCTAACGTAGAAATGGCAGAGCAATGCAACTTGAACAGTTTCATCAGAAAGTGCGCCGGATAGAACGAGCGCTTTGCTGATGAAGAGCGGACTGCGACGAGCAGTTTCAATGGACTCTTCGATTTGCGAAATTGAAATCACTTCCATGCTGGCGAGGAATTGTTCGAAGCTCAGTACCTTACGATCGCAAAGCATTCCGCGGTTTCTTTTCAAAGCCTTCTCTAAAGCGAAACCATGATGATGAACATCGATCAGCGCATACGCCGCATCGATTGCCTCGATGGAACCGCCTGCGACCAGCTCCTGCAGAGTTAGCGCAGTGTCCAGGGTTCTCTTAGAAATGATTTCCAGATCGATCAAAACTTGACCGACGGCAATGTTGCACCGCAAACCGAATTCGACAGCGTGTTCGATATGACTTTCTGAAATTATGCCAGCCAGCGAAAGCAGCTCTCCGAGCCGTATTGTCTTGAGAGGCATGGTCGCATAGATTGGTGGCGCTGCGCTTTCGCGAAGTTCTTTTTGTCTGTGCGCCGCACATTTTATGGCGACAATCGCATCTTCTCTTGAGATTTTGTTTTGTCGAAGGAAACGTTGAGCGTTGGAAACGGTTTCCAGCAGCGGTTCCGCGACTAACCGCGAAATCATAAGGAAGCGACCAACTTGCATACCGAGCGCTTGTGATTTTAGCAATGCGGCATGAAATTCGTCTGACGAGATGATATCCGCATCGATTAGCAAGTCACCAATTCTGGTACCCCGACTTTCGTGATTGTTCATCGCATGCGGGAATCCTGCGCAATTAAGAGCACGCTGCATGGTCATGCCTGCGCAGCCCATCAAATCGGCGACTTGCACTGCACCCTCTTTCGATATTAGTCCATCCTTTAAAAGTGCTTGCAGTTGAATTGCCCATTGCAATTGCTTGCCGGTAATCCACCCCGACATGATTAGCACACGTCCTAAAGAGATCGAATACTCATTGGACAAAAGAATGCTGTGCTCCAACAAATCAGTGGTAATTAGACTTAGCTCGACAAGCAAGTGCCCCAGCCGATTGTCGGCAGGCGCCGCATCCATTTCGCCGAGTTCGGTTTCAATACTCTCGGCTATCTCGGAACCAATTCCGGTGTGGTATTGGCTGATGTCATTCAATCGATCGATCAGCGATTGTTCTCTAATCGCGTTTTCAGACTGCAGCAAATATGCGCTCAACGGCGCATCCGCATCAGCCCAGAGCGCATCAAGTTCGAGCAATAATTTTTCGGTCTGGTCATAGTTCACATCATGCGCGAGCAATTCGATTGGCACCACTGGTGAAACCAATGTGGCTTCCGGATTGAACTCAGAGCAAACGTTCAATCGTCCCGACGAAATGGAAAGAGAATCACCATTAATGAATGCGGTTTCAGTCGATTTAAGTTTCACCGGCCGCGCGGTCCTCACGCGCATCTGCATGGCGGTGGCACCAGTCTGCTTACCAGACGCGATTGACGTCATAGAAATTCCCCAATTCGAACACCTGGCACTTGCGGCCCAGGGGTAGTAAATCACTGCATTGCATTTATACGATCTGGACGTGACATCAATGTGACGGGTTTTTAACGCGTTATTTGTTTAGTTTAGCCTTGCGTTCTTCCAGGAACTTCCACCAACCGGCGCGCTCTAATGTGCGGTGATCGATCTGACTGGTCTGGGTCAGGTAGGTTGTGTATTCCATGCTCTTACGGCTGCGCTCATCCCAATCGCGATCGGCTACAGCTCTCATGTTTTCGAGTGCCATAATTAGTTCATCGGTGCCTGGTAATTCGGCGCAGTATTTGCAGAAGTTTTTCAGCTCATAGTCGAGATATTTTCCGAGTTCGGATAAATTTCCATCTCTGTTTATTTGAACGGCTCTACGAACGATCGCGGATTGCCAGATCTCGGCGACCTTCACACTCAGGTCGATATCACGGCTCTGATTGGAATTGATGTCACCGGGCGCAACCGTTAAAACACGGCTGGCTGGTTTTGATTTATCGCGTTTGTCTTTACCGGTCCACATCCAATTACAGGTTGCTTCGAACTTCAGCTGATCGCCTTCGATACCAGCGTCGGTGATAATTCGAAAAATTACATTACGTTTGCCGCCTGGAGGCAGGCTTCCCATCTGACATACGAGACTAGAATTGGAAAATGCAGTCGGAAAACCGCTGATATTTTTCACTCGCGCAGACGATGGAAATTTCAAAAGAACTGATATGTCTTCAACTACCGTTTCTTGCAGCTCACGCAATTCGCCAAGAAGAACTTCAATGATTTCTTGAGGAAATTCCGCGTCGTGCAATCTGCCGCCGCCGGGCTCAGCAAGCGCTTGTAGCTGAACGGATGAATAGTCGTTGCCGATACCGACGCAGGTTGTCAGAACTCCGCGCTGACGCAATTCATCCGCATGGTTTCCTAAAATTTTTGCATCAACGGTACCGATGTTTGCGTGCCCATCTGAAATGATGATGACATGATTGTGCATGTTACTTTGGCGCTGCATTACTTTCGCAACACACTCGGCGCCCTTCATCCAACCACTGCAAACATCGGTGCTGTCCCGAGTTACAAGCGCCTCGAGCGCGGCGATGGCGGCCTTCTTTCCCTCTCCGTTCATCTTCTGGCCATCAACGTGTACGAAGATTGAGGTCGCAAAAGACACAATCGAAAGACAACTGTCAGACGACAATGAGTGCACCACCCCTAGTGCCGACTCGACCGCGGCATCAAGACGCCGCCCTGCCATCGAAGCTGATGCGTCAATGACGAGTGCTATGTTGAGTGGCGCCTTGGGTTCCGCTTTGCCCATCGTGGCATCCGGTCCAGTCAAATCCACCGATAGAAATCGAACGGAGTTGCCGCCTTTGAAAACATATTCGCGGTCAAATTTAGTGCTGATGTTAACGCCGCTACTCATATCAGGCATCTCCCGTAAGAATTTCTCGTAAGTAATCAGCCACGCGTTCGAGCCGTGCCAATTGTTGATCGTCGTTGATGCCTCGGACGGACAGCTCGATGTCCGGCGTAATCGGGATGCGAAACCAGGCCTCGCGCCTGGCTTGGCGCCTTATGTGTTTGTCGCCTGTCTGTTCTTCTAGCCCGACAAGCAGTTTTCCAATCGGAGTAGCCATGCGCTCATTTGTTACTCTCTGATAGTACTCAGGTGCCGGTCCCCAACCATCTTGAACAGGTTCTGCCACCAGAAGTGGTGCAAGCGCTACCGAATCAGCAGCATCGTCCTGATCGCCGGTCTGGTCGTCGTCTGTGCCGACCTGGTCATCATCGTCCGAGCCCCAATATGGAGGGCACTTGGCGCCTGGGCTAATGTTGACGCTGACGGCTTGAGCGGCAGTAGAACTGCCTGATTGACTCGTTTGCGAAAGAATATAATCGAGAGCCGATCCCTTTGGGCGCTGATATTGAGACGAGCCGTTACTCGCCAACAATTCAATTTGCGCTTCGCTCATCGACAAGAGCTGCTGCCGGACTTCACTGAGTTTCAGCCCTTGCTGTTCTTTCATTACTTTGATGGCAAGCAATTTGAATAAATGCTGCCGTGAATATCGAGCATATCTGCCGAGTTTGCTGGGTCCTCTCAAGAGACCTTGCTCGATGAAACTTCTAATTACCCTGGTGTCGAGCCCCGACTCATTGGCGAGTTCGTCGAGGGTAAAAGAAATCGTTTCCGCTTCGTCCATAATTTCAACCTATCACGTTTCAATTCGCCATGTCAAATTGAAATCGCCAGCTGTACCGGATCGGCGCCACCAAGGTAACGTGCTCACCATATGGGATTAAACTTCAAAAAGCCATGTCAGGGTAATCCCGCTATTGAGAACCGCCGAGTTTTGTATACACTAGTGTCTTGACCATCATGGCTGTGACAAATTTTTTGTTTGTCCGGACATATTTACTAATCGCCGGTACCGCCGGCTTATGCATAGCGTCGAAGAAAGATGCAAGACATCAGCGCACAAACACGCTCGCCAGCAGATGAAAATGTGGTCAATCGAAAAGCGATTTCGATTTTAGACCGCCAATACATTCTTGCATTCGATATCAAATCGATGGTTCGCCTCGCGTTAGGCACCGGAATCCTAGTGTCCACAGTGCTCTTGATTCCCGATACGATAGCAATTGTTCCCAGCACTCATGAACCACTGGCATTATTGATTCGAGTAACGGGACTCTGGCTGACAGCGTTTATTCAATGGGTACTCGCATTCCTTGGCATAATCAGCTTCGCCGGTATTGTCAATCGCGGAATAATCGTCGACGAGAACGGAATTTCTCTGTCACGCTTCAGCAAGAAAATTCCATGGACATCGGTAGTCGGCATGGCAGGCGAATCTCGCCCACTTATATCTCGACTGATGTTTTTGAAAAAACCAGCAGTGCGATTGCAATTGTATGTGCAAAATAATAAGGACACCAAAGTCAGAACGATCGACTCATTGTTTTTTTCCGAACAAAAATTCGAGTCACTGCTCAACGTAATCAGCATCTCTAGTTTTGGATTCAGTCCCGACGCGCCACAAGTCGTGATCGCCGAATTGCAGACACAAGAGCCTATCAAGAAAGCATACAAACGCTCTGCGAACAAAGGACGTTTGCTGACCGCATACATCGCGATCATGCTGATGGCGTTCATCGGCAGAGGTGCCGCACGCAACTACTTTTATAATCAAGCCGGTCAATACGTCAACGTCGCTGATTACAAAAATGGCAAACATTTTTGCGAACTGTCTTTGATGATCGATGGAACCTACCCACCTGCACTGGATCGATTAGCGCGATGCGAATACAGGTCGGGAGACAATGTCAACGCTGAATTACATTGGCACAAGGCATTGAACATGAAACCAGATATGGTATCAGCGAAAGTCGGATTATCAAATATCTTGATGAACAGAAAAGATTACGGAGGCGCGCGAACGCTTCTGACCAATGCGATCAGACTGGAGCCACGTGATATTCCTGTTCATTTAAACCTTGGACATCTGAATATTGAAACTGGCAGATTTAGAGACGGTATCAAAAATTTCGAAACCGCAATCACGTTAGCTCCAACAAATGCAACTGTGAAACTTCTGGCATCCAGAGCCTATCTCACTGCCGGGAATGTCGAACGCGCGAAAGTTTTATTCAACGAAATCAAACCGTCTGAAGTCGAAAAGCATAATCAATCGACTTACGACAAACTGCAACAAGATCTGATTGTTGACGGAGTAAACCGATGAACACTGAGAACAACAACGTAAACGATGAGAGCAAACAAAGCACAAGTGCGAAACATGTTTTCTTCGAAGTCCTTCGCGCGGTAGCGCTGGTGGTTTCGACCAGCTTGATTGCCGCGTTACTAATCGGTGGAGCATGGGTAGTGCTGGGCTGGATGCGATTTTACGGATTAGAAACCGGGGTGGTGGCACAAGCGACACCACTAGAAATCACCGACTATCAAAACGGGTTTCTAAACAGCACCGCGAACGCAATCGATTGCTACAACCTCGTGTTCCAGGGCAATTCGCGGTTCGGCTCAGGACTTGGGTTAATCGCGGGTGCTTGTTTCGGATTGCTGTTTTTAAAACGCAGTCCGCAGCCAGCGCGATTGATAGGAATAGCAATCGCGGGTGCAATCGTCGCAGGCAGATTTTGCCTGACTTTCACCAGCGCTCCATTACCATTCCTAATTTCAATGCTGATAGGCGTCGCCTGCTTCTTAGCAATTTCTGTTTTGGCACGTGAGCCACTACCGGCGCTACCGCTGATCGGCAAAAATGCCACCCCCGAACTTTGAATCGCTACGAGCCCATTTCGGACGAACGAATTCTCGTGTAGTTTTTGTCGGCGGCTTCCATCATAGCGAGTTGAGCAGCCTTCATTAGTGATGGCAGATCGCGCGCGTCTTGTGGAACGCCGGCGATTCCGAAGTGCAAAATCGGCCATTTGCCACCAAGTTGTGGTGCTAATTTCGGAAGTTCTGCCACTATTCGATCTACCAGGGCCATGGATTGATTGGTACCGACGCCTGGAAGAATCAGGCCGAACGCCTTGTCCCCGACGTGTCCAAACATGTCGACATCTCGTTTGATGGTGCCGATTGTTTGCATTGCGATTGCCAATGATGCCATCGGCATAATCGCTGTCGGCGAGTTCGGATCCTCAGCAACGCCGCCCAATCTCATACAAAAGATGAGAAGCGAAAACTCGGTGCTAAAACGAAATGCGCGGGCGAACTCACGTTCCAAACAATATTGGAACGCCGGACTATTGAGCGCGCCGGTTTGTTTATTGCAAAGACTGTCGCTGACGGCTTTCACACTGGCAGGATCCAGAGTCATCAGATCTTTCGGAACACCGATCTCGAAAAATGCGCGCTCTTGCTCTTGCGATAGTGCTGCGTCAGGCTTGGCAGGAGCAACGTACGAATCTGCTGTCGCCCCGATGGCAAAACCGTTTGACTGTTGCGCCGACGCTGCGCTCTGTATTCCAGGAGCCGATTGATTCGCTGCCGGGGCTGTATTCCAGGACATCGCCGGTGGAGGCGGCACATCTACTTCTGTCGTCGGTCGCGGCGCGGCGGCTGGTGTTGGATCGCCCCAGGGCATCGAGGACGGCGCGGCGATAGGCGCGGCGATAGACTCGGCGGCAGGCGGAGCGGCTGGTGCGGCAGCTGCTGCCGGTCCTCCCCAATTCATCACAGGCGCGGCTTGAGCACCCGATGCGGTATCAGCCATACCACCGCCAAAAACTGATGCTGGTGGCATCGGCGGTGCACCCATTTCTGAAGTTTGTTTTTGCGGTTGATTCATCGCAGCCGGGTTAGGCACTTCACCGGTACCAAATCCGCCACCACCACCACCGCCCCCGAAAAATCCGGGCGGAGGTTTGAGCCCAGCGGATTGACTGGCAGCAGCTTGAGCGTTGGCAAACGCATCATTCCCAGAATGAGCGACCTCTCTCAGCGAGTGTCCATCGGGCGTCAGAATCAATCCAAGTTTTAAAAAGTTCACTGCGATTGCAAACAAACGGCTCGAATCAAGCGATATCTGCGCGCCCACTTCTCGCAGCGCCAGCCGCCCATCCAGCGCGCGATAAAAACTGCGTTGGATTTTAAAACCGTAATCGAATCCATCTTTCAGGCGCTGCTCGAGCTGTTCTTCAGACAATCCAATCGGCGGTCGCGAAAGAACCGAATTTGCATCCATCCCGTGTCTCGCCAGAAATCCAAGGCTCTCCAGCGTCTTCGATCCCTGTTTTAATATTTCGTCAGTGTTGTCCTGCACACTGGTCGTCTCGGGTTGTGCACCTTCGACGAAATTTGCGTTGCCATCAGGCCAGGCGAAGAGTTCTAATATCGCATCGGTACCAACGGAATTTGCACTTACCGCATGAACAGGTCGTCCCAGCCCAAACTGCACAACGATTGTTCCGGCCAAACCCTGCACCGTAAGAACGCCAGTCAATTCCGACTGCGCCGCTGTTTGCAATAACCAACCGATCGGTCGAGACTTCAAATTGCCGCTCATCAAGCGCATCGTCGACTGCTGACCGGCTTCCTGCGCGTAAGTAACTTCCTGCGGCTCCACTTCAGGCGCGGACATCAACTCGGCGCTATTGGTGCTGCGCTTCAAACGCGCACCAAGCGAAGTCGGCTTATCCCTTTCCTTTGCCTGCTTCTGCTCTTCCGTTTCTTCGTCCAACGGATGGCGCTGCCCAATTGAAGCGAGCAGATGCGGATAAATCACAGCAATATCTTTGGTTTTGTGAAACCAGAGCATCTTACTGCCGACTAAATTTTCCTCGTGCAGCCACCACTCAATGTCCGTCTCTTCGTACGACTTTTCCTTGCAATGCAGACTGAGCGTGTATTTCTTAAAATCCTTCGGAATTTCCCACAGGTAGTTGTGCCTGATGCCCGACATTCCACGCGCCTTCTCGATCATGTCATTGAGCTGATCGATGCTCGGATGCGAATCCACCCGATAATTCTGGTTCGGAATGCTGCTTAGCTTATTATTGAACATACTGACTGCCCGCCGGTCCCCATAGTCATATGCCACGGGCTCGGACGGATTTCTTCCTTTTTTTGGAAAAACTGAAATATGTGCTGCCCAGGCATCAAAATACAATTGGCACAAAAGCTGCTAAACCTTGCTCTGGCAGCGATAGACAGTTTTGGTCCGGAATAAACAGGCTTCCATACACTCGTATGCGTCAGCCCGGTCTTGTACCATAAACGTGACGGATGTCAGTCTGGAATTATTGATGAGTGATAAAACAACAGTCAGAGGCAGCACCCAAACATATGAGCTCAATTCCGCGCTCACCGGTTACGAATGTCTCAGATGCCATCAAGCTTTCGCGGTTGACGATGAGATAATCGATCTGGGCACCGGGTGCCCAAAATGCCTTGAACAGGGCTTTCCGGTTAGCTTGATGTGCACCTACAAGAAGCAGGAATCTCTGTCAAATGGCAGCCGAACAAGGATGCTGCGCTTTGCTCCTCATCTGCCGTACAAAAACTTTCCGATCCTGGGCGAAGGAGACACGCCCCTGGTCCCGCTTGCGAAGCTCGGAAACAAGCTAGGCGTCAACCAGCTCTGGTTTAAAAATGAAGGACAAAACCCAACAGGGTCGCACAAAGATCGCATGAGCGGACTGGCTGTGGCGCGCGCCAAAGCGCTCGGCAAGTCGGCTGTGATCGCGGCATCGTCAGGCAACGCCGGGGCCTCGCTGGCGGCATACGCAGCTGCGATTGATTTGAGCTGCGTGATCGTTTCAATGTCGTCCATCAGCCCGATGTGGGAAGCGGCGATTGAGTTTCACGGAGCGCAGCTTCATGCCCGTCAGGGACAAGACGATCGCTGGAAATACATGCAGCAAATGGTCACTGAACATGACATGTATCCTGTCACTAATTTTTTAAAACCACCGGTTGGCAGCAACCCTTTTGGTATCGAAGGCTATAAAACGATCGCATTTGAACTGGTGGAAGAACTCGGCAACATTGCACCACTGGTAGTGCTAATTCCAACTTGTCGCGGCGATCTGTTGGCGGGAATGTTGTACGGCTTTCTGGACGCCAAAAATTGTGGTCTGATCGATAGACTGCCGCGACTGGTCGCTGTCGAGCCCGGTGCTCGCCTGGAGCTTGTGCTGCAGGGCGAAGATTATCGCGAAGAATTTCCTGTGCCTTCACACCATCTCAGCTCGATCGGTGCCGAAACAGTTTCATATCAATCTTACAACGCGTTAAACATAACACAAGGCACCGCAGTTGGTGTCGGTACAAGACAGTGCGCCGCCGCTCAAAAAACTCTGGGAACCGCCGGATTGTACGTAGAACTATCCTCGGCTGCGGCTCTTGCCGGAGCAGAGGTTTTGGCATCCAAAAATTACTTTACGAGTGACGACAATGTCGTTTTGCTCGGCACTTCGCACGGATATAAAGAGTTACCGCAAAAGTACGCGTGGACGATCTAGTAGATCAAGCCGGCGTAACAGTCTCGGCGGTCACAGTAATTTCAAACGTCAAAAGGAGCGCATCGATGCTGCCACCAGAAAAAATACCAAACAATCTAAGCCATATCGAATATACCAGATTACAAATCAGGTACACGTCACTTGGTTGGCTGCGTCAGGCGATGGCGGCCGCCGCTCACGCAATCAAAAATCAGCCTCAATCAGAGAACCTTTCGGTCGAAGCTAAAAAAAGAACAACCGCGCTTTTCGATGCACTCGAAAAAGTTTTGCTGCTCGGAGAATTTTCAGAAGGTATCGAGAAAAACGTCAAAGGGTTAACTGAACATACTCTCAATCAAGCCGACAAGGCTCTCGACAAGATTCAGCATGTCAAGCAGGTCAAGGACGGAATAAAATCCGTTTTTACGATGGTGTCGCAGACGGTGCAAGAAACTATTGATGGCGGACTAGAAAATCATTTACTGCCTGCGTTCGGAATGCCACTCGACCGCATTCCTGAGGGTAAGACAACTGAAGAATACTATCGTCTGGCATTAAGATACGATCAAATCGGCGCATGCGAACCGGCACGCGAATGCTTGCAAAAAGTTCTCGATGTCGAACTGAAGAAAGACACACAGCTAGCCAACCAGGCGCAACGTTTTTTGAAGACACGGATTCCCGCACGCAAAGTCAATCATGACGCCATGATCCAGTATATGAGCGCGCTCAGATTTATCGTCACGAAGAAGGAAGATATAGCTAAAGATCTCCTCGTCGAACTTGAAGTGAAACATCCCAATTTTGAAGCGCCGCTTGTAACGCTCGCTTCGATGGAATTGAAAGACGGAAATCTGGACCGCGGAAAGTATCTGCTCAACGCGGCACAACAAGTAAATCCGAATTACATCAAAACATGGTGCGCAAAAGGCCGACTGGCGATCGCCGAATGGTTTCTTCTCGACCTCGACTACTGCGTGGATAAGGCTTCCAGCCTCAACGGATTTGATTCTGGTACCACCGCTTTGGCTGGGATGAAGCAGTTTATAGATCAAAATGGATTGCGATAATCAGTGGTTTCGTCAATTAGTAAATCACGAGAGTGCCTCGTCGTTGCGCCGACCAACCCTGCTCGCCGATCCTCACATAATTCCCATCGCATGCGGTTTGCGTTCGTTATAGCTTTCGGAAGGACGATTTCTGAATTCCGATTTCTCTTTTTTCTTCGGTCTTTTTTTCTGAACGGTTCCGTTTTGATGGCAAACGATTAGAGCCGCGCCGGAACAGTTACGAGCGATGTGACCGGAAACGCTATTCGATATTATCCGCTTCACGCCCGGTTTCGAATGCGAACCGACGGCGATGATATCGGCGCCCCATTCGCTTTCTGCATCAAGGATTTCATGCTTAGGCTCGCCTGGTCGGACGTCGATTTCTACGTTCTCTCGTCCAACGACATTCGCCAACTTGAGCGCGTGCGTTTCAAGTAATGCTTCTGTTCGTTGCTTAACCTTAAGCCACTGTTCATGCAGCACAGCAAGATCTTCCGGGACTTCATGCTGCCTCAGCAAGTCTTTGAATTCCGAGATTACATGCATAAGCTTTATTTTGGTGCCGGCTTTCCACGCCTGATTTGATAACCATTCGATGGTATCAAACGAATTGATTGAATTATCAATCGGCACAAGAACTCTGTACCCGAGATTGCCCATTCTTCCCTGAGCGACTTCTGGCGTCCGCTTGAGTATTAGAACCGGTCGATCCGAACTGTTCAAAACAGAACTGGACACGCTGCTCAAAAATATTCGTTTAATAACGTTTTTGTCGTGAGCGGCAATAACGATCAAATCACAGGCGATGTCATTCGCCACTTTGAGAATTTCTTCCGTCACATTACCGAAACCAATTTTAAAATTGATTCTGCAATGCGGCTGCCAAAACGACATTTCCTGAACGATGTCTGTCAAATGTTTTGATCTCTCGACAATTATTTCCTGCTGCTTGATCGCGTCAGAATTTGAATCAACTAAAGATAAAAGCGATCCGCCAGAATTTACTACTTGCAAAATCGTTATTTCACTACCAGGAACTAGCGCCATTGTCGCAATTACTTGCAACATAAACAGACCGTCCCTCGAACCATCAAATGGCACAAGAATCTTCATACAAATTTCCTTTCTTTCTAGACGAGGTTGTGGCGGACGTCCGTAGGACCGTCGTTTTCAGTGACCTGCAACTCGCGTCGTTTTTTCTAGTTCCCTAATGGTATCAGAGTGGTGGCATTATGGATCGCTTGATGAAGCTCTGGGTTGTCGAACGGCGCTAAAGCCCGCGACATTCTGGGTATCCAGCTTCGCAATTAAAGCAAAACAGATCAATATTCATTATTAATTTCTATTCTCGGGGCTGCTTCGCGGCACATGCAGGTTCCAATCGTTGCCGCTTGACCAGGAGTGATGCCTAAAACTAATGATAGAACACGACCAGCCTGCTCATCAGTTGAATTCTGTTTCTCTTACTTCTCCGCCACCACCAGTGGTGAACATCGTCCCGAAAGGATTACTCAAAAAGAATTGATCGACACAACTAGATCCAAAGACGAGAGTTTGTTGCAAAACACTTCGAGGCCTTACACCCGACGATGTCCCAATCGAAGCGGCCCGGCACTACCGGATGCCACCGAACATAGCAGTTACTTGCGGTCTGAAGAACTGCGCGTAGTCGCCCTGGTCGGGTCTCAACATCGTGAGAACGGCAGCAGTTTTAAGCATGTGCGAGCGCATCTTGGCTGTTTGTTTGTCCGTAGAACTGGTCAGATGTCTGAGCGGTTTTACAGCGAAACAAGCTGACGGAATTGAAAACTCGGCGGTGTAGACTTTCCAACCGTTACCGGCATGCGTTTTATTCAAGCGGCGATATTGAACCAACTCGATCGGGTTGATCTCTTCAAAGCGCTCAGAACGATGGCTTGAAACGACAACGCTCTGTCCGGGTGAGAGACTGACTCTTTTGCCGTTAGTGGTGACGACGATGGCATTCTTACTCTGATCGTCGATATCGAAGACGGACAGTCCATCATGAGACTGCATTACGAGCGCCAGTGTATTCGCCTTAATACTGACCGTGCCATGCGGCGTTTCGATGGTCGTGTCGCACCGTGGCGCAAACACGATATTGCCATTGCTCAGTGCAAAACTCTTACGTTCAATCGATTGGTTGCTTCGGTCCGAGCGATCGAGCACCACGATGTCTGAATTCTTGCTGATTGAGAACTGCGATGGCAAGGTTTCGAGATCACCATGGAAAGCGGCATCGATGAACATATCGGCTACGGTACGAACAACCGGAGCGTGTGTTTTGGCGGATTGTTCCATGGCGGAAATGTTTTCGCAAGAAATCAGATTCGCAAATCCATTGGACAACATACTCGCGCCTGTGCTTCTGAGACCGTCAAGTGGAGTGGTGGCGGTGGCGGTGGCGGTGGCGGTGGCGGTGCCATTGTTCAACAGTGTGGTCGCGAACAGATTGGCATTGCTGGACGTTACTTGCGATGCATCAAGAGATCCAGCAGCTTTTGCAGAAGGAACAGACGAGGACGAATACGAGACATTGGAACCTGCAAGAACACTCTCGACCAGAGATGCTTGACTCAACGCCACGCGCTGACTGTGTTCTACAATCGGCGGATCCGCCGTAATTGTGGCACCGACTTGAACTGAAATCACGCCCGCACCCGTCGTGAGATTCGAGAAGATCACATTCTTATTTATGGCAGTCGCAAGTGGATTAACATCTGGACCTAAGATCACCTGAACGCCATTGGCGACGCCGTCGAAGAATATCAGGCCTTTGCCCTGCGGATCAGTATCAAAGTTAGCCGGTATCGGAGCCGTATTGATGCCCTTCTTAGGAACGGCTCCAATAGCAATAATGGTATTGCCTCCCTTCGTGCCGGATGTAGCGATATTCGCCTGCGCAAATATGCTGATTTGCCCATTGGCAGCATCTGGATTGTTGAGTGTTATGGCACCATCTTGAGCAGTAATTTGAGAGGTGGGTTGCACGGACAATGTTCCAGCATTGCCGCCAGTCACAAGAATGTTGCCACTAACAACGGTGATATCATTCAACTGCGTGTCACCAGCGGCAGTGAGCGTAAACCCGCCTTTGCCGGCGCTCGAATCATTGACGACCAACAGACCTGCGAACGTGTCAGTGATATTCACTGCGCCGTTCGACGTCGTTTGCAATAATGGTGTCACGACAGTGAGAGGTTTCTTGCCTATTGCACCAAGGTCAGATTGCAAGACCATCGAATTGTTAGCAGTAAGAACGCTGCCTGTCGCAGTTACGATTCCACCTTTGAGTCCGGCTTGCAGAGTGATATTGTCAGTCGTCAACGACGAGTTTATTTTTACTCCTCCGCCGAAGTTTCTGACGATAATGCCACCGCCAGCGCCACTGGCCGAAACAGTTCCGCTGGTTCCATTCTTCGGTAGTTTGCCGCCGGTATTGATGATAAACGCAGTCTTTGTATTGGATTCTAGATCAACTGTGCCACCGCCACCACCATTGATTCCGTCCGCACTGAGAGCACCGTTAACAATGAGAGTGGTACCTGCCTTGAACTTATAACTGGCACCAGTACTGGTGCCCGCCTGAGGAGATGCATCGGCTTTGGTTGGATCTACAAACAGTGTTCCACCCACTTCGACATTGATCGTGCCACCTTTGCCACCAATTGCTCCGCCCCGGGCGCTGAGATTGATGAAATCGGCCGAGCCCTTAGCGGTTTTGACTGGAGTGCCTGTATATACCGGTGTAGTGTCGACCGATTTATAAGTGATGCTTCCACCGGCTCCGTTTCCGGTTGCATGGGCGCTCATAACTAACGGTGACAAAGAGGAACTCGAATACACGATAGTGTCGCCGGATTCAAGGTGGAGAGATCCACCATCACTGTTTGCACCGGTAGCGTCTACATTCAGGATTGAGGTATCGTTGAGAATGATAGCGAATTGGGCAATCAACGTGTTCGAGGCACCGGCGCCACTCATTCCTTGTGTGTTGATTCCGTTTGGATTGATTGTATATCACCCTGAGTGATTACGGTGGCTGAGCCGCCGCTGCCTGCCCCCTGCGCCGCTAGAGTGATTTCGCCAGCGTTCGTTCCTAATGTCACAATACTGTTGTTCTGCAGCAAGAGAGCGATCTGCCCTCCCTGTATCGCGCCGTTGGCAGTCAGAGTGACGGGGCTAGAAGGAACACCACCGAATATGTTTGCTGCGGAGAGCAATATTTTTCCGCCGATTCCTGCGGTGGCGTTAGCGACAATATTGTTCGTAAAATTCAGCATCAGATTGCCTGCACTTGCATCTATTTCAATCGAGGTGCCACTCAATGCACCGTTCAAATTTATTGAGTCGCCACCTACGCCGCCTGACTTGACTATGATTTCGGATGAACTTATTGCACCAAGGGTGACATCGAATGCGGTGAGAGTGGGCAACGCATCAATTCCGAAAGAGCCACCACTAATAGTGCCATTGTCCAATTGTGGAGCACCGAAGACTTGTGGTTTTGCCGATGCCACCAATACACTCTGTGTGCCGCCTCCACCTATGTTGGTGATATCGCCGACGACGACTCCTTGCTCGCCGACAATTGTTACGACACCGCCCAGTCCTGAAGCGGAGTTCGCATTGATGTTCCCAAGCTGGATCGAGCCACCGTTGGCGATGACAACCACGTCACCGCCATTATTACCCGCGCCTGTAGCGCTTGTATTGACTGTCAAATCGGTAGCATTGACGCTTCCAGCGCTCGGAGTTGCAGTAAAGGTATAACTCAACCCATTTTGTTGCTGCCCTATCGTAGCTGGTGTGATCTCGTAGCCGGCAAGCATTGTCAAAGTTCCACCCGGGCCCAGGTTGTTGGACAGATCTATGATCATCGGTGCCGTAATATTGATATCAGTCAAAGCGACGAATGTTACATCATGACCTTTTATGGTGATGTTGGAATTGAAATTGATGGCGCCTTGACTGTTGACGATGTTGCTGTTGCCGGACTCCTCGAAGATGAAGATATTGCCTGTGATTTGAGAACCGGCAGTGTTCCAAGTACTCGTCTTCAAAATGACATTGTTGTTTCCATCGAACTGCGATCCGACGTTCGAAGTAGTGGTGCCAAAATTATTGTTCATGGTAACGTCGCCGTTGAAAACCATTTGTCCGAACAAGTCGAGATTGGCACCGCTCATGGTGACAATGTTGATCGCAGTCGGACTGCTCGGACTTCCCGGCAAACCAGCCGATGGAGTCGATCCGCTCAGTATTCCGCCGGGAGCTGCGCCGCCGAGGACAGCCAGATTGCCGTTCAAATTCTGGATGAGAATGCTGCTGGCGCTGACACTTTGGTCATTGAAGAATCTCGGTGTGTCGAATTGCAGCGATCCAGTCGTGGAAACAGCTGCACCGATGACGACACCAGTCGCGGCATTGGTTGTACTGACGTTTAAACTCTGCGCTCCGCCGAGACCATTAATGGTAATCGGGTTGGCACCGTTGTTGACCGTGACAACAGAGGTAGTCGCACTACCACTAGCGCTCAAACTATTGATGTTGTTGTTAGGTCCGTTAAGAGTCGCATTAGCGGTGGTTCCATTGAGAACAAGATTGACGGAGCCACTTCCGCTGGTTTTCAGTCCTGAAGCACCATTTTCAACGATGTTTGCATCAAAGACATGGAGCTGGATCGTGCCGTTGACGTTGGCAGTAACGGTGCCATCTATATTAATGTCAACTCCAGCATTACCAGTTCGCAGATCGAGCGAATTGACATTGGTAGCGCTTTGCAGACTGATAGCACCACTATCTAATGCCTGCACCTTCAAGTTCTGAATATTTGTGTTGATGGCTAGCGTACCAGCGTTGTAGATTACCAAATCGAGTTTGCCGTTTGGAATGGTTCCTTGCAACGATGACCCCAACACGGAGGGAGCGAATACAGTGAAAGTGCTAGTGCTTGGGTTTTGAAAAGATATGTCCAAACTGTTTGTTGTGAGGCTGGCAGTCTGACTTACATTTGTGAGTGCATCTAATTTGACACTAGTAGTTGCCGTGAAGTTGTCCGAAAAGTCGTTACCAAGGTTAATAGATCCCGCAGTAGATTTTAAATTGGCGGTAAGCACATTCACATCAGCGGTCGTGGTTATGAATCCACTGTTGGTGATAGTCAGGAACGCGGTATCTATTTGCGGAACACTCAAGCCCGCATCGGCAAGGATATTTATCGTTCCTTTGGTTTGTGATGCGTCAAGAGCCTTGAGACTGCCGTTAAAAGTAATACCGCCGGTTCCTCCAACTATATTGATTACACCTGGATTCGGATGGATGCCGGACGAAGATGTGTCAATTGCGCCTATAGTCAGGCTGCCCGTCGCACCGGCTATGAGGCTGACAGCACCGCCCTGATTACCAGGAGTGGGAGCGGTGGGCACAGTATTGATCTTCACCGATCCGCCCGCGATATTGCGTCCTGCGCCCATGACTACAAATCCCGAATCCGTCGAAACACCACTGGTGGTTACACCAACGGAGCCAAGATTCAAGAGGATATCGCGCCCCGCAGCCAATGTGAGGTCTCCAGCAGGCAGCGTCAGTCCATGAGTGCTATCGGTGTTTATAGTGATGTCACCGCTAGTGGTGGCACCAAGACTGTCAATGGTCAGAGTTTTGCCACTGAGAGTGCTAATTCCTCCAGTCGTGGAACCATTCCCGGTAAGCGTCACATTTCCACTGGCAGTGCTTCCCTCCGAGACTATCAGAGGACTGTCCTGGAATAAGAGGCGTCCTGCAGTTGCAGCGATGAGGATATTACCGCCGGCGCCAACAATGCTTTTAGCAAAAATCTGTGTAGAATTGAGAGTGATAGTGCCATTGGTTTTTGTGCTTTGAACACTGATGTTCCCTGCATTTCCTGAGGTTGTTCCGCCGCCGGCATTCAGATTGACAGCGAAGATGTCGCCTCCGGAGGACACGCTGATGTCGCCTCCCTTTCCTGTCGTTCCTCCGCTCGTACTGACGAGGCCTGACACGCTCGCTCCAGTCGAACCATTAACACTTATGTTGCCACCATTACCGGTACCATCCCCTTGCGCCGTGAGACTGCTGTTTACGGTGACTGCGTCACCTACAGATGTGAGGTTAATTGAACCGGCCGGGGTATTTGTTGTCGTGGCAGATGCACTGATCGCTTGCAAACCAACCGCTCCAAAGGAGGATACAGTCACGTTTCCGCCGTTGGTGATGATGCTGTTGTTGATTGACACCGCACCGTTGGAATTGATTCCCGTAATGAAATTGCCGGCAATAATAGCGCCCTGAGTCGGGCCAACACTGGCATCTATGATGACGGAAGGGCCAGTGCCTGATTGCGCCGAAGTGACAAGGATATTGCCACCTTTCCCAGTCGACCCGGTTGAACTGGCGCCCTGCATGAGAACGGAGAATCCTATGTTATTATCTCCGATCACAGTGATATCCCCTCCTTTGCCGGTGCCTGTGCCATCGGCCAGCAAGGTCGTCGGAATAATGACGGTACCAATATTGAAGGCACCGTAGGCGATGATGTTTATGTTGCCACCATTTGCGTTTCCGGCACCGGAAGCGCTGGAAGTAATCGTATTCAATCCGCTGAGATTGATGTTGCCACCGGCGATGTTGCCACCTGTAATGGTTAATGTCACTCCGGGGTTTTCTATTAGATTTGCACCGGCAACGATTGTGATTGTTCCCCCGCCGGTTGCACTTGATGTGTCGAGTGTAGTCACTCCCACTCCAACGTATATGTCCGTGGCAGCGACGATTGCCAGGGGAGCGCCGCCCGTTACTTGATTGGCACCGATTGTCACGCTGCCGCCAGTGTTATAGATCAAAGGATCGCCACTACAATCAACCGTGCCCAGTAAGAGATTAGCGCCGTTTGAGCCGAACGAAGCACTGCCGGCCTTCATGTCAACCATAGCCGTACTGTCTTCAATGGCGCCCACAATGTGACCGTCACCCGATGTGATGTTTAAGTTATCGGCATACCATGCGCCGCCAAGCATCGTCGTGTTGGTTTTTGGGTTGACACCAACTGTGGTGGCAACATTGATGTTGCCGTTCAAGGCGCTGAATTCTCCGCCGGCAGCATTGATTGTCAGATTTGCATCGGACGGAGCGGTGATGTTCAGATCGCCTGTTGCTGAACTTACCAATCCACTATTGTTAATGGTGGCAGAGTTGAGTGAAACAGTTCCTGTGGCAAGCGCTTGTCCGGAGTTGTTGACCGAACTTCCCGCCGAGAGCTCAAGATTGCCGGCGCTTGAGATTTCGCCCTGATTGTTGAGATCGCGATCGGCTTTGACCGCGAGATCGAGGTTGGAGCGCGAGATGCCCAGTGTTGACGCAACAGATTTCGAAATATCCGTTGTAATCAATCCGCTTGCGAAGTTGTCGACGTCTCTTGCGCCAATGATTGCAGTTCCTCTGCTATTGGATGATGAGGCATAGAGCGAACCGTAGTTGACGAGATCGTTTTTCACTCTGATGCCATCGGCATGCCGTCCGAAATCTCCGAACACAGCAACACCTTCCGGAATGACCAGGGCTGATGTGTTGATCGATTTACCGTCGTCGGATACAACGTTCAGATTGAGCGAACCGTTAATCGCGGCGCCTTGATCGTTCAATTTGAGATCTTGCTTGCCGGACGATAGTTGCTGATTGAGCGCAGCATACTCCGCTGCAGTTACCAGGCTGCCGGTCTTGATCTCTCTTGTAGAACCGCCGACGTCAATTGATACAGATGAATCACCAAGCAGATTCCTGCCCACCGAAATTGTCGCGTCAGTCGATGATAAATCGAGTGATAAACCATTGTGAATTGATTTTATTGCCCCAGCATCAGTTCTATAAGTACTTTGGCGGAAGAAATCTGGTCGGGTCGTTCGAAACTGTGAAACTTGTCCGGGCAAATTCTGCCTGAAGTTCTGCTGCAGCAAGCTGTTAAGAGTCGCCTGTCCCGACATCCGCTGCGCTCGGTTACCCTGAATCCGCTGCGCTCGGTCACCCTGAATCCTCTGCTGTGCTCGGTCGCCCTGACTCTTCTGCTGCGCGCGTAACTCTCCGGTCCTGAATGAAGACAGCTGCCAGCTCTCTCTGTCGGCATGATTCGCTTGCGCCGCAGATGCGCTGCTGCACGACAGGATAACGACCCAAAGGGAGGTTTCAACTGCTTTCAAATCCGGTTGAAGAGTTTTCAGATTCATTTCTTGAGTTTCTCATTGAAGATGCGCGGACCAATGCCAATGTGCAACACCGGGCGAGCACCAGGAAAACTCGCATTGCGCTGTTGCAAAGTCAGCGACAAGTTTAGCAGCTTTACTTGATTACCTGTGATTCTCAAGCACCTTGACAATCGACGCACTGACCAGCTTCGGCTGTACTCAATCAGGACTGCGTCTACGAACCATGAGGTCGTACGTTCGAGTCGTACCGGGCAGGTCCATTTAAACCAAGTAACCATCGGTGATTTCGCCGATGGTTGTTGTTTTTAATGGGGTAGGTAAATTGGTGCGGTGGCCCATGGGCGGCCCATTCAAGAGTAAGCCTAATTAGTTCGTACTGAAAATTGCACCGAAATTGGAATTGATTCTACTCTTTTTTCAAGAGTCGACGTGTGTTTTGAATAGTTTCCTCCTGAAGGAGT
>JADYXR010000198.1 GCA_021772095.1 Candidatus Obscuribacter sp. | reverse complement strand
TTGGTGAGCTAATTCAGGGAATTAAGTTTGTTGATGGTATCAAACAAGAAGAGGCCGCCTAAGCAATGCTAAAACACAACATTTGAGAAAATCTCGTCCTTCTATAGAGCAATACCTCTACCTTGCTCGATCGAACAGGAGAATATTGATGCCGTATACAAAGATGGCGTTCTAAACGTCACACTTCCCAAAAGCAAGAATACTGCAAATCCAGAAAAACGAATCACTGTTAAGGCTGGGTAGGTCACTGGGAGGGGCGCAGCAGACGACCTCCCGGCCGCCACCGTTCCAAGGAGAGTAGATATGAAAGGTCTCTATACCAATGACAAAGATGCGCCGCAACTCGATCACGATAAATCAGTCCGCGCCCGCTCGAAAGTCTCGGTGAATCAAATTTCGGAGCTGGCTTATCACGCGTGGTTGGACCGTGGCTGCACGCACGGTTTTGACGTTGAAGATTGGTTGAAGGCTGAAGGTCAGTTATGGAGTCAAGAACTCCTGATGACCGATGTTCAAAAATAATGACAGATGTGTTGAACTCTCAAAACGTGTTGATGCGCACAAACGCTGTCAGCCTCAGATTTTAGTCAACACCCAGAGAGAAACGCAGGAGTGTAGTATGAGTTCTAAATCAATCAGCGATTGTTGTCCACGCTGCCATTTCCGAATCATTAGCAAACGCACTTTGTGTTCTTCATGCGGACTCTTGTTCGCAACCGCAAATGAAATCACGGCACAGTCGGATCCACCTGCTGGAAAAAGTGAAAGCTTCGACGGCGCAAAACAAGCGACTAATGTGCAGATCCCGCGGATCTCGCCAAAGCCTGCCGGATAACGTCGTGAACCGTGAACGTATAATTTGATTCAAATCAAATTTGCTGATCTCGAAAAGATAGAACAATCGACATCATTGACATATACTCAAGAAAGGTTGATACCAAGTTCGGTATCAACCTCTTATCGCCAAGGCTAAAATTTGCACGGCACTAGCGACAACCGCCCAATGCGCTCTCAAACAACTCTATGATTGCAACATCATATCTGATTCTTTCTGTGACGCGGTTAATTCTTCCTGCGCAGAATGTGGCAAGCGGATCACAATGACAGAGCAAGTTGCATGCGATACCACGGCAAGAGAAACACTACCGAGAATCATGCGTTTAAATCCGGATCTTCCGTGAGACCCGACCAAGATCAAGTTCGCCTTTTGATCTGAGGCATTTTTGATGATCTCCTCGGCGGCGAATCCTTCGACGATCACTTCGTTGACAATCGATTCCGAACAACGATTTCGAATTGCGGCGGCCGTGGCTTTGACGAGGACTTTAGCAGACTCGACGTGATCTTCGACAATCCCATCGAGAAAGGGCCCCGGCAAAACGGCCATTGCATTACCTATCTTCAGCGGCTCCACCACGGCGAAGATAGTAAACTCGGTGCCCAGCGGCCAGCCGTGATTGACTACAAATTCGGTAATTGCATTTGCGTATTCTTGCTCGTCTACAGCGACCAAAACTTTCATATAGTAATGCCTCTTTGTGTTGCTTCTTGTAGTCTACCGTTTTTCAGAACTTACCACATCGGCCTGGGGGACTATTGGTCCAATCAGGGACGTTTTGCAAAACCACCAGAGAATAATTTTTGGGATTGCTCAGACAATCGATTTGGACTACAACCTGACACCATGAGCGGTGCGGATTTGCGTGGAGTTTGTCATTCCTGCTTTTCTACGTCGAGATCGGGCGAAAGAGATGCTCATCTGCAGAGATGGTCACTTTACCCGTTCCAAGAGGATTATCCTTTCGGACGATATATAGCGATCTCAGAACCGTTAGACTATAAATGCTCCTGATTGCGAGAAAAAGTTCATGAGGGTACTGGCTGCTATCGATGGATCCCCGCACTCACAAAGCGTCATTGATGCCGTGGGCAAGCGTGTGTGGGATGCGGGCACGGTAATCAAGCTTTTGTTGGTAGTAGAAGAACATGCCGATCCCTACCGGACAAAAGGCGGGTATCACAGGATTGAATATGCGCCGGCAGTAGAGTCCCCATCAAAGCCACACCAGAACCTGATGCACTTTACAGAACTTCTCAGGCAGAGCCTCGGTCAACAAAACGTCAGCGTTTTCATAGACCCCGAAATTATCATTGGTGATGCCAAAAACACAATTCTGACACTTGCTCAAGACTGGCGCGCCGAGCTTCTTGTGCTTGGCACTCAACGTCGCGGATTGGAAAAACTTTTCTTAGGTAGCGTATCAAAACATGTTTTAGATCACACGACGTCTAATGTTTTGATAGCCAGATCCGCACACACGCGCATTACAAACGAGGGTTTTAGAGTATTGGTGGCGATCGATCATTCGTCTTACTCTATGGCCGCGGTCGACTGGTTAGTACAACAGCGCTGGAAAGAAACGATCGAAATCCAACTGATTACGGTATTGTCCGAGCGCTCTCAAATCTCCGATGTCGATGCAAAACAGAATACAGTCACGCACGCGTCAGAGAAATCGTATTCTTTGGAGCTCCTTGAATCATGGGCGGCCGAGATTGGCAGAAAGACCAACGCCACCTCCGTCTGCTGCTGTGTCATGGATGGAGACCCGAAAGAGATTATATTGAGCGCTTCCCAGTCCTGGAGAGCCGACCTTATACTGATGGGCTCGCACGGACGGACTGGTTTAAACAGGCTCTTGCTTGGCAGTGTCTCTAGCTCGGTATCGCAAAACGCGCAATCCTCGGTAGAAGTAATCAAATCACCCAAGCTTCTGAAGCTGTGATGAACAAAGATCAATTGACGCCGATCTAAAAAAATGTCGGTCTTGCAATTCTCTCTACCAGTCAACGAAGGGCGATTTTCTCTGGCGCAGGAGCGAGTTAACTTCTCGTTGAATATCGTACTGAATGTCCCTTGCTATCTGCAATCGAAGTTTTCTGTCTGTGGCTTTTCCGGGAGGATAATTCAAATGGATGGGCTTGCCGATTTTGATCAAAAATTTGATTGGCAACGGAGTGACATTAATAGGAAACGGCAACCACGGAAAGTTTGTCGTGACCGGGAAATAGGGCGCTCCCAGTATCCGAGCAAGTGATTTGATGTTCCCCAGCAATGGATAAATTTCATCACCGCCGATGGTGGTAATCGGAATGATCGGTGAACCAGTCTCAATTGCCGCTTTGACAAAACCGGGATCAAAATCCATGAGTCGATAGCGCATTGAAAACGGTTTGCCTGTTCCTCTTGCACCTTCTGGATAAAAGAAAACAAGTTCCTCCTCCTCAAGGAACTTTTTTGCGATTGGGTATTCTGCAGGAACCGCACCAAACGCACTAATTAGATGATCGCAGAAAGGAACAGATCGAAGGAAGTTATGCGCTAAGCAGCGAATTCTTCGAGGCGACTTGTGATGTAGCAAAACGGCTGTCATAGTCATGAACGCATCGACAGGCAATACACCGGTATGATTGCCGATTAGAACTGCACGACCATCATCTGGAATATTTTCCAGTCCCACAGTTTTAACGTCAAAGTAGCCTTCGTACAAAAATTGAAAAAACGGCAGCCATTGCTCCACTGTAGCCGGATTGAAGCCATAAGGATCGCCTGGACCCTGATATCGAGAATAAAATTCCGGTCGAAGTGAGACTCTGTTTGCACGTCGTAATCCTGGAATACCCATAACTATCTCCGATATCAATCGTTAGGATGGAAGGAACGAATCAAATCAAATCTAGATTCAACCAATCCTCATGCTCAGACGAAACTGACCGTGGTCGAACAGACATCTTCAGTCTATAAATGAATTCTTTCAAAGTCTAGTGAGGGGACAGCTAAACTTCTGCAGGAACAGTCGAAGCTTCTCGAAGTTTCAATGCTTTCTTGTCCAATTTCTTTGATCGCACTATTTCAACCGAGCAAGGAGCATTACCGGCTACCGCGCGGGACACACTACCAATAAGATTATGCGGACAGCCGCGATGTCCATGTGCACCAATCATTATTCGGTCCGCGCACCATTCCACCGCAGCATCTATTACTTCAGCTTTAGGATTGCCAGAGCGCACCTCAAAATGAACTCGGGCACCATGCATGGTGGCTTCCAATTTTTCGCGAACAGATTTTCCTAAATGTTGAACGGCCTTCTTTCGCTTCTCATCAATACCCAGCAACAGGTCTTCGTACTTATTATCAAGACAGCAATCTAGCGGCTCCAGGACGGTAAGAACCTTAAATTCCGTATCGAGGGGCCACTCCCTATTTATCACAGCATTGATCACTTCCTGTGAATAGATTGAATCATCAACCGCCAATATAACTTTCATTTTTATACTCCAAATAAACTGGTCAACTCTTAATGCTCTTTTTTCATACTCCCAGGCGCAGCCGGCACTCGGTGAGCAGAACCAGGCACGACAATCTCCAAGTCATTTTTCATTTGCGAAGGTAAATCATCCAATGTGAAATCAAACGGTGCTTCTTTACTCAACTGCTCGTCGCTCAGTCTAACCACAATGGAAGAACACGTTGCATTGGAAACGACTGCGTTGGCAACACTACCAAGGATTATTCGATCGAGTCCTTTGCGTGTGTGTGAGCCAAGCACAATTAAGTTGGCGCCGACTGTGCCGCATACATCTATCAGTTCATGTTTCGGAAAACCTAGCCTGACGTGGCGTTTCACCCGGACTCCAGGCAATGCTTTATATAACGACCGCGCCATGAAATTCAGGACTTGTTGGGCTGACGTTCTTTCATCCTTTCCAATTTCGCGCACAACCTCGAGCGGAATGATAAGGGAATTCTTCAAAGGATTAGGTTCAATCACGTATACCAAATGAAATTCTGTTTTTAGAGGCCAGGAATGCTTTCCAACAAAGTCTAAAATAGCACCACCGAAAAGCTCGTCACACACTGCTATTACGACCCTATACGGTTTAGAACATTTCTTGGTCTCGCTGCTTTTCATTGTGGCCTCGCTATCATGGTGATAGGCTCAGCTTCTCATTAATGGCATCGCACCTGCATCGACCAGAGGGATGAGTGAGATAAAATTCCAGTAGAGTAGAGGTTCTAAAACATTACAAATTCGTCAAAAGAACCAAGGTACGGCACCGCATATGGTGCCAAGCCGAGATCGGTGACAAAAGCAACAAAGTGCATGGTACGCAGCATTCCGCTCCTTTCCTTCGATTCATTCGTAATCATCCTTCAGAATGACTGCAATCATTCTTTGGACTGATGTCAAAATTGCAAAAATCAGTCATATTAGTATCAAAGAGAGCCCAAGGGCAAGAGCCAAAAGCAACTCCCAGGGGCAGCAGGCACCAGAGATATCTCCGAACCTGAAGACGCCGGTAATACCGGCGTCTATTTCTTTTTAAAAGATTGTATGGATACCTTTACCTATTTAGTTTTTGCAGGCAAGGTCAAAAGAAACTCCGTAATCGCTCTGATCTGATCTTTCGGAAGCTCAGTTGGTGGCATTGAGTATTCAGTCGGTCTGTATTCTTTTTCGTTAAACATCACTGTTGCACCCGTTGTGATCCGGTTCCCGATCGCGGTCTTACTCAGTCTCGCGCCGATGCCGTCCAATTGAGGTCCAATTCGACCGCCAATGCCTCCAATCTCGTGGCACGCGGCACAGCCGCCTTCTTTATATACGCGCAAACCCATGCGAGTTTGTTCCGAGGGTTCCTGTGGCACAAACGTGAATCCTCCGGGTAAATCATCCGCGGTCTCACCATGCCCCTTTACGATAAACGATCCTTTAGCAGGAAAACTAATCAAATACTTAGAGATTTCCTCAGCTGTTTTCTTATCAACCCTGACATGACGCATGAACTCACCGGCGTCGAAAACACCTCGAGGATGTCGTGGTGGAAGCGGACGTTTGTTCGTCAGCGTGTTTATGATATCTTCTTCCGATCTGTATTTCGAAATCCCTTCGAATGGTGGACCGACAAAACCGCCCCGCCCCCCGACGTAGTGACAGTGAAGACAGCCTTCCTTTTCTAAAAGCTGAGCACCTTTTGAGGTCGTTTGATCGCTCGATCCAGCGAAAGCGGATTGCATTAAAGCGATTGCAAACACAACAATTGCGATTCCACCCGTCTTCTGCCTGCGTAAATTCATATTTCAACCCACCGTGATTCAATTCAATCAGGTATAAACGAGTTCCCGCGTCAGATCAAGTTCTTTCCGAGATCCCTGCATTAAAATCACAACTCTCATCCCCAGATTTATCCGAATGGCCGATACGCGACTCACTTCGGAACTGGACAATTAAGGCATCAAGAGTTCCAGCCACGAATGAGGAGATGTTATGAAGGTATTAGTTGCACTTGATCAATCCGATTGCTCAGAGATGGCCTTGGACTCAGTTTTAAAACGCAAATGGCCGGCGAATTCGGAATTTCGCCTGATCAGCGTTTTTGAACCAGTCGCTAGCATGTGTGTCGGTTGGAATGCTTCTTATGTTCCCATTGGGATGATTGAAGCCGAACAGTCGATGAGGAAAGAACGAAAAAAATTCGTGGAACAAAAAGTGGAAGAGGCGAAAAAATGTCTTGCAGACTATAAGATCTGCGGTCAGGTACTCGATGGATACGCGAACCATACGATTGTCGAAGAGGCTGAGCACTGGAACGCTGATTTAATTGTGCTCGGTTCCCATGGACGGTCCGGTCTCTCTCGACTTTTTCTCGGCAGTGTGGCCGAAGC
This sequence comes from Candidatus Obscuribacter sp., assembly GCA_021772095.1. Taxonomy (GTDB): domain Bacteria; phylum Cyanobacteriota; class Vampirovibrionia; order Obscuribacterales; family Obscuribacteraceae; genus JADYXR01. Next base: position 12,261 of record JADYXR010000198.1, on the reverse strand, counting down.
AGTCGCCGGACACGCTCGCTGTTCCGTCGAAATAATAAAAGGTCACCCGCTCACTGATGATGCCAACGTTGCATAGGTCATAATAAACAGAGAGTGCCACTACTTATAGTGTCACCCGCCGAGCAATCTGGAATGAGATGCCAGATGTGATTGAACAAAAATCGAACGGTAAATTCGTTGGAGAGTCAATGCTAAAAGGGATTTTCGAATTGACGACGACTTGCGGTCATTTAAGTTCGCAAGGCAAACAGCCGGATTTATGCTGTTCTGAAACTGTCATTCATCCGAAAAAAATAGCAATAGTTGCCTTCGGCAATCCATTGGTTGAAGACGATTCAGCGGCCATCGCACTGATTCGGCTGATTCAGCAGACTGAAATACTCAATAAATACTGCCTGTTCAATTTTGACAGCGGGTTTGCCTGGTTGAAAGAAGTTTTACTGAGGCATGACATTGTTGTAATTGTCGATTCCATTCTGGACTCTACAAAGATAGCGCCGGACGGTTGGTTTACGATACCGTTGACTGAGTCTGTTCTCGAACATTCCGGCTTTGTTATCCGCGCGACACACGGTCTCTCCTGGTTAGATGAAATCAAAATGATGGAGCCGCGCCAAACCGGCAATCTCTTTTTTTTCGGAATTGATGGACCTGAATTCAAAGCTCACAATGAAAACGAACGAGATACGTTTTTAAAACGAGGACTGCAAGGACTAACCGAACTTCTGGAAACATGCTCTCTACAGAATAAAGGCGGGAACTTCGATGCATGAAGCAGCGGTCGCATTAGCAATTTTGAAACGCGCTGTCGCCGCTGCCGAAGCAAGCGCACAGAAAGAAGAAAAGGCTTATGCAGAAACTGCCGAAAATACGGCGCCGATCTTCGATGTAGTTAAAATTGTCGTGCAGGTCGGTGAATTCAGAAACATAGATGCCGAAAGTCTAGAGTTCACATTTTCAGCGTTACGAAAGGAGTTTCCGCGGACGCAAAACACGGAACTCGAACTGATAAATATCAAGGCAATTGCTCTATGCTCGCTTCAAAACCACCAGTTTCACCCTGAACCGGCCAATTATTTTTCATGCACCATATGCGGTGGCGGCATTCAAAACCTGATATCAGGAAAGGAGCTTGATATCGTCAACATAGAGATAGAACAATGTCTCACGGAAACAGCAGCATAAAGACAAACATTTATTGAGGTTACACAAAGTGCACGACACAACAGATCAGCATTTGTTCGAAAGAGTATTGCAGGACAACGACCAGCTCGCAGACGAGAACCGTCATCACTTCGATGACATGGGCGCCTATGTGGTCAATTTTATGAGCGCTCCAGGAGCCGGAAAGACCACGCTCATACTTGAGTTGGCAAAAAGGTTGAAAGACAAATTGAGTGTGTCGGTTATCGAAGGTGACATGGTCGGAGACCTTGATGCAGAGCGCCTTCGGACTGCCGGCGTATCGGCATTCCAGATCAGCACAGGGCGCAGCTGTCATCTTGACGCCGCAATGATCGCGCGGCTGCTTCATGCCACCCCGCACCCTGAAGGCCAAATGATCATCATCGAGAATGTCGGTAATTTGGTCTGCCCGGCCGAGTTTCCACTTGGAGAACATCTGCGAATAGTGCTTCTCTCAGTTACCGAAGGTGATGATAAGCCGATTAAGTATCCCGTAATCTTCCACAATTGCGATGCAGTTGTTCTGACAAAAACGGATCTTATCGATCACGTCGATTTCAATTTCGAGACAGTAGAAAAAACGGTCAAAGCCCTTAATCCCAAAGTTGAATTGTTTAAAGTGAGCACAAAGAACGGGGACGGACTAGACGAATTCCTGGCATGGCTCGAAGCCAGGCATTCTATAACACTGACAGCCAGCGCGGTTTGAACTGCGCGTCTTCGATAGTAAATCGACCAGTCCAAAATGAATCATCGCTGATGAGGAAAAAATAAATGGAGCGCAGCGCAATATTCCCGAAGTCTCGATTTCAAGAATTCTTTGATTTGATGCAAGAATTCGGCGATGTTTTTGCTCCTCGCAGAGTCTCTGAAAAATCGTTTTCTTTTAAACAAGTAAAGAATCCATCAGAGATCGCCTTTGAAGCTTTGAGGACAATACTGCCTCCTAAGAAATTCTTTTTCCAGCAACGCGAGACAATCATTTCTTATGATGAAAACGGCGTGAGAGAAACCAAACCAAAGGTCTCTCCGCAAGTACTTTTCGGATTGCATCCTTGCGATCTGGCCGGGCTTGGAATCATGGACAAGGTCTATTCTGCCAGTCCTCCTGATCCACATTATATGGCGCGCCGTCAAGCGACTCTTCTGGTTGGACTGTCATGCATGCCGGATAAACATTGTTTCTGCAAAGCAATGGGTACCGATTCCCCGACTTCTGATTATGACCTCTTCTTGACCGACATCGGTGAGGATTATTTCGTTCAGATTCACACGCCAATAGGGTTGCAGATGGTCGGGTCCAAGAAGGAACTCTTCTCGGGCTCAGATGAAACGAAATCGCAGGCGTTTAAGGACTTCTGGACAACCAGGGATCAGGCATTCACGTCCCATTTTCAGTCAGAAAATTTGCCTGCCATTATGGACATGGAGTGGGACAACAAAGTTTGGGACGAACTGGGCAATCGCTGCTTGAGCTGTGGTAATTGCACACCGGTTTGCCCGACTTGTTATTGCTTCGATATGGTCGATGTTGCCAGCCTTCATGCACAAGCAGGAGAGCGTGTCCGCGAATGGGACAGCTGCCAATTCGTCGGCTTTGCAAAAGTGGCAGGCGACACCAACTTCAGACCAGGTCCTGTGGATCGACTGAAATTTTGGTATCGTCACAAATTACATGGATTCGAAGATCCTCATGGATTGCCGACTTGTGTCGGCTGCGGACGATGCACCGAGTCATGCCCTGCCGGTATCGATGATATCGTCAGTGTTGTTTTAAGGCTACAAGGTAAGCCATCAGTTCTAATTTCGGATCGCACCACCGGTGCTACCAATTCAGACTGTTGCGGAAGTGATGGCGGATGCGGTAGCGGATGTGGTGGCTGTGGCAGCACTCACGGTAGTACGAGTGGTGGCAGCCCCGGATGCGGTGGCACGGATACGGGCGGGCATCCTCATGCATAATTTCGCTCAAACAGAAGGTCATAGAGATGCATAGTCAACTGAGCCCTACTCCATTTCTCCCGACTCGCGCGGTGATCCGTTCCATCATTCCCATGTCGACGGATAATTACCTCTTTCAATTCCGCATAGATGAGCCGGGCGACCTCGTCAACTGCGCGCCGGGCCAATTTGTCCAACTCTGGATTCCAGGAGCAGGTGAAGCTCCAATCTCAGTGTGCTCTGGAGAAATCGACGGTGTCCTCGAACTTTGCGTCAGAAAAACTGGACGAGTTACCGATGCGCTCTTTAACCTTAATGAGGGTGACTGGGTCGGGATTCGAGGTCCCTATGGCACCGGTTTTCCCGTCGACGAATACAGAGGAAAAGACCTCGTTCTGATTGCCGGAGGTTTAGGAATTGCTCCGGTTCGATCCCTTCTGCAATATGTTCTCAATCACAGAGAAGAGTTCGGTAAACTCACATTGATTTACGGAATGAGACATTCTCAACAATTACTTTTTCGGCAAGAATTAAAAGTACTTTTACGTCGACAGGATATGCACGTTTACATCGCGGCCGAAGAAGTAGTCGGTCCGGATCTTCCGTCTGTTTCCTGGCAGCTCGGCCGAGTGACCGACATGATTAAACTGGCGGAAATCGATGAAGGTTTCCTCTCGGCAATTTGCGGTCCGCCGGTAATGTACAAATTTGTTGTAGCCGAACTGCTTAAGAAGGGACTGAAAGACAACAACATATGGCTTTCACTGGAACGGCATATGAAATGCGCAGTGGGCAAGTGCGGTCACTGCTTTGTTGGTGGCACCTTCACATGCAGGGAAGGTCCGGTATTTAGAATGGACACGTTGCGTTTTCTGCCAGAGGTAATCGAATGTTCATGAGTATCCTCGAGGTAAAGCAAATATGACTGCCGGCTCCCCTCTGCCATCAATTGCGGTACACGGTCTAACCGGTTGCGCAGGCGAATTACTCGTGATACTAGAAAATCTCGAGAATCTCATTCCATACGTTCGCGTGTCCAGCTTTCCGTTTGCGCAAAGCAAAAACGAAGATGACCGCCCAGTCGACATAGCATTCGTGGAAGGCAGCGTCAGCCAGCCGCACGATCTCGAACGTCTCAAAAAAATTCGAGCACAAGCTCGATGGCTGGTGGGTGTCGGCAATTGCGCCGTCTGGGGATGCGTTCAGCGGGACGGCTGTAGAAAAGAGTCGGCAGTCGCGATGTTCGAAAAAACTTACGGTGACAAATCGCAGGACGATGTGATGCCGTCTACTCCACTTTCCGATCACGTCCGTGTTGACGTGAAACTTTCCGGTTGTCCAATAAATTCCACTCAATTGCTTGCCGTGACAGCCAGCCTGCTTCGAGATCACCTGCCATATATTACGAGTAAACCGGTCTGCCTGGAATGCAAATTAAGAGAAAACGCATGTGTTTTGATTGAAAACAATCTTCCTTGTCTTGGACCAATCACCGCCGGTGGTTGCGGTGCCCTCTGCCCCACATTTGGTGCCGCCTGCTATGGCTGTTGGGGACCAAGTGAACAACCGCAGATGGAAGCTATGTCCACGATACTTCAAGAGAAGGGCTACGAGATGAACGAGGTAATGAGTCGATTGTTTGCCTTTGGTGCCCCCGATGAACTTTTCGAGCGCGTCAAGCGCACCATACCGCAAGTTTCAGTTGACACCATATAAAAGAGCGGAATCATGACTGAAGAAAAACGACGAAAGAAAATTGAAATACCGGAAATCTGCAGAGTGGAAGGACACTCGGCGGTGCACATTGAAATTGTCGGCGACCGGGTTGAGAACGTGCAATTAGATGTCTTCGAAGGCATGCGCTTTTTCGAACGCCTGATCATCGGGCATCAGCAGGACGAAATTCCGCATATCACATCAAGAGTGTGTGCAATTTGTTCGACCGGTCATGTTCTGGCTGCGATTCGAGCGGTGGAGAAAATCGCCGGATTCGCACCATCCCCTGCGACCTCACTCATGCGAGAGTTGATGCATCTCGGTATGATTATCGAGTCCAATTCTACCCACATCTATGCGCTTGCGCTTCCAGATTTCCTCGGGTTCGAAGACGTTCATCAATTCGCTTCGCAACATACCGAAGAATTTAAAGCGTGGACGGATCTGCGCAATCTCGGTTGTTTGATTCAAACGATTTTAGGCGGAAGGCCTTTCCACCCAGTCAATTTACATGTTGGTGGCTTCTCGCGTTTTCCATCCATCGAAGATTTTCAAAAAATCGAGACTGATTTGCGAAGTAAGTATGCACTGGCGATTAGAACTTGCGAAGTGCTAATGAAATTTTCACCACCTGTTCGCCGCACGAGCGAACCGGTCTTCTTTGCTCTAGTTCCTGAAAATGATCATTATGGCTACTTTGGCGATCAGATCAGATCGAATCACGGCTTCCAGGCCAGGGTCGAAGAATACAAAACCTATCTCAAGGAAGAAACCGTTCCGTACAGTCATGCGAAAAGATCTTCTGTTGAAGGGAAACCAATTATGGTCGGTTCAATGGCAAGACTGACAATGTTCTCAGATCGGTTATCATCCAATGCTAAAAGCATATTCGATTCAAGCGCACTTGCCAAAGGAGACCACAACACGATCTGGAACAACCTGGCTCAGGGCATCGAGATAGTTGAAGCATTCGATCGATGTCTGGCAATAATCGAAACTCTCATTCAGACTAAAGCCGAATGGGATCCGTTCGACAAGCGTCAACACTCACGCGCCATTGTTCCGCCAGTCCAGGGTGCGGCTTGTGGAACTGTCGAGTGCCCGAGAGGCACTCTCTATCATTATTACGAACTGGATGAGAAAGGTTTTGTTGTAGCCGCCGATATGATCACGCCTTCTGCTCAAAATACATATCGAATCGAACGAGATATTCACGAAGTCGTATCTCAAACTATCAACGAAGAATACGATGAGGAGCGCGAGAAGACATTGACGAGAAATCTTGAAACCCTGGTTCGCGCCTACGATCCATGCAACACTTGTGCCACCCATATGGTTTCGGTCAAATATACATCCTGATACGCGCGGAATTCGGACTCTATACTCGTTTGCAACACTGTCACGAAACGCTCACGTTCGTACTGTAGGGTCAAGATCTTGCCTTAGTTCATTCTTACTATTTTTATAACTGCTTGAGGCATAAGGCAACCTGACTTTCCTGGTTGCTTCAATAATTCCCGCTTCCAGAGAGGCTGTACGTCCGGAGTAATGCTGAATGAATGCCACCTCCCATAGTGCTGAATCGAATTCTGCAAATCGCCCTGAGAAAGGAACGGAGAAATCGGCTGTCTCGTCATCGGGTGAAATTAGTCTCACCGGCGACAGACCCTCGGAAAATTTGAGCATCATCAAAAGTCTAAATAGTCAGAAAGATACTCCTGCAGAATTTGGACAGATAGCGCTCGTTGGTGACACAAACAAATCGCACATCTTCGGACAATCTGACAAATCCGCTGCATCTGCTGTGAGCGGTGATGAAAAAATTGCTGGCACCATAGACAAGACAAAAATAGGAAACACCGAATTTCAAATCAAGAAAGACGCTCACAACAAACCCACCGAGTTCTCTGACAAAAGTGGTAAATGGACAGCCGAGAAAGACGGCGAGACCTTTGTACTGAAGGGCGGGGACAACGACCAGCCGCGCTTCATTCGTGGAACGCCATCGATCGATTCGGCAGGTAATTTCACCTTCAAGAATACCGACTTTGGCACTATACAAACTCATTTTAAAGATGGGCGCAGTCGAGTGGAGATCGAGGGCAGCAATGGCAGCAAGTACGCTATCGAGAAAAACAGCAAAGGTGTAGCCACTCGTCTTGAGGATGATAAAGGCGCATGGACAAGTGTCGACGGAAAGAATTGGAAGAACGGGCAAGGTGAGACGAAATCAGGCGAACCCTCTGTAAATGCTTACGGCGAGTACACCTTCCGCGATCAATCGGGCAAACTAAAAACCGAAAGGGTTGAATCAAAAGAACTCGCCAAAACCAAAGATTTGCAAAAGCAAATTACTGAAAAATACGGCGTTGAAATTGCAGCAGCCGGAACGCCTCATGATCAGGGAAAGACGGACCAACCATCGGCGCGAGAGCTCAGAGCACTCGATGATATTCTGTCCAGATCAAACCAAATGGATTTAAAAGGGTTGCAAATTTTGTTTGGTGGACCGGGTCAGTTTAAGGGAGAAGGTTTTGGCGCATATGACGCAAACCAACTCGAGCTGTATCAGAACTCACGCATAGACCCCGGATCTTGGCTTGGTCTCAAAGGTGTAGGACTGCATGAATTGGTTCATCACGAACAGGAAAAAATGAATTCGCCTGAATGGAGAGGTAAAAATCCGGGTGCCGAAGTTGAGAACCTGAGAACAGCACTCGGCTGGAAATATGATCAAAAATTTGGACCGGTTCTTCTGGACAAGGACGGAGGTCTGTGGAGCCCGAAACTTGCTGAGGGCGACAAAGAGCATGGACCCTCAACGAACTGGACCTGGGTTGGCGGTACCCCTCCGGAGCCAGGAGAAAGACACACAATGAACGGCGAGCAGATGGAGAAGCGCGCGCAAGTTCTGCAAGCCAGTCGATACAACACCAGCCCGTATGAAAGTCACGCAGAGGCGGCTGCACTGCTCAGGCACAATCCGGAAGCACTGGCCAAGAAAAGTCCTGAGGCTTATAAGGTCATTCGCGATTGGGATCAGCAAAAGATAGACCGAAAATTCGGGACCGGAGTAATGATGCGAGGAGTCGATGGCCGCATCGTCAAAGATGATGCGGAGAACCGACAGCGGCGCCAGGAGATGGAACGCAAAGTCGGTGCTTGAATAGTTAATCCGAGCAAAACTATTTGAGCTTGCCGATAAATCAATCTCACGGCCGATATCCACGACTCGATAATCTGGGACTCTATTAGTGTGCTGAGTGCTTGCTTGTTAAAACACAGCCTCAATCGACCACTATGGAGAAACACTATGCGAATACTTATAGCAATTGATAGTTCACCATTCGCCAACGAAATTATTGATGAAGTTAGCGGTCGAAGTTGGTCTCAAGATACCCTGTTTCGGGTAATAGGCGTAGTGAAGCCCACCGGTTCGTGGGATGCGGATCAAGAATTTATTCATCAAGCACGAACAATATTAAATGAAAGAGTAAAAACCCTCAGCTCAAAACTTGCTGAACATCAGAAAGTTCAAACTGATTTGCTGGAGGGAGACAGCGCAGAAATGATCCTGGAAGAAGCGACCAATTGGAGAGCTGATCTGTTGATGCTCGGATCTCACGGAGACACCGGAGTCCGAAAAGAAAGGCTTGGCAGTGTGGCTGCAGCTATCGTGAATCGAGCACCATGCTCGGTTGAAGTTGTAAAACTGCATCGAAAATCACTACAACTGAAATAGCCAATTTCACCAAAAGAACAAAGGAACCAAAATGAGAATAGTAATTGCGATCGACGATTCGGATTGCTCGCAGATGGTATTACAGGAAGCCGAACTCATGGATTGTCCAGTCGGCACAGAAATAAAAATAGTAACCGCCCTGGACTATTCAGAACCGCTTCCAGTGCTTGAATCACTGCAGGTAAAGGAGTGCGAGGAGGCAAAACAATTGATCGGTGCGGCAATCAAGTCGTTAAAGATTGCTCATCCATGTGCGGAAGTGTCAGGCGAAGTATTGGATGGGTATCCCGCTGATTCCGTTAACAAAATAAGCCGAGATTGGTTGGGCGATCTGATCATGGTCGGGTCACACTCGCGAAAAGGGGTATCGAAACTGTGGTTAGGAAGCGTATCTCGAGCCATTTTGATGCACGCACCATGCGCGGTGCGAGTCGTAAAATCCGGTTCGAAACCGACTGAGGAATCGCAAAGCAAAAACGTACTTCTGGCGCTGGAAGACACTGAGCATTCCAGCCATCTAATCGATCACACGCTGGCACTGCCCTGGTTCGAAGGCACCAAATTTCGCTGCCTTCATGTCATTCATCCAATCGCAGTGGTAATGGATGAAGGCAGTGAATCGATTCGCAACACACCATCCAGTTTTGATGGCTTCCTACATAGACAGATCGAATGGCTGGACACTCAGACGTCGAGGATAAACAAGCATTTCGACCAGGAGGTTGCCACCGGATTAACTTTAATTGGCGATGCTCGCGAGCAAATCCTGCTTAATGCCGCCGAATGGCCTGCCGATTTGATTATGCTTGGCTCTCATGGCAGACGTGGCATCGATAAGTTGATCATGGGAAGCGTCTCTGACACAGTCAGCACCAACGCTCAATGTTCGGTTGAAATAACGCGTGTACCGGCGTTTAGAAAACGTCCGATGCATGTAATTCTCTAAGGGGTAATTATGTCAAGCTTTATCAGATGGTTCGAAGAAGTATCAATGGATGACGTCGGCTTAGTCGGCGGCAAAAACGCCTCCCTTGGCGAGATGATAAGCAGGATGTCATCGTCGGGAATCCACGTGCCCAACGGTTTTTGCATCACCGCGGACGCTTACTCCTACCTTCTCGATCGAAATGGCTTGCGAGAAAAGCTAGAGAATATTCTGGCCGACATTGACAAGAATGATGTCGTTGATTTAGCTTCGCGCGCACGGGCGGTCAGATCGCTGATTAAGAAAAACGGCATACCTGACGACCTGGCCAAAGAGATCATCACTGCATACAAAAAGCTTGCAGAAGAATATGGCAAAGAGCCCGATGTAGCAGTTCGCTCCAGTGCAACTGCAGAAGATCTACCGGACGCATCATTTGCAGGACAGCAAGAAAGTTTTCTCAACATTCGCGGAGAAGTGGAACTTCTAGAGTCCTGTCTCAATTGCTTCGCATCGCTCTTTACAGATCGGGCAATTTCCTACCGCGAAGATCAGAACTTCGATCATATGTCAGTCAAACTTTCGATCGGTGTGCAGAAAATGGTGCGCTCTGATCTTGGCGCTGCCGGGGTGATCTTTACACTGGACACTGAAAGCGGATTTCCGGATGTTGTGCTCGTAACTTCGGCATATGGACTGGGTGATAATGTCGTCGCCGGACGCGTCGACCCAGACGAATTTGTTGTTTTTAAAACCACATTGAAGCAGGGATTCGATCCGATTGTTCGAAGAAGAGTAGGCGCAAAACAATTTCGAATGATTTATTCCGGTCACGGAACAAAGACAACCACAAATGTCGAAGTCACTCCGGAATTCAGAGAGAAGCTCAGTATTACCGATGAAGAAGTACTACAACTGGCGAGCTGGGCATGCGGAATTGAGCGCTATTATTGCGATAGGCTACAACGAAATACCGCCATGGATATCGAATGGGCAAAGGACGGACAGGACGGCAAATTGTATATCGTCCAGGCTAGACCTGAAACTGTACATTCATCAAAATCAAGGAGTAATCTCGAAACCTATCGACTGGAAAAACAAGGCCGAATAATTCTAACCGGACGTTCAATTGGCGAGAAAATCGGCGCTGGTCCAGCCAGAGTCGTCAGAGATGTACATGGACTCTCCGCCTTCAAAGACGGAGAGGTTCTCGTAGCCGACATGACAGATCCTGACTGGGAACCCGTGATGAAACGGGCCGCCGGAATTGTCACCAACCGTGGTGGCAGAACATGCCACGCCGCCATCATCAGCAGAGAAATCGGCGTACCTTGCGTGGTCGGCACAGCTCGCGGCACAGAAACAATAGCCGAGGGTCAGCTAATTACGCTGTCATGTGCAGAGGGTGATACTGGTATCATATACGATGGCAAGCTTCCATATAGAAAAGAAGAAGTCAACCTCGATACACTGCCCTCGACCAAAACCGAGATCATGGTGAATGCCGGAAACCCTGATCAGGCATTCATGTTGGCGCAACTACCTGTAGCTGGAGTCGGCTTAGCGCGCGAAGAATTTATCATTGCCAATGAAGTCAAAGTTCATCCGCTGGCACTGACTAGATTCGATCAACTGGAAGATCAATCAGCTCGTGAAAAAATTCTTGCACTAACTAAAAACTTTTCCAGCAAAGAAGAATATTTCGTGCAAAAACTGGCGGAAGGTATAGGAACTATAGCTGCAGCGTTTTATCCAAGACCTGTGATCGTCAGACTTTCTGATTTCAAAACGAATGAATATGCCAATCTGATTGGCGGCAAACAATTCGAGCCTCATGAAGACAATCCGATGATCGGCTTTAGAGGAGCCTCTCGATATTACGATGATAGATACAGAGATGGATTCGCTCTGGAGTGTCGAGCCATAAGAGTCGTTCGCGAACAGATGGGATTGATCAACGTCAAAATTATGATTCCATTTTGCAGAACGGTCGATGAAGGACGTAAGGTGTTGGCAGAACTAGCGAAGAACGACTTGAGGCGCGGAGTTGAAGGGCTCGAAGTCTACGTCATGTGCGAGTTGCCATCAAATGTATTTTCAATGAGTGCATTTGCAGATTTATTCGATGGTTTCTCGATCGGCTCCAATGACCTTACTCAGTTGGTGCTAGGCATTGACCGAGACAACGAAATCTTGTCCTCTCAATTCGACGAGCGCAACGAAGCTGTTAAAGAAGCCATCGAAATCGCCGTTTCAAGAGCAAAGGCAAAAGGCAGGAAGATCGGAATTTGCGGTCAAGCCCCAAGCGATTATCCGGAGTTCACGCAATTTCTAATAGAGCTTGGAATTGACAGCATTTCGCTCAATGAAGACGCTGTCATCAAGACGATCTTGTTGGTCTCTGAAAAAGAGCGGAATCAAATGAACGGATCTAGTCAGGAAAGTGCTAAAGCTTTCCACTAAAGCTCGCGCACATGTTGAACAAGTTGATCGAAAACGGTATTGGAATCTTCATTCAAATTGGTCTATATAGCGAAACCATGAGAGTGCCTCGATCGGAACACGCCAGAGGTACGTTGTTTCTTAACGCACGGAATGAGCTACGTGCTATAAGGATTCAAATTGTTTATACCAAAGGGGATGTGAACAACTAAGCGAGATTTTCTCAAATGTTGTGTTTTAGCATTGCTTAGGCGGCCTCTTCTTGTTTGATACCATCAACAAACTTAATTCCCTGAATTAGCTCACCAAG
>JADYXR010000197.1 GCA_021772095.1 Candidatus Obscuribacter sp. | reverse complement strand
GGATGAATACAATTCGGTCATCATTCGTCGAGTGGCTGCCACTGTGGCTCGCAAGGTAAAGGGCAACGGCAGCGCTAAAGTCGTTTTCTATTTGAGAGATAAAGAAAGTGCCGCCGCCGATAGTAGTTCCAAAACCAAAGCACGCGCCAAGAAGACACCAGCGCCTGCCACTGCAGGCGGTGCCGCAGAGCGCGCAACTGCCGCTGAACAAGTAGGTGCCGCCGTAGAAGGTTGGATACTGGGCAGCTTTGACTTCGATAAATATAAATCGCAAAAAGATAAGTCTGAGAACGGAACAGCGAAAACAAAAACCGCGGCAGCGAAAAAATCCGTTGTCACAATGAGTCTAGCCGGTGTCAATGTCGAGCCACGTGCGTATCAAAAAGCGGTGCGCGAGGCTGAAGAGTTGGCAAAAGCCACCACATTTGCACGCGCTCTAATCACCGAGCCACCAGTCTATATGACACCAACGAGACTGTCCCTCGAAGCAAAAGATATCGCTCGTGATAACAATATGACCTGCACCGTTCTCAATACTCAACAGATGGAAAAGTTGGGAATGGGTCTGTTCCTAGGCGTCGCGCGCGGAGCAGATGAGCCGCCGAAATTCATTATCCTCAAGTACACCGCACCAAAATCTAAAAAAACAATCGGCATTATCGGAAAAGGAATCACGTTCGATTCCGGCGGTTTGTCGTTGAAAACGGCTCAGGGCATGGAACGTATGAAGTATGACATGTCAGGCGCGGCGTGCGTTCTTGGTGTCATGAAAGTAATTGGTGCATTGAAGCCGAACGTTTCAGTAGTCGCAGTCGTGGCAGCCACTGAAAACATGCCAGGCGGAAACGCGCTCCACCCGGGCGATGTGATCACCGCGATGAACGGCAAAACTGTTGAAGTGAATAACACCGACGCAGAAGGCCGACTCGTTTTAGCGGATGCGTTGACATATGCGATCAAAGAAAAAGTCGATGAGTTGATCGACGTCGCAACTTTGACAGGAGCTGTCGTTACCGCTCTGGGACGCGTCGCCGCTGGTATCATGGGCACCAATCAAGATTTGATCAATCAACTGATTATAGCCGGAGAAAAATCCGGTGAAAAATATTGGCAGCTTCCGTTATTCGATGAATACAAGTCAGCTTTGCAAAGCGACATCGCCGACTTGATCAACGCCGGTTCTCGCGGCGAAGCCGGCAGCTCATGCGGCGCTATGTTCCTCAAGGAATTTGTCGAAGGCAAACCGTGGGCTCACCTCGATATCGCCGGTGTAGCCTGGTCCGAGAAAAATGCAAATGAACTGAGCAAAGGCGGAGTTGGTTTCGGCGTCCGAACGCTGTCCAACTACATCCTGTCTCAATAACTCGCTTAGCACAAGAAGCAATTTCACTACCACCGTCGATCGCTCAGCGGCGCTCGATTCGCTTGCTTTCAGCGGCTCCGGTTGGTTTCAATAGTTTACTTCTCAACGAACGAACAATGTCAGAAAAAGGAGAAGTGGCATCGCGTGCTTTCGCTATCCGTCGTCAGCCGCCATTAGTTTCTTCGATCACACGAAGTCGATAGCCAACGCCGGGTTCTGTGATCAAATATTTTGGCCGCGCCGATTGTTCTTCTAACTTTTGACGCAACGTTCCAACATACACGCGTAAATAATGACCTTGCTTGGCGTGTCCTGGTCCCCAGATTTCGCGAAGTAGAACTTGTTGCGTCACCACGCGGTCGGCATTCTTCACGAGCATCGTCAGGATTTGATATTCAATCGGCGTGCAATGAACTTCTTCGCCTTTCACATAAACTGTTCTTTTCGCCAGATCTACTTTGATATCGCCTGTGGTGAAGACCGGTTCCTCCGCAGCCGAACTCGCAACTTTGTCGCTGTGTCGAAACGCCACTTTGATGCGCGCCAACAGTTCCAAAATTCCAAACGGTTTAGTCACGTAGTCATCAGCACCAGCTTCGAGCGCGTCAATTTTATCTTGCTCATGCGTACGAGCAGACAACACAATGATTGGTACAGAACTCCATTCGCGCGCCCGTCGAGTGAAAGTAACACCATCGAGATCGGGCAATCCCAAATCGAGAATCACAAGCGCCGGTTTCTTCTCGGCGAGCAGCGTAAGCCCTTCTTCGCCTTTTGGAGTTTCGAGCAAAGTGTAACCGTGATTCACCAATGAGATACGCAAAAATCTGCGAATCTCCGGTTCATCTTCGACTATCAATATGGTCGGTTGCGGTGCGACTTCTCCGGGCAAAGTTTACTCCTTGATAGATTCAATCGTTGGTACATCTTTTGGAATCGGTAATGCAAACTTCATCGACACGCCATTCGTCAGTTTTGGAACTGCATAAATATGCCCGTCGTGTAAATGCAAAATCGAATAGCAGATCGCCAGCCCAAGCCCGGCACCATCAGTTTTCACAGAGTTGTCGCTGCGATAGAATTTGTCGAAAATCTTTTTCTCTTCGCCAACTTCAATCGGTTTCCCGGTGTTAAAAACTTCTGTCTCAACGGTCGAACCGACTCTGGAAATAGATACTCGATACTTCTCGGAAGGCGCGTATTTAAGGCAGTTTTCAATTAAGTTGATGAACACCTTTTCGAATAAAACTCCATCCACAAAAACCAACGGTACATCATCAGCGATTTCGATCTGGATATCTTTGTCACAAAGTGAAGACTCGAGCGACGTCAGTGCGTTGCCCAACATTTCATCGAGCGCATACCATTCTTTGTTTAAAACCAAGCCACCAGATTCAAGCGACGTCATCTCGAGAAGGTTGCCGACCTGCCGTTCCAGCCGTTTACTCTCACGGCAAATCGACTGCGCCAACTCTTTTCGATCCGCCATCGAAACTTGTCTTCCAGTGGCGTCCAACAAACTGCTCGACGCGCCCATGATCGTCGACAACGGACTGCGAAGATCATGCGAAACAGATCGCAAAAGCGTATTTCGCATACGCTCTCTGTCAATTTGCGCTTGGGTTTCACGCAGTTGTTCTGCCTGTTTCCGAGCCGTAAACGCAAGCTCGTTGATCAGGATCGTCACAATCAGGAAGACAACAAAAATCAAAACGTAATCAAAATCATCCGGCTGTTGAACTGAAATCGGGCGAATATAATAAATCGAAAACGATATCACATTCAGTACCACTGACGTGATTGCCATTTTTCGATCGAATTTCAATGCCGACCACACGACGCCCAATAGATAGGGCATGACGATGTTCGCGGAATGCACCGGAATGGATAATCTCTGGTCCAACAACTCGAGAAGATAAGCCGCGACCGTCGTACAAAAAACGACACCAAGCACGCTTAGAATGCTGACCGACGGTTGAAAGTCCTTGCCACTTTCTTCGTTGATGCTTCCAGCTTTGCCGGGTGTCGTGTTTTTTTTCTCTTCGATCCTGTTCACAAGGACCTCGGTGGATAACTTCAAGCCTTAAATTGTTCAGTCCAACTATATCATTCGATAATCATCACCTCCGTGGATCTCGACATATCAGGCGGCAGTCGCTGTTTGGTATCCGAAGTCCAGGCGCCGAAGCGTTTGACTGGCTCTCATCCGGACATAGGGATTGTCGTCCTCCTCGAGTTGCACGAGGATCGTCACGTAGACATTTGGATTTTCTGCGAGGCGATATCTGACATCCGGATGTTCGTCCCGAGCCAGTTGGGATAACACCGGCTCTGGTGTATTGGCGTTTTCAGCGACTGCCATTCTGACATGTGCGTGCTCGCTTCTCGAAAGCTCGGCTAGAGTGAAAGGACTAGTCCGTGTGTGCTCGGCTACTCTCTCCAGGATCTCTGCGTTGCCGGTGCAAGCCAAACGAGATAAAACGGAGGCTGGGGCGTCTGGATCACGTACTATCAATTTCGCCAGTGTATGCGAGTACTCGGTTGTCTCCTCCGTCGCAAGAGACAAACGATTCGGAGAATCGTCATCCTTGCGATGCATTCGTTCACGCAGTTCCTTGACCAGTTCTTCGCGAATATGTTCGGGGGATTCGACCAGGTACCTCCAAAAACTTTTGAAAAAGATAGACATTTCCATAACCCTCGCGCCTCCGTCAACGCATCCAGTACTTTTCCAATTTAAAGCCCGGAGGCATAAAGGAAACGTCAAAATTTTGGAGCTGTTCGTCAGGGCTGAGTTAAACGGAAGATCGGCCGCGAGGAAATGAACACGGCAGTTTTAAACGAACTCAAAAAGCAGTAACGCCCCGCTGGCTAGACGAGGCGTGACTGGGAGTTCTCATGTAGATTAGCTTAGAGTTTTTCATCAAACGTCAAAATGGGAAAAACCCTGAGCCTGACTCAGTAATTGTCGTATTAAAAACCTTCCCCCTACAAAACCTTACAGAAGAGCGAATCAATTACCGCCTCCATGATATTCTTGACAATCCAAAGAACCGGCACTCGCTCAATTCTGGGAATCAAACTAGACATGGCGCATCAACAAAATCCCTCCAACATTCAAGGTGGATCCGAAATTCCCTACGCGGAAGGAACGGAACTATATGATCGGATTCAGTGGTTGGAAACTGAACTCAATCGTTTAAAGTCTCAGTCGGAAAAACCTTCCGGGAAAACGGACCTCTTGCCGAGCACTCAGGTCAACCTCGACCCGGTTTTGCAGCAACAGATTTTGATGTTTACTGCCGCGATGCCGCACATGATGTGGGTTTCTGACAGCGAAGGTAAAACGACGCATGCTAATAATCGGTTTTATGAGTTCACTGGAATGCCACGCCACTCGGATGATGGTTGGGCTTGGGTCAATGTTCTGCATCCGGATGACTTAAAGGAAGCGCTGGATCGCGGCAATGAAGCGGCTCTTTCCAATTCCAGTTTCTCCATGGAATTGCGATGCAAAAACCACCAGGGCGAATACCTCTGGCATTTGATGCATAGCATTCCGTTCTATGACCCTTCAACGAAATCGACTAAATGGTTTGGTACCACAACGGATATCCAAGCACAGAAACGCGCGCAGGAAGAACTGGCAGAAAGCGAATCGCAACTGAGCACGCTTGCTGATGCGATTCCTCATATAGTTTTTGCAGCCAATCCGGATGCTTCAGTTTATTTCTGGAACCATCGCTTTTTCGAATACAGCGGACTGTCGGTAGAACAAAGCAAAACCGACGCGTGGATGTTGCTTATTCATCCCCAGGATCGGCAAAATTTTGTGGATACGATGAGCGAAGTGCTCGTAACCGGCGAAACTCTCGAAGTGGAATTTCGGCTCAAACGCGCTGCTGGCGTAGCTAAAAATCAAGGTTATCGCTGGCACTTAGCCCGAGCGGTGGCGATGCGAGACCATCATGGAAAAATTGTCCGATGGTTTGGAACCTGGACTGAGATCGAAGATCAAAAACGCAATCAAGAAACGGACAAATAGTTCGCCGCAGCTCGGCGATCGCTTCCAGATGGCCGCTTGTTCGTTGCTAGCTGTTCGTTGCTAGCTGTTCGTTGCTAGCTGTTCGCCATGTTTGATGGCATGCTCTGCTTCATTGGATTAGCTCCGGGATTCTCGTTGCCGATGTTGCCGTTTGCATAACATAGAGCTCCGAATCCAACTACGAAAGCCACGCCGAGACCTAAGATTAGAGGCACGAGCGGAACGCTGCGCGCATTATCAGTTGAGTAAGAGTTGTACATAGTTTCTGGTTTCCTCCCGTCCGCACGGAAATTGCAAAAGTTCTGCGAATAAACTTGCAGTGTCTAATAAAAAGTAGCGACGCATCTACCGACAGTCGAAATCCTGTGTTTACCCATGCATTAGGGAACACTGATCGCAACTTATTTTTGAGACGCTAACGCTCGAAGTCTGTTCCAAGATTCAAAACTTAGTTTGACCAGTGTTATTTAAACCCGGCAGGGTGGGTATTCCGGTGTTGTACAGTAATCGCAACCCCTCAAATTAGTGACAAAAAGTAACTGCAATGCCTCAATAGTGTGACTGAAATTTATGGCACAACCTAACTCTTAAGGGGGTTATGGAATTCGTCTACGAGTGGTTAGATCGAACTGGGTTTGTTTTTCTTTTGGGGAATATACGCGTGGATAATTCAGAATATGAGAGCCTCGTATTGTCGTTGTGCGAAGTAATCAGAGACTGTCGCAAGAAGAAGAATTTGTCGCAGAGCGAGCTGTCCAGACGAAGTGGTCTTCACCGGTCATATATTGGAGATCTTGAACGCGGCGCCAGAAACTTGTCTGTCAAAAACATGTTTCGTCTGGCAGTTGCGCTCGATGTCTCTGCAACAGAACTCGTTCGACTAGCTGAAAATCGCCTGGATTCAGGCGAATTAGCACTCGATATGGTGCGACCAAAACAACCGATGCGGGCGGTTTAGTCAATCACAACAGCTTCCGCTGCTGCAATCGCCCACGTTGTCCATCAGCTTCTGAACCAGGGTCTTTTCGCCACCAAGGGCGTTACACGATTCATATCCATTTAGTGCGCATTGGCGCTGGCAGAGGACCGAATGACATAGGGTCGGATACAAATTCAATCGTAGCCAGAGGCCGAAGTGCTGCGAAGGTCCGGCTATTCTGATTGGAAAATATTGACTGGTTACGTCGCAGCAAATATAGTTTATTCGTGCGTGTTCTCGATCGCCTTCGACAGTAGAACAAAACGGCACTGCACCATCTGTGGTGCCAAGTTTCTCATGCTGATGATGGTCCACGAGTCTGGATCGGTCGAGAGAACTCCCGGTCTTCTGCCAATCGGCGGCAGGAGCGAATGAATCGTTGTACTGAACGTTAGTGTCGGCAGTTGAGTGAGGTCGCTGAATTCTAGACGAGCTGGTCGAGTCTTCGGTGGTCGAGTCGTCGCTAGCCGAATCGTTAGCGGCGCGGGCCACATCTACCGTGGTGAGCAAGGCAAGCGTCGCCATTAAAAGAGCGATTCGCAAACGGCCTCCTAGAATCGGAGCAACCGGCAAGCGGGACAATGCAATCCGGTACCGGATAATGCCGAGCGCATACCGATGTTCAAAATGGCACTGAAAGCCGATCCACCAACCCTTCGTGCTGTTGAAGGTTGGCGCACTCCAACAACAGGTGGTTGCGAGGAGTTCGCGTTCAGATTTGAATTGAGTGAACCATAACTGCCGTTGTTGCCGAGATTGGCATTCTGAGTGGAGTTAAGCTGAAATGGTCCGTTGTTACTGACCGGCAAAACTGGCGCTGGATCCATTGAAGGTGTCAGCTGCGGGACTTCCGGCGGCTGCACGCTCAAAAGAGGTGTTTGCTGCTCGAACACCATGGTTGGATTCGGGTTGGAAAACATGGTTTGAGGATATTTAAAACTGGCGTATCTTTGATTTTCGACGTGGCTCGGAGCACGTTCTCCGGCAGCCAGTCTCTTTTCTATCGAATCGACAGCTTCTTTCAAGGCCGGATCGTTTGGTTTGATACTCAAACCAGCATGATATTGGGTGAGCGCGTCAATCAAGTCACCACGCCCTTCTGCAAGCGCACCGAGGTTAAAGAAACCGTCCGGATTGCGCGGGTCGTTAGCGACCGCTTCACGGAAAAGCCGCTCAGCTTCAGCGTATTCGCCGATGCGATGAAGTCGTGCTCCTTCTCTCAAATAACGATGAGCACGCGTGCGGCCGTTTTCCACAGGCGGAGCAACGGAAGGAGATTCAGCAGACGAACGTGGCGGAGCAGTATCTAATGATGCCGACATCGGCGCCGAAAGCAGAGATGCCGCCTTCGCTTTCGCTAATTGAGCAGCTTTGCTTTTCTTCGCGACTGCCGAGCGAGCTGCAGCAGTTCCATTGGCGGCAAGAGCTTCACCAACCAGAAAAGACCCCGAAAGAACAAGTGCAATCGCCAGTCCGGAGAGTGGCAAGCGAAATTGCTTAGCTCCTCGAAACTTCCGTTTCATCCAAACCTCCTGACCATTGACACATGATGATTATTCCCAGCCAACTGACCGCTGAAGCGGTTCAGCGTCCTGGTTTCGCCCACTCAGGGTCTAATTGATCCCCATAAGCCTGGTTAGGACGACGGGTATCAGAATTTGTTCCGGCGGTCAAAACTCCATTGAGTTGACCGTTTAACCAACAGAATTAGGAGTGAGCACACACAAATTGCGGGGTTCTGTTCGGAATTAAACCGGCATCGTCCTCAAAAGATGAACGAGATAGACCGCCGCATACCTAAATCGAGAGAAGCCACCGAGCTCAACACCCGAATTGATTGACCGCACGCAGCGCTTTAGTAGTAATCGTTACCGTGATAGTGGTGATGGTTTTGATCGCCGAACAGCGTGTTGACGTTGGAAGTGTGCGCGGTGTACGGTCGATCTGTTAACGCGCGTTCGAATACGCCCGAGCTGCTTTTGAGCAAGTTGACGAAGCGGACGGTGTTGAAGTCGTCGGCAACGAAGCTCTGGTCGATGGTGAACCATTCGGGATACTCGCCTATCATCTCGGAGAACACGCCGGCCCAGCGTTCGGAGTGGCCGAATATGACAGCGTATGGCAGGTATTTCGAAAAGATTTCCGGGTTAGCGCTTGCCGCTTTGCGCAATTCGTTTTTGTTGCCGTTGGCAATCATGCGTTCGAATTTTTCAATTTGGCGGTTGGCTGCGACGCCTTTGGATGTTCGTCGCGGCATTGCTCTGGCAGCCAACAAAATAATCACACCCGAAAGAACGGTGCCGGCGGCAGTTACCTGACCGGCGTGCTGGTAGACGGAGGCCGCCATCAGCCCAATGCCGACGGTGACTATTGTCGCGCCGACGGCAAGGAAGTTTTTGCGATCGATTTCAGGATCACGGGCGAACAGTTTTTCGGTGACTAGATTTTCGTAGACCAATCGTTTGATTGGCGGTAAATATTCCGCGAATCGCCCTTTGATCGCGGAGAGATATGTGGTGCTCGACATTCCGAAAAGAGCAGTCAAGAATAGCTCCTCATGCGGTTTCAACTCCTGGTCTTTCATTGACTTCAGCAAGGTGAATTCGTAGTCTTTATTATCGAGATACAAAAACCCGGTGTACGGTAAAAGTCGTATCTTTATATAACCGCGAACGGCGAGATCGATAAGAGTCGACGCGATGTCTCTCAGGTCACAGCTCTCATCAATCAAAGTGCCGGCTTCTGCAGGAGTGACACCAGCAGGCGGAAACCAATTATTCGCCGCAACTTTCTCAGCGCCAGGATCGCGTCCGTAGAAAAACCACCAGGCGCACAACAAAATGATAGTGGCAAGCGGCAGCACAAATATTTGATAGAACTTTTGCATAGTCACGACCCAATCGAACAGCACCGAATGTGGTGCCACGGTTCCTTTGGGCATATCGACAATAACGATAACGTTCTGAGACGGCTTCACTTTGTGCACGGCAATTTTGAGCGCCGCGGCACCGGTTTGTGGTGGCACGGGTTTGATCGCACCACTCGGCTGAATTAAGGTCGACGCTTGCACTCGCGAGAGATCGGTTCCCTTGGGCAAATTGACGTTGACGTTAATCGTGTCGATTGGAAACGGGCACTGGTCGCCAGTTACGCTCAGATAAAGTTGCGGATGGCCATTGACGAATTGAACGCCGCGAGCAATTTCGTACTCGATACGAAACTTGTGGTCACCTTTCAATATCGTGGTTTGGTCGCCAACCTTGATGTGAAATTCACGTCCAGCAACCCAACTTTTAAAAGGAACTGAAACTTTGTCGTCCATCAAAACGCTCTTAATATGCGCATCCAGGACGAATGTGTTTGAATCCGACTGATACCAGATCGGTACGACTCGATAAAACTGCGTTCGTTGTTTCACCGAAGGAAAAGAGATTTTGAGCAGCTCGACGACATCAACATTCCCGGATGCGGCCACGTTATAAGTGGTGTCCAATTCGCGAATGGCTTGAGCTTGCGCCGAGTCCGTTGTAACCAGCGAGAGGCAAACGGTGAAGACGATCGCCAGGGCGAATCGAACGAGCATTCGCGTTTTGTCCAAGAACATCATTTTGACTCCGGTCATTTAGATCTCGACTCCAGCGTCCTCTTGAAAAGAACCCCGCGGGCTTTCGCAGCCATTATAGTCAATTAAAATAGCGCGGGCGAATGGAATGTCATTATTAACAACTTGCTTGTCTATAAATAAAATGGGGCAAAGCTCTTAGAAACTTAGTATCCTTAGGTGAGTTGGCTAATAATCGATGTGATGATGCTCAAGTCTCATCTGACTGTTTTTATTTCAAGCGCTATTGCACTCCTGACAGCGGGTTCCACGTCTGCTCAGGAGTTAAGTATTGCCGGTCCGCCAACGAAGAAAAGCGAGCCCGCCAAAAATCCTGCTGACCATGCCGTTGATCGCGACTATGCAAGCGGCTCAAACAATATACAGGAAGGCAAGATTGAAACTACGGAGTTAGATCTCAATTCGTCGGTTTGGGAAAAGTATTATCGAAACGGCATGAAAGCGCTGACAGAACGGCGTTTCGAGCAAGCCGAGAGCATGCTGACAAAATCGATCAAAGAGGCTAAGAACACCGGCAATGGTGTTAACAACCTTACAGAGAGCAGATTGGCCCTGGCTCAACTCTATTTGAAACAATCGAAATTTTCAGAAGCGCACATGATCTACGAAAGCACACTTTCAAAAGCGCAGGTAGAGTACGGCGCGAACTCGGTCGAGCGAGCTGAATGCCTTTATGGACTCGGATACACCGAGTACAAATCGAATAAAGAAAAAGAAGCCAAAGAACACGTCGAAGCCGCGATTCAAATTCTGAAAAACGCGCACAAAACTGACACACAGCTGTACGGTTTTGCATTGCACACGTTGGCGTTAATCATGGCACAGCATGGCTGGACTGAGGACGCAAAGCCACTTTTCAGTGAATCTCGAAAAGTAATGGAGCGTCATCCTGGTCATAAAAAACTTGACCTGGCTGAAGTGCTTCGAGAGCAATCGCTGTTCTACCATGGGGTTGGCGATCGGAACACTGCTCACAATTTGTATGAAACGTCGTATCAGATTAGAGAGAAAGCTGTGATTGGCAGCCAACCTCCATCGATGGTCGGTGAAATAAGATTTGCCTGGGAGCCGGGTTCGTCCCGCGCGCAAGAAATTATCGACAACGATTTTCCGTTTCGCTACATGTCCGCACACGGAATACGAGTCGCTTGCACCGTCGTCGATCTCTGGGAACTGCTCGCGATTCTCGTTACTGTCACCAATGTCGGTGACAAACAGGAAGAGTTTGAACTGGGTCCAATCAAATTAGAACGTGTCACCAATCAATTGGCACGCACAACTCAAACGGTGCCGATTGTCAATCATCAACGCATAGATCGAATTGGTAAAGAACGGAACATGTGGGACTTGACGCATACTCGTCCGTGGTTGGCGAACATTCAGAAGACCCGCAATGTGCGCGGACTTGTACCACCGAACGGCCATGATTTGTTTATGGGCCCAAACGTTTTTGGTGTTTATGGCGAATGGAAAGCGATATCACATACGGTGCCCGAACGAGTTGGCGTTCTGCCTTCTCGCGAAGGACTCGTGGGTGAGAATACGGATGTGGCGCTGCCTGGTCTTGTGCGCCCAAGCCGAGCGAAGCTGGCGAACCTCACGCCTGTGTGGCTGGAGCCCTTCGAGTCGCGCACGGGTGAACAGTTTTATATCAATCCCCGCGATGCCGATATCCTTATAAAGGTGCCAATCGGCAATGCGACCTTCGAATTTCCGTTCCATACACGGAAGATAAAGATACCGCGCTCGATTTAGGTCTTGATTGAACCATTTTGGTTTTGATACTCGCATATAAGTGATTGAAACATCGTGGGCAGAACTCGGCAGTTTCGTTCGAATCGGCTGTACATCTGTGCGTCTCTAGCCCGCTCGGACATCTTGTCCGAATCAGCTGCGCATATGCCCGTCTATAGCGCTCTTGGACATCTCAGTCGTCTCGGCTGTGTAAATGCGCGTATCACCTGCGCGTTCACGCAAGCTTCTCGGCAAAACGTTCAAAAATCGATTTCCGTCACTGGCGAATCAAGCGAGATTGGCTCCGGGAGCCCGTTCCGTCTGCTCAAAAATAATTTCTAGCGTTTTGTCCAAAACATCTATGCACGAGTATAGATTCAGGAGCTTAGAAAACGTAAGCAAGGGGCTGGGGAGCCACCTAAAATACAGAGTTTTGAGTCTTTCAAAAGACTCGGTTTCCGCAGGAGGAAAGCCCCATGTCCCAATCCAAATTTGAAGCAACTGATGCAACTAACGCCGGAAGCGCTGCTGCAAGCACAGCAGCCGCAGCACGCGATGTACTATCCAATGAATTCGTTAACAGTGGTAAAAGTCCTGTAACCGGTGAGAAATCGGAAAGCCCGAAGACTGCCGGCAATGCGCTATCAGAAGGTTCGGCAATAAAAGAGTCAGCAGTCGAAGCCTTAAAAGGAGCAGCAAAACGAGCCGACCAATCGCCGGGTGAATCGATAGGAAACGCTATTAAAGACGCGATCAAGAATGGTATCGAGAGTGGTAGCAACGATCGTTCCCCTTCCGACAAAAATGGTAACGGACGAATGTCCGAAAAGATGCGCGAGGGCAGCACTTTAGAGTTCAATCATGGTCTCGAGAAAAACTTCCATCGACCAGTCACCGACAAAGACCGAGCATCAGCAAAAGATTCATTAGCAAAGGGAATTAGTGACTTAGTTCCAGAAGCAGACAAAGCACTTCTCAAGCAAATGCAAGGCGCAGTCATCGACGGAAATGTCGATCAACTAAAAGAGTCGTTAGGAAAGTTAGCAGGCGATCCTGCGAAAATGGACAAATTCCTCAAAGAACTGAACGGACAACTGAAGCGCGAAGGCGCAGGCGTGGAGCTGACTAACGACGGCAAAGGCAATGTTCTGGTCTATGAGAAATACGGAAACACAGCAGTTTCAATCAACGCGAAAAGCGGCGAAACCACACTCCGAGCAATCGAGCGACAAAACGACGGCAGCATGCTGCTGAAGCCAGGTGAAATCATCAATCGCACACCTGCAGAAATGATGAAAAACATAGGAGATGAAGCAACACGAGATATGACCAGATCGAATTTCCATCATCACTTCGATCACGTCAAACCCCTCCTCAAGGGCGGCGGCGGTAACGACAACAAACTCCAACCGCCTGGTCTCATGCAAAAATCCATGGAGAATTTGATTCCAGAGGCTAAAAGAAAAGAGAAGTAGACTCTCACCGGTGCGAGCAAATAATTAGCCGCATACGGTAACGACAACAGGTACTCCAGCAGATCCGATCTCTGTAACCGCCGCCGCAACTTCAAAGATGCGGATCTGCCGGAAAACCTGCTCTCATCAAACGATCAGACATCAAACAAAAATCGATAATCGACAGAATTACTAAACCCAGATTTTACCAACCAATTGATTTTCAAAGGAAGCTCGATATGTACGCCAACTACAGTGGTTCCGAAACAAAAAACGAATTCGATTTAAGAGCACTTAAACTGAAGGCTCACGGAATCGACAGCTCGAGCGGCGGTTGCGCAGATTTGCTCAACAAACCTTCCAATTACTACAACGCGTTGGGCTCAACGAATGAAGGCATCAGCGATTGCCTCACACGAGTAAAATTTCAAAACACCAGCGGCGCGATCTCCGAAGGAAACAACGATCCTCGCGTAAGAGCGGCTCTGGCTCACAGTATTATCATGGAAGAAGTTTCCGGTTTGATTGAAGAGAACGACCTGAAGTTTTTATCCTATATTTGCTATGCCATCGTGCGTAGTGACGTCGACGCATTGAAGAAATTGTTAAATGGAGTAGCTAGATCGATACCACAAAAATTGCAAGCGTATGTCAGCACCCTCAACCAGATTTTCAGCAACCTGGAAACCGGTATCTGCTTTACGTTTCACGGCAGAGATAAGATTTTGCTGCACATCTATCACAGCGATCTTGCCATCGCTATCGATCCTATCACCTCTGGCGTTTCGGTAGTGCCAATTTTTACCGACTGGGACGGCACCGTATTTTTTGCAGAAGCAGATCCTGGTGCACCGGCAGCCGACGATTTACTGGAAGCAATTCAGGCGCAGTGCATCACGAGAATTCTGATGAGATACGCAGACTACGATCAATACGTGGCGGCCAGCAGCTTGACGGCGGTCGTGCACGACGAAAAGGAACCAGAGCTGGAACTGACTTTGTTGCCTGAGTTACTCACTGTCGCGATGGACGAGATGGCAGCGTGAACGTCAGGAGATGACGACAGTTTGGTTCAAGCATCCGCCGACAAGCAGTGTTCGAAACCTTCGACATAACTCGGATACTTGAGCACGATACCAAGTTCGGATTTGATTTTGTCGGCACATATTTGCCGGTTGGCGCGCAGCGTGACATGCGCTTCTTCGAGTGGGATCGATTCCGGAAACTCGACCGACATTTTATTGCAAAGCCATTCGACAACTTCTCGATGAGTTGTCGGACGATCATCGCCAACAACATACAGCGATTTTGGTTTGCCGGCTCTTAGTGCAGCAAGAATGAAGGCCGCGAGGTCATCTAAATGAATGCGTGATGAATAGCGATTTCCATCGCCTGGAAGTTTAAACTTACCGGCGCGGAGACTCATATGTAATCCATACTTCGGTCCGTAAAGTGCGGGCGCACGAAGTACGATCGCACCTCGAGATCGCCAGAGTTCTTCGGCTTCTAGCCGTGCTTTGCTTTGTGGACTGTCGTTATCGACTTGAGAAGTCTCGGTGATGATACCAGTTGTGCCCCCATAGACACCGGTGCTGGATACGTAAACGATTTTGGCCGCACCACGAAGCGTTCCTGACAGTGCGTCATCATCCGATGATGATGATGGCGGAAAAGATGCGATTACATCAGCATTCTCGCAAGCAGTTTCAAGCGCAGTCAAGTTAGCCATCGACAACGGCGCATCCAGAACGATCGGTTTGATACCACGCCGTTCCAAAAGCTCGATTTTTCCAGCCTGGCGAGTAGTACCATATACAGTATCATAGCCGCTTGCGACAGCGAGTTCCTGCACGGCAGTTGCTACATTGCCTACGCCGAGTAAAACGAGCATGGACAACGACTTAACTCTCCCAGCCCAATTCTTTCAATGCCGAGTCGAGGTCTATTCTGCTGCGCTGACAATAGTGCAGAGCGATAATCGCTTTACCTTGTTCGATCTTCTTTTGATTAACGAGCTGGTTGCATTTGAAGGCACCATCTGCGGTGTGTTGATCGAGCTTTCCGGCTTTAACCAGAATGCTGACGATCTGCCCGCCATGCTTGTCTCGCACTTTGCTCGCAGTCTCGTGATCGAAGTCACTGACTAATTGAGCTTTGCGCAGAAGTTCCAATGCTTCAGTCGTATCAGCGGTTTCGCCGGTGGTATCAGGAATCTTACGGCCGACGCCGAACACTTCCAGACACAAGGCATCGAGCGCATCATCCTTAGTCATCTCTCCGGAACGAATGCTCTCCTGGAGTTTCAATGCCTGCCTGATGATCGGTCCGCGGATAATGGCAGCTTCAACTAGTATCTGCCCGAGAGGCGGAGCCACAGTTTTCGAATCATTAGGTCCAACAGGTGCGGCGATCAATTTCGGATCAACTGCACCACCACGGATGTGAGCGCGTCGCACGGCTTCTGCGGCTTGAGCCGTAGACAAACTTCCGGAGCGAACCAGTTCTTGCAGTTGAAGAGCGGCGTCAACAGTGCTTTCCGGTACCAAACCCGACTCAACGAGAAATTGACCGAGGCGCAAATTCGGGCGAGGCTTGGACGGATCCTGCGGCGGTTTTGCGTGAGCTCCAGTATCAGTCGGTGCGCCAGCGCCACGCTGCTGCTGGCCAGCTTGTTGCTGTTGATATAGCTGTTGTTGCTGCAATGCGACAGTAGAAGCCGGCGGCACAGAACCTGGCGGGTACGGATAAGGCGGATAGCCCGGATAGCCCGGATAATATCCCTGAGGATAGCCTGGATACTGCTGGTAGCCGGGCGGATAACCATATTGCTGAGGGTACGAACCCGACTGCATGCCTGGTGGCAATTGCTGCTGCGGGTACGCGCCTGATTGCATATTTTGTTGAGGATACGCACCCGACTGCATGTTCTGCTGCGGGTATGCGCCGGACTGCATGTTTTGCGGCTGCGGAGCGCCTTGCTGTTGCTGAGCCTGAGCGGCTGCTGCAGCGGCGGCGGCCTCTGCCTCTGTTTCTTTGGCAGTCTTCGCTTTTGCTTTTGGCTTTTCCTCAACGTCAGCTAATAGAGCAAATTCCGCACTGGATGCCAGACCTGGTTGATACTTCTTGCTTTTGGGAAGTTCAACTTCCTCGTTGCCAGTCAACAAACCGCTGTCGCTGGTTTGAGAAATGTAAGTTCCAGAATTCGTGCTGGTGCTGAACTCGCTCGCGCCTGCGCCGGGGGAGCTGAATTCTCCGTTCTGTCCGGATGCCGCAGGTGAACTGTATGCGCCACTTTGACCCACGTTCGAGTTGCTAATCGAACCATCCATTGAATTGGATGTTTGCCTGGAGGTAGGCGCCGGTCCACGAAATTCGGTTTCGACTTCTTCTGGAATCGACAACATCAAAACGTCGTAAAGCAAGTCCACGTCTTCGAATGGCGAACTCCAGACGACGCGCGATTTGCCACCCTCGCCTTCGTAAAGCGTCCAGATTGGCTCGCTTCCGCCCGCGACTTCCAGTCTGGTCGTCAGGCTGTATTGAACGCCGGTGAGTTTGTTTTTCCAGGGCAACTCGACAGTACAGCCCTTAGCTTTCTTCGCTTCTTCAAGCAAGCTTTTAACGTCACTGCCCCTGGGTGCATTGGGAAGCGAAGTGAGGCGGACGTGTTTTTTTGGTCTGTACATGGAGCAACCCACACAAGGATTTAGAGCTTTATCGGACACCTACTCAAATCAAATGCCGTTTCGGCGCCCATCTACTACTTTACCCACCCTGTAGGCTAGTTCTACTCTTGAGATCGAAATTTAGAGCTTAAACTAGACTCAGTATTGAGAAGCGTATGGATCCTGCGAGTAGCCCGGATAAGAAAGTGACGGCGAAGAGTAAGTATTCTGGGAATATGAAGGCGCTGAACTAGATGCGCTTTGCGGGATGGAAACCAGCGGACTGGAAGGCGAGCGATGCGTGAGTGGAATGTTGAGGTTGGCAACAACCTTGAGATGACCGTTGGGAAGATTGGCAGCATAAAAGGTGTGTTGCGTTTTTCCGACGAACATCCGAACACCACCATTGCCGGAGTTGGTATGCAAAACACCTTCAAATAAATCCTGAGACTTGTTCCAGCCCCCATTGGCGTGCCGATATAAAACATTTCCGCGCAGCAAAATGCCATCCTGGAGATCGGCTGGGACAGGCAAGAACTGCTCCCAGTTTGCGTTCAGACGACCGACCATAGTTTGCACGTGCTGTTGTCCGTACAGCCAAGCGCCGCTATATGTATTCATTGCCGAGTTCAAATCGATGAAGTGCCGACCGGTTTGCGCATCGGACTTCAGGTAAGAGTCTGACGCCGTGGCGTTAAACGTCTCCTGCTGCTTAGGCATCTCTTCATAAGTCGCCGTGCTTTTTACTTCGCCGTTGAGTACAAGTCCAGACAGTGTTCTACCCTCTCGTTATTGAAAAGTCGATGACCGAGTCGCGCTTATAGTCTGAAATGATCTTCTCCCTGAGGAGTGTGAACGTGCAAATATTTTCTCGACAAGGCTTCAGCTTCCTCGGTTTTTCCTTCCTCTTTTAGAAGAGCGGTCATCACCGTCGGAAGCTCATAGAATCTGCGTTTCAAGTGCGCGGGCAACTGATCGTAAGTGACAATTGCTTTGCGATAACATTGCTCTGCTTGGGCTTTTTTATTCTGCCGCTGATAGTGATGTCCGAGTTCGATGTAGCAATCAGTCAGTAGATAAGGGTGTTTCGGAGTGCGCCTCTCTTCGATTGCGATCGCTTCTTTATATAACTCTTCGGCACGTTCTAACTTGCCGAGCTTCTCAGACCCCTTGGCGAGATTGAGTAGTGGTGCCGTGTTTCCGTGATGTTCATCGCCGTGGACTTTCTTACCGATGTCATAAGTAGTTTGATAATGTTCGTGCGCTTTATCATCTTGCTTCAGATGCGCGTAGGATAAACCGAGATAATGATGGATAGGAATCAGGTCGCGTTGATTCTCGTCCTTCATCTCTTTTGTCAGTTCAAGCGCCTTTTGCAGATAATCCAGCGCTTCCTGGTACTCGCGACATTCATAGCAACTGATACCAAGGGTGGTGAGATCTCTAACCACTTCCAAGTGCTTTTCACCGTAGTGTTTTTTGTCGATTTCCATCGCTTGTGTCAGCAATTCAATCGAATCTTTAAAACGTTTTTCTCCTGCGTACAAACGCGCCAGATTGTGCATGGTGACTGCCAGTTCAGGAGCATCGGGCTTCAGAATTTTGCGTTTGATCACCAGTGCTTTTTGATACCACTCTTCCGACTCTTTCGGTTTATGCAACGCATCGCAGATTACAGCGAGATTGCCCATCGTTTCTGCGATTAGATGATCGTTTGGATCCAGATGTCGTTGCCGAATTTCGAGTGCCTTGTGCAGATTATTATGCGAAAGTTCAAACTCACCTGTGCGTGTGTACAAGTGATTGAGCTGATTGAGCGAAGTGGCGAGATTGAGTTGTTGTGACGGTTGCGACTGTGCGAAATCGATGGCGTTCTGCCACAACTTTGCGGCTTCCGTCAGGTCACCTTTGACAAACGCTTCTTCGGCTTTCGTCTCGAGTTCTTCCCATTTCTTGTCAGCAACGGGATCTGGCGTGATCTTTTCTATTACTGTTTTTGAAACGGATTTGACGTCGGATGAAGTTGTTTTGACAACAGTTTTGGCTTCAGTTTTGGCTTCAGTTTTGGCTTCAGTTTTGGCATCGACCTGTGCTCGTGCCGGATGCATCGCGACAAGCGTAAGCGAACATGCCAACGTCCCAAGCAAAACAAAAAATCGCTTCGGCTTTGAAATAAGTACCGTTTCCAAGCTGCACCCCTGTAGTCAAGCAAACCAAGACGGATAGGAAAAACCGACCCATATCTTAGCGTATTTCAACTACATGCGACCCCAGAACGGATTGATCTTATGAGAAAACGATGCCGATGCGATGCGCGTGATGTCGGCGTGATAGTTGGCGAGGTCGTTAGCGTGGTGTTCTTTAGGACTGATGTTGTCGAACAACATCGTGTCCATCAAATTCGGTTTTTTGAAAAACGGAGTGAGAAATTGCTCGGTCGATTCAAAAATCACGCCATCGTTAAAGGGCTCGAAATCAACAACGCTCAAATTCGTGAGTTGGAAGGCGCGCTCATCTAATAGATCGACTTCCTGCAATTTCCATGTCACGCACTTGGAGTCGCCATAGTCTTTTTGATTGAGTAACCGACCGGCAGATTGAGAGCTTTCCAAAACGCCTTGCTTACCGGAGATGAAGCTGCGAGCCTCACCTTTGTATACGTATGCGGTGACGAGTACTTCTGACTGTTCGTTTAAAACTTGAACGCAACCCGATCCGCCCGAGGCTTTCAAATCATCCACGGCAAGCAGAAATGCGCGACGCGGTGCTCTCATCGACTTGATCGTGCTTTGTCCGTACAAAGTTGCAGCCATACCATATGCGGTGGCATTGTTGAGAAGACTAATGTTGAACGTGCAATCTGTTTCTTTCAAAACCATGAGCAGCTCTGCGAATGCGCCTTCACCCAGCGTCGACTGTTCGTGACCGCGACGACGAAACGTGCAACTGATTCCTTTACCATTAAGCGTGATTACAGTGGCTCTAGCTTTGAGATTGTCAGATGCGACGTGCAGTGCGCAAGTGATTCCACGGGCTTGAATGTAATGGAAAAGCTGACGAAATTTGATGTTTCGAGCATTGATGATTTTGAGACCGAACAAATCTTTTTCGAAGGAGACACCGCCAACGTAGCGCCGGCAGTCACCTTTATGTCGATTTGGATTAGTAAGAGCTTTGCTTCGAAGTCGATTTACTTTGGGGGTTTTGGCAACGCCCAGCCAATTTTGCATCCGAATTTCCTCTCAACTTGAGCACCAGGGGTTCTTGAAGAACGCCGCAACCTTGAATCCCAGCAAGGTTTGGCTATATTAACCTTTAATTGTGAATAATTCGGGTCCTCATCACGAATTCGATTTAAGCAAACACGCGGGTTTCCCCACTCTTACGGATGTTACCTTCGTCTCTCTTTCACGCCCCTGATGGACGTCACAGGCGGATAGATGATACTCTTTGCAGCTTATTGAGCCGATGTGAGCGTTGTTTGCTTTCAAACAACTGCAACTCCATCGGTTCAAATGGCGCCCGGAACGCCAGTTGAGCTATCGCGACCCTCCATCAGCGGAAGTCGCGAGCAGTCAACAGGGCTCCAGGTACTCGATCCAACCAATTATGGAGCGCGCGAATGAACAGCCGCAATTCAGTAAGAAGCACAACAGAAGCCAATCGCCAGGATGGACGCAATCTATCGAAGCGTAAACGGTCAATGCGATCGCCAGGCTTGAAGAGGAAAAACGACCTCTTCAAACGTTGTCTCACCCTATGGGTTCTGATGTCGTTCATATTGACGAGCGCTCCAGCTCAAGCGAATCAGCATGAGTGGGCGGACTTCGACCGCGGCGACAAACGCCAACAAAAAATCGAGCAGCGGCTGGAGCGGCGGATCGAACGTCAACTGGAAAAATCACCGAGCTTCAGCACTCCGATTGTGACGAATCCTATCGTCAATCCAGTTTTGTCCCCAATCTTCCAGAACAGAAACGCTGCCAATTTACGCCCCGGCAATCTGCAACAACCTCGAATCGCTCGGGCAGAACTAGCTACTTCGAAAAAAGAAGCCCGCCAATCATTGAAGGACGCTCGCCAACTCTCGGCTAGCCAGCAGCTCAGCGCCAAAACTGTTCAGGCGCTCGACTCCGGAAAAATCAGAAACGTCAACGCTCGTTTGGATCTAGACCTCACATCCGCCAAAGACAGTATCGTGCTCGGACAGAATCTCTTTGAAGATTCAGCGTCAGTAACAGTCACCGTCGGCGGTGTCGAGAAAACATTCACTGCCGGTTCTAAAGTAACGGCATCCGAATACGCTTCCATTCTTCAAGCGATGAACGGCGGTCAGACGCTGGTTCTTGATGATAAGGGCAGAGCATCGGGCGGTGATTTGAACTTCGAAACGCTCACCGCCAGCGGCGACAATTTGAAACTGTCTTCGCTTGTTATTCCTGAGCAAGTGGCAGCAATCGGGAATTTCTCTAAACATTCCGATGTGAAGTTGAAAGGCGATGTCACCAACTACGGTTCCATTTACGCGATTGCAAACAGAGACGGCGCAACCAAAGCCAATATCGTCACCAACAATTTGACCAACGCAGAAGGCGGTTTGATTTCGTCGGTTGCAAACTCATCGCTCGGATCCGATCTGGCGTCGAACGTCGACCTGCGACTCCGCGCCGACGACACACTTTCGAACCAGGGCACAATCGAAAGTTCCGGCGACCTGGAACTATCGGCAGGCAATCAATTGATCAACGGCGATGCTAAAGGTCGCGCTTCGTCAGCCAGCGTAATTGCGCAGAACAACTTGATTCTCGACGCACCTTCTATTTCGAACTCCGGCTCGATGACTGCTAGCAATGGCAACGTCAATGTTGTTTCTCCATCATTGGATGGCACCACATCCGGTTCCATTACTTTCAATAATGAAAACGGAACAGTAAGTGCGCTCAATGGCAAAATCAACTTCCGAGACCCGGCAGCGTCGGGCAAACCAGCCACAACAATTACTGGTGGCGACTGGCTCTCCAGAGAATTCAACATCAATGGCGCCGAAGGCAACACCGATGTCAACGTCAACAATCTGACCGGCCTGGTCAATTTGCACGCAGGCGAAGCGCACGTTGCGGCGAAATCTAGCAGCCTCAGACTCGGCGAAATCGTTACCACAGGCGACCCTTCGATCACCAACCTGTTCGACATCGAAGTCACCTCTAACATCACCACAATCAACGGCGGACCGCTGGCGTTGATTGCCGGCGGCAATATATTGATCGATCCGGGTGTTTTGATCAGCACCGCTAATGCTGCCGGCGCAGGCGGCAGTTTGTTGATGGTAGCAGGCGCCGATTTTGAAGACGACACCGATCCTACGCACCTCGGTCAGGATTGGATCCTTGGCGGCGACGCTGACGGCGGCGGCATTTACATGACTGGTGTTGGTGGAGCGACAATCTCGTCGAACGGCACGACCAACGCCGGCATCATACAAATGATTTCGTTCTCTGATACCACCACCGGGGATTTCGGCGATGTGTTTCTGGGCACCTCTACAGTAACCGCGCAGGGCAGTTCCACAGGTCTAGGCGGTAACAACGGCAACATTACGGTAATCGCGCGAGCGATAGACATCGCAGGGGCTATCAACGCCCGCGGCACCAACTCAACAGTCGGAACCGGCAACATTTCGCTCAACAGTTTCACTCCTGTGATTACAGGCGGGTCTGAAGTCAGAATCGATCACGCAACAGGCGCGATTCTTTCCGGCGGATTCGGAGTGGGCGCGGCACCAATCGATCCAGGCGCAATCACGATCGGCAATGTGACGGCCGGCGGTACAACAACGCTCAACTCCAGCCTTTTCATCAACACATCCGCGCTCAATAGCACAGGAAGTGTGACTATCAATTCATTGACAGCCACCGACACGACCAGCATCACCAGCGGTGGCGCGGTGTCGATCACTGCCGGTGCCAGCGCTGTCACGAATGCTATAGCGGCAACAGGTAGTGTCACAATCACCACTGGTCAAAACGTCAGCACCGACGCGATTAACAGCGGCGGAAACGTTTTGGTCAACGCCGGTACAAATATCTCCGGCACGGGGGCTCAACTCGGAACGATTACCGCGACAGGCACAGCCACGGTCAACGCTGCCGGTCAGGTAGATCTATTGGGAGTGACTGCATCAAGCATGTCCGTCACTTCACTGGATGACGTCTCCTTGAGCGGCTCACTGGTCGGGCCAGGCGGAATCACAATCGTATCCGGCTTGAGTATCTTCTCGCTGGCCACCATTCCTCTTATATCTACAGCGTCAGCATCAAGTTCTGCCGGTGACATCGTCATGATCGCCGGTGCGGCATTCTCGCAAAACGCGGCAACGATAACCATCACAGGCGCCAGTGCAACAGGTGGAGCAATTGATTTCGACTTCGCTCCTGTTACCTCTCTCACTTCGAGAAGCACAGCGGTTAACGGAGCGGGTGGCGACATCACACTGGTTGCATTCTTCGGTTCGGCAAACTCCGGTTTTGTCAGCACAGACGTCACCACAGCAGTGACGACCGGCGGAAGCGGCACCGGCGCTAACGGAGATTTCACCGCAATTGCAGGCAGAACCAGCGGCTTCGGAATGGGCATCTTCGGAAGCGTCAACACCACCGGCGGTACCGGAGCAAATGGCAATGTCGTTCTAGCAACAGCAACACCAAACACCTCAGCCAATGAAGTAATCACTCGCGCCAATGCTACTTATACAAATAGTTTCGTCGGCGGAACCTTGCAAGATGCCGATATGGAAACCGGGGCAATCACCTCACGAAATAACATCACGATTCAAGCAGGTAACTTCCTGACCCTGGGTGGAACGCTCACGTCTACTCAAGGCGCAATCAATGTCAGCAGCGGTGATTTCCTCTTCGCGAATACAGTAAACGCCGGAACTGGAAGCATCTCTCTGGTGACAAATGATTCTATGAGCCTCAACGGCAGCCTGACTGGCAGAGCAGGAATTCTCCTGGTCAGCGGCGCAGATATCTTCACTAACGTCGCAGGACTATCGATTAGTTCATCTGGCAGCGGTTCTTCAGGCGACGTGTCGATCGTGACGGGTGCAGCCTTCACTCCAGACGCGACGACCGTAACCGTCACGGGTGCATCCACAACTGGTGGCGGCATCTTCTTTAACAATAGCAACCTCACGACTATCAACACTTCCAGCACTTCCGGCGTTGCCTCGGGTGGCGACGTAAATCTGATCGCATTTACGGGTTCGTCTGATTTCGGAATAGTTGATTTGGACGCGACTACGACGATACTTACAGGCGGAAATGCAGGCGGGGCAAATGGTGATGTCACTGTTGTAGCAGGACATGCGACAGCTTCGGTTGGAATAAACATAGGATCAATCAACACCACGGGCGGTGCGCTCAATACAGGCAACATCGTAATCAGCAACTCGACTCCGGACGCGGCTCCAGCAGTTCAATTCAGCAAGACAACCGCGCAACAGACGGGAAGCTTCCTGGGCGGAGCACCGCTTACAGCCAACGTTACCATCGCTGGTAACCTGACTGTCAACAACGGCGCAGACATCTCGATCTTCGGTGGTCCGATCACGACTAACAATTTGAGTGGTGGTGCCAATTCTGTCCTGACGATGACTTCTTCAGCCGGCAACGACATCAACATCAACACGATTACACTCGGCACTGCAACAATCAATTCCGGTGGAGCTTTGACCATCAGTTCCATCAACCAGGGCGCAGCGGGGACCGTTACTTTGACGGCTGCAAACCAGGCTACGCTTGGCACAATCACATCGGGCGTCATCAACGTTTCTGCAGGAAATATCGATCTGCTTGGAGCAATCACCGGAACCAGTTTGTCTGCTGTTTCAAATCTGGATATTAATCTCAACGACAACATCACCACTCCTGGTGGCATCCTTCTGGTCGCGAGCAGAAACATACGAGCTGCTGTCGATGGTGTAATCGACCTGTCTACGTTCTCGAACACGACCGATGCGGGCGACATCAGCATCATCGCAGGCGCGGCATTCAGTCAAAACGCAGGCACCGTGACAATCACCGGCGCCTCAACGACCGGTGGATTCGTCGATTTCGACTTCAACGCCATCAACAACATCAACGCCAGGAGCACTGCCGCGAATGGCTCTGGCGGTAACATTACAATGATCGCCTTCAATGGAACCGACGGTACAGGTTTTGTATTCACCGACCCCGACAATACTTTGATCAGAACGGGCGGCAACGGCACAGGTGCCAACGGCAACTTCACGGCCATTGCAGCCGCAGCTGGTGGTGACGGCATTGGCATCAGAGGAGGGCTCATCACGACCGGCGGCGACATCACCACGGGTGATGTTCACGTGGCGACAGCAACGCCAGTCACAACGACCAACGTCGTCCTACAGAAGAGCAATCCATCGATCACGGCGGGAGACTTCCGCGGTGGTGCGGTAACTGCCTCAAACTTATTCATCGACGATGTCACCGTCGCAAGCGGCGCTGACATCACGCTGAGATCTGGTGGTGACGTAATCGCAGAGAGTCTGACGGGTGGAATCAATTCCGTACTGACTATCACCTCTGTTGGTGACACAACATTCACCAGCACAAACGCAGGAACAGTGCTGGTCACGGCAGGCAACAATGTTTTTGCAGGTAACATCTTGCAAGGCGTCAACGCGACTTCAACACTGACCATCAATGCTGGTGGCTTAGTCCAAGTAGCTCAAATCACATCAGGCAGAATTTTCCTTGCAGCAGGAACAGACCTGTTTCTCGGTGGACCGATTCAATCTAACACCTCATTCTCAGGCGTTGCTGGTGGATTCATCGATCTCGATAACGTTATCACCGCGCCTGGTGGCATACTCCTCGTAGCCGGTCGCGACATCACTCCTAACTCCACCGGTGTTGACTTGAGAACAAGCAGCAACATAGCGAATGCAGGCGACATCACAATCATTGCAGGAGCAGCGTTCACACAGAATGCGACAACAGTCACTGTTACGGGTGGTTCAACACTGGGCGGCAACATTGACTTCGACTTTGTTGCGTTAAACACAATCGACGCAAGAAGTACGTTAAGTAATGGCGTCGGTGGCGACATTACGATGATTGCGTTCGACGGGGTAGGTTTAGCTAATACCGGAATCATCTTCACCGATCCAGTCACATCGCAGATCTTGACAGGCGGCAGCGGCAATGGTGCCAACGGCAACTTCACCGCAATCGCTGGGGCGAACTCCGGCGCCGGAATCGGCATCAGAGGCACGGTCAACACCACGGGCGGTCTGGCAGGTACTGGTGATGTTTTTGCCGCAACTGCCACACCGAACACGGTAGGAACTGTTGTTATTCAAAAGAACGATGCTTCAGTCGGTTCAAGTGCATTTAAAAACGGCGCCACGACCGCAGCTGATTTGTTCATCGACAATGTCACCGTCAACAACGGAGCCGACATCACACTCAATGGCGGTCTGGCAGTTCAAGCCGGTGCTTTGACAGCAGGCGCCTTGTCGGTTCTCACTATCAACTCGGGAACCTTCACCCTCCTCGGTGCCACTAACGCAGGCACAGTCGACATTACTGCCGGAACCGACGTGATCGGCTCGACTTTCCTTCAAGGAGCCAACGGTATACTCAACATCACCGGTGGTGGCACGATCAATGTCAACCAAATTATTTCTGGTAATGTTAGATTGGCTGCTGGAGTCGATGTGGCTCTAACTAACTCCGTTCTAGCATCAGGTAGCGTTGTGGCGACTGCGCTCAGCGATATCATCATAAGCAACGACATAACCGCACCTGGCGGCATTTTGCTCGTGGCTGGCAGAAACGTATTCGCCAATGCAATCGGCGTAGAGTTGACGACTGAATCGACGACCACCAATGCCGGCGACTTGAGCATCATCACAGGAGCGGCCTTCACTCAGAATGGAACATCCGTCACAGTGACGGGCGCCTCTGCAACCGGCGGTCAAATCGATTTCGACGCGACTGACGTCGTGACTATCAACACGAGAAGCACTGCGGCTAACGGCTCCGGTGGCGACCTCAACCTCATTGCTTTCCTGGGCAGCGACCTTACAGGCCAAGTCTTCACCGATGGCACAACCGCTATCACAACCGGTGGAACTGGAGCCGGAGTCAACGGCAACGTAACTATCGTCGCAGGCAACGCAGCAGACAATGCACTTAATGTAGCGTCCATCAACACAGCCGGTGGCTCCGGTGGCGGAGGCAATGTCTTCATCGCAGCCTCCACTCCTGATACCACACCAAGTGTAGTGTTATCGAAAACCAACGCTGCCATCACTGCTGGTGACTTCACAACAACCGGTACCAATACGGGCGGCAACATCTTCACCGGTAACATCACAACAGGGACCGGCGGTTCGATCAATATCTCGACCAATGGTTTTGCTGAACTCGGTAGTTTGACTGGAACAAATTCAAGCGTCAGAGTTTCGACAGGGTTGGCCATAGGGGTTGGCGCAATCACCGCAAACAATACCGCTCTGACTGCGGGTGGATTCATCCGACTCGACGGCAGCGTTGTCGCTCCAGGCGGAATCCTGATGGTCTCAGGCATCGACATCTTCGGGTCTACTCCCGGTCTGACTATCTCAAGCAATTCCAACACTGGAGATGCTGGCAACATTGGCATTTTCGCAGGAGCCACCTTTACGCAGAACGCAACTTCAGTCACCATCACAGGTGCGTCGGCAACCGGCGGCAGAATTGATTTCGATTCCACCAGTCTAGCTGCGTTGACTGCCAACAGCACCTTCGCTGGTGGTGACGCAGGTAACATCACGCTCTTCTCGCAGTTCGGCAGCGATGGAACCGGCGAGGTCTTCACAAATGTCACCACCGACATCAATGCCAGCGGCAGCGGCGCCGGCAGCAATGGCAACATTACAATCGTCGGCGCTAAAAACAACGGCTTTGCCGGTATTGCAATCAACGGCGACATCAACATCTCCGGCGGCGCTGCAGGAACCGGCTCTATATCGCTCAATACCTCAGCTTTCAACGGCAACGTCACTTTAGCCAAAGCGACTGCCGCAATCACAGCCGGCACCGTCACTGGTGGCGCGCTGAGAAACTCCGACATCTTTGCAAACGACCTGACGGTCCGCGGCGGCAACATCACCGCCCGTTCCGGAGCCAACGTTCAGCTGGAAGATCTCAATGTTAGCGGAAATGTACTCGGCGCCGGCGGAACGATCAACATCAGCACTGCAAGTGCAGAAACCCTGGTGCTGGGCAGTGTATTGGACCTGAATCAGGTAGCCTCTCTCAACGCAGCCGGCGGTTCTACCTCCGGCAACGGCGGCGCGATTCTCGCCACCAACAGCGGAACAGGTGGAATCGACATCGCCTCATCGCTTAACGTCAACGCCACTGAAGGCAACGGCGGAACGATTTCAGTTTTGGCATCTAATGGTGATTTGACTCTCTCCGGAACCAGCACGTTGAACGCCAACGGCGGCACCACAAGCGCCACCGCTCGCAGTGGCGGCGCGATTATACTGCAAGGAAACAACATCACGGGCACAGGCAACATCTCCCTCCTTGCCAATGGTGTCTCCGGCGGCAATGGCGGCAATGTCATCGTCACCAGTGGAGTTGGAGACATACTGATCGGAACGGCAGCTGGTCAATTCCAGGCGCAAGCGGCTGGTCCTAACGGCACCATCTCATTCACCAGCACTAACGGTGGTGACGTCACCGTGACTAATACCGGCTCGCTCTCCTCATCGTTGGTGAGCTTGAGTTCAACCGGCGGCGCCATTGCCATCAATGGTGCGGTAACCGGAACGACTGGTGTCAACCTGTCCGTGACCGGCGCTAACACCATTACCGGCACTTCGACCGTGTCGGGTGGAACTCTGGCCATCGCTGCCGGGACTGGCGCAGTAACGCTCAACACCAACGTCAATCAACTGTCGGTCGCGACCAGTGGAATCGTGACTATCACTGAAACTGATGACGTAACCGTCCTCGGTACCGCCGGCACATTCAATCTCAATGCGACCGGAGACGATATCACTGTGACCGGATCGTTAACCGCCAATGGTGGCATCACCCTGACCACTAGTGGCACCGGTACTGTCAGCGGCGGCACGCTTGTCTCGGCGGGTCAGCTCGCAATCACGACCGGCACAGGGGCCGTCAACGTCACTACCGACGTGAATTCGTTTACTGCTAACACAACGGGTTCAATCGTTATAAATGAAGCCAACAATATAATCCTCAATAACATCGTCGCCACATCACTCAACGTGACAGCGGGCAACGGAATCGCACATGGCACAGGATTCATCGATGCGGACACCATCAACTTCGCCGCACTCGGTGGAGACATCGGCGCATCCTCCGATTTCATCCAAATCAATAACGGCGCCAGTCCTGTTTCTCTCACCGCGACTGCGACGGGCGACATTTACATCAACATTCAAGGAACTGGATTACTGAACTGGGGAGTGACCACAGGCGACGACATCACGTTGACGTCGAATGGACCAATCACCACGACCGGTGACATTACAGCTGCCGGTGACCTCGATATAACCACCAATGTTTTGACCAACGCCAACGACTTAACCGCTGGTGATACTCTCAGCATCCAGAGCCAAGCAGGTTCCGGTCTGACCATCAACGGCGGCGCAGGCGGAACAATGACTGGTGATGAAATCGAGATCACTGCTTCGTTCGGTGATCTCACTTTCACAGGCGCAACCAACTTCTTCGGTCCTGCCACTCTGACCGCCATTGCTGCACCTGGTGCATCTGTAATCATCGCGGCCGGCGCCAATGTAGTCGGTGCAGATTCAGTCACCATCGTGTCTAACTCCCTCAATCAACAGGGCACAATCACTGGCAATCCACTGACCTTCAACAACGACTTCTTCACCATCGCCAACAGTCAGGGCGATGTTAACCTAACTGGCAGCATGGTCTTCAACGGACAAGACCTTGCCATTCTGGCAAGCGGAAGTATCAATATCACCGGTGGTGCGACCTCCATCGATCTCTCAGATGCTGGCGACGCCGGAACCCTCACACTGGTTGCAGGTTACGATTTCACCCCTTCAACCGGTGGACAAATCACAACTGGTGCGCAATTCGTTTTCGTGCCTAACAATCAATCGGCCAGCGGCGGCAGCATCAACCTCGGCAATACCGACATCATCTTGAGCTCAAGCGGCGGTGATGGCGGCAATCTCCTCGCGGTTGCCACAGCAGGAACAACAATCGGTTCCGGCGCGATAACACTGAACGACATCATCACCACAGGTGATACCGCAGGCAATGTGACCAT
The DNA here is from genome assembly GCA_021772095.1 of Candidatus Obscuribacter sp. Lineage (GTDB taxonomy): Bacteria > Cyanobacteriota > Vampirovibrionia > Obscuribacterales > Obscuribacteraceae > JADYXR01. Next base: position 61,472 of record JADYXR010000197.1, on the reverse strand, counting down.
CATCGCAGAAGGCAATTTGAACACCGGTATCATCGATACAACCGGCTCAGTCACCGACGGCAACGTTCATCTCGCTGTCGCTGTTCCGAACATCACGGGCGGCAACATGAATGTGTCGAACGGCACTGCCAGCGGCGGCACCTTCACGTCAACGACGCTTGCCTCTGGCAGCTTGATCTTCCAGAACATTGTCTCTGCTAACAACGTTACGTTAAGAGGTGGTCTGGGTGCCTCAGACAACATCTTGCACTCGATCGGTAACGGCGTAAACGCCAATACACTGACCGTTGAAGTTGGTCAGGGCGGAGCATTCCTGGATACCACTGTGAATGTGCTCAATGCTTCTGGCGACGGAGTCATTGATATTTCCGATGGAGGCAATCTGCAATTAGGCACTTTGTCGAGTCCAAACAACACCCTCACTCTCAACGTCGTAGCAAGCGGTGTCATCACTACACCGCTTGGCGGAATCACTGATGTAGCGAATCTTTCACTGACAGGCTCCGCTGGAGTCGGTGGTACAGCAATCGTTCTCAACGGACCGATCACCACTTATTCGTCACTATCGCTCACCGCCAACGGTGGCGCTGATATCGTCATCAACAATTTGACGTTGACCTCACCGGTTGTCACATTGACCAGCACACTCGGTGATGTAATTCTCGCCAACACCAGTACCATCAATGCGACCACAAGCGTCGAGATTGACGCCGGCGACACATTCGTTATCGCAGGCAACATCAACACCCAATCGCTGACGCTGACCTCCGCGGACGACATCACCAACTCCGATTTGACGGGCACAATTTCCGCACCACTGGGACTGTCACTGACATCCACCGCAGGTAGCATCGGAACGGATGAGAACAACCGCTTCGTAACCAACTCGAGTGAATTAGTTTTCTCAGCCAGCGGCGGCGGTGTATATGTTCAGAGCACCGCAACTGGTGGCGTCAATGTACTCGATGTTTCAGCAGCTACCGAAGTTGATTTAATCGCTGTTGGACCAGTAACCGTCAACGATGTCACAACCGGTGGTGGCGATATTTCCATCGTCCAGACCGGAATCGGCACATTCACAGTCGCAGCCGGTGCTAGCCTCACCACGACCGAAGGCGACATCATCTTGCAAAACCTCGACATCGGCAAAAAGACCGGCAAAATCGTCATCGACGATGGTGCCAACATTAAGGCATCCGGCACCACCGCCGGTGTCGGTGAAGTCTTCATCGCTATTGGTGCTTTGCCTGTCCCTCCGTACCCGGAGAAGAACAAGAAGGCGCCTAAGAATGTCACTGTCAATGAAACTGGCGGCGGAAGAGTTGTCTTGGGCAAGAAGGGCATCGATACGAAGAAAGAAACCAATATCACTTTGAATGCTCTTGGACGCGACCTGGTCTTCAGCTTGGCTGACAAATTGAAGAAGAAGTCCATCCATGTCGGGTCTAACGTCACCATCACGGCTGACCCACCATGGGACAAGGTTCCCACCAGAGCGGTAACCGGAAGTGAATCTAGAATCGGCTCGACAATTAACGCAATGAGCCTTTCAACTGGTCTCGCTGCGTCGCCAGCCAATTCGAGCTCTAGCCTTGCAATGACTTCAGTCGGAGCCGACATTCTGTCGAGTTCATTCGGACAAGGCGCGACCGTTTCAGAACTGACGACGACATTGTCGAACCTGGCACCAGTCGAAACGTCATCGACCGCTTTGCTTGAATCGCGCGCCGGCCTCTCCGGCACTGCAGCTGATGCACTCGCATCTATCTATGGTGACGATTCCGGCAACGAATTTGCTCTCGCCCTGGACGCGACTCTCGTCTCTGACCATCTGCCGAATGCAGTTAAACCAGCAGGCAACACGGTTGCTTCCACACACACGATGAGCAGCGGCTCCGCGGTCTTTGCGCCAACTCGCAACCTGACCGTCAGCACTCCGCATACGAACATCGCGATCGCCGCCGATTCAGTCGTTCTCGTAGTCGCCGGTCCTCACGGAACCTCGGTCTACGATCTCCACGACGCGAAGAAGCAAGCAATCTCGCTCTCCTTCCACGGTCAAACCTTGGCTCTGAGCCCGGGACGCCATGCGATGGTTTGCGCCAACGAGAAGCAATCTTACGCAGATGCAAACCTCGCTGAACTGATCCTCCACCGAGGATTGAATACCGCAAAAACCGCCCGCGGTGGCAGCGTATTCACATCAGAATTCTCCATGAATTCAGCCATCGATTGCGTTCCAGTTCTTCGAAACCTGATGGCTTCGAAAGAACCAACCGCAGCTAAGATCGCCGCTAAGATGACCAAAACACAGGCAGTTATTCTCTACCTTTCACAAAGCAAAGAAGAGTTCCAACAGCATGTAAGAAGCCAAATCACAGCGATGCGGTAAGCATTATCACAGCGATGCGCTAATCATCGTTCTCAATTGATCCGTTAAACAAAACGGAGGGCGGGCAAAACCGCTCTCCGTTTTTTGTATTTGACGGAACGGTTCAGGAGCCTTGTCCCATATGTGGGACAAAACTGGTCTTTTCTGTCCCATATATGGGACACGAAAAATTTTGACTCGCCGAGCCTGCCATTAGAAAAGGTAGGTATCCAGACCATCGCCCATTTTCACAACACTGACGGCTTCTGACCAGACGCCCACGGGTTGCTTCTGCGCATCGAGGCAACGTACTCGAATCTCGTAATACGCTGGTTCGTTAAAGAGTTCAGGCTTGAGTATGGTCGCGCCTCTGACGAGGTTGACGCCCAGGGTGTGCGCGACTGCGGACTCTTTGGTGCCCATCAAATAGTTGTCGAAGAAAAAGTTTGGTTTTGTGATTTCAATTTCGACCGAACTAGCATTCGGAATTTTCGTTCCGTCAAACAAGAACATCAAGGGATCGTCGTTGATTACATATTCACCGGAATTGAGCGGTTCAAGGTCTTTTACGCCCGCAAACGGCAGCAATTTGTCGCCCTTGAGTAAGCGCACATCGCTCACTTCGATGGTGTCCGATTCGAATAAACGGATTACGAACGATCTGATTGTTCCAGCAGAAAAGAACTGCCAGAAGTGCGAGAGTTGCAGTCTGAATTGATTTTTCTCTTTCAGCTTCGGAACGTTAAGAGCCAGTACAGACCAGTTTTCGAAGCGGTCTTTCTTCACCGACATGGAATTCCATCCGACCGCCATCGGCACAAGCATACGCATATCCTTTTGCGTCAGGGCACCGCTGATGGTGAACTCGATAAAGTCGTATTCCAGAGGCGAGATATCCAATTTGTCGATCTGAAGCGCTGCGCCGTCATCGGTATGGTGCATGACCATGCCGTTTCCTCTGAGTTCCGTCGTGCCCTTGCCGTGATATTTCCACACGTTCTTGCCGACGAGCGCATCATCAGTGGTGCGGAACGGTAACGCCAAAGACTCCGGCAGATTTCTCATTCCGCCGAATGCAATCGGTGTGAACTTCGCTTCGTGCCTGTCCCAAACAAACGGCCCTTTGACGCCAGGCGAGTTCAACAGCGCCTTGAATCGATGACTGTTGACCACTTCGAATGGACCAATGATAAACGGCTCAAAGGTCAGAACTCGCTTCGACAAATCAGTCGTTGTGAACGGCGGTCGAAGCATATGGTGAAAAGTCGACCCGTTGAAATTGACGTGTGCGCCTTTGTAATCCTTGGGTATGCCGAGAATCATCGCCTTCTCGTTTCCGTTCAATCCTTCGGCAATGTGAACGGTATCACGCCATATTTTTTTGAGTTCGTGGCCGGCAGTATACCAGAAGTTGTTGGTTTTGAACGTCGCCCAAGTCATCGTAACCGTCATCACTAAGAAGATGCCGGCGCTGACGATTCCCAGGTTTCGATTAGCTTCCGCAGGCAGTCTATATTTCGCGTCAGCCTTTGGCGGATAAAACAGCAGCACCGGCCATAGTATCGAATAGCCCATCGTGTAAAAGAAAAGTAGGCGACTAGTCTCTAGCTCCAGACCAATGCCCCACAGTTTTGCCAATGGCAGAACCGCACTCGTCATCCATATGCACAGAAAGAGCAGCCATGAGAATGGACGCGCTTGCGCCATTAAGCGAATCAGGATGATGCAAATGCAAGTGACTAAACATATCAGGAGAATCCATTGCGGAGTCTGACCGGGACTGATGCTTGCTGGAAACGGCAACAGAATGCGATATAAATTGACCGGATCAAACCATCGCAATAGCAGATGGCGATCGAGCGCGCCGCCCATCATGCCGCCATAACCACCGATGAACGTACCTAAAACTTTGAGTCTTATCAGTAAATATACGACTCCAATTATTCCGAACGGCCAGGTCACTTTGAAAGCCAATTTGAAACGACGCATCAACGTCCATCGTTCACCGACTGTATCGCCGACAGATGAGACCGCTTCGTCCGAAGCTCCAGACGAACCGGTGACATTCGTTTTCCCCGCCTTGGTTTCACCCGCACCAGCACTCGCGCTCGCACCAGGACCTGAGCCAGTACTTGAACCAGTGCTCGAACCTGTACTCGAACCTGTTCTCGAACCAGTACTCGAACCTTTACTCGAACCAGTACTAGCACTCGTACTAGCACTCGTACCAGCACTCCCATCCTCGCCAGAACCGCTACTGGCACCACCAGTGGTTTCACCAGATCCCGCACTTTCGCTCGAAGCACTAGCGTCTTTTGCTGTAGTCGCACCACCAGGTTTCTTCTTACTTTTCTTCTTCCCTTTCTTTATAGCGCGCTCGTAATGCGCCGCTTGCCTGGCGCTGACAGCACTCCCTACAGGCTTCTTAACGCCTTTTTCCGCGCTCGCTGTTGCAGTTTCATCTTCAACTTCCTTCTGAGTTTCAACCGCAGTTTCTTTATTCTCAACTTTCTTCGCTACCGTTTTTGACTTCGCCAGCGGTTCACCGAACTTTTCTTCCTCCGGCCAAATAAACGCATAAGCCGCCACAATCGCCGGAAGCCCAACCGAAATTTCCTTACTCAAAAGCGCGAGTCCAAAACTAACCAGCGAGAAAAAGTACAACCGACGATTGCCACCACTCTGGTGACTTTTCACAAACAAGATAAACGCAATCAAGTAAAACGGCGCCGCCAGCAAATCCGCGCGACCGGAAATCCACGACACATCCTCTACGTGAAGAGGTGTCACCGCAAACAACAACGCAGAGAAAAACGCAGCCCACGAAGAATTGAAGTCCGGCCACGTTCGAGTCATCACTCTTACTAGAATGAAAATCAACGCAACCGCGCTTAAATAGAGCATCACGCTCGTAACGTGATATCCGACTGCATTCGTTCCGTAGAAAAAATAGTCAAACAAAAATGTGAATCCGAGCAACGGTCGATAAAAATCAAAGCTCGGAAGCTGGAGATAGTTACTCGTGAAATTGCGCCAGATTAGTTCAGTTCGACCTTCAAAAACCTTGTGAGCAAAATTGACTTGCCAGATGTCGTCAGCAACGAAAAAACTATCCAGCGACGGCGAGTAGCTGAAGAGCACGACGGCCAGAAGAATTACCATCTGGATCGCCAGTCGAATATTTGCTTTGTTAACTTTTGGCATTACTCAAAACTATTCCACGCAATCAACAGCTTAAGATCACTATTGCCAGAAGCGAACAATGTTCGACCAAAAGGAGTGCAAGGTGACCGATAATACAGTCGAAGTACGCGCCATTCGAATTGAGCAGTTTGGCGGACCAGAAGTTCTGCAAGTGCAAAAAATCACACTGCCGCCTCCCGGACCGGGACAGGCGCGCGTCCGCATTCATGCAGCCGGGCTCAATTTCATCGACATCTATCGCCGGCGCGGTGATTATCCTACCGAATTGCCCACCACACCGGGCTTAGAAGCGTCGGGAGTGGTCGAAGCAATCGCCGCCGACGTCACTGAAGTCAAAGTCGGCGACCGCGTCGCGTACACCGGTCAGCCCGGCGCGTACGCCGAAGCTGCCATCGTGGACGCTGCCAAGTTGGTTCCGCTGCCCGAATCGATGTCATTCGCCGAAGGCGCCGCCTTCCCGCTCCAGGGAATGACCGCGCACTATCTGATTAATGAATATAAGAAGCCAAAACCAAACATGACGGTTTTGATTCACGCCGCAGCCGGCGGCATGGGACTCTTGCTATGCCAATGGGCGAAGCATTTAGGCGCCCAAGTTATCGGAACCGTTTCCACTGCTGAAAAAGCGAAACTGGCAACGGAAGCTGGTTGTGACCACGTGATCAATTATTCGAGCCAAGATTTTGTCACTGAAGTAAAACGCATCACCGCAGATAGTGGCGCGGAGTTGATAATCGATGGCGTCGGCAAAGACACTTTCCCTGGCGATTTAGAAGCGGTGGCGCTCAGAGGCACCGTCGTAATCTTCGGTTCCGCCAGCGGCCGCGCCGAACCAGTCAGCCCAAATCTTTTCCAACAAAAATCAGTCAGCGTTTGTGGTGGCACTCTGTTCAACTATCTACTCGATAGAGACGAGCTGTTAATGCGTGCAAACGATGTCACTTCAGCGATAAGAGAAGGCTGGTTGAAGTTGAGTGTGTATAAAGAGTTTCCGCTCGAAGACGCAGCCAAAGCTCATGAAATGCTTGAGAGCAGAAAATCAACAGGAAAAATTGTTCTGACCATGAACAACTGATTTTGAAAAATTCGTTTCGAACGTCGACAAATGTTTGGCTGCTTCAGAACGAAACGAAAATGCGTTTGTAGATGCCAACAACTGAATAACGTGTTGATGCCTTATAAAGTTTTGGTATTCAAATTTCACGCATCGAAATATCGCAGTGTCGCATGTAGCAGTGTGCGGTCTCAATCCGTCGCGCTATCTTCGCCAGACTTTCATTTCGCGGCAAAATTGGGAATTCATCCTCGATCAGTAGACACATTAACTAAATTTCGGATACGATCTGCCAGTTAAGGTAAACCTGACGGTTAGCCGTGACTGGCTTTGCGTTGGACTTCCCAACACAAGAAGTCAGCAGCAGGTAACCATTCAAACTGAATCCCGACGGGCGAACCGCAGTCGTTGAAAAACGGGCATGTGGCTTGTCTGATTTAGCTTGACTACTTAGTGATTGAACTACCAAGAGTGGATTTTATATGGCGATTAAACCAGCAAGACCGGCTATGGCGCATAGCCTTCTGCTAAACAAGGACTTCATAAGGATAACTACCGGAACCTGCCTGCTATTTTCCATGAGCCCATGCTTCGCGGCCAACAGCGATGACGCAGTTCGAGGATGGAAAGATTTCAACGCGGGCAGCCGAAACAGCGGACGGGGAGCCAGTTTCAATCAAGTTCCAAATGGCTTCACGCAAGCCTTTAACAACCACGTTCAAAGAAATACCACCGGTCTCGATTCACGCAGACTCGATTTGGACCTCTCCTCATCAGTAAGAAACATCGAACTCGGTTCCAAAATCTTCCGAGGCGTCGAAAGCGTCACCATCAATGCAGGCGGCAATCAACAAACATTCGCAGCCGGCGATCAAGTCACTGCCGCCCAATATGTAGCGATTCAACAGGTGCTGACTCAAAGTCCTCAGTCGCTTAACGTAAGCTCCGAAGGCACCGCTAGCGGTGGCTCTTTCTCGCTCAACTCTGCGGCACGTCATGTCAATGACCTGGTAATTCCTCAAAGCGTTTCAGCAGTCAACAATTTCGCCAATAACAAGTCCATCAATTTGTCGGGCGATCTGACCAACCTTGGATCTATTTATGCATTGTCCACAGACAACAAGGTAAGAGGCGGCGTCATCTCGGCTGACGATATCAACAACGGCGGCAGCATCTCGACCGATCTGAACGGTTCGTTCCTTCAAGACTTGAAGGGCACAGTCAAGAACGTCGATTTGACTCTGGTTGCCGAAAATAATTTCAACAACGCAGGAACGATCACCAGCAGCGGTGCCCTCACCACTGCCTCCGCATATGGTGGCGTTAATAACTCCGGAAGCATCACCGCACAAAGCGGCGATCTCAACATCTTCGCCGGCAATGGCAATTTGAACAACAGCGGTGCCTTGACCGCATCCGATGGCAATTTGAACATCGCAGCCTCGCAACTGGCTTCTGATCTCACAATCAACGGCGTCGGCGGCAGTTTCAACGCGCTTCAAGGCGACATCAATGTTCGCGACCTGGCATACACCGATTTGAACGACACCACCATGACTGGTGGCACATATGATTCGAAGAACTTAAACGTCTACGGCGGCGGCGGAACTATTACGACCAATGTCGATGAAATCACAGGAGAGCTGAATACCACCGGTCTGGCAGCTCACATATTCACTTCAGGTGGAACGCTCACACTCGGCGACAACTGCCTCACAGGCGATCCGACCTTTGTTAATACCACGGGCGATATCGTCATTAATGGTGCCGTAATTGCCCGCGAAGACATAACAATCCTTGCAGCCGGCAACATCACCGCAACCGGCAATGCGTTCATCAGCACATATAACTCAACCGGGGCGACAGCGACACCTAGCACCAACATCACACTGGTCGCAGGCGCACTGGTGACGAATTCGGGAACGGACACCACCGGACTTCCAACGCCAGGAACCCCGATTGGCGTAGGGCAGACGGCAACTGTTAATTTCACTGGTGGGCTCGGCGGCAACATTGATTTAAGCGGCAGCAGTTACCTCGGTGCGCTGATCGATACCAGCTCAAACTTGCCGAACTCAGGCAACCAGCAAGAGAACGGCGGCAATGTCGTTCTTGCAGCCTTCTCAACAAACACGACAAACGGATTCGTCAAATTCCCCGAGGCGCGTCTTTCGATCGACACCTCGAGTTTATATGGCAATTCAGGGACTGTGACCATCATTGCGGGCAATTCCGCTGCATCAACAAAATCGGCTGCCATCAATGTCGGTACCATTAGTACCGCGGCAGACCCTGTTTCAGGCGGCAACTCCGGAGACGTTTTGTTGTACGCAGCCCAGCCTGAAACCACAACGGGCGCTGCCATCACGTATAACGCCGCAGGTGCAAGAGTGGGCGTGGTCGATTTCGAAAGAGATGTCGCGGACCTTACATTTACAGGCAGTTCAATTCAGTTCACGGGTTCAATCCATGCATCCGGAGCTGACGTCACGGCTGTCGCAAGTGCTGGGGTCGGAGGACTGCTGCAAAAAGGAACGGGCAGAATCGAAGGCGACACCGTCACTATCACAACAGGAACTGGTGGCGTGGGCAGTGGCAAAAAATCTACGGGAATATTGACCGAAGCCAACGAGCTTATATTGAACAGCGGAGGCAACGTTACCGTCAACAACATAGGCTCCGTTAACTTAGGAAACGGCACTACTCCTGGTGGCACCGCCGGTAACGGGCTTATCTTCAGCGTTACGACTCAGGCTGATGGCAATGGCGACGGCCGCATCACCATAGCCAACAATGGTTTAATCACCGCACAAAGCGGTACGCTCGCCGAAATACGTCTAACTTCTTCAGAAGCGGCTGGAGGCACCGGAGGAATTCGCACCAACGGCACCGCCAGATTGATCGCTACGCTAGTTACACTGGCTGATGTAAACGAAGCGGATGGTATCTTCGGATTAGGTTTCGGAGACATCGGTCAAAACACAGGCAATCCTTTAAACATAGAGGCAACCACTGTTGCTGCTAACACTCAAGGAAACGTTTTCGTTCTATCGAACGGAGTAATCAACGTCTCAGAATCCTCTGCAGGAAATGGCAAAACATTTAACCTGCAAACAGACCCTGTCACCTCAACAAGCGGTCAAATTATTCTGCTTGGCGACATCAAATCCGCATTCGGCCGAATCGGAACGTTGACCTTGGCGTCCTCGGAAAACGGCGGAGTCGGTGGCATAATCGCGGGTGGAGTTCTGGTCGCAGACGTAATTAACTTGAGTGACGATAACAACGCAGGACAAGTAGGACGAGGCAACGCCAGCCTCGGAACAATCGACGCGCCAATAGTTGTCGACACACGCGATCTTAATGTAGATACACTCGGACCCGAAATCAACATAGTCAACATCGGCAAAACCGGACTCACCCTACAAAACTCCGGGGCAGCCGCACTTAGAGTTGGTTCTTTCACACTTCTCAGCGCCAGCACCGTTAACGTCAATGACGTTTTCGCGATCAACGGTGTGAACATCACAACGCAATCGAAAGGAAACATCATCGTAAGCGGTGATATCGATGTGAGTAATGGCGGAGGTTCTGCGTTCCTAACTACCAGCACCGGAAATATCACGAACGGTGGAGGTTTAATCCTGGCATCGAATGTGGTGTTTACCTCGTCAAGTGGGAGTGTAGGATCTTCAGCTAGTTTTGTAGAAACAGAAACCAACAACCTCACCGTCAACGGAGGCAGCAATGCGTATATCGAGAACACTAACGTAGCTAATTTAAACCTGATTGGCACCACCGCCCGAGGTCAATTCACACTCGAAACAGAAGGCTCATTGTCAATCAACTCTGCAATACTGACGCCAACCGGTATCAAACTCGTCAGCACGACAGGCAACAATATCGTCTCGACCGGCTTCAGCATCGGAAGCGCGAAGGCTACTGGTGTCGTGGAAATTGATGTAGACGGAGGGGGCGATATCCTGGTGACTAGTGGCGGTATCGTGAGCGCCAAAACATTGGTCACACTTTCGACTGATGGTGGCGACATCGGTAACCTGGCTAACAACCTGGTCATAAGCAGCGCTGGTTTATCGGCCAATACAAACGGCGCAGGCATTGTGGCTATCGACGCAGCGGCCTCAAAGAAATTGCCGTTGACCGTCTTCAATTCAAGCTCTGGCGGCGACTTTAGCCTGGACGCTGCCGGCTCACTTCTGCTCAATAACATACAAACTGAAAATGGCTCGATCACTGTGACTACATCGGTAGGCACTCTGGCTACAAACACCAACAGTATCATCCAAGTAGCAGAACTCGCCAACCCAGCAGCTGGGCTTGCACAAATCACGCTCCAGAATTCCGCCGCCAAGGCTGGGAAAACTGCAGCTATATCGATCGGTGCAGGTTCTACAATTCAGACCTTTGCCAACACGCCGGGTATAGGCGTCAATGGCAACGGTGCAATCCGGATCTTCGCCACAGCCACGCCAGGCGCCCCAACCAACACTACTCCTCCCGCCAATGTCGTAATCGGCACACAAAGTGGTGGCGGTCAAACATTCTTTGGCGCTAACGGCATCACAGCTCTGGCACCGAACAACACAATGGAAAACATCGGCGCCGACATCGTATTTGATACAGGCACGAAACCAGCGAGTGCCATCCTCTTGGGTGGTAACGTCTTGATTCACGCCGACCCGCCAGTCAGCTCGACTCCTCTGACCAGAGATAATTCTTTGCCTATCATCAACGGAATTGTTTCGCAACCAGATGCGGTGCCAACTACTGACAGTGGATCAAATCGTGCAAATCAACTTCTCGCACCAGCAACCAGCCCGTTGATTTCATCAGCTTCTTCATCAATGAGCGCTCCAGCGCTGCCTGCCAACAACATTCAATTGGCGAGCAACGAAGTAGCGTCATCGAGCAACACACTGACTAACTTCGCCACTCTCACAGCCGCACTCAGTGGAACTCAATCCGCCATCAACTTCGCTCCGGCCCAGAAAGATGGTTGGATAAGCGACACAGAACTGTCTAACGGTCAAATTCCCGCTCGCGTCTTCGGCGACGTCACTGTTTCAGGTGACGACACTGCCGGAGCAGAACTGGAATATCCTGCTGCCGGTGAGGCACCATCCGCGGTGCAGCAAGCAACTAAAGGTCAACCACTAGTCGGCTCGATAAGCGCCAACGTTGGCGGACCGAAAGTTGCCACACTGCACAGAGGAACGCTGGTTGTCGCGCCATCAACCGACACGGTAATCAACACACCGGTCGGGCAAATCAAGGTCGGTGCAAAATCACTCGCTCTTGTAATGGCGTTTGCAGACGGCATGGCTGTTTACGATCTGGATGACGTCCGCAAAGGCGCAATCGAGATCGTTGCTAACGGAAAGTCGATAACGCTGTCGCCTGGTCAACACGTATTCGTCACCAGCAGCAATGCCCGCGGTTTCGAAGACGTTAACCCGGCGCAGATGATTGGCTACCGTGGCATCACAAGCCGCGATCTGAACAACGGATTGAAGGCGTTCACTGCCGAATTCAACGTTCCTCATGCGGTTAGCGCTGTGAAGCCGTTGAAACATCTGCTTCAGTCCAAACATCCTCAAGACAAGAAAGTTGCCGAGCACCTGCTCAAGACCACCGCAGTTACAATGCAACTGCGCGGCAGAGGCGGCGATTATCAACAAGTGTTCCGTCCTCGGAAGACTGCTTGGGCTCAATAATCTAGCGGTTTAGTTCTCACGCTAGTGACATGATTGGCAAAGCCAGCTACTATTTGTAGCTGGCTTTTCGATTTAAGAGACACAGGAACAGGAGCATGTAATGCTAAAAGGCAAAAAACTAGCAGTCATCGGCGTAGGTAAGCTCGGCGAAGCGCTGATTTCCGGACTGCTGAAACAAGGTGGTCTCACCACAGGTGATATCATCGGCTCCGTCGGTCACGAACCTTCAGTGGAAAAGGTCAACAAGAAATTAGGGATCAAGGTTTCAACAGACAACCGCGCAACTGCTAAAGGTGCCGATCTTATAATTCTTGCAGTAAAGCCGCAGAACATGCACAACGTTCTTTTAGAACTCGAAGATGTTCTCACGCCCGATCAATTAGTTATATCGGTTGCCGCGTCTGTCACCACAAAGTATGTAGAACAACGGCTCAGCAAGCCAATTCCCGTCATCCGCGCCATGCCTAACACGCCAGCCATTTACAACGCCGGCATGACCGGAATGTGCAACGGCAGTCATGTTACTACCGAACAGTCAAAGGTCGCCGAATCAATTTTTAAATGCATCGGCGAAACAGTTTTCGTAGACGAATCATTAATGGATGGAGTCACCGCACTTTCGGCAAGCGGTCCGGCCTATCTATATGTAATCATCGAATCTCTGGCAGAGGCTGGTGTAAAACTGGGCATCTCTAGAGAAACATCAACCCTGCTTGCTGCTCAGACAACGTACGGCGCCGCAAAAATGGTACTTGAGTCCAAGTCTCACCCGGCTCTTCTCAAAGACATGGTGACAACTCCGGCAGGCTGCACGATAGACGGACTAATGGAGCTGGAAGAAGGCAAAATTCGGGTCACCCTGATCAAAGCCGTCGTCAAGGCGGCAGAACGCGCCCGCGAACTGGTCAACACTCAAAACTCGACAGGTTCCTAAGTTCGCTCTAATCTCTCCTAAAACCTTCCGACCTCCCGTTGAGACAAAAGTAAGGACACAATGCGGGAGTTTAAAAGGTCATGAGTACGAAAGGTTTAGTAGTCGGTTTGTTGCTCAGCTCAATGGTTCTCTTAGCCCCAATGAGAGGCGATTGCGTCAACCACGAAAACACCGATGGCTTCGCCAAGCAAGCACACACGGCCGCGATGCAAAAAGCCCAGAAGCAAGCTTTGACGAAAAGCCAACCCGCCGAAGAGTGCCAGTCATACCTCGAAGTGTATGAATCCATCGACACAGACCCCGAGCACGCTCAAGCAAGAGTCGTCACTCCATCTTACGACCTTCGTTAAGTTCACCCCAAATTCAAACAGCAGAACAGCAACTCGGCGGCCCCCGCTTCGCTAAGTTTCAACAAAAATTTTAAAAATGCTTGAGCAGCAGGAGACCCGAACTTCCCGCCTATACTCTTCGTTAAGTCTCAGCCCCAACTTTGCAAAACATGCTCGAGCCAAAACATTGACGCAGTCTCACGACTCGTTATGTCTCAACCTTACAGCTCGAAAGTTTCTCTTCCAAAGTCTTGATACCATCAGCGGTGATCTTCGTATCTTTGAGAGACAACTTCTTCAACGACTTGAGATTCTGCAATTCTTCCAGACACGAGTCATTGACCTGCGTTCCGTCCAGCCAAAGTTTTTCCAGCTTACTCAAACCCTTTAAGAACGACAAGGCTTCATTCGAAATCTTCGTGGAGGACAAATCGAGTTCTTTCAAATCACTCAGCTTTTGCAAGTGCGCCAGATCGCCATCTTTAATCCCTGATTCACTCAAGTCGACCGAGTGCAACGCGGACGGCGCCAGGTTTGCAACGAACGTCAGATCGATATCTTTCTTGTCTTTAATTTCTAATTGAACGCGTTTGTTTGGTGGCAATTTAATGACACCACGGGCGGCGCTTAGACTTTCCCAGTATTCAGGATCGTCGTCGGACTCGACCAGAAATTCACCATAAGTTTTACCGGCGGGCAATCGAATAATATTCGGTCCGTCGGCGACTTCGATATTATCTTCTTCCAGATCCTCTTCTTCTTCCTCTTTGAGCTTCGAAGGGTCAAACTGCGTTTGCCAGTTTGCCGGTGGCGGAGTGATTGGAATCGTATTCAGGTTGTTGGGAAACTGTCCCCGCGCAGGCGCAGCAGGTGCGGCAGCCGCGACCAGCCCGCCAGTCAGAATGGCAGCCACGCCGACCTGAACGAACAGCCGCACAATGTCGATTTCCAATCCGTTAGCCGGATCAAGCGCGGTTGGCGGCGCAAAAATCGGAGCGTATTGCATGGGCAGGCCCTTCGGACCGGCTTCTTTCCAGGGCGGATACAGCCCCATGAGGGCGATTGTGATTACGCCTAGTAAGAAGGCAAATTTTTGTTTGCTGTTCAAGCGGACAAGCCTCCAGGCTCAAGTCAGGTCAGACGCCACCTATCTTACACAACCACACGTAGCCCGCCCAAAGCTAACTCAGAAATCTAAAACATTGGTATCCTTTGTGACAAATGGGACGCGCCCTTTTAGTAATCAAGAGAGGCTGATGGATGGCGGAATCACTGCAATACCAATCCGGGTTCGGTAATCACTTTTCAAGTGAAGCCGAAAAAGGCGCCCTGCCGCTCGGACAAAACTCTCCGCAAGCCGCGCCTTACGGTCTGTACGCCGAACAACTCAGCGGCACTTCATTCGTGGCTCAGCGTCACGAAAATCTGCGCTCATGGCTCTATAAAATCCGCCCCTCGGTCGTGCACTCGCGTTTTTCTCTTCGCAAAGAAAACAATTTGCGCAGCCGCCCGTTTAACGAAGTCGAAGCTGCGACGCCGGATCAAATGAGATGGAATCCGGTTCCCATTCCTGACAAGCCGACCAATTTTGTGGAAGGTCTAATTACCATCGCCGGCAACGGCGAAAACTCGAGCGTGCGCGGCTCCGCGGTTCACATCTACGCTGCCAACAATTCCATGACCGACAGTTTTTTCTACAATTCCGACGGCGATTTTTTGATTGTGCCGGAACTGGGAGTTCTAAAAATCAGCACCGAATTCGGTGTCTTACAAGTTGAACCATGGGAAATTTGTGTCATACCTCGCGGTATCAAGTTTCAAGTCAAAATCAAAGGTGATACCGCCCGCGGTTACATCTGCGAAAACTACGGACCGCCATTTCGTCTCCCGCACCTCGGTCCGATCGGCTCCAACGGACTGGCTAACCCGCGAGATTTCCTCGCTCCCACGGCCGCTTATCAGGACAAGAAAGGCTCCTTCGAACTGATCACAAAGTATGGTGGAAAACTGTGGTCGGCAATCATCGATCGCTCGCCACTGGATGTGGTGGCATGGCACGGCAACTATTATCCATACAAATATGACTTGCGTTTATTCAACGTAATCAACACTGTCAGTTACGACCATCCCGATCCATCCATATTCACCGTAATCACGTCACCGTCAGAGATGGAAGGCGTAGCCAACGTCGACTTCGTGATCTTTCCTCCGCGCTGGATGGTGGCAGAAAACACGTTTCGTCCTCCGTATTACCACCGCAATTGCATGAGCGAATACATGGGATTAATCGAAGGCGTCTACGATGCCAAACTCGATGGATTCGTGCCCGGCGGAGGCAGCCTGCACAACGCTATGTCCGCTCACGGACCCGATGCCCAGACTTTCAACAAGGCTTCAAAAGGCGATTTGAAACCGCAAAAAATCGAGAATACAATGGCGTTTATGTTTGAAAGTTCGCTGGTCTATCAACCGACCAGATTTGCGGTTGAGTCCGGTTTGCTGCAAAATGATTACATCAGCTGTTGGCGAGATTTAGAATCGAAATTTGCGCCACCAGCTTCGAAGTCGAAATAGACTGACAGCTCGACTCTAACCATTGACTACTAAATGTGATCGCCCAGATCTTAATAAGAGAAGAAGAAACTGCTCAGCGTGGCATAAGATAGACGTGATCAACTAAATAATCGGCATTCCACGAAAGTAAATTACATGTACAAACCCGCACCGAAAGAAGATAACTCGCACACGACTCGGCAGAAGTTGCCGCCGGAGATGGGCTGTCCGTCGATGGGCAAGGTTAAATTCATGATTGAAGAGGCGACCAGCAGGCGAGGGTGCCTGGTTGAGCTGCCCTGGTCAGCTGGCGAAGCCGCGTTCGTGCTCACTTGTCAGTGGGATAAATCCGTCGAGGAGCCAGTTTGGACGCTCTATGAGCAAGAAAACGGCATTGCCTCGAAAGTAGTTTGGACTCAATCTTTTGCTCCAGGGGACCTGGAATTCATGTACGACATCCTCGTGATGTCGGCGCCAAAGAACTCGTCACTGGGCGGCTTTACAGCAATTCCGGATCTGTTGAAACCGGAAGTTCCGCAGGAAGCGGAAGACACTAGCTGGAGCGGCGCCAATCAACAACCGGATCCTGTCTCCAACTTTCCAGCCATGGCTCCATTACCGCAGCCAGGTATGATGCCGGGTGGAATGGGTGGCGGAATGCCGGGTAGCGGTATGCCCGGAGGCGCGCCAGGCTTGCCGCCGCAAGCCTCTTATCAAAATATGCCGCCGCCGCAGATGCAGGGCAGTTCGTTCAACAACTTACCTGTCCAGCCGCACCCCGGGCATCCGGGGCAAAACATCTCCGGTCAAAATCAGCAGTACAACCAAAATAATTATCCGCCACAGCAGCAAATGGGTCAGGGTTATCCGCAGCAGCAAGTGCCGCCAGGATATGGTGGCTATCCGCCGCAACAACAGCCCATGCAGCAACAACAGTATCCGTATCAGCAGCAGATGCCGCCGCAACAACAAATGCCTCCGCAGCAAATGCAGCACATGCAACAAATGCAGCAAATGCAGCAACAGCAGATGCAAGGGCACACATATCCTCCGCAGGGCTATTCGCAACCCGCACCACAAGTGCCGGAACCGAAGATCAGCATCGACTATCACCTTCTGGATAAGAGACCGAATGTGCTTCTCGGCAGCATGCTCAAAGAAGCAGGTTTGATCAGCGAGCCTACACTTGAGGCTGCGCTGAAACTTCAGGACCTGATCCGCGACGAGAGAATGTCGCCGGAACGCGCACCTCATGTATTGAAGCGCCTTCACGCCATGGGCGGAAACATCGATCAATATCTAACACCTGAAGACACGTCACTGGAGCCACCTTCACTAACCGGTGCTCCACCAAAACCGAAAAAACCAGCTCCGGCAGGGCAACCAGCCGGCGGTCCCGGAGGCGCACCAGCAGGGGGAGCGCCTGGAGCAAAACGCAACCTCAAACCAGCCTTCGATCTACTGCAAACGGCGGGCATATTGTCGGCAGAAGACATCAAAGTCGCCCTTGAAGTTCGTCAAAGTCATGGCGGAGATCTGGTCGGCATACTGGAAGCAGCAAGCAAAGTCAGCCGCAAAACAGTTGACGCCGCCTTCGTATGCCTGCCTCTAATTCGCGAAGGACTGCTCAAAGTCGAGCAATGCATCATCGCGCTCAACTATTGCAGTCGCATGCGAGTCGGTTTCGATGACGCTTTAGATGAGATGGGCTGGCAGAATCCACGAAAAATGCGTTCGGATTTAAACCTCTAACCCGACCTCCGGACCAGGGCATCATGGCTCGCAGCAGCATTGGAGAATTCCATTCAATGGTTAAAGGCAAAGCACTGGTAGACCCATTCGAGCTCAGTAAAGCCGCGCAAAAGCACGAGCATTCAGGCAATCGCGAAGAAGCCGAAAGCGCGTTCAAGAAAGCCATCAAAGCCGCCGACGCCCTTCCCCTGGAAGAGTACAAAGAGAATCTGCGCATGATCGTTCGCGAGCTGCGCGGTGACCAAAAGCAACCTGCGGTCGAACATCAGGCGCTCGACTTGCAAGCGGTCACCGACGCTTACAACGAACTGCTGTCCATGCCGTTTTTGACGCGAATTCAATTGGCTGGTTTTTATGCCAGAAACAATAAACTGGTCCAGGCAAGACAGATCTGCAACGAGGCACTCGAACGCGGACTCGATGCCGAAACATTGCACACACCAGCTGTGGCAATTATGGATCAGCGCGCGACGCAGCTCCACCACGCACTCAACGACGCTCTTGGCCCCGAGAATGCCGAGCAAGTTTTTACCGAACTATTTGCCAAACTTGATACCAATCGCGACAACTTCGTCGACGAAGAAGAACTTCGCCGCGCGCTGCTCAATATCGAAATCGACGACGACGGGCATGCCCTGGTTCGTTTCCTGCTTCACAATTATGAAAATGTGATGCAATCTTCAAGAGATCAGATGTGGTTTGAAGACTTTCTCGGCATCAGTAAAGCCGATCTAACAAATTATCAGAAGAAGCAACAGTCTGTCGGTCAACGCAAAACCAGATCCGATGGTTAACATGACATCACGAGAACAGCGGACCTGGGTATATCTCTGACAAGCAAACGCGCTCAAATGACAATGGCAACAACTATTTTGAAAAGCAGATCGCTCTGATGGCCAAAACCATACTAATAGTCGATAAAGATCAGCAGTTCCGCCGATTGATTGCGCCCATTTTCGAAGGACGCGGTCACAAAGTTATCCAGGCGGAAAACGGTCGCGAAGGCAAAGACGCGATCAACGAATCACTCCCTGATCTGATCGTGATAGGCTCGCCGTTATCCGATATGACCGGAATTCAGTGGGTCGAGGATGTCAGAAAAATCGGTCACGACATGGAAATCGTTTTCGTCGCCAACGATAAATCCGAATTGTCTGAAGTCAAACCGGTTTTAAAAGATTGGAATATCAACCTTAGCGCAAGCAAACCCTTGATTCCATTTGTGTTTGGTGCGCAGGTGGAATGCCAGTTCGCAAGCGAGAAAGGTGCCGACGCACAGAAGCAAAAACTGAAAGATTTTGAAACCATGTTTCTTGCTCTGGTAACAAAATACGCGCGCGTTCTGCCTGAGAAATTAACGGCGTTGGCTCAAGTGATAGCCAAAGCAAAAGCCGATTCCGAAGATACGGAAAGCCTGGAAGAAGTACGCGGACAAGCGCATAAAATCAAGGGCACCGGCGGATCGCTGGGCTTTAAAAAAGTCGGCGAACACATGGCGTTTATTGAAAACACCGCGATTGCAATTGCTGAAAAACCGCTCGACGAACGAAATTTGATGTGGGCGGAAATCGATCGCCGATTGGTGGAAGCACAAATCGATGGCGAAATAGAAGCTCGCGAAGTGATGGAAGTGGTGTCAGGCAAAGACGAAGTGGAAGCTTCCGGCGAGCACCAACCAGCCATGGCACGCATTCTCGTAGTCGATGAAGATCAGGGATTTTTGCAAATCGTCGAGGATCTGGGACGCGAGCGTCTCGTTGAAATCGTCAAAGCAACCAGTCAAGCAGAGGCGCTGGAGCGCGCCGCCGTGTATCCACTGGACGCGGCGTTAATCAACATCGTACCGGAATCACCGGAGGCTGGATTTCTCCTCGCTCGAGAACTGCGGTCCTTGCCAGGTTACGACAATCTGCCTCTTGCATTTATTTCAGGCGACGCCCTGGCAAAAGATTTTGTCGAGGGTGCGCACGCTGGTGCTTCACTTTATTTGGATAAACCATTCGAGTCCGATTCACTCGAAAAAGCGGTGCACCACTTAGTTGCGATCAGACAAGGTGGACGCTCACGGGTACTGGTTTGCGATGATGACGAATTTTTCGGAAATACCGTTGCTTTAGTTTTGCGAAACGAAGGCATGATCGTGAGAACACTCACGGATCCAAATATTATTCTGGAAACCATGCAAGAATTTCCACCCGATATGCTTTTGTTGGACGTGATGATGCCCGGGATTACGGGCTTCGAGGTCTGCCGCATGCTGCGCACAATTCCGCGCTGGCAAGATTTGCCGATCATTTTCTTGACCGGACAAACCGGAGTGGAAGCGCGCGTGGAAGCGTTTCGCTGCGGCGGCGATGATTACCTGCCCAAGCCGGTCGTCAACGAAGAACTTCTAACGCGAGTCAAGGTTCGCCTCGATCGAGCCAAGATGCTGCGTGAACGATCAGATAAAGATACGATTACCGGACTGCTTCTAAGACGCGCATTTTCAGAGCAGTTATCGGCAATCCTGTCAGAATCACAACGAGTGAAAACGAATTTTAGTATCTGTTTGCTGGACGTCGATCACTTCAAGAAAGTCAACGACACGCACGGACACCTTGCCGGTGACACTGTTCTTGCCGGTCTTGGTCAGCTGCTTTCCAGACGATTCCGTGTTGACGATCTTCGCGGTCGCTGGGGCGGAGAAGAATTTATTCTCGCGTTCCGGCGCGAGAAAAAAGAGATCATTCACAAAGCAGTGACGCGAGCACTCGAAGAGTTTCGCGACACTGCCTTTTTCAGCGATGAAGGTCTTGAGTTTCACTGCAGCTTCAGCGGCGGACTTGCCACTTATCCTGATGATGGCGAATCAATTTTCGAGTTGATTCAGGCATCGGACAAACGGCTGTACATCGCCAAGAAAGCAGGACGCAACCTGATCGTCTATCAGGATGAATCAGAAGTTCAATCAGTCACCGCCGGCGGTGGTGGACACTAGTTCGCCTTGCAAGGAACGCCGAGACGTCATGTAGCGCTTTTCGTTTAACCCGTTGTCGACAGTTGACGTTCTCTCCGTCCTGAAGTGAGATTCTTCTTGCTCCTAGGCAATTTAGCCCAGTATCAAGCGAGCCCGGTGCGCCCCACCATTGACATCAGAATACCTGGCATGACTGCGATATATTCGCAATCCTCCGATTCATCCTGAACAACTTCATTCAGCACCTTATATCTCCCGACCTAAAAGACGAAGCTTTACGGTGCCTGTGGTAAAACGCTGAGTTTCCTGCCGAGGTGTCGTTCATCACCGACCCGAATAGTTACTATAACAACTATTTTCTAAGCAGTAGGTGTTTAAACGACTATTCAGCTGTACAATATTCTATAAATCAACTAACACGCCCTGACTAAATAGTTCAATGGAATCACTTATGAATGACATGTTCTCAGCTCTGCAAAAGGCTCGCTCCGACAAAGGGCTGACGCAAACTGACCTTGCTCAACAACTTCAGCTTGGACAAAGCTATTTGTCTCAATTAGAACGCGGCAAGCATGACATCAGAGTGAAAACCTTGTCCGAATGGGCCCGGGTTTTAGATCTCGAAGTGATGCTCGTTCCCAGGCAAAAGGTGCCTGCCGTTTCCTTCATGATACGCCATGAAAGTTCTGACTTTGAGGAACTGCCACCAGCATATGGACCACTGCCGGACGAGGTCTAGAAAAATGGCCACGCGAGATCTGAAAGTGTTTTTGAACGAATATTACGTGGGCATGCTCTCACAAGTTCTCGACGGTCGAAGTTTTTTCATTTTCGATCAACACTACCTGGAAGATCTGGACCGTCCTACTCTCAGCTTGTCTTTCAAGAACGCAATCGGTGAAACAACTTCCAAGCGTGAGCATTTTTCACCGTCGGGAAAGTTGCCTCCATTTTTCTCAAACCTGCTACCAGAGGGCAAACTGAGGTCGTACCTGGCCCGCAAAGTAGACCTTCGAGAGTCTCAGGAATTTCTGCTGCTTCAAAAACTATCAAGCGATTTGCCTGGCGCAGTTCTGTTGCGGAGCGAAGGTTCCAGCAACCTGGAAGATGAACGAATCAATGAAGAATCCACTGTCGGCGACGATCAAAACGATGATCTTCGGTTTTCAGTGGCTGGCGTTCAACTAAAGTTTTCGGGCGATCTAATCGACAACAAGATTGTGATTCCAGCTCATGGCATCGATGGTCACTGGATCGTAAAGTTACCATCGCAAGAATATTCGTACGTCAACGAATTGGAATATTCAATGCTCAACTTCGCTTCTGAGATTGGAATCATAGTTCCGGAATTCAACATAAAACCAATGACGAGCATTGCCAATCTACCGACCGATTTTCCGACGTCGATTGGAGAGGGAAATTGCTTGCTCTCTCGAAGATTTGATCGCACCACTGGCGGTGGCAGAATTCACATGGAGGACTTCGCTCAAGTTTTTTCAGTTTACGAAAAATACGACGAACGGTTCAATTACCAATCGATTGCAAAAGTTATCTGGGTGGAGATGGGACTTGAGGCAACCTTAGAATTCGTTCGCCGGCTGGTTTACATGTTCGCCATCGGCAACGCGGATATGCATTTAAAAAACTGGAGCATTGTCTATCCTGACTGCCGACAACCCGAACTCTCACCAGCCTACGATCTCGTATCAACCGTAGTCTATCCCAACATTAGCAAATCGCTTCCGCACAAGATGGCCGGAGTGAAAAGCTTTGATCGAATCGGTATGGATGCGTTCCGCAATTTCGCGAAAATCGCAGAATTGCCGGAGAAACAGGTTCTGAGAGCAGTAAATGAAACAATAGAACGCATTCACGAAGCGTGGCCGAGATTGAGAGGCGACATGCCAATTCCCGAATCGTTTAAGCGCTCAATTGAAAACCATATGGAAACAGTACCGTTGTTGAAAAAACGCTCCTAGTCTTTTGGTTGATGAACCGTCATTTGGTTCTGCTTTGATGTCTAATTCGTTTGGCCCTGGTGCGCACTTCGGATCTTATGAATCGCGTCGAGATTATCATCTGTCAATTCCTGCCTTCCATATGCACCATGGAATGTTTCAAAACGTCCGGCAACCGGCACGGCGTTCGGGATAAAGATGATCCACTTGCTGCCTTTAGCGGGCATGAGGGCCGGGCTCCACTTCCAATCGGCGGGTCTTACTTCTCCTGCAAGATTGCGGCGAAATTCATATCTCAATGGCAGCGCTTTGTTCAGTGGTGGTCCCTTTAGATAGGTTTCGATCTTGTATTGAGCGGTCGGTGGATCGAAATATCCGACATGGTCGCCCGCCTCATAGCCCTTATACTCCGCCAATACGATGCTCTCTGACTTCAGAAATGCGTTGGTAAAAGACAACGCCTCCTCTGTGTTTTCGTTGACGTTCTCTGCATCGACCACCGCGCGAGAAGGCACCACATAAGGTGCCGGCTTCTCCGCTATAATCACTTGCCCTTTGACCGGTGGCAATTCGGGTGGATCGCTTTTGGCGTATAAAGTCTTTAGTTTAGTGCTCACGATCGAAGGCTCATTCACCTTTGCCAGAGCCAGTTTCAACAGTGGCTCCGCTTCGTCATAGCGGTTTAAATTGAACAAAACTTCGCCATACTCCAGGTTCAATTTATCGCGAAAAACAGGTTTCTTTTCAAACAACTGTTCCAACGCAAGAGCCGCCTGGTCCCAGTGATTGAGCTTACGGCTGGACTCGTAGAATCCAAAACAAAATTCATCATCCTTCAAAATCAGATTTCGGTACTGCGACTGGGCCTCGCCATACGAGCCACTCTTCATCGCACGTGCTGCTTTCCTCGCCGCACCGGCAACTTCAATCGATCCAAAAATACCCGGGTCATCCACACACAAAGCCGGTCCAGCTGTCGCAACGGAAAGAAGACACAGCGACGCCGCCAGTAGATGTAATCTCATGGCCTCACCCCCAACATGTTTTGCCAACGCGCAACAGACTGCAGGACTGCTGCTTTATCCATTACTACATGTCAGCCGATTTTTTCGAAAGGTGGGAAAACCCTGAAGTTTTAAAACACAGTCGAGCTGCGGCTCGAATTCAAAAATTCGCGTTTATATATCGATTGCAAATGTTTACCAATCGTCGTCATCGTCGGAGCCGCTCTTCGATGTTCCTTCGGCGGCTTGTTTTTTCTTCTGCGCGGCCTGTAACTTTTGCTGCTCGAGTATTTTCTTTCTCTGCAAATCGGCTTGTTTCTTCTGCTGCAAATAAACCTGCACGTCTTGCCACGACTTCTTATACTTCTCGCCACCGCCGTATTGAATGGCTTTGCCAAACCAAATAAGAGCCTCGTCCGGATTCTTCAATTTCAAATAGAGCGAGCCGATGGTGCCGTATATCTCAAAATTTCCAGGATCGAGCTCAACGGCCTTTTTAAGCTGAACAAGCGCGGCGTTGAAATCAGCAGGCGTGCCTCCCTGCAGAATAAAGACTCCGTAGCTGAAGCGAAGCTTTGCGTCGTTGGGAGTCATGCCGACCATGATCTGATACTCGGCAAGCGCCTGCGGTCGCTTTTTCTGCGTGGTGTAGATGTGCAAGAGACACGAGTGAATCACATGTTTGCGATTGTTTATTTTCGCCGCATCATCTTCAGCGTTAGCGGAAGGAACCGCCAACAACGCCACTGCCAAAAGAGCAGTGACACTAATAATACGTTTGAACATTGCAATCCCTCGAAATCAAGCGTCCTTAAATTTACCAATCATCGTCATCGTCATCGGATTTCTTGCCACCAGGGCCGGTGCCGGTCCCTGAGGCTTTAGCCGCAGCTGCCTGCACTTTCTTCGCCTCGGCGTTTTTCTTCGCTACAAGATCAGCGCGCTTTTTCGTTTCGATATAAACAAAAGTTTCTTCATAGGTTTTCTTGTAGTCCGCGCCGCCGTATTGCACCGCGAGTTTCAAGTAAGGCAATGCCTCATTGGGTTTTTTGGCTTTCAGGTACATCGCACCAAGAACGCCATTGTAAGTGAAGTTACCGGGATCAAGTTCGATCGCTTTCTTAATCTGGGCGATACCAGCGGCGATATCAGCAGGTGTTCCCGAATTGGCAACATAACGACCGTAAGCGTAACGCATTTTCGGATCGTTAGGCTTATACCCAACCAGGATGGCATACTCGGCAAGCGCCTGAGCACGCTGTTTTCGGTCGAGATAAATCTGCAAAAGGCAACTGTGAATAACTTCTCTGCGCTTCTGAATTGTTGCGGCATCGAGTTCAGCGAACGCCGGCGCAACCGTGAAAGATGTCGCAATCACAGCCATGGCAAGCGCGCTGGTTATAACTCTCTTGGACATTTAGGACCTCCATAAATCAAGACTTGGGTAATCAGCACGCTACTACTTCGCCGCACCCTGGTGTTCCTCAATGATCTTGTGGATCTCGTCAATGGTTTTGTCGCTATATTCTTGAATCCCATACGAACCGTGGAATGTTTCAAACTTCCCGTCGATCGGCACGCAGTTGGGCACGAAGATGAGGTAAAGCTGCCCTTTCTTCGGCATCAACGCATCGGAGAATTTCCAATCTTTTGGTCTTTCTTCGCCGAGTTTTGAGTGGAATTCAAATTTGACCGGGAAAGTTCGGCTCAAAGGTGGTCCCTTCAAATACTCTTTAATAGCGAAGTTTGCTTGTGGTGGCTTGAAGAACGAGATCGGTCCTTCGTGCTCGTAACCCTTGTACTCAGCGACGAACACGCCTTCGCATTTCATCCATGCGTTCAAAAAGGTCAGAGATTTTGTGGAGGAGTGTTCGTGAACTTCCGATGCTTCGAGCTTACCGCTTCTTTCCGGCGCCACATATTTTTCCGGCTCCTTATAAGCAACAATTGTTCCTGCTTCCGGAGCATGAACGATGATGCTCTTCTCCATAAGGCGCTTGATACGTGTATCTACTACAGATGGTTCTGTAACTTTCGCCAGCGCTTTTTTAAGAACAGGTTCTGCTTCGTCATAACGGTTGAGGTGAAATAAGCACTCACCGTATTCCAAAAGCATCTGGTCTTTAAACTTTGGATTCTTGTTGAAAAGCTCTTCTAAAGCCAATGCAACTTGATCCCATTGCTGCATTTTAACACTCGACTGGTAGAGACCAAAGTAAAAATCTTCCTGGTTGGGATCGAAACCGATTGCTTTTCGATACTCACCTTGCGCTTCACCAAACGCTCCTTTAGCCATCGCGGAGGCGGCCGAAGCGGCTGCTCGCTGAATGGTGACCGAGCCATAAAAGCCTACGTCGTCGGAATCCGCGGCATTGGCGTCAGGCATCGCGAGCGAACCCATCAACGATAGGCTCAGCGGAATCGCCAGCAGACCGTGCTTAACTCTCCGGGAAATTCCACGCGAAGAGCCTTCTGATTTGAGATCGGATTTCGACATCTCGATTCTTCTCCTTAAAAATTGGCAGCAAAACGACAGGCAAGCCTTATAAGCCATTTTCCACGTTTCAACATTTTCCCGCCACTGCTGAGGTTAAACTCTTGTGAATTGTTTCAAATCGGATTGTTCCCCGATATGGTCAAGCAGTTTCGGCACGCCGAAAGCAAAAAACCTACTGACTTAATCTATTACATCACCAGTTGTCACATCTAGCTTGGGACTGGCACCCGGCGGCTCGGACTGCATCGTCTCTGCCATGACACGCATGCCCGTACCGAGCGCCACGACGAACTTTGAAGCCGAGAAATCGCCGTTCGAGTCTTCTTTCAATTCGTACCAGGAGGGCTGAACTTTGATCACAGAGCGAAACTCTTCCGCCCATTTATCCGCCACTCCCAGGACCAGAGCGTAGGGAAGCAGCCGTCCGAAAATCTCCGGGTCCTCGGCAATCATCAGATCGGCTCGCCGAGGCTCGACTGAATTGACGAACCTGGCAAAGTTCAAAGACCGTCTGAGCGCCTCTACGCCCTTCCTCGTGCGAGCCGGCATGGCATACGCAAAGCAGCCAATCACCGCGGCAGAGATGACCACACCGATGCCCCACGGCAGGATTGTGGTTTCATTACTGGATGCCAGAATCAGCAACATTCCGACCAGGCAGAAGAACAGCGCCAAGCCCGTGCAATTTTGGCGAACGTTTTCAGGATTCTGCATAAAATAACCTTCCTGATGCATCGCGTCATAAATCTGTTCGCGCAGTTCTGGAATTCTCTGGAAGAATTTATTTTCCAGCTCGTGCAATGATCGCTTAGAACCAGCATCAGCACCCGGTCCAAAAATGAAGTGCAACAAATTGCGCTCGTATGCTCGAAGCGCAACATCTTCAGTCGGCGGGTCAGTTTTTGTGAAAACATAAACGATAGTTTCATGCGCGGACCGAGTAGTGACGCCCATTTGCACGGCCGATTCCTTGATGGTCAAATGTCCGCGCGCGGCCAGATCAATCAAAGTGGCGACGATATCTTGCATGTCGCAACGTTCGTCGTAGAGCGTTCCCACTTCGGCCGGAGACAGATCTGTGGGCGGATCCCAGGTGGCAACCGAGCCATCCGGATTTTTGGCATCGCGGCCAAAATGCCACCAGATCACACCGACTGAAAATCCGGTGAAGAGCGGCAACAGAAGCGCAGGCCACCAATCAGACAGCCAGTAAGCTAATTGTTTAAAAACTTTGGGCGGCGCAATCGATCCTTGCGGAAAGCCCAGGCTGACAGTAAGATCGTCACCCGGATTGAGCTTGGTCGCCATAATCTGAATATTATTGTTGCCGTCGGTGACGGTCAAATTGCCGGTGTTATCAGGGGTGCCGATGTACGCATTTGTTTTGATCGAATTGAACGGAATATTTCCAGGTGTATAAACTCTGACCACGGCGCGGCTGATGGGCACTGGACATTCAGCACCGGTCACACTCCAGATAAACTCAGGAATGCCGTTAAAAAAATGCAACCCGCGCCTGAGCACATAATGAATCTTGTAAATTCGCCTTCCCGAAACCGCCACACGCGGATCGCCAACCGTGATGGTGACTGCGTCATCGTGGGCCGAAACTTTGCTTCTGAGGACATCGCCTTCGCTGTTAGTAACATTCAATAAATGAAAATCAACCGAATAATTTTTGCCGCCCGATGAATAACTGAGCGGAATATTTCTGTAAAAACCATATCGGTTTGACGCTTCGAAATCGTAGACATAAGACTCCGTGATGTACACAGACGAGTCTTTCTGAATGTGGATGTCGGCATCCAGATACTGAATATGTTCGGCGCAGGCGCTGCGGCACATCACCAGTAGTGCCAACAATGACACCGCCAACGATACCAGCGAAATTCTCAGATTTCGAGATTTAGATCTCATGGAGGCGCCCCTTGTTATTTAATTGTTTTGAGTCGTTCCGCCATCTTATTGGATTTGAAGGCATTGCCACCTTTGCTCCATGCTTCCTGGCACTTGGTGACCATGTCTTTGTATTCAGCACTCTTCATGGCGGCAGAGTCTTCGCTCATCAGCGAAACAGCGGTCTGATAAACGTTCGCGGCTTCTTCCCAGCGATGTTGCTTGGAAAGCACACGACCAAGATTTCCCAGAGTGATGTAAACCGTTTTGTTCTTCCGTCCAAACGCTCTGATAAACAGCTTTTGCGCTTTATTCAAAAGAGGAACCGCTTGCGCGTACATCTCTTTTTCTTCGTAAATCGCTGCCAGATTATTCAAGATGGCGCCCTGACGCGCTTCTTGTTTGGGATACAAATCGCACTGTGCCAGCGCCGCCAGAAAAATTCGTTCTGCCTTGTCGAACTGTTTGTCTTGAAGGGCTTGGTTTCCTTCTTTGATGTTGGTGTCGACGTCGCGCGTCATGTAATCGACGCCAGGCTCTTTGGAAGCGCTGGTTGCGGTATCGGTCGCGGTTGTCGTCGTGGTGGTCGTGGTGCTGGTTTCTGTCGTGCTTTCAGTTGTCGTAGTTTTGGCTTCCGGTTTACAAGCCGAGAGCGCGCCAATGGCAACTGTCAAACCAATGAGAATAGAAATTGTTTTCATGAACCACCCCTGAGCTACGCCAAAAATTCGCAAATACCAGTCTGGTCGTTTGCATAATACAGTTTAACTATATGACTAGTGCAATCAAATGCATCGATACAATCCGTCGGGTAAACGGTAATTCTCGCATTTAAGGAATCAAACCATTTATACTAGGCACGGCTATCGGGCTCTCGCCCTAATTTTTCAAGTAGTCAAGTAAACGTTGAAATACTATTCCTTGCAACGCGATATAAGACATGGCAGATAACAAAAACTCAGACAAAAGATATTCTCAATTGGCAGTTTTTGCCATTGTCTCGACTTTCGTCCTGGCAGCGACGATGGTGCCGCGACTGACGGCTGGACCCGGATATGGACCGACTCCCAATCCGTCGCCGATCATCATGAATCCGCAGTTTCAATCGCCACCTCGATTTGACCCAACTCCGCCGATTATTGTGCCGACCGATGTGCAGCCAAACCTGCAATCGTTCCAGGGCGGGATCACTCAATTGACTCCGGGTTATATGGAAGCGGTTACGCAAGCGGCGCTGGCTGGCGTCATGCGCTTGCCCGACAGCGCGTTTCCTCAAGAGAATCAGCTGGAAGGTCCGATTTCCGGTATCACGGTCAAATTTAAACCAGGTAGCGAATATACCGTCGAAAACGATCGCATCGTCAATTTGAAACGCGGCGAGATTTTGGTTTCAGTGAAACGACCATCCAAGATCGCATTGATCAAAATGAGCTGGGGCAACATCTCGGTAGCCGCAGATGGCGATGTGCTCTGCAAATACGAAGATGGCGTTTTGCGTGTCACCAATCTTGATGGCGGCGGACAAACGATTAAATGTCAGCTCAACAAAGGACCATTTTCTGGTCCGGCTGATCCGACAGTGGCAATTGCCGCGGGATTCGAACTGGTGGCCGGCGAAAAACGTCTCAGCCGTGCCGATATGCGTCCTAAAGATGGCGTTGCGCGCCGTCACTTCAAAGTTCTCGAAAACGGTCACCTGGGAATCTCTGAGATTTCGGTTGATTCGATCATGAAGGCCAACGATGTGATTGCCGATCTGAGACAACAATCAACCGGCGTCAAAGAACGCCGCATCATCGGCGACATGTCGAAGATGGCTGCTATTCTCAATTTAAAGAACAGCACGCAAGGATTCAAAGTCGAAGAATAATTCTTCGAACAAAACGAATTTAAAGGTGCACCACGGTTAGTCGGTGAAACTGGAGAGTTATCGATCAGCACGTTAGACAAGCGTGCAAATGGCTCAACAGGATCTCATCACCAAGTATTTGAATACCAGCCTTACACGAACATAGAGCCCCTTCAGAATGCATTGCATGGGTGTAGCCGCGAGCAGGTAATGTGTCAAACCGGAAGATGCTGAACGCATGCTCGCAAACACTAATCAGGTTTATAATGAAATTAACAGTAAAACAGTCAAGTTCCCTGGCTTTAGCATTTGCAATTACGATGACTAATGGCAGTGCAGAGGCGCAAGTTTTACAGCCAAAAGGACCAGAGCTGCGACAACCTATAACTTTATCTTCGCCTGCATCTGCGATGTCATTGACCCAAGTCGAACAACTGGCGATTCAAACTAATCCGACTCTGGTACAAGCCGAATCAATAATTCGAGCTGCTGAAGGACGGAGGAAGCAAGCCGGGCTTTTACCTAATCCAGTTGTTGGCGGTGAAGTAGAAAATTTTGCTTTTCGCGCGCTTAATCAAAAACCGACGTATTTAGGCTTTGTCGTTCAGACAATCCCACTTGGCGGAAAGCTAAAGAAAATGCGCGACGTTTACGGCGCCGAAGTTGCGCAAGCTGTGATTGAGTCAGAAAGCCAGAAACAACGAGTTGTAAATACAATTCGCGCGCTTTTTTATCGAGTACTAGGCGCCCAAGAAATGCTTGATCTACAAACAGAACTAGCGACATTGGCACGGGACGCAACTGGTACCACTTCGGAATTGTTTAACGTAGGACAAGCAGACAAGCCTGACTACCTGGAATCAAGTATTGACAAAGAATTAGTTGAGCACGAATTAGTAGCGACAAGAAATAGATACCACCAAACGTGGCGCACTTTGGCTGTATTACTTGGTACCCCTGAGATGGCACCCGTTCGACTTTCAGGAAATCTTGAAGACCGACTTGGACCAATAGATGAGGCACAATTATATAAGCGGCTGATTGAACAAAGTCCGCAAATGAAAGCGGCTCAGGCACAAATTCGGCGAGCGCGGGCTGTAGCAATCCGAGCTAAAGCTGAACCGATGCCGGATCTGTTTGTTCGTGGCGCTATGGGTTACAGCACTGAGTTTCTTGATACTGGTGATGCCGGAAAACCACCACGCACCGGAGTTTTAGCTAATGCTCAGGTGGGAATAACTCTGCCGATTTTTAATCGCAATCCAGGCGGTATCGCATCTGCACAGTCGGAGCTTTTGATTGCAGAGCGAGAAATAGATCGACTAAAAATGCAATTGCGTATTCAACTTGCAGACGCAGTGCGAGATTACAATACGGCCCTTGATGCTGTAACTCGATACCGCAATGTAATTTTGCCGCGTGCAGACGAAGCTTATCAGCTGCAAAAAACGAAGTTTGCTCAAATGGCCGCGGCTTATCCACAAGTGCTAATCGCCAAGCGCACTTCTTATCAGGTACGGCAAAAATACATCTCGTCCTTAGTTCGTTTGCAGCAAGGCTCAACGCACTTAGACGGCTTTTTGCTGAGCGGCGGACTCGACGTTCCGCGTATGCAATTTGAACATGGTGAGCTCACTGGATTACAAGGAACAATGGCTTCAGAAGAAGGCGACATTAGCTCGCTGGACGAAAATCACAATGTTGATCACTACTAAATCGGATTATAAAAAATGATTTCTCACCGAGCAGCTATAAAAACTTTTAGTGTTTTTGCTTTTGTGGCAGTGTCCGTGTCTCTTTCCGGCGCGCAAGCACAAGACCACAGCAAAATGAACATGCCTGGCATGGACCACAGCAAGATGAACATGCATCATGGCATGGACCACAGCAAAATGCCAATGCCAGCAACTAAGCAAAAAAGAAACGAAATGCGTAGCATGGACCACACCAAAATGAACCATGCGGATAAAAATCATAGCAAGAAGGCATCAGTGAGAACCCGGAAAGCATTCCGGCCGGTTGTGACTAGCTCGCGCTTGGCACCACGTACGGTGTCAGTCGTTACACCCGATATAAAACATTTGCCCTGGACAATGCAAAACGGCGTTAAGGTATTTCATCTTACGGCTGAAATAGTAAAACGAGAATTATTACCCGCTTCCGGCATGGGACCTGCAAAAGTTCTCACTTTGTGGGGATATAACGGCAGTGTTCCTGGTCCGATCATTGAGGTAAATGAAGGAGATCATGTGCGTGTGATTTTCCATAACAATCTGCCCGAAGACACTACTGTTCATTGGCATGGCTTTGAGATTCCTATCCCTATGGACGGCATGCCTTTCATTAGCCAGCCTCCCGTTAAGCCTGGTGAGACGTTCACATACGACTTTACCCTTCATCAAAACGGTACATATTTTTATCATTCGCATGGCGCAATGCAGGAGATGATGGGGGCAATCGGGATGTTCGTCATCCATCCGAAGAAGCCACAAACTCCGCCAGTCGACAAAGAGTTCGGAATTATCTTGCAGGAATTCGCTGCACTACAAAACAACCCAGTACCAAATTCGATGGGTATGGAATTCAACTGGCTTACGATGAATGGCAAATCGGCACCAGCAACTACACCGCTGATAGTGCGGCTCGGCGACCGGGTCAAAATTCGATTGGTTAATCTGGGCATGGACCACCACCCAATTCATCTTCATGGCCATCAGTTCTACGTCACCGGTACTGAAGGTGGTCGCATACCTCAGTCAGCTTGGTTCCCAGGAAATACTGTTATTGTCGGCGTTGCTCAGGCGCGAGACATAGAATTTGAAGCCAAATACGTCGGTGATTGGATGTTGCATTGTCATATGCCTCACCACATGATGAACAACATGGTTTCAATGGTTGGACCGATGGCGCACGTAGGTCATGGCATGCATACCGGTGGTGGCATGGAAGAAGGAATGGGCATTGTCACCCAGGGAAGTGCAACCAGCGAAGAGATGGGTCCGGCTATGGGAAGAGGCATGGGTAACACGGTTGATCGAGATCAAGCTACACCTCACGGTATCGGACACACGGAAGGCAGCAATTCCGAGGCCGCTTCGGTTTTGGGAAAAGATTCAAACAGCCAAAAGGGTCCCGGCTATCCACAAGATCAGCTGATGATGATGCCAATGGATGCTGCGGTAGCTAAGCCGGAAAACAACTACCTCGCTCCTCAATGGAGTTCGATGATGCAAGGGATGATGAATCTGGTGCGGGTTTTACCACCGAACGAATATGACAGACTTATGTCAGATATAAAATCCGGTCGGATTGATCCTGTCCAACTTCGTGGTCGAATGGATCACAGCAAAATGCCGGGAATGGACCACGGCAAAATGCCGGAGATGGACCACAGCAAAATGCCGGAGATGGATCACAGCAAAATGCCGGAGATGGATCACAGCAAATAACATGCCGTCAAAGGCTGCAAAAGAGGCGGTTATGAAAACTGCAACAGAAATGCAGATCACGATGCCTCCTTTTCTGTTTCCGCGCTGCTTCGATTATGCGCTGCAGCGAAGTTCAACAGGTTCTTCTTCAACGGCGATATCTTTTTGTTGAGGACTAGCACCATCACGAAGTGCTACAACGGAATCGAACAGCTCCTCGGATATGGCTCGCTGAGCGTGTTTGACGTTACCTTCGTGAGCAGGTAGATCGTGAACGCGGATTGGCGTTCCAATCACAACCTTTGCTGAATAGCTTTTGTTTTGTTGTTGGTATTCGATATACACAGGAACAATCGGAATCTCAAAATGATTCTTTCGAGCATGGAGAGCGATTTTTGCCACCCCGGTTTTAAACGGATGGATGACGCCGTCGTAAAAAACATTGCCCTCGGGAAACACAACAACCGGTTCACCTGCTTCTAATTGTTGCAATGCAAATCCGACGGGATTCAAACGCGGATGCGCAGGGAACGCGCCGACGCTCAGCACAGCAGCTCCCTGCAGCCCCTTCATCTCGTTGGGTGAAACCATATAGTTCGCTCTGCGATTGAGAATATGCTGCACAAGCGGTCCGTCCCAGCGCGCTGAGTGATTGGCGATCAAAATGAATGGACCGCCGGCAGGAATGTGGTGCTGCCCTTCCACGGTGATTTTGCCGCGGAAGTGAAACGCGATAATGATCTTGTTTATTAGATTCCAAAAAAAGTATCCGAGAATTGTTTTGCCGTCTTTCGGAAGCATCAACCTCGACCGGCTGAGCTTCTCGAGCATCTTTCCATAACGTGGCTTCACTGTAGCTGACATTGACTTAGGACCTCCGGTAAAACAAAACGTCAATTAAACGTCGAACAAAAAACGCCAAAATTATCACCCGCCCCGGGGTTCGGGGTTTGGGCTCTTCAGATTTTTCCAGGCGGTTGAGTTTAAAACCCACCGTCGACTTTACTAACATAAACCGCTCGGACGCTTTCGAGCGTCGAGGCACAACAGTTCCAACAGTGTAGGACGGCAGCCGATAATAACTGTTAGATTTAAAAGCGCGCGCCACCCGCTATATCCAGTCTTATGAGCATGGTATCGTGGTAAAACAAGGGTGTTGATTCCGCTTAGTAGACAAAAAAACCATGCCTGACACAGGAAAAACGGTTCAGTCCCAAACCTCATTGCGCGATGCGTCGCATCTTCCCGACGCGGAAGAAGTGAAAGCATTCATGGATGAAGCGATCCGTGAAGCGATCAATGGCATGGAAGAGGGCGGCATTCCGATCGGCTCAGTGCTGGTGCGCAAAGGCAAAATCATCGGTCGCGGTCACAACCGCAGAATTCAATTCGGCGATCCGACGGCGCATGCCGAGATCGACTGCTTGCGAGCGGCGGGGCGATTGCGCTCATATAAGGATACGATTCTGATCAGCACGTTAATGCCGTGCGCAATGTGCGCTGGAGCAACGGTGCAATTCGGGATTCCCATAGTAATTGCAGGGGAGAACCGCACATTTGCGAGTTCTTCCGAATTCATGCAGGTTAATGGCGTTCACATCGTCGATTTAAACCTCGATGAATGCTACGAAATGCTTGCCCAGTTTGCCAAAGAGCATCCTTCGCTATGGAGCGAAGACATAGGCGTTGAGCCCTCGTACGAACCTCAATAGCATCACGCTCGTCTTCGTTCAGCTCAACATCCGCCTGCCGATTGCATGCGCTGGTCTTAGCTTTAACGGCTTCTATCGAGAACCGCCAAACCATGCCGAAGAAAGTGAACAAAATATTTTGGGGCCTTCCCAAAATTGACATCTGTGCTAGGGTAGAACATGTGAGCTCGATGAGGAGTAACCATGAGAGTCAGTACCGATAAGCCTACCTTGAAAAAGGTCGAAAGCAAAACAGCCGAAAACAAAGGCTCCGCAATGCTTGCGACATGTCCGACAGGTGGCGGCGGCTGGTGCTCTTATCCCTTCACTGCGAAGCAGTTGGAAAAACGGATGAAAGCAAAAGCAAAGATCTCTGAAATAGAATCGATGCAACAGTCCACTACAACAAGCAGAAAAACGTCGAAAGCCAAGTAAGTAGGCTCTGAAGACAAAACCAGTCATAATGATCTTCGATGGTGTTTCTAACTCGGAGATTTTAGGTTGGCAAAACTTCTTCTTGTTGAAGACGAAATAGATTTGGCAAAACAGCTCGAGGACTGGTTTAAGCGCGAGCAGCACACGATTGACGTGGTGCATTCGGGTCAGGATGCGCTCAATCATCTCAAGATTAGTAAGTACGACCTTGTCATTCTGGACTGGATGCTGCCTCAGCTCAGCGGTCTGGAAGTGTTGCAGCACATGCGTTCGCGGAATAATCGCACGCCGGTGATCATGCTCACCGCGAAGGACTCCGAAGACGATAAAGAGAAGGGACTCGATTCGGGTGCCGACGATTACGTGACGAAACCATTTTCGCTGCGCGAACTATCAGCGCGTACGCGGGCGGCTCTGAGACGCTCATCGCAGGCGGCCAAAACGATTCTGTCGGCTGGAGATATCGAATTAGATCCAATCTCGAGAACGGTCTCGAAATCGAATCTCGAACTCCATCTCGAACCTAAGGAATTTAACCTGCTCGAGTTTTTCATGCGACACCCTCAGCAAGTTTTTAGCGCCGATGCACTGATTGACCGCGTTTGGCCGTCCGATACACTGGTTTCAACTGACGCGATAAGAACATATATCAAAATTCTGCGAAAAAAATTGGACAATGAAAGAGTGATCCAAAATGTCCGCGGCGTAGGTTACAAATTCGAACCCGACGTGAAATGAAGTTCTTCAACTGGACCCTCACATTTCAATTTGTAGTGCTGGCGCTCCTGGTATACATTGCGCTGACGAGCCTCAGCCTGTTTCTGTTCAAAGGCGGACTGAACGAAGCGTTGGACGATCAACTCAATTCATTGCTCGCCGAACAATCTCAATTGATTGAATTCAACGGTAAAAATCTGAACTGGTTAGCTGGAGATTCGAGCGGATTCCACTCCCAGTTTGTTCGGCCGCAAGCGTCGTACCAATTGTTCGACAGCACCGGAAAGATTTTAGGATCGCACGGCAGCTACCACTGCGCCACGCTCTTCATCAAATCCCAGGAAATTCGCGGAGAACCTCTTACATATAGATCGAAATCGCTTCCACTAATAATCGGAGATAAAGAGGTCGGTTATCTTCAAGTGGAATTGCCGACCACTCAGCGCGACGAACTGATGTTGAAATATGCGATCACCATTTGCGGTGTCACGCTGCTTGGATTCGGGTTGCTCTCAGTCGCCGGCTATAACTACTCGAAAGAGGCAGCCAAGCCTATATTCGACTCCTATGAAATGCTCAAACAGTTTTCGACTGATGTGGCTCATGAATTGAACACGCCGATCAGCACTATTCGCGCCACCGCCGAAAACATGAGCGAAGAACTCAGCGAACCTGAAGCGTTGAAGACTCGACTTGAAGTCATCAACCGCGCTTTGGATCGAATGAATGTCATCGTCAAAGACCTGATGCTCCTGACCAGGCTGGGAATGGAGTCAGAGAAGCCGACACGGGAAGCGGAGCAAATTGATTTGCGGAAGCTGGTCAATGATGTCGTCGATGAATTCAAAGATCGCTTCCAGCAAAAATCTATTGCGTTGCGGAGCAAAATCGAAGGCAGCCCGATGGTTATGGGGCATCAAGATCCACTGCATAGAATGCTCGCAAACCTACTGGAAAACGCCCTTCGGTACACTGACGCAGAAGGCGAAGTTCACGTCGATCTGTTCACCGATCACAATATTGCCACCATCACCGTATCTGATACCGGCATTGGTATACCTGAAGAAAGCGTGCCGAAAATATTCGATCGATTCTATCGCGTCGACAAAGCCAGGACTCGCGATCAGGGCGGAAGCGGGCTGGGGCTGTCGATTGTCAAAGCGATTGGAACTATGCACAATGCGGAAATCGATGTGGAAAGTGAAATTGGTAAAGGCACCAAATTCATAGTCAGCGTTCCGGTCGCTAAATCGAAGTCTTAAAGGCGCAGCCAAAACAAGTATCTAGCTCAATTGCGCGGACAGAGCCGCGTCATCCATGACGCTGTCGGAGGTCGAATCGGAGCGGCATCGGAGTCGGATCGGAGCCGAATCAAATCCGGAAAAACTATCGAGCAATGACCCACATCGTTTAAGATGCAAGGTCATTTCGAAACATATTAAGAGCCGAAACCAGGCGTGCACCTGTAATTTAGGGCACCGGCGCTTGGTCCGGAAGCAAATTCGTCTGGTCCGTGCTGATTAGAAACTCGCAAAAGAGCGCTTTCATATCTTTGCCCTGATAAGT
The DNA here is from genome assembly GCA_021772095.1 of Candidatus Obscuribacter sp. GTDB lineage: Bacteria > Cyanobacteriota > Vampirovibrionia > Obscuribacterales > Obscuribacteraceae > JADYXR01. Next base: position 23,540 of record JADYXR010000197.1, on the reverse strand, counting down.
GTCGACCTCTGAAAACGGGCTTGCCTGCTTGATAGTCGCAATATTGTTCGACTGTCGAGAAGGCTTACCGTTTGCATCAAAAGATTTCGTTGAAGCTGTCATTTCAATGGAGCCGGGCGTCGCAGCAGGCGTATAAGACGTGATGCTCTCTTGTTGGAAGGTTTCGAGAATTTGGCTCACCGAATTCGACCGAATCACAGTCATCACAGTCGTGAACGAAACACCCTGTTCATCAGCTATCCTGAATTCCTTCGACTTCACCAGATGAATTTCATTGAACTGCGATAGTGAAGTTTTAGAATGATAAGGTGTCCCAACATAGTGCCAGATGCCACCCTCACGGTCCTTCTGCATGCCGTATTGAAAGTCATGCCGGGCGAAATAGGTAAAAGGCTCTTTGTCTATTTTTCCAGTTTTGAAGTCCTGCCTGAACACTGCAGTCTCACGGCCGACCTTCCAGGTTCCACACATCCATTCAGGCAATTTGACCCACACATTAGACTGCCCTTCCGCTTCCACAGCAGAAAGATTGAACTTTGCCCCCGGTCGCAGTTCTGCCGAAACCGACGGCAGCACCTCGGTGTGTTCGACGCCGAGTTCGAAGGTCTTAGCCAGTGCCTGATTTCCGAATGTCCAGCCCAAAATGATCGTGAGGAATACAGCAATTATCAAATTTCGCAGATTTCGCAAAACGCCCAACTGATTGGCGTTCTCAGCATACGAAGTTTCCAAAACCGTCAAAATCCACATTTCTTGGGGGAAGAGTACGTAGCGAATCGTAGTTCCACCAATCGACCGCAAGGGGTTAATTGCTTATCATTTTGTCATTGAGATTGCGAAAGCAAGTTTTTTGAGGAAGCCATCATGAATAACACCGAAAAAGATATCGATCTAAACGTCGACACCCAGTCCGAAGACCTTGCACGAAATGACCAGTCCAAGTCCGAGTGCAAAAATGGTGTGTGTGAATTGAACTGGCAACCCAAAAGACCTCAAGCAGCGTGAGCTGGCTGGCAAATTGGCAAAATAAACTACTAGAGCCGGGGACCGCAGTCACCGGCTTTAGATTTTGTGATCAAATCCCGACAATCTCAGCATTTTGCGTTGGAAAATTCGTTGTCCCTTATAAGGGACACGGTTATTTATCGGCAATGTATGAACTCTGAAAGTTTTGAAGTTAGAACCTGTAGGGAAGAAGGTTTCGAAAAGCGGTTGAGATTCTCCCGCCCTAAAGGAAGAAGCATTACGGTGCTTGTGGTAAATTGTTTCGACAACGTAATTTCGATTCCGTTTACTACCCAGGAAACCTTTCTGTTTAAGCCATACGCACTCTTACTAGAGAACGACAATGAAACTGATTTCCGCAGTCATCCGCCCCAAATACCTACAACGGCTCGCCATGGCACTTCGCAAAGCCAATGTGCCTGGTATCACAGTTGTAAAAGCGCAGGGATTCGGCAAAGAACAACTCGATTCAGATCTTGGATTAATCGGCATCATGGCTGAGCGCATCAAAATCGAAATCGCGATCGAAGATGATGAAGCACCACGGATAGTGAAATTGATAAATGACATCATTGCCACCGGCCGCGATGGCGACGGTATAATTTTTGTCTGGGAATTAGTGCAAGCAAAGCGCATCGAGCGCGGCGGCACGGATCCTGGAATTTAAATTATCACGCATTTTCATCGAGATCTTGTTCCAACTGCATCGCTTCATCTTCCTTGAGTCCCGTTCCTTCCATAAGGATTGCAGTTTTAGCCTCGTCTTCAGCTCACGAAAGTTATTCATTGGGCCTCCAATTGTTCGATGAATTGAGCGCGCAGACTCTCTTTCAATTCACGGTCGCTCAATCCGATACCCCACGTAATAAAATCACTTCACCGCTCTTAGCGCGCGGGCTCTCTCACTCAACTGAGTGGATTTGTCGGTATCGCCAGTTCGCTTTAATGCGTCTGCGTAATCTTCGATATAAACGATCAGATCTGGGCTCTCTTTGCCTAACGTCTTTTCTTCTTGTACCAGGATGCATTCGCGCACAGGGAGCGCGAGATCGAAGCGGTTCTGACGTCCGAAGATTTCGGCGACTTCGATTAGACTTTCGATCATACCTGGATGATCCGGGTCTTTTGCTTTGCTGGCGATTTTGAGAGCGCGCTCCACCAGTGGTGTCGCTTCGTCATATTTTTCTTCATCGATATAAACGGCGGCGAGATTACTTAATGTTTTGGCGACGGTGGGATGGTCGTCTCCATAAGCTTTTTCATCGATCGCTAGAGCGCGTTTCATTAGCGGTTCAGCTTTATCAAACTCGCTTTTCGTACTGTACATCTCGGCCATATTATTCAAAATAGCTGACAGACCAGTATCAGTTTCTTTGTTCTCTGAAACTTTTTCTTGAATTTCGAGAGCACGTTCGAGTAACGGAGCAGCTTTGAAAAGTTGCTCTCTGTCTAGATATAGACCAGCCAGATTGTTCAAACTGTTGGCGACATCCGGATGAACTGCTCCATAGATCTTTTCTCGAATCGCAAGAGATCTTTTGAACATAGTCTCTGCTTTTTTGAAATCATTCAGCATGCTGTAGATTTCGGCGAGATTGTTGAGCGTTTTCGCTACGTCTTTATCTTCGGGACCATGCGCCTTTTCGCGGATGGTCAATAGCCGTTCGAAGACTTGTTTAGATTCCGCGATTTTATCTTCGCCCATATAAAGCAGCGCTAGATTTTGCAACGCATCAGCAGACTCGATACTATTAGGACCAAACTTTTCTTCGCGAAGTGACAAGGCGCGCTGCAGCAGTGGCTCAGCTTTAGCAAAATCGTTTTCTTTGAAATAGATCAGAGCAAGATTCTCGACGCTCTTATATAAGCGTTCGTCTTTGTCACCGAACTGTTCGGCTTCTTCCAAAGATTTTTTGAGCGACTTTTCGGATGCCTTAAAGTTACCGGCGTAGTATTCGGATAACGCTGCGTCAGTTGCTTTCTGCCAGTCTTCATCATCGTCAGCAAAGCACGGGGGCAGAACAACAATAGAACACAGGAGCACCACACTCGATACCATCAAAAAAGCAGTGCTGCGAGAATGTATCAGTGGATGGCGATCTTTGTTCAAAATTAAACACTCACTAGCGACTCAACTTCACACCTTTGGATTCCGCGATACGTCGATTCCGAGCTAACGAATCGCCCATATCATTTATTTTTTCGAAGGACGAAACGGTTGGAACGAGAGAAAAGGCTTGCCTTCCCACAATCCAGTGCCGATAGTTAGCGGTCCTGCGGTGCTAAATTTCAATCGAACAAATGAACTTCCAGGTGTTGCTTCTTCGATTGCACAACCGCAAATCCAGCTCCAATCGACCGAGCACACCGCTTCAGCCAGGTTGGGTAATTCCGATGCTTCGACTATTCGCGCAGCGACAGTCGGACTCGATGGTTCAACCGCATCAAAAATCACGCCGGTGCCATCGTTGAATTTGATGGCGAAAACCGTAAGCTCGCTCGATGCCTGCTCGACCTTCTTGCCTATGATGTTCTTCAGCGCTTCATCGCGTGTCGCCTTAACGCCCTGCGTCATTTTTTCACCTCGCACTAGTCGCCCGCAATTATATCGAACTCGATGGGCTATTGATCGACATCCCTTTCTGTTCAGAACAATTCGATCTGGCTTGCGACGAGCTTCAACATGAATGTTAATAACGTATATATTTCCCGATACCGCGGTTCGGGTGGAAAAACGCGTCGGCAACACGGACACACGGCCAGGTAAATTCGCAGAGAACCGTTCGAATCACAAACTAATAAAATTCCAAACCGAATAATATTTCGACGGACTATCTATAATTCAGAGCATGAAATCAATTTTCGATACTGTGGTTATTGGAGCCGGCGGCGCCGGCATGATGTGCGCCATGACTGCGGCGCAGCTCGGCAAGCGCGTGGCGTTACTCGACCACGCGCAATACATCGGTCGCAAAATTGTTATATCGGGCGGTGGTCGCTGCAACTTTACGAATTTATACGCAGAACCGGAATCCTACGTTTGCTCGAATCCGCATTTTGTTAAATCAGCTTTGGCTCGATATACGCCAGGTGACTTTATCACCCTGGTTGAAAAACACAAAATTCCCTATCACGAAAAGAAACTCGGACAGCTGTTTTGCGACAACTCGGCAACAGACATCGTCAATTTGCTTGTTGATGAATGTGAAGCTGCCGGTGTAGAATTCCGCACCAGCTGCGATATCAAGTCGATTGTGCCACCAACGCAGTTGAATCTTCCATCTTTTCACAATCAGCTCTTGCCCGGCGGCTTTGCGTCTGCCGATTCATCAGCAGAAAGTTCCAATCCACACTGGCAGATTTCGACAACCAGAGGAGCATTCGAATGCGATTCATTAGTAATCGCAACGGGTGGTTTGTCAGTTCCGAAAGTTGGCGCCACCGCATTCGGTTACAACATCGCCAAAACATTCGGATTGAAGATCGTGGAAACGGCTCCAGCTCTGGATGGTTTCGTATTCAGCGATAAAGACATGGATCGCTTTAACGACCTTCAAGGAATTTCCGCTGACACAATAACTTCTTGTGGTGGCGCTTCGTTTCGTGAAAATATTTTGTTTACTCATCGAGGAATGAGTGGACCAGCGAGTCTGCAAGCATCTCTCTACTGGAGGCAAGGTGCTGTTGTAGAAATCGATTTACTTCCTGAACTTGATATTGGAGAAGTTTTGCGAGAACATCGGGCGGAACGATCTAAGAAGAACATCCGCAACATACTTTCGGACTATCTACCGAACCGGCTTGCCAGCCGTATTTGCGACGATCAAAAGCTGGATGACTCGATTCAACATATTTCGGATCAAAAACTCGATCAGCTTTCCGATGGCATAAAAAGATTTGAGTTTAGACCTAACAGCACTGTTGGTTACATCAAGGCTGAGGTCACCCGTGGTGGCGTTGATACCAATCAACTTTCATCTACAACAATGGAATGCAAAAAAATTCCGGGATTGTTTTTCATCGGCGAAGTCATTGATGTCACGGGACAATTGGGCGGTTTCAACTTCCAATGGGCGTGGGCTTCAGGCTACGCCGCGGGTCAGAACGTTTAATGCAACTTGGTTTAGTATTTGCGATTCTTGAACGGACAAGTTCGAGTGATTTTTTGCTGGAGGAATAGCAATGCGCGCTGTCATGACAACGGGAAAGGACGCTCCCTGGGAAATTCAAGAGATTGAGAAGCCCAAACCGGGTGCGAACCAGGTGCTTTTGAAAGTGCATGCGAGTGGCATTTGCTACACCGATGTTCACCAAACCAAAGGCGAATTGCCGATCAAATTTCCCTGCATACTCGGTCACGAACCGGTGGGCGAAATAGTCGAACTCGGCTCCGGCGTGCGCTCGAGAACGCTTGGACAGCGCGTCGGCGTGCCCTGGGTGCAAGTCGGTTGCAACAGTTGCGAGTGGTGCCTGCGCGGAAAAAACGCGTTCTGTCGGCAGGCATTCGGCACCAGCGCCAGTATGCAGGGCGGACACGCAGAGTACATGGTGGTTTGGGCGGACGGCACCATGCCGATTCCGAAAGAATTATCTTACGAAGAAGCAGCACCGATTTTCTGCGCCGGTTACACCGTGTGGAGCGGTCTGCGAATCGCCCAGCCACAGCCGGGAGACAGGATCGCTGTGATCGGCATCGGCGGACTCGGCCACCTCGCGGTGCAATACGCGGCCGCCAGTGGTTTTCACACGATTGCAGTCACGCACTCCGAGGACAAGAAAAAATTGTCGATGGAACTGGGTGCCAGTGAAGTAGTTAGCAACGGCAAAGAATTGGCTGAATGTGGCGGTGCGGATGTAATTCTCGCCTGCAGTAACTCGGCAGAACAAACCATGGACTGCATTAAGGGCATACGTCCCGATGGTCGGTTTATGGTCATGGGTGTTTATAAAGAACCGTTCCAGGTCAACTTGATGGACTTATTATTCAAGCGCGCCCGCATCATTGGCTCGATTCAGAACGGTCCGGAATACTTGTACGAAGCGCTCGACATCGCGGCGAAGGGCAAAATCAAAGTGATGACAGAGGGTTTCAAACTCGATGACGCGGTCACAGCCTATGACAAGGTGGCAAAAGGCGACGTGCGGTTTAGAGCCGTTTTGACCCTGTAACGCCCTGGCGTAAATACTGTCGAACATTTACACCCGGATTCATTGCGTTTTGAGCTTATGCATTTTTGTTTAAGATTCAGGAGGCAACAAGCCGACTGCGGGCTGTTTTCGCGCTGTAAAGCAATGATCCAATTGGTTTAGTTCTCGGGGATAATTAGCTTTGAGCGTGATAACCTTGGACCTGACTGATTGTCGCGTCATAACCGCATTCTGGAGTTGTGCATCATGGAAGTAGCCGACCGCCTCAAGGCGATCCCGCCTTACGTCTTCGCTGAAATTGGCAAAAAAGCCAGAGCCCTGGCTCAGACTGGCGTTGACGTCATCAATTTAGGAATCGGAGCGCCCGATCAACCGACGCCGCGTCACGTTGTCGATGCAATGCACGAAGCGATTGAAAAGCCGGCCAATCATCAATACCCTCCATTCGGCGGCACGCCTCAATTCAAAGAAGCTGCTGCTCAGTGGGCCAACAAAAGATTCGGTATCAATATCGAAGCCGAAACCGAAGTGACCACACTGATTGGCTGCAAAGAAGGGCTTCACCACCTGCTACTCGCCTACATCGGCACTGGCGACATCGCCTTGATTCCCGATCCTGCATATCCTGTTTATAAAACATCAACAGAACTGGCAGGCGGAACCCCGCATTTCATGCCACTCTTGCCAGAAAACAATTATCTCCCTGATTTGGATGCGATACCAGATTCGGTAGCACAAAAGGCAAAAATCCTTTTGATCAACTATCCGAACAATCCAACCGCAGGCATTGCCGACATGGCTTTCTTCGAGAAAGTGGTGGCATTCTGCAAGAAGCACGACATTTTGCTTTGCCACGATAACGCCTACTCCGAGATGACCTACGACGGCTACAAAGCACCGTCGATTCTTCAAGTCAAAGGCGCAAAAGACATCGCGATCGAACTTCACACCATGTCAAAAACATACAACATGGCTGGATGGAGACTCGGTTTCGCAATCGGCAACAAGACAGCGATTGCCAACCTCGCCAAGATCAAATCCAACGTCGACACCGATGTTTTCTCAGCTATTCAAGTGGCTGGTATCGCCGGTCTCAACGGTCCAAGAGATCACATCGATCACTGCAACAAACTCTACGAAGAGCGTCGTGACCTGGCTGTCATCGAGTTAAAAAAACTCGGTTGGGAAGTCGAACCAGTCAAAGCGACCTTCTACATGTGGCTGCCTACGCCGAAAGGCATGGGTTCAGAAGAGTTCAGCACATTGATGCTCAACACTGCAGGCATCGTCGTCCCGCCAGGCAACGCCTACGGTCCGGGTGGCGAAGGCTACTTCAGAATCTCGCTCTGCGTCAGCAAAGAGAGACTGCAAGAAGCGTTTGACCGCATGGCCAAGCACTCAATCACATACGACATGCTGAGCGCCGCCAAAGTTTAGTTCAGGCGAACCGTAAGCGTTAAGACCGAAACAAAATCGATTGATGCCAAGGTGTTTCACGCGGATCATTGCGATTCGTTCACTCGATTGCCAGGCGTGCGTGCGCTGATTGCCCTCCACATACGCTTCCGCTCGCGGATAACCCGGCGTCGCGCTGGCGCAGACGCGACTGTCCATATAAAATATGGAGCCTATAGATTTCCGTTTATCCGGGAATAAGATGGCATAGGCGCGGGGAAGGCCTCTTTTAGCATGCTACAAAACCAGCAAAATCAAAAATCGACAGCAATTTTGCCTGGATGCCCATCCATTCAAATCGTGCACCACATGCTCGCGGAAGCCCTGGACAACCAGGATCGCAGCGTCGAATGCGCCTGGAAATCTGAGGACCAAACCAAAGTATTCACGCTGAGTATCAAGTCGGATCCGATCGGACGCGACCCTACTTGGCAGCTCTATCAGTCGACTGGCGGAACTCCAGCATGTCTCTGGCAGTACGCCAGCTGCGACACGCTGATTGTGTTAAACCGCGTAATGACCTCGTGTGGCCAGACTGTTTCACCGGTGCAATTCACCACCGTCGGTCGGGGCAGCATGCAGAACCAGACCAATGCGTCGGTGCAAGCGACAAACGAAGACTTCTATTACGAGCCCTCGAGCGGGCAAGCCCAGCGCAAAACCATCCCGCTGCCGGCGATGAGCAACTCGCAAACAGCACTGTCCAAGCGCAATACCGTTCTCAATGGCGAGCTTTCCTTCATCCAGATTTCGGCGTTATTGCAATCGATTTTCCTTGCCAAAATGACTGGCCGTTTGCAGCTTGATAGTTCCGAAGGTGCCGCCGAAATATTTTTCGAAGACGGCAAACCCACTCACGCGACCACGCCGACGAGCAAAGGCGAAGAAAGCATCTTCGAATTGATCGCCTGGCAAGATGGCAAATTCTTTTTCCAACCACAAGTTCTCACCAAGAAACGCACAATCAACGACAGTCTCGACAGCTTGATTATTCGCGGCGTTCAGCTGCTCGACAAATTGACGCTGTTGAAAAATGCAGGATTCAGAGTCGATGGTGTTTTGCGAAAAGCTAACGAAAATCTCTCGGACGTTGACCTCACAACGATGCTCTCCATCGGCGATCCCGCACTTACTGAAGTGCAGCGACGATTGTATTTCGCAATCGATGGTGTCACTCCGTACAACGAAATTTTAAAATCAGTCGCACTCGAAAGAAGTCGATGGATTCCCGCGCTCAGCCACTTGTTCCGTTGCAAGCTAGTCACCGTCGGTGGTGAAACCGGAACTCGCAAACGCGTGCTCGAACCAAAAACAATCGACAGCGCAGCCGTTCAAGCCGTCATGATGACGCTGAGACGGGCTGATACCGGGATGTTTAACTATCCTGCATTTTTGTACTTCTTAGAACAAGAATATTTCCGCGGACACCGGGCAGGAACACCACTGTCAATTATCGTCTTCGAACTCCGCGTCAAGACCGGGGTCAAAGAACAAATTCGCGAGCCACTGCCTGCCAACGCGCTCAATGAAGCCGTTCTCCGCATCATGCAAGAGAAACGCCACAACGACATGCTGGCGCACTACGAGTCATTCGATTACGCATTGCTCTGCCCTGATACTAAAGGCGAGGGTGCCATAGTCTTTGCAAACCGGCTCGTCAAGGCGCTCACGAAAGAACCTTTGAGCACTACAGTTAACGCTAAAAATTTATCACTGAGCTTTGGTATCGCTTGCGTTCCGGAAGACTTCCTGGAACTCGGACTGATTCTCTCTGCAGCAGAAACGGCGCGCACTAAGTCCGTCGAATCGGAAGTGCCGGTTATTATCTATCGACAAATCGAAGCGCAGGGTTAGTCGAAGCGCAGGCTTAATCGATTCTCGACGAATCTTGTACGAATGGATCGGGTGCGTTTCAACTCAATGCGCGAACCACGGACACGCGGCGTTCGAATTACCGGACCAACACGAAAAGACGCGGTTTACGCGTCCTTTCGCTTAGTAGGAGGCACGGTACCGGCCCACGAGACCGCCCTCCGTCAACCGATTCGCGGGATGATTCGGTCGATAACTTCAATTAAATAGAAACAGCATGATGAGTCGAACAGCCAGGAGCCGTAATAACTGCGACTTTCGTTCACTCAACGCTTGCCTGTGGATATACACTGGTGTCACTGTTTTTTGACACACATCTTTGATATTTTAGATTTCAGAACAGAGCGAGCGATTGTGCCCACATCAACCAAAGCATTAAGAACCTGGAAAAATTTCGTGCTCAAGTTTCGAAAGAAATTCGATACCGAAATAAAACCACAAGATGAAAACGCTTCCTTGTCGTTACTCGTACTCGCGCTTGCATCAATGCTTTCTTCAGAAACCCGCTCGCCAAGCACCGGCATCAACACCGAGAAAAACTCAAAATCGAACCAATCCGATTCGGACTTGGATGATACGATTAAGCGCAGCGAAATTTTGTGTGTTAGATTACGACGCGCACTGCCGCCATCACTGCCATTTCTTTTGAACGATTACGCCGCAGCTTATCCAAAACTATTCTCCAAAATTTTAAAAGAAATCGAACTCATCGGCATAACCGATGAACCGTTCATCCTCGGATATACCTATCAATACTGGCGTGACGCTGACAGAAAAAACGCACAAGTCGAAATTCAATCCGCGGACAAACTAATCGACAAAGCGCGCCTGATCGCATTCACGCAAATCTACACGCCTGAATGGGTTGTGGATTTCATACTCGCAAACACCATTCTCCCGCTGGTGGAGCCACAGTTCACCAACGCGACGCAACTTCAACAATGGTCGACTTCGGGAATTTCGCCTTTGATAAACTCGAATGATTCGATGCTGTCGCAACTGTCGTTGATAGATCCGGCTGCCGGTGCGGGAAATTTCCTTGTCGCTGCGTTCGATGTTTTATTCGAGATGCATAAGAACGCGGGTCTATCAGCTGAGCAAGCGACGGAACTGATCTTTTCGAAGCAGCTTCACGGCTGCGATATCGATCCGGTCGCACTATCGGTTGCCGCCCTCGCGCTCGTGACACACTGCATTCGCAATGGCGTGCAAAACCCGCCAATGCTTCTCGGTCTCGCCCTCGCTACGCCTGCAAAGGACGAGATTCTGGGCTCACTGTCAGACGATTTCCCTGACACCCACCCTTTGTCGAAAAAACATCATGTGGTGGTGACCAATCCACCATATATAGGTAGGAAATCAAACAGCCGTCATTTGAAGGCTCTTCTCAAATCGCGCTTTCCCGAAAATTACCACGACCTCAGCGCCGCATTTTTCGAGAAGTCATTGTCGCTATTGTGTCCTGGCGGTCGAGTCGGTTTAATCACGCAAGCGTCGGTTCTGTCTTTGCCCAGCTATAAAATGCTGAGAAAACTAATTCTGGATTCTTACTCGCTCAAAACCACCGTCGATGCTGGACCTGGCGTCTTCCCGCTGCAGGCGGGCGAGAAAGTTAATAGCGCGATTATGATCGTTGAGAAACCAATTTATCAAACTACCAGCACCGCAAGCGGTGCAACCAAAAACGATGCTTGTTTTTTCAAATTGAAAGACGTTGAAAACAAAGAAGAAATTCTCCTTGCTCAAATAGCAAACCTCAAATCACACTCTCCAGAGCAGATCGTTCCCAACGGCGTAACAACAGTCATAGACCCGCAGCTGTTCACTAAGTTTTATGGTCACGCTTTCAACTACGACATCCCGCCGGCGGTGGCACAGCTATTAATAACTTCCGCGCCTTTAGAAAAGGTAGCCGACATTCGACAAGGTTTAGCGACCAGCGACAACGAAAAATTCGTCAAATTGATCTGGCAAGTAGACCCTGCAGAAATCGGAAGCGTGTGGTTTCCTTACGTCAAAGGCGCAGGCGGACAGCGCTACAGCAGCCCGATTCGCCACGTTGTGAATTGGGGAAATGATGGCGCTGATATAAAAGCTGAGGTTTCTAAACGCTATCCATATCTAAAGGGAAACACCGCCTGGGTAGTTAAAAACGAGGCGTATTATTTCCGTTCGGGACTCTGTTTTTCGTTCGTAAACACACGCGGAATCGCTCTGCGAAAGCTGCCTGCCAACTGCATCTTCGACGTCGGCGCCTCCGCGATATTTAGTGACCGAAGCGATTTTCTTTTGGCATATTTAAATTCATCGTTCATGGTTGCTTTAGCAAACTCACTGAATCCAACCATCAACAATCAAGTCGGCGATTTGAAACGTTTTCCCGTATTGATCTTCAGCGAAACCACCGAGCAGAGCCTTTCTCAGCTCGCCCTCGAATGTGCAGATCTCAAGGAAGAAATAAACGCTCTCATCGATCCGACCTCCTGGTATTCAAATTTCGTTTCAAAAATTTTCGTTTCAAAACCAAACCAAGAAACTCAACATCCGATCAGTCATCCTTTCTATGAATCGAACGTTCGTCTGGATTTTGATGTCGCGTTGAAAAGCTTCGGTGCGCTAGTGACCAGACTTCGCGCAAGCCTGGCGGCCAAGGAATCAGAGATCGATGAAATGGTTTTGCATTCGATCAAGAACAGCGAAGACTGGAACGTCTCTGACCTCGAAGCTGTGAAACATTGGATATCAAAGTACAACGCTAGACCGCCATTTTCCGTGCCCGCGAATTTGGCTGAAGTACTGGCAAACAATTCGCTAATCCACGAGATTCTTTGTTCGCCTGCCCGCGAATATTCCAGTGTTTTATCAGAAGCAGCAGCGGAACACTCGCCTACAAAGCGGTCCACGGCAGGCGAAACGCAGTCGAGAGCCCAGTCCTGGCGCATTAACCCCGAGTCCTTTCAAAGCCATATCGACAAATACTTTCTTGGTTTTCCGCCCGAGCCATTGCGGTCTTATGACTTAACCGGTATTGTTTGTTGACATAGGCTTCTGAAGTTTTTAACGTCGATCATGCGAACAACTCGATGGTCGGGAGCGCGCGAAGTACATGGCTAAAAAAGTTGTGATACTATTTTTGCTAATCATCATCACGGCGTTTGCAGCGCGGGCGCTAATTTATCCTGCCGTCACGGCTAACACCGCGGTTAGCCCGACAATTCAACAGGGCGAAACCATGTTGATTACCAGGTTTGAGCATTTCACCAATCAGCCTTTCAATCGTTTTGAAGTAGTGGCGATAATTCCGCCGTTTTTACAAGGACGAGCTTACGAGCCGGTTGAAACGCCTCTGAGTATTTTTGCAGACCTCACCGGAATTCCGGTTTCGCCTGTTCCGGCAATCGAGCTGCAACGTGTAATCGCTTTACCGAACGAAACTGTCGTGATTCGTCAGGGTCTTGGAATTTTTATAGATGGAAAACTTTTAGACGAGTCCACCTACACGAAAGACTTGCCGCATTCCGATCTGTTTGTTTTAGCAGACATAGTCAGAGAGTCGATGGAGAATGGCGTGCTGCAATCATATGAAAGCAGCGAGGCACCAATTGTGGTGCCACCGGATATGGTTTTTGTGATGCCTGACGACCGCAAAAATTTCTCTGGTAGTAACGAATGGGGCTTCCTGCCTCAAAAACGAATTGTCGGCAAAGTCAGCTTCAAGCTCGCGAAAAACGGAATTGAATCAATAAAAACTCCGGCGGTCAAATTTGCAACCGAGAAAGTGGCAATCAATGACGACGGCGTCCGTGCGCTCGACAAGGGCGAATACACCAAGGCGATTCATTTGTTCAAATCAGCCCTGGCTATCGATAACAACTTTGATCTAGCTCAAGACAATCTGAGCATCGCTTACAACAATTTCGCGATCCAATCAGCAGGCAAGCCGGAGGTCGCTTTAGACAGCTTGCACAAAGCGCTTTTCCTCGATCCGGATAACGACCTTACAAAGAAGAATTTGGCTGGAATTCTGAAGCGAATGGGAAAGGACGCCACCAAGTTTGAAGATAGAGTCGAGCTAGCTGAAGACGCATTAAAACACAAGAAGACAATAAGCGCCCTGGTCGAATACCGAGCCGCCGTGAAGCTCCAGCCCACGCCAACAATACTTGCGAAGGTTTCGGCACTGGAAGCACAGTGCAACTTTCCACCACACGCCATTCCAGAAGATTTAGTCACCGCCACCATCGACAATACCGCCCTGTTAAACGACAAAAGTGAACCGATCGCAAATTCTTCGGAAGCTTCCGACACCAGGTTGGAGCTCGGTGAAAGAACTCAGTCCACCGACAAAAGGCTCAAGAAGGCTGCCAAAGCGGAATCTACGGGAGATCCTTCTTACCAAAACAAGTCTTTAAAACTGGCAAAGGAAAAACAAGAAAAAGTAATCGCGGAAAAAGAATCGACGAAGAAGGAGACTTCAAAAAATCGGGTGGCGTCGAAAAGCAAATCCGGATCAAAGAAAACCCCTGACTCAGAACATTCTCAGGACTTACGAGAAGAGCCAGACAGCACTGAAGTAGCAGATTCAGAAGAGACGACGGTGAGTAAAGAAACGGCGAGTGCAAGAGACAAAATCGAGAAGAAGCAAAAGAAGGCATCGAAAGATGAAATCGCATCATCGAAAAAAGCAAATACGAAGGACAAAGTCTCCAGTGCAGATCAGCCCGATGAGCTGCTGAAAGCGAAGACGGCGCCCAACGAAAAAACGACCACGAAAAAAACGACAGCCGATAAATTGACCGCAAAAAAGATGGACTCCGGAACGGGAAGCACAAAAAAATCTTCCGCAAAACAAGTAACAGCGCCAACCTCTGAGGCAAAGAAGATCGCATCTAGCGATATAGAGAATTCGCCGACCGACTCCGTTTCCGTGCAGACTCAACTGAAACCGAAATCTTCGAATGGATTCGACCTGGGTTCATTTATGCAGAACCTGGTTTCATCCTTCTCCGTCAAGAATCCGCCTTCTGAAGTAGAAGTCACGCCTGAGGGCTACCGCGGTCCGCCGCGCCTGAAGAAGGGCTCTGAGTAACCAGGTGAAATTGGTTAGCTCAGAGCCACAGCATTAACAGTTTTCGCGCACTGACCTCGAAGTCAGACTCTAATAGTTTTCGCGTACTTTCTCGCAGTCGTTCTTGACCCAGCTGTAGCCAGGTGTGACGTTGTGCGCCGCGATGTAATCGGCTTCGAAGCTGACCATCGGACGTTGCGATTTTGTCGGGAAAGTTAGACCAGGGTTGCCGCGAAGATCTTCGATCACGGCGCGCAGCTTGTGGTCGAATCGCGGACTGCCATCCGAGTTGACGAATGCGACTTGGATTTGTTTGTTTCGGTCCACTGTTACTCTAACTGTTGCACGTCCAGGTTCATCGGCAATTGAACTCCAGCGTTCATAAATAGTAGCCGACAATTGTTTGTGCCATTTTTCCCATGCCAGAGTCAGCTCTTTGGAGTTGCGCTCTACGCCCAGGTCGAAGCCCCGCGGCAGATTGAAATCGTCCGGTTTGACGACCCCCATTCGAAGATTTTCTTGCTGAGCTTGTCCAGCGAGCGGTCTGAAAGCTGATGTGTCGACGAGACTCGTCGAAGACTGCAGTGTCGGAGCGGCGCGCTGCAGGCGTGGAGGCGCCGGAGGCGGTCCGTCCATCGAAGCGCCGAGGTTTGTCGCAGGACGCGACAATCGCGTTTGGGCGGCACCCTCTTTGGTGATATTACCTTGTAGTACTTTCGCCTGACCGGGAAGCGCCGAGAAGATTGTGACTAGCATCATCGAAACGCTCAACGCGAGCGATCTTGCAGCCCCGCTGCGCCCCGATGGATTCTTTCTGTTTAAGTATTTGCCTGTCATTTTTGTATACCAATCGCCTGACCGGAATAGAACCTCCGGTTATTTTCCCCACTCTCTGTTAGACGCTTTGCACCGCATCTGGTTCCCGGACGGAACCAGATTCAGCGATTATTCGCCACTCTCTTTTCGATCAACAGTTGCAATGAACAATGGCTTCCTGTGAGGGATGCTCGGGTCCTCGCTCCTGAAAACAATAGATGCGGTTCTGTGAAACTAGCGACCGGTCATGTAGCCGAGCATTCCGCCGAGGAGCGCGCCTTTCATAGCGCTGCTCTTCATTCCGCCTCTGGAGTTCATTCCGAACAAGGCACCAGCTGCGGCGCCTACGGCACCACCGGCGATTGCTCGTTTCATTCTGGTTGAACGGAATGCAGTCGATGCGCCACCGTTCAAGAAGCTACCGCCACCTTGCGAACCGAAAGATTCAGAACCATAGCCTTTGGCGCTTTGAGCGAATGGTGTCAATTGACCAGCAGGGGTCGAATCATTGGCGCTGCTGTCATAAGACGGAGCCGGAGCGGTGCTAGGGATGCTCTGAGGCAGAGCGCTTGGCGGTCTGTTCGCAACAGCGGATTGACCAACTTCCTGCAGCGCCTTCTTGTACAAATCACTTTTCGGATCGATAGACGCAGCGCGAGAGAACGCCAACTTAGCTTTCGCGTCATCGTTCGACGCTCTATAAGCCTGTCCGAGTGCATATTGCACATCCGGATCATTCGGAGCCTGGCTTGCGACTCGTTCTAACTTCTTCGCGGCATCCGTGAAGTTTCCGCTTTTGTAAGCAGCCGATGCGTCCGCTACTTGCTGGCGCAGTCCGTCCCGAAGCTTGGCTCCTTGTTCTTGTTCTTGAGCTTGACGTGCTTCAGCTAGTTTTGTGTTTTGCTCTTGAGCGATTTTTGTGCGCAGAGACTGAACAGTATCGCGCAGTTCATTATCACTAGGATTCAGTGCCTGAGCCTTTGTGTAGCTAGCGAGAGCGCCATTCAAATCACCCTTACCTTCATACAGAACACCAAGGTTGAAGTGAGCATCCGCGTTATTTTTGTCTACTGACAAAGCTCGTTTGAAAGTTTTCTCAGCGGTCGTCGTGTCGCCTGCAGAGTACTGCTCCATAGCCCGTTGAACTAAATCACCAGCAGGAGACTTCGGTTCTGCGTCATAATCGGCTGCCACTGCCGCTGGTGCCTGTTGCACAGGCGCCTGGTCGAGTTGTGCTGCAGCAGGTGCCTGCAACAATGCGCTTCTGTCGATTTTAAGAGTTTCTTCTACCTTATCGAGACGGCTGTCGACACTGCCTTTCTTCACATCGCCAAACAAGTTGGTTTCCAGTGCTCTCAGTCTAGACTCGCTCGATAGGTTATCTTTGGTTTTTCCAAAAATAGAACGCTCGGAGTTTTGAATTCTCGTCATTTCTGCACTGCTGAAGTTTGCGGCTGCCAGAGCGACTCCGGCGTTACCAAAAATCAAAAATGCTGATTGCGCTAAACACAGCGCCGCTCGACCGATTCCTTTCTTAACTCTCATGACCGCTTACCCCGACAAAGTCCTAAAGACCACGCATTTTGTGCCAATCTGCGTTGCATCCACATGGGAAAAATGACGCCGGGTCCTAACGTTTGTTCCGCAAAACGAATCGCAACTAGTGCTTTCATCCCCTATTTCATGTTCAGGCAAACTCTCGGCTCTATACTACGGGAATACTTCTTAATAGATTTGTAGTAGCACTTTGATGTTTAGAACACAAAACCAAATAAATAGAACGCTCGCAATCCTGGCGCTGTGCCTGGTTGGCAGCTCCGCGCTGCCTGGTGAAACGAAGCCTGCGGCTCCGCCCAAGCCTGCCAAAGCAAGAGCTCCTGTTCAGCAACCAATCACTGATTTCTCGGCGTATGGCTATCCGTACACTTTCAAAATTCGAATTTTGACTTTCAGCGGAACATTTTTGTCCTATGTAAAGCCAGGAACCATGGCGGATAAGTGTGGTTTGAGGGCGGGCGATATCGTCTATACGGTCAACCATCGCGCCACGCCCAACCCGGCTGCGCTCAAGATGGTTTTGCAAGACAACAAAAATACGCCAAAACGGATTGAGTATTTCCGCAGCAACGGCAAAAAATACGAGGTCAAAGTAACCGAAACCAACGAGATGCGCCAGTTCGTCGACCGCCGCACCGGCAAGCCCGTACACAGGGCGACACAGGCGGAGATGGAAGATTATTTGATTACTTTAGTCAATGCCGATCGAGCACAAAACGGTTTGAGCAGGTCGCTTAGGAAGAGTAGCGGGCTCAGTCGCATGGCGAGAAGTTATGCCGACGACATGGCGAAACGCAATTTCCACGGGCACAAAGACCCCGAGGGGCGCGACCCGTGGGCGCGTGCCAAGCTTGCCGGGTTGACCACGATTAACATACGCGAGAACTGCGCGTATCCGTTTCCGGAGCCGGATTCACTGGCGATGGTTAAAACTGGAGAAGCCCAGCTCATGGACTCTCCGGAGCACAAAGTCTCGATCGTTCAGGCGGACAACGTCTGTGTGGGCGTCGGTTGCGCGTACCGGAACGATGGCGGTCTGATGATCGTGCAAGTATTCTCGCCCGACGACGTGCCGTAGGCTTGATACGGCACCAGCCTTGTCCGTTGCGGCATGTTGCGCTTCTCAGCTGCGCTTGTACGCGAGCTTGACGAACACCGGCAGATGGTCTGACCCAACACGCCCCAGCACGCGGCGTTCGCGAACAGAGAATTCCGGCGTAAACAGAAGATGGTCGATCGGCAGAAGGGAAAGGCGCATCTTCGCGTTCCAGGTCGGTTGATATCCGAAGCCGCGCTCTGAGTCGAGAAGCCCGCCATCACGCAGGAGCTTATCAAACGTTCCTGACCACGGTGTGGTGTTCATGTCACCAAATACGATACCAGGGTTTTTAAAATTCTTAGCGTCGGTTGCTACGTCTACAAGCTCTCTGTTCCGCAGATATCGGGCTTTCAATGGTGTGACCGGATGTATGAAGACAATGTCGAGCTTTTGACCATCCACATCAACTTGCGCCACTACGCGAGGTCTTTTCATGCTTCCGAAATACTTGACCTTCGATTCCACGATCGGAAATTTACTGAATAGCGAGACGCCGCCTTGATGCGGTTCTACAACGCGGTAAGGATACTTGGTCAAATTCTTTTCTAGGACGCGACCCCACGCTGGAGTGATCTCGGATAGGCCGACAATATCAGGATCAACTTTGGCAATCACTTTGAGAGTGCGATTATAGTTCTGGTTTTTCATGCCTTGAAGATTAAACTGCAGAACGTTTAGATCCTCAGGCTTACTGCCCTGATCGCCATGAGCAAGGGAAATTGGAACGTTCAAATAAACAACCGGCGCAAGATTTATAACCACAAGCGTCGCCGCTGTAACAGCTGCCCACTTCTGTTTTAGCAGGACGAAAGTAATTGCAACCGCCAAAAATAATACAACGTACACCACGCGAAAGTGGCTTGCCAGCTCAAACGGCGTGCAGTAATTGCTAAAGAAACCAGCGAGGGAAGCCGCGCCCACTAGAACAAACAACAATAACAGTGCGCCGAACACTATTGCTCGAGCGGCATGAATACTGAGCTTGACTGCGTTACGAAAAAATTTCATTGAGCACCACCATAGTCGACTTTCTTCAGGATAGGTGTGCAAGTTTTGCCGCTCGGGAAATTACGGTCAAGATACGGTTAAGAGTTCTGATCATCTGTGTGTTAACAAAGACTCTATCTTAAGGTAGGTTTGCAGCACGCTGGGTATGAAGATCGGGAGTAGGTTGCCCACAGGGTACCAATGACAGATATCCTTCTTCGGCCCAGCAAACAAAAGACCATCATCCGTGTTTTGCTGCTGGCATCGCCGATTTTCTTGTTTCAGCCACTAATGCAGATGATTCAGGGAGTTCTCGTTCCGGGGCTACCGCCGTCGCCGTTCGGCTTTCAATTCTGGGTGATGGGCGCACCATATCTTTATTGCATGACATTGCTTTCGTTTTTCTACGATCGATATCGGATTAGAAACGGCAAACTCGATTACGGAGATCTCGGAACCAAGAAAGTTGCCTTGTCGAGAATCGTCGAAGTAACTGGCGACGAAGGTGATGTCGGCAACGATTTCACGGAAAGTATTATTCTCAAATTCGACAGCGAGGACAGCGAAAAAGGTCTCGTAATTCCGATTAAAGATTACGATGAACACGAGATTCGCGCATTTCTGTCGACACTTAGAGAAGAGCACCCGAACTGCAAATACTCGTATTCCGATGTGATTCCTTTCGAGTCGCGCGGCTTGATTCGTTTTTTGAAAAGCGTAAACGAAACGGATAGTTTGACTGTCAAACTCAGCAAGTCGCCGACTGAAGACGCAATCATCCAACTCGTGAAGAGCCATGAAAAAACTTTCTGGCTGGTCTATTTGTTCATGTGGCTGCTCATTCTTTTTTCGCTCTCGTATTACTGCATTTTGTACAACGCAGAGTGGTCGCAAAATCCCGGCATGCCGGTGCAATGGCAAAACTCGAATGCCACACGCGATGCAGCCATGTTGTTTGAAGCTGCGCAGCACGATCCAAATGCTGGATGGTTTAAGGTTATGCTTCTCAATGCGGCATTCGTTATGAACATCGGGATCGACTATATGTCCACAACCGGACTCGTTGCTATGAGCGCGGTTTGGCTGTTGGGTAGCTTTGTGGTCACGACTTTTTTGCCGGTCATCAGGTTGACTTCACCAACATATTTGTTCATCGACAAACAAAGTATTGGTATGGGAGTAGACTTTTTCCCGTGGGAATCAGTGGAGTCCGTGGTACTCGAGAGACCAGGTCAGATGGGCGATCCGCTCGAAGGAACTTTACTGATCAAAACAACAATTAATCGGCACACTCTTCAATCAATGCACCGCAATCCTGATCACCTGGGTGAAAAAACGACAGTTAGCCCGGACGAAAATGCGGAAAGCACAACAGAAACAAACGCTGCAACAAGCCCAGCGAGACGGTCGGAACAGCCTGGAGGCGCCACCAATGACTGGTCTTTCCCCAACAAATTTTTAGAAATCGACCTGACTAAAATTCCCGATGTGCAAAAACGGCAACGTGCATTGCGACTAATTGAACGATATGCGTTGAACGCCAATTTTAATAGCGAGTTTATGAGAACCACGAATTTGCTGGTCGATATTCAATTTACGGATCTTTGGCTGGACGATCAAGGAGCCACCGAGAAAATCGAGGTCAAAATGTCGGAGCTGCAAACTCTGAAGAATGGCATGTATCAAGTCGATTCGATGTTGGGTTATGGTGGGCAAGGTGTAACTTATTTGGCATCGATCGTCGGTGGAGAAAAAGCGGATGCCACCACAAGCGGTGCGAGTAACAAACATAGCGGTCAAGTCGTTATCAAGGAACTGGTGTTACCGAGCTATGCCGATGTTCGAATTATGCAGGACGCAACCAGCCGTTTCGAGCGTGGTGCCAAGCTGCTGACACAATTGACGCACCCGCAAGTGGTATCACTTCAAGATTATTTTCTGGAATCCGGCAAAGCTTACCTGGTCATGGAGTATGTAAAGGGCGAAACACTTCGCCAGAAAATCGCTCGCCAGGGCGCCCTGTCGCTCGAAGAGGTGAAACAAATCGGCGCGCAGCTGTGCGAGATCCTCACTTATTTGCATGAGCGTGAAATCCCGGTCATTCACTGCGACTTTGCTCCGGATAATTTGATTGTCACCCCCGATGGTGTCATCAAGTTAATCGACTTCGACGTTGCACGTGTGGTCGACAGCAAAGCGCACACCTTCATCGCGGGTCGACCTTCGTACACACCGCCCGAACAATTTCGTGGTCAACCGACGACACAAAGCGATTTGTTCGCTCTTGGCGCCATCCTGCACTTCCTGCTTAAGGGAACCGATCCACCGCCATTATGTGCCGGCACAAATGACGACGATGATAACGTTCAACTTTCGTCGATAGAAAAATTGATTATGCAATGCTGCCAGTTCGAAGCCGTCGATAGACCTGCAACGGCAATGGAAATTCAGCGTGAATTGGAACAGTCAACTGATACTCATGTCGAAGAGCGGCACAAGATCATCATCAAAGAAAAAGTTTCGGAGATCGGGTAGCGATGACCACCAAATCAAGCGCAAAAACCGCGGTCGTAAATTACGAGAGTCCGAACGCGCTCGTCAGTCGCAAAATGGCGGTGATTTCAGCCGCTTGTATGATTGTGTTCGTGCCGTTGCCGCTGTTGTATCCAATACTCGTACCATTTACGCAAGGATTGCCGCTCGCCATTTTATTAGCACTGTCAATCGGTGCCGTTCTATTTTTCATGGTGTCATTTAACGCATTTCGAGTCTATCGAAGCGCGAGGTTGGTTCTGACAGACACCGGAATCGTACTGCCGGACAAGCTTGGCTCGACGTCAAGGGAGGTCGTTCCGTGGACTAAAGTTGAACTAATCGAAATTGCCAATGACAAACAGCAGCAGGAAGAAATATTGTTTTCGCTCAAAGGTTGGGTGCCGATTCGAATAAAAACATCGTCCTTGAAACCTGAAGACCTCGACAAATTAGTCAGCGCCTGCGAATTGTGGGCAGCTCCTCTGGCCAAAAGCGATTCGTTTAAGCGTCTGGTCGAGCGGGTCACATTGAAACGACGGGACAACGAAGACACCAGTTTCACCGCACTCTGGATGGAAGAAGCACAACGTCGGCTTACCACAACTCCATTCACTCCATTGGAACCGGGAGCGAAATTGCAGTCTGGCCGATTACAAGTCATACAGCCACTCACGGCAGGAGGATGGTCGGCGATTTACCTTTGTCAGTGGAAAGAAAAAACATCTTGCATCTTGAAAGAGGCCGTGGTGCCACCGGCGGCGAATGACAGTTTAAAAGCTAAGGCTTACGAACATTTTGAGAGGGAAGCAGTTTTGCTTGCGGGGTTAGACCACCCGCAAATCGCAAACGTAATGGATTACTTCATCGAAAATAATCGGCAGTACATGGTGCTCGAACGCATCAGTGGTGCAAACCTGCGCACTTACATTCGCGATCGCGGTTCTGTTTCTGAAAAGCAAGCAGTGAAGTGGGCAGAGGAGCTGGTCAAAATAGTTTCGTACTTGCATACGCATGAACCGCCCATAGTGCACAGGGATCTCACACCGGAAAATCTCATCCTCGATATGAAAGGCTCTTTAGTGTTGATCGATTTCGGTTCAGCAAACGAATTCGTCGGAACAGTGACTGGAACGCTGGTCGGAAAGCCATCGTACATCTCGCCTGAACAGTTCTCCGGGCACGCAAAACCGCAGAGCGACTTGTATTCCATCGGCGCGATTTTATCGTTTATTTTGACCGCTGCAGACCCTGAACCACTGACGGTGGCAAACCCAAAAGCTATAAATCCTTTAATCTCGGATGGGCTGCAAAAGTTAGTTCAGGATTTAACGGTACTCGACGCGCGCAAGCGAATTCAGTCAGCAGAAGAACTGGCGCAACGACTGGTGCCGCTCAACAGTAGCGTCGACCAGGCAGGGTTAACCTCCTGAAGAACGCGTCACCATCGTTCCATCCGGCAGCACAATCGACGGCAAGCCTGTAAGGACGCCATCAATTCGATCGGTGGCGAACATTGACGGGACAAATCGAATTTGAGCGCGGAAAAAAATTTGTTCGTACAATAAAACGTTCTGCGTCGTCCGAATAGTTTGCATTTAGAAAGAACAAAATGATTGCGTTCCTTAAAACCGTTTTGGTCGTGTTCTCGTGCCTGATTTGCGGAATCTTTTCCGCTGTCGTAATGTTGCCTGTGCAACTGCATGAGCTTTGTTCTGTCATGGTCAAATTGGATCCGAAAAAAATAGTTACGAAAAAGAAGACGTGGCGCACCATGCCCCAGGCGGTAAAGGAATTTGCTCCGTCCGCCAGAAGACGGATGCGCCCGGCGTTCAAGGCTGCGGGCGTGCCTTACCCGCCTTCGCAACTGACGCTTGCCGGATTGAAAGAAGAACAACTATTGATTTTGCTGGCGCCGGACTCGGAGGGCACGACGAAAACAGACTCGACGTATCCGATTCTCGACGCCCGCGGCGAACCCGGGCCGCAAATACAACCACG
>JADYXR010000196.1 GCA_021772095.1 Candidatus Obscuribacter sp. | reverse complement strand
CCACAAGTGGTGGCATCTTGAAAATTCCAAGCGAGCCTGTCTATTGACAAGATCTGTTGAGGACGATCTTCAAGCACGTTTTTCAGTGTGAACTAGTTACTTGAGACCAGCTACCCTTGATGCTATTGACATTTGGATTAACGCAAATAGTCCAGCACATGTGAAGGAAATGACCGCCATCAAGACCGAGATTTTGCAGTTGGGTGGGAAGGAGCCTCGTAACTAAATTGCGGAGAATAGATATTCACCCTGTATCGAATGCGATCACCGTCGTTGTGATGCAATTTAGTGGTGGAAGATTTGGACGCTTTGAACCTCCATCTCAATCAAGCCCTCAAAAAGCCTTAGACGAACAACGAGCAGTGCTTCAGCTGCCAATCATATGATCAAAAAGTCATTTCCGTAAACTCGGTTAATTAGCGGAAGACACCGTATGTGGTGATAAACAATTTGGCAATTGAGTGTTTCATGTTTTGCGGTTCGCACGCTGGCAGTAAATGACATTGCGGTTTGTCGCGACTGTTCAATGCAATACGAAAACCTGGGCTCAGAATAAAATGACGCCGAGTGTTAGATATCCAATTTCTGTAGAGAGCATGGGTGCGCCAAGTACCAACGCAAAGAACGCCAACAGGGGTTTATTATCCATTGACTAAACTACAGACCTCAGCAAACGGAGCGAATGTGGCTGACAATGGTTTACACTTCTGGCGGATAGTATGCTCAAATTAGTCATTATATAGCCCAATCATGCTCGGAGCGAAATGAGAATTTTTACTTTGCCCTTATTTCAACTTTTTACAGCTGCATCTCTATCTATCTTATGCGCCACCGCTGGTAGTGCCCTCGATACAACCGGTCAACCAGTCGCTCACACAACCAGTCAAGATATTGCTCAAACAACCGGTCAACCAGCCGAACCAGCAAATGGGGCAGCAAGTCAAAGTACCGACACCAATTCTGACTGGAGAAAATTGCCAGGGTTTAAAAGCTGGAGCGATCAAACGGTCAAGCCGAGTGCAGCAATGCTATGCATTCATGGACTGGGGCTTAATAGCGGCGCATTCGACGACTTCGGCAATCGCATGGCGCAGAAAGGCATTTTAGTCTTTGCTATCGATGTGCGTGGTTTCGGTGCATGGATAAACAAAAAAGACGGAGACCACCTGGACTTTCAAGATTCAGTGGCTGACATAAAACAAGCACTGTCAGCCATTCGCCGCGAGTATCAGGGACTGCCTGTTTTTTTGCTAGGCGAATCCATGGGCGGGGCAATCGTCCTGAAAGCTTGCTCCGAATTTCCGCAACTCATTGATGGATTGATTTCATCAGCGCCGGGTGGTCAAAGGTTTAAGCAAGGCAAAACAGACTTAGAAGTTGGTCTGCATGCTTTGATTCGCCCGGGCCATCAATTCGATGTCGGCACGGGAATCGTCGACCAAGCAACGAAGAACCCCGCCTTGAGAAAAGTTTGGCTGACCGATCCCTTGAACAGAATGGATTTGGCGCCCCGTCAGTTGATAAAATTCCAAATGTTTATGAATAAAAATGACGCTACTGCAAGTAAAATAAAAACCACACCCGTACTCGTCTTGCAGGGAACGCTGGACAGGCTCGTCGAGCCTGACGACACCTGGAAGATTTTCACCCAACTGACCACCGAGCAAAAAACAATGATAGCGTTACGCAGTGAACATCTCATTCTCGAATATGGTCGAGTCAAATCGGACTCCTACAATGCAGAAGTCACAAAGATGGTGTCAACGTGGATGGGAGAAGCGGTCTCACCGCTGAGTTCAGACGAGTATGGTTCGACTGATTGAAATGTAAAATACTACGAGCAAAGAATTTTCGCGCCCCTCTTGCTTTCTTGCTACCATTGGCATTCATTCAGGAGTACAGTTGTCATGCAAATCCAGATAAACACAGATAACAAGACAAAAGGTAGCACCGGGCTGTCGCAGCACGTAGAGTCGGTGATCAAGGACGCTCTTGATCGATTCGCCAATAGGATTACCCGCATTGAAGTCCACCTCTCCGATGAAAGTAGCGATTCTAAGTCAGGCTCCGACAATAAGCGTTGCGCCATGGAAGCACGGCTCGCCGGTCTCCAGCCAATTACAGTGACCCACCAAGGCGCATCCCTGGAACAGGCCGTCAGCGGCGCTACGGACAAACTTGAAAAAACTCTCGAAAGCACGCTTGGGCGACTCGACGATCAAAGAATTGACACGCCGAATGTTAGCGACATGCCTGTCTAAAACTGCTCAGTCGTGCAAAAAAATCAGCCTCTAAGGCAGAGTGCGTTTCAAATCAAGGTGTTAATTGAGTATCCTAAATGAACGGCAGGCCAAAATTTTTGCCTTCAACCTTGTTGCTGTCAACCTTCATCTTGTGCGCGCCGCAACTATCAGCGCTTGCAAGCGAAAGCACGATGCCTGCTGGATTCGTGGAGACGATATCGCCAGAACTAGCGAGTAAGTACAAATTCACCGAAGACGGCGAATTCACGAAGAAGCTCAATATACCGACCTACGAGTGGATGCCGACAGCGGCACCACCAAGGGCGATCGTGATTGCAATTCACGGACTGACGCTGCACGGAAGGCGTTACAGAGTCCTAGCACGCATGCTCGCGGCAAACGATGTCGGCGTCGTCTCGCTCGACATGAGAGGATTCGGACGCTGTCGCTTCGACGAGAAGAAACAGTTCAGCACCGCCGGTGATGACAAGGCGAAAGTTAACCACGAGAAGAGCTACGAAGATATCGTACAGCTCGCCCGTTTAGTCAAAGACAAGTATCCGGGGCTTAAGATTATCGTGATGGGCGAAAGTTTAGGGTGCACGTTCTGCGTGCGCCTCGGAGCTGAACATCCGGAATTGGCCGATGCAATGGTTCTCTCGGCTCCAGCTGTTCGCCTCAATACGAAAATGTTTTTCGGTCACGGAACGGCAGCACGCGGCATCAAGGCCGTATTCACGCCCACTCACGAAATCAACCTGCACTCATTCTTTGAGTACCTGGTTTCAAACAAACAGCTTGTCGTAAACGAAATGATAGACGATCCACAAACTGTGAAAAGCCTCTCCCTTAGAGCCTTACTGTCTACCGACAAATTTGTCTCCAAAACTGCCTCTTATGGCAAGGGCATTTCAGAAAAAATGCCGATCCTAATTCTGCAAGGGAGCAAAGACAGCTGCGTATCTCCAAAAGAGGTTACCAAACTGATGAGCGCCATGCCGTCGAGCGATCAGACGCTCGCCTGGCGTTCGAATTACGGACACCTGCAGCTCGAGACTGTCTATATGCGCACAGCCATCATTGACGCGGTGATTAATTTTCTGCGCGATCACAGCAAAGAAAATATTCCCGGGTTGCGCGCGTTTCAGCAACAGATCATAGATGCCGGCGGAACGCTCGCCGATTAAACGGCCGCAGAATCGATTTTCAATTGAGTATCGCTAAAGAATATGTCAACCTCTGCGAATCTAATCTGATTCCGGCGGTGCTCCACGCCCCTTCACGATCTCTTGTGCGGCAAGGTAACAGCATCCATACCAAGCCGACTGCGAATACTTCTTATCTCCTGAAGCAAATGAATCGCAGTCTCGTGTCGTCCGGCGACTTCGGTAGCCGTGCATCGAGCTAGCAACTCGTTCATAGTTTTGCTCACGTTGATGCTCTTGTCGACTTGTGACATGGCCAATGGAACCGGATCTTGCCCCGTCAACAGAAAGTACAGAGTCGCACCCAGCGAATAGATGTCGCTTTGCGGCACCGCCTTACCGCGCAGCTGCTCAGGTGGCATGTATGATTGTTTTCCAACCATAGTACCAGTGGCGGTGCCGACAAAAGCATTA
Source organism: Candidatus Obscuribacter sp. (assembly GCA_021772095.1). Taxonomy (GTDB): domain Bacteria; phylum Cyanobacteriota; class Vampirovibrionia; order Obscuribacterales; family Obscuribacteraceae; genus JADYXR01. The sequence continues at coordinate 18,271 of JADYXR010000196.1, read as the reverse complement.
GCCGCACCGAAATCAATCAAGACTAACTGAGCATCGACACGCAAAACAAGATTGTCGGGCGTCAAGTCGCGGTGAATGATCGGCGGATCTTCAGAATGCAAATAGACCAGAATTTCGCAAATTTGCTCCGCCCAATTGAGCACGAAATCTTCCGGTTGCGGCCCCCGCTCTTTCACGAACCGCCTCAAATCCAGCCCGTCAATAAATTCAAGCACCTCGTAATGGTGCTCGTTTTCAACGAAGTGATCGAAAACTTTAGCGATATTCGGATGATTTAGTTTACTCAAAAGAACAGCCTCACGATCGAACATTTCAATCGCTTTGGCTCTCAGATCTTCATGGGCATTTTTTGGAATCACAGCCTCTTTGACAATCACTTGAGTGCCGTCTCTGTCTTTAGCAGAATAGATGGCCGCGGAGCCGCCGCATGCCACGAGCTCGGAGATCTTTATTGCTCCGTTTTTAAGCTCGTCATCGGGCGCGAGCGGCACAAACAACGTGGGCGAATAGCGAGTTGAAAACTCTTCATCCCATAGACTGGTGAAACTGTGAAAGTTGAGATGCTTAATGCCTGACACTGTCGGAAATTCTAGTGCCACTTTATCTAGTGGCGGTTCGATCACCGCCAGTGGTGCATTGCTAACAATTGCATACATCAGTTTTTTCAAGTAAAGCTGATCGATTTGTGCGAGTTTGACACACACCCTCACAATCGTTTGATCGCCTCCATTCTGGAAAGTCAGAACAAGTTGATCGGCTGTGGTTAGTTGATCAGTGCTTCTCGAGAAGATTATATGAGTAAGCTCCGACCAGTTGCGATTAAGTCGCCCATAAGCGCTCCAGAAATAAACAAACGGAAGCCGAATGCCCGATTGGCTGAGTACAAAGTCTTTATTGAGCCAACATAAAAGTAGCGCCGTGTAAAAGACGACGAAGCCCAAAGCGATTGGCGCTCCGTTAATGCTCGACCCGGTTAGCGCTCCCGTCCGCACTTGTTCAAAAACTAAGAAAACAAAATAGCAGGCGAATGGTACCAGCAAGGATAGGAACTGCAGCGCGACCATGCTGACCATGCGAAAAGGTGGTGCGAGAGCAACTCTGTGAACTCGGCTCTCATGCGACGAAACAGATGGCAACACGTTTGTTGAAGAATTAGAGTCTTTCAAGTTTTACCCTCAACTCATTGAGATTGGAAAATCTTTCTGATTGGTTTAGTCTGGTCGATTCCATAACGATCTGATTCATCGCTTCGCTAATGTTCGGGACGATTTTTAGTGGACAAGACTCACTGATCGGTTCAGGATCAGTTCCAGTCAGGAGAAAATGAAGAGTGCAACCGAGCGCATAGACATCGCTCGACACGTCCAGCATTCCTCTGAATTGTTCAGGTGACATGTACGAATGTTTTCCAACGACTGTATTAGTTTTGTTGCGACTGAGTTCTTGAGCAGCGTCGAAATCCAATAGCTTTATGCCACCGCTTTTTTCGATCATAATATTGTCGGGAGTAACGTCGCCGTGAATGATCGCGGGGGTGAGCGCATGCAAGTAGGAAATAGTTTCGCACAGAGACACGCCGATCTTGGCGACTAGAGCCTCCTCCGGTAATCCCTTCTGCAAAACGAATTGTCTTAGCGTCAAGCCATCGACAAATTCAATCGCTAAATAACCCCTCATATCTTCGATAAAAAAATCGTAGAGACGAATAATCTGAGGATGGTCTATGCGTCTTAAGATAGCAACTTCTTTAGTCAGGCTATCCTTCGCTTTTTGCAGCCCGCGATCGTTTGCCGGTAGAATCAGTTCCTTTATCACCACATGTGGTGGCAGCCCGGCAAAGTCAGCATTCGGCAGTGCAGAAGCGAGGTAAGCTGTGCCCTGCCCACCACCGCTCAAAATGCGTTCAATTTTATAACTGTCGCTTAAAACAGTTCCCGCCGAAAGCGTCTGGTCGCGCCGGAGGCGTGTACTAGTCTTTGCGACACTCAAATCTTTGAGCCAGAGTTCTGTATATGTGGCGATTGACTCTGCCTTTGCTATGTTCGCGTCACCAATGATCTTGGCTTGTGGAGCCCAGGTGCGAACACACGATACGAGTGTAATTGAATCGATGTCGTCGCGCACATCTTCCCAGAGAATCAGAACGTCCGATTTGTCTTTGAATTGGAAGTAGACATAATTCGGAATAAAACTAAAAGAGCGATTGCGGATTTCGACTTTAGAAAGCCATCCCCAGGGCATAATGGCGTTTATAGTGCTTGATCTTATATCCAAACCCTTGGCTTTGAGTTCAAGCTTAGCGCGCACCACATCGGTAGCTCTCGGAGCATATTTGGCGGTTATGAAAACCAGACCCGCAACTCCGAAGAAAATTTGAGCATCTAGCGCGAACCCGTATAGCAGCGAATAAAACATCCACATGCCCGCCAAAAAGATATAGCGGTATGAGGTAAAACTGTATGACCCCACCAGGCTCCGCGATAGGCGGGCACTCGATGACGGGGAATTTTTCTGCTTTAGCTAGTTCAGACTTCATCTCAAATCGGTGCCGTTTTACTTAGATATTGTTGTTTCAACTTATCGCCAGGCTGCCCAATACAGCTAAAATGAACTAAGAAAAATAGCAATTCAATTTTCCTGCTGAAAACCTGGTTTGGATGCTTTCGAAACTTTAGCAGGAAAAGTACCGAACCAAGGCGCCTTCCAATGGATAGTCAGAACCAAAACCAAACCTCTATCATTGTCGAAGAAACCACCGACGACGATTCCGAGAAGTCTGTGTTTTGCAAAAAATGTGGGCACGAAATAACGAAAGCCACGTTTGTGGTCGAGCCGCACGATCACACCTTTCGCAATCCGGCGGGTTATTCGTTTCACGTGTTGTGCTATAGCGACGCGCCTGGTGCTGCGAATGTAGGTCTGCCGACTACAGAGGCGTCATGGTTCAAAGACCATGCCTGGACATTTGCAATTTGCAACCAATGCACCACGCACCTCGGGTGGTGGTACCGAGGGCCGACTACCTTTGCCGGACTGATCGCAACGCGGCTTGTGCGCTGAGCGCGAAATCTCGTCATATTCGAACGTTGCGCTGTCTTTCTCTTTTCGCGAACGTGTCCAGAGACGCCCGACAAGTTAATGCTTGCCGGAAAGTACAGCGTACACGATCGTCTCGTTCTCCATCATGACGCACTCGCCGTGCGATAAAGCGCATCAAAAAAATGCGAGCAACGACAGATATAGCCGGGTGGACCAACGGGAATTGTGCACAAATCAGCAAGGCTCTTGCCGGTTTAACGAGCTTTTGCAAAGGCGCAGGACCTAGACGAGCTGGTTTTGGTTCCATATCATGTGCATGGATTGATTCATAGCAGTTCATTGCTGCCACCGCTGGCGGTGCATGGCGACTTGCGCTTCTTACTTTCCACGGTAATCACACACACCATTGGAGCTTCTATATGAATTTAGGTATTGATTCGTCGCTCAGTAATTTTCTGAACACATGCAAAGCTGTTCCAATGAGCATTGATGACGGGAAACGGCTCAGCGAACGCATGTTACTCAACAAACTGCAACAATTTGGAATAAAGATAGACAAGGTTTCGTTGGCAAAGCTTGGCGATGGCGCCGCGATCAAGACACTACCTGCAGTGCCGCCTACGCTGCCACTGCTGGTTACTATGGAAGAACCAGAAGCGTTGACGTCACCGCTAGTGGCGGCTCCTAGTGTGAATGGTTGAGAGTCCAGCCCGTTCGCATCAGGTGAGAAGTCGTAGCCGGCGAGTATCGTTAGATCACCACCATCGCCAGCGACGTTAGAGAGGTCGATTTTCACCCCATCGCCTATGTTAATGTCACCACCGGCGAGTATCGCAAAGTCATGGCCGTGGACGACAATGTTGCTCGTTAGATTGAGGTCACCTGTGCTTACCAGAGTAGAAGCAGTAGTTGCGTCGAAGATAAGTAAATTCGCGACAATGTCACCAGTCCCATTCTTGCTCCAAACTCCCGTGTTCAGGGCAATATTATTCGTTGAATGAAACAGTGAACCATCTTCAGAGATGATAAATCCCATTGGGCTATTAAACGATGCATCTCCAGAGATCTCCATGTCGCCCTGTAGGATTAATTGCGAATTGCTTTGTGCTTGAAGCGTCACCGAAGATGGGCTGGACGGCAATCCAGGATTGTTCGAAGGCGCCGGTGTAGTGCCTGTCAGGCGGCCCTCCCCGGGTGCGCCGCCAACCACGGTAAGGCTACCATTAGGATTACTTATCACGATCGATGCTGCAGTGACATCCTTGTCGTTAAAGAATCGCGGAGCATTGAACAACAGATTCCCCGTGGTAGTTGCATCCGACGTTATCTCGATACCGGATACGGTATCAGTTGTAGAAATAGTTAGATTCAAATTGGAACCAACTGTACCGATTTGGAGAGCATTATCCCCGTTGTGGAAGACCACGTCTCCTGAACCGGACCCGATACTGTTGAGAATTTTGACGTTGTTGTTACCATCGAGAGTGGCATTGGCCGACCCACTCATGGATACCGTCAGACCATCGACGGATTGCTTATTGGTGCTAATCACTCCAGCAGTTTGAACGATATTGCCGCCGGTGATAGTAAAATCGATCCGTCCGGCAGTCGAAGTACTGCCAACAGACGCGTCGATATTAATGTCTCCATTAGTGGCTGACAACGATAGCTTATCGCTGACCGTCAGGTTGTTCTCGATATTGATCGCACCATTTTGAGAGACCAAAATTAAATCGCCGCTTAGCGTCGAAGCCATGGAAGTGGAGATGTCACCACTTGCCGCGGTGAGGGATAGTGAATTTAGCGACAATGCATCTAAAATGATCGCGCCCTCGTTTTGAATGTTTGCATTGAGGCCTACAGCATTCACCGCCAGACTCGACACACTGGTATCTAGATTCACAGTGCCGGCCTCATACGAAATCGACAAGTCTCCGCCCTCGATGATTGCGGACGCGCCTTGCGTGATCGTAATTCCTGAATCAAGTGTTATTGCGCCACTGCCTGTCAGTTTGCCGTTAACAATGATGTTACCGACAATTCCACTTGTGACGGTGATACTACCTGCGGTTATCTGTCCGTCGATCTGGATGGAATTGAGATTTGTTAGCGAAACGCTACCTGTAGCTCCACCGCCCTTAGCAGAAATATTGATACCGACAGTCAATAGCGGCTGAACTGTATTAATACTGATATCACCAGCGGTACCAGTAGCAGAACTATCGGCTGTGAGATTCCCCGCCAAAACAAAACCATTGTCGCCTGGATAATCTAGCGTTATGTCTCCGGCGCGACCAGCTCCAGGCGCAGTGGTGTCGATCGCCCCAACGTTGAATATGCCACCGGCAAGGAGAGTAATAGTTACATCGCCTCCATCACCGTTACCTGTGCCTTGAGTGTCGATCAAAGTCGAGGAAAAATCACCAAGACCGTGAGTCGTTAGCGCAACAGCACCTCCATTTGCGCTGCCGCGAGTATTAATTCCTTTGGCGCCAATTCCGTTCAGCAAAATTGAATCGTTGGCGGATATCGACAATGCATTCCCACTCGTCGAAAGCCCACCTGAAGCAGATGTGTTGATCGTGGCTGTACCACCGACCGGTCCTTTGTCCGCAACAATATGGAGCCCATTCTTTGCCGTGACGGAAATATTTGCGCCTTCAAGCAGAACACTGCCATTGTGCTGCATACCGTTGACGTCTATGTCGGCGCTGTTGCTTGAAGATGTTCCTGTAAAAGTGAGTGCACCGCCTGCGGTTAACGTAATGTCACCACCATCGTTATCGACCGACGTGCTCGCGTAGGATCCATTGGCTGTGATGCTACTGGAACCAGCACTTACTAAAATATTGCCACCGTCGCCTGCGCCCCCCATCGCTGAGGCATTGATGCTTCCAATAGCAACGGAAACGCCACCATTTATAGTGACATTGCCTCCATTCTCAATTCCCTCACCGATTGCTATAAAATTCGTTGTGCCTGCTGCAATAGTTTTGCCAGAAATATTGATGTCACCAGCGCCGTAGAAAGTTTTACCGGAATTAAGCACCTGGGACTTTACATCTAGCGTGACCTGGCCGCCAGCGACTATGGTCAAATTGTTTCCGTTGGTGTTGAAGTTACCCTCGGTAGTAGTAATTGATACAGTCCCACTCGAAGCATCAAGATTCGTCGCCTTTAGTGTCAAGTCACCCATCGCCTCGATCGATTTGCCTGAGATTATTATGCTTCCGCCCTTCCCGGAGGCGCCCCCGAAAGGTGCACTGGAGTCCAGTATCGTCGAATCTGAGAATATAATTTTGCCGAACGAGGATTTTATCTGAAGAGCACCGCCATTGCCTGCGTGATTTCCAATAACTGAAACGTCGAAATTCCCCGGAAGAACAGTGAGGTCTCCAACACTATTGACTGAGATGGACCCACCGTTACCGCCAAAACCGCCAGACACTGCGCTTATGGTGTTTAGCGTAACCGTATTCAACGATGAACTGATGGATACCTTGCCACCATCACCGGTAGCACCGCCATCTGCATTAATTGGACCAAGAAGAAGTGAAGTCGAACCACCGCCAATAGTTATAGAGCCACCGGCACCCGACCCGAATCCATTACTCTCGACATCTGGAATAGACAAATTTTTATTTGCCGCAACCTTTATTTGTCCGCCACTGAAACCATCAGAAGTGGCAGACGCTTTGATATTCGAAAGAGTCAGGTCTCCGGAAGTATTAACTGATATATCAGCGCCGGCTGTGGTTAGGGTTGCAGCGGTAATTTTTCCGGACGTCAGATTCGGACTTGTAAATGTGCCGAGGTAGTCGCCGCCAACGGCCACAATCGCTCCAGTACTCGAGACGTTCGGTTTCGCTGATGCGAGCGTTATGACGCCGGTATCATTGGTACCAAAGCTGGTGTCAATTGAACCGACTCTTATAGAGTCGCTACTGTCAGTAGCTCCACCAACGATAGTTACGAAACCACTGGAATTGCCGTTGCCCGAAGTTGTGAGTGTAACAGCGGTCGGAAGCAGCACTCTTCCCTGATTGCCGGCCGCCGCGGTGAATGCTACCAGCGTAATATTGCCACCCGATCCACCAACCATGGAACTAGTGGAGCTGAGAAATTCGAGCTCGCCGCTACCGCTGGACAGATCAACACTTCCACCAGTCGTTGAAGCCCCATTGATTTTAACGTCAGTAGTACCATTAGTGTAAGCAGCTCCGGCCATTATCACGATATTGCCACCATCACCCAGCCCGCTGGTCGCGTCGATTCGGAGAGCGGAGTCTGTTGTAGATATGTTTCGGTTCGCCACCACCGTAATGCCGTTGTTAGCGGTCAAATCGGCATTCAAATTAACGTCAAACATTGACGTCAGTACGATCGAGCTTGCTTCAATGTTACCCGTGACGTGAGTCGAACCGGAGATGTTATTGATATTCAGATCTTTGTATGTGCCACCAGTAACATTGAAGTCTCCGAACTGAGTAACACGCATAGCACCAGTGCTGGTGCCGATAAAGTTTTGTACCTTGGTATTTATTTTTACCGCGCCGCTTTCAGCATTTACAATGAGTGGCGCGGCTGTTTGAATTTCTAAATTGGCACTTGTTGTGATACCACCCGTGCCACTTACGGTCACAGTGATACCACCATTGGCTAAGACCGCGTTTGAAAAATTCACATTTTTGTTAGCCGCTTGCAAGAGCGTCAGCGAGCTTGAATGTGTCGTCCCGTTGAGACTAATATCTGAATCATTCTGAATATTCAAAGAGCCTATGGTATCGAAGTTGATGCTGTTGGCCTTGGTATGAATGTTGGTCGCGCCCGAGCCAGTATGATCCACCAGCAAAATACCAGCACTTAGAACAGCACCATTCAGAGTCTCGATCCCGCCGCTACCATGCGCCTCGAGAGTCAAAAACGAAGAGGTAGAGATATCACTTAAAATGGAAATTCCACCGGCCACATCGTCTTGACTAAAGAGCCGAACCTGATTACCACTGAGGGCGGACCCTGACTTCACTGTTACACTGCCGCCAGCCTCAAAGGAGATAGTTCCATTTGCTCCAACTTTTGCCGAAATTTCACCCGCGCCGGTGCCGACAACCAGGTTGCCGGTCGCACCCAAAGTGGTCGTTTTGACAAAGATAGACCCAACAGAATCGCCGACTGCAGAAAGGGCTAGTGGACCTGGTGCACCAGTTATCGTTGTTCCTGTCAAAATTATGGTGCCGCCAATATTGCCTGCGCCGGCAGCATCAACATTGATGGAAGCACCTAACGAACTAACATCGAGATTGCCATTTGGTGCTTGCAACGAGAGGCTAACGCCATCGCCACTGGTGACGGAAGATATGATGCTGCCAGCACCAATGGTGATACCGGAGTTTGACTCAGTTATACTTACTCCGCCACCATCACCAACCGCTCCAACGGACACATTGAGAAGGCCTGTGCGATTTGGACCGGTAAGACCACCAATCAGGAGCGTACTGCTTCCTTTAGTTTCAATTACAATGGAGCCGCCATTTGTGCTAGTGGTGCTCACATCGATGTTGCCCGTGATGGCATTCGTCGAAGAGTTAATGCGCACAGAACCAGCTGAATTTTTTATATCACCGACGGTTACACTCCCCGTTCCCGCTGTCCCAATAAGGAATCCCGAAGTATCCACCCTACCGAAGCTATTCGTGAAGGACGTGTTGATGGCTACATTTGAACCGGGCGTTTTTCCAAAAATTTGCACGGTGCCAAACCGAGTACCGGCTAGTTCGATATCAGATAAATCGATTCCTTCTGGCGCCACAATTCGAACTGAACCATTGGCGCCATGACCGTTGCCGTCAGCGATGCCGTCACCGGAAGCGGTAATCGTGATACCAGGTATGGTGATGCTGCCCTTATAGGCGATCAGGTTTATTTGTCCAGCGTTTCCGTTCAAACCAATACTACTGGATGATATGTTTGTCACCGCAGCACCGGTGCTGAAGTCAATATTACCGCCACTGACTGATGGACCGGTTACAGTTAGGGATAATGATTGTTCGCTCCACAATGCACCCGCGACCACGGTCATGCTACCAGCGTTTCCACTGGAGTTGGTTGTCAAATCAAGGGAGGTACTACCAGTGGTGATATCACCTCCGGCCACTATTATTAACCCTGCAGGAACTCCGACAGCTCCAGCCAGAGCTATATTGCCAGTTGCAGTAGTGATAGACCTCGTCGCGGACAATCCTTGCAATGACAAGTTCGCACCAGAGTTTAGCCGCGCATAGTTAGCAGTCAACTGACCGCCAAAATTCGAATCACCACTGGAATAAGTTATGAGGTCGGCACCAGAGGTGATGTCTCCAGCCCCGGTTTGCAAATCAATTGTTCCACTCGATTTAATGTCTACACCAGTCGCAGCAGTCAAAGCGTTCTCAATTACAATACTCGAACCTGCTTGAACTACAAGTTTTTGGCCGGCGGTGATTCCTCCGCTCAAAACAGCATCGGAGCCTGCCTTCAAGGTGACATTCTGACGAGCGTTAATTGCACCGACGGAGATACTCGAGCCAGATTCGATAGCGCCATTTGATCCGATTCTTAGACCAGCTATGATCTTTCCGTTCGGCGCGAACGTCAATGAGCTGCCAGACTGAATGATCGGTCTTGCGTTATGAAGTACAACATTGCCTCCAGTCGATCCACCATTTGTGGTTATCGAACCGATCACCAACTGGCCAGCCTTGCTACCGGCAACGATCGTAACGTCGCCGTTAGCCTGCCCAGCAGATCCTGACGCATCTATAGCTGCTGTCGGCAATAATATGTTTCCAACCGTACCGGCGGAGTCACCGTACGCAGCGATAGTAACACTACCTCCTATTTGGTTTGGTGCCGTAGCATTAGAATTGATCGTGACAGTGTTTGCGCTGGAAAAGTCGATGTCGCCACCGAGTCCAGCGTTATCGATCGTGACGTTGCCCGTCGCTCCGTCAAACGGTGGCAGAGTACCCGTCGGCCCTGTACCGGCAATGATGTTGGCTCCCGCAATTATATTGATGTTACAGCCGGCACCAGCAACGGTGCGAGCAGTGATCGCCAAGTCGGACGCAGTTGTCGTAATGCTGCCACCAGAGATGATGGCAAGATCTTCGCCTACATTGATATCGCCAGTGATAACGATATTGCCCGTGTTAAAGTAGGTCGGATCGCCCGTCAAGCACTGCGTACCAAGCTTCAGAGTTTCAGTGTTTGCGGAAAAATGTAACGCTTCCCCGGAGGAAATGACTTCGCCAGTCACATCATTCGCGCGAACGTGCGCAACACCGTATCCACTATTCACGATCAGTTTTTGCGATAAGAAGTCGCCACCAAATACCTCGGAATTCGAGCTGCCCGTGTAGTCTTCGCTTCGAATAAAGACAGAACCTTGCCTGGCGCTTATTGTTCCACCTGAATTATTGACAATAAGAACCGCGTCTGATGCGCCTGCCAATACAACGTTTTGATTGGTCGAGCTAATCGCTCCGGTGTTGAGAATGGTAGGGGCGGACACGACCATCGACTTGATACTCGTCGCAGTTCCGGAATTCGCAAACGCATGCCCTGCTGAAATATCAAGAGCACCGGAGCTTGAAATGGTTCCACCATTCATCAGGTCTCTACTTGCTCTAACCGAAAGGTCCAAATCGTTCTGATCGCTTCCCGAATTAACAGTGGTTATGATCCCACTGGCCCCGTTACTAACGTTTCTAGCAGCAATCTGAGCGATACCTTTGTCGTTTGATGAGAGCGCTGTTATAGAGCCGAAATTGACTAGATCGTTTTTCACTCTAAGGCCATCAGATGCTCGCGCGAAATCGCCTACGGCAGATACGCCTTCGGGAATTACCAGTGTCGAGGCTCTTATTGTCCGACCATCGTTGTTAATTGAATTAAGATTAAGCGTGCCACCATCGGCGGTACCATCAGAGCGTAACGTCAATCCCTGTTTTCCATCAGCAAGTATGTTACTCAGGGCTGCGTACTCCGCGGCCGTGACCTTACTGCCTGCCGAAATTTCCTTCACACCGTCGCCGATTGAAATCGTGACACTGGAGCCGTCGAGTATATCGCCAACTGAAATATTCGCCTTATCCGAAGACAAATCCAGCGAGACACCACGAGAAAGCGAGCGCGACGGTCCCGCATCGGTTGTATAAGTGGTTCGCGAATCACGTCGGCTGGCTTCGCGACTGGTATACAGCGGAGAAACTTGCCCGGGTAACATCACGCCAGTCACTCGTCCGCGGTCTGACACAATTGTCGAACGTACCAAGCGATTATTGCTCTGCGATTGGTTTTTTCCAAGTCGAACCCCGCGCTCGTTCGAAACCTTCGACTTATCATATTTTCTTTCAGCCTGCCGAACAGTTGAGTTTAGCTCTAAAGCATAATTTTGATAGCGAGCGAGCGGCACAGATAGCGCGTTCGGGCCTGAATGCCTACCGGAATCAGTCGATACTGGCGATTCTCTCGGCACAAATAGCTGATTACTGAAATTAGCCCCGCGAGCTCCTCGTCCGCCAAAGTCCCATCGAGCTTTTGTGGTCTGAGCGTTCCAGTCCATCACCGGCTTCTCTTGAGGTGACGCAGACGCAGAGGCAGTGGCGGTCATAAAGAACAAAAGGGCTGAAAACGGAACAGTCGCTTTTCTTGTACGGGACGGGGCTTTCGTAAGTATCATTTCACACCACGAGTTAGAAACACCTGGGCGGCAGCAAAAGACTGACCCGGATTCTTAATACGAATTCGATAACGCATTAAGGCCGGGTTGTTCCATGCGTCCTAAGCTTATCAAGAAAGTAGAAATGTCGCAAAAACAGGCTCCGTTCACGCAAAAACACGTCTGTCAATAGCCCATTAGGGTGATTGCGACTCTGGCGCAATAGACGCAACTGTGCGCGGGAATTCAGCCGTTGGGAAATTTCGGACTGCACAGGCATCTTCATTCGAAGCCAACTGGTTCCAGCGTCATCCGAACAAATTCAACTGTGTTGTTGGTGATGATGGCGTCGCTGGCTTCGCCTTGGTGAGCTTCTTCGGAGTCTCGTGCAAGTGCAAAATGTTCGCGCCTGCTAAATCAGTATAGTCCCGAAGGCGGCAAGTCAGAACAATTACCTGCATGTCCGCCGCAACCGTTTGCAAAACCTTTTTCATTTTCGCAATGCGTCCATCATCTGAATAAACCAATGCATCATCCAACACCACAACGCACGGCTGTCCCTTTTCCTTCATAAGACCAGCGATGGAAAGCCGCATTAGCACAGAAAGTTGTTCGCGAGTTCCGACGCTCAGACTGGTGTAATTCTCTTCCACGCCATTGCGCTTAAGCCGCGAGATCTCGACATCCTGATTGTCGAGAATAAGTTGCGCGCCAGGAAAAACTGTTTGCAGATGCGGATTGAGCTTCGCTAGTACTGGCTCGAGGAATTGGTCTTTCGCTTCACTCTCCGCGTTGGTCAAAACTTGGTTGAGTAGTTTCAAAGCTAGTGCTTTTCGCTCGACGCGCTTAAAGTGACTCTCGGCAAGTTCTTTCTCGCCTTGCAACCGTTCCAACTCCTCGCCCAAACCCGCCTTACCCTCGGCATTGATGTCTGCGGTCAAAGTGATCTTTTCAGTGTTCAATTTATTGATCACAGCTTCGATTTGAGTGCATTTTGTTTTGCACTGAACATGCTTCGACTTTTTCTCCTCGGGATTAGCTTGGGTCAACTCCAAAACTTTTCGCTCAGTTTCCGTTCGGGCAGTTGAATGTTTCTGCTCCGCCTCGACGAGCGTCGCGCGCTGTTTGTCGAGGTCTTCTGCGCATAGTTCTTTTAACTGAGCTGTCACTTCAGACAAGGATGTGATTGTAGTATTTTTCTCGAGTCCAAGCTTTGTTATCTCGGCAGTCTTCTTTGAAAGAAGCTCCTTGCCAGCTTCGTATGCAGTTTTTGACGCCTTTTCTGACTGCTGCGCTTTATCTCGAACGATCCGCAATTCAGACAACTCACCGGCAGGCGGCGCCGCTTCCTCGCCACTATTATCGCCACGACTTTTGATATCTTCATCGAGCTTCTGAAAATTCTTTTTCAGAACTTCCGGCCGGTCAATACCGCATATGGTGACAATCTGTTGTTTGACACTAGCAATATCGTTAAGAAACTGTTTTCGCTTATCCCATAATTCTTGCGCCTCTTCGACTGTGGCGACGCCAAGTTTCGCCAGAGCAGACAACAATTCGCTTCGCTTTGATTCTGCCGACCTGACACGTTCTGCAATATCTTCGCCACCAGGCATGACATCAAGTTCGCCCCAATCTTTAAAGTTGATTGTCGTCTTTTCAGTAAGTGAAATTTCTTCAGATGCAATTTTTTCATTGCCGATTAACGCTTCGTTTGAACCTGACGGCCTCAATACCAATTTGGTGGCAGTCATATCGGCGCGAGTCTCAGCCTCGTTCTTTTGCGTTTCCAAACTGCGCAAAGCTTGCAAACTGTTCTGATCGATTGAAATTTTCGCAGCACTAGCCGTATCAGATTCCAATTGAATCTGCAGTTCTTCCACCGATTGAATCTGTTTCGCCAGGGCGGCACGAGCGGACAGCAACTTAGTCAATTCTTCGCGCTTCTCCGCGCGCTGGCATTCTATCGCTGCGGATTGCAACGCAGCCTCAGCAGCCAGATAATCACTCCTCAAAACCTCTAAAGCTTTTTGGCTTTGATCAACTTCCGCCTGCGCTGTCTTAATCGCGGCTTCCTGGGCAGCCAGAGCTGTTTCTAAAACCAGCTTCCGAGCCGACAGTTCAGTCCTTGTATCAAATTTCCCTTTCAGATTTTGATACTCCAACAGCGCCGAACGTTCAGCTTGTTTAGAAGCGTCCACTTCAAGCGCCAACTTCTCAATGCGAGTCACCTCCAACGCGGCTTGCTCAACTTCCGCCTTCGCGTTTTCCAGCGTCTTTTCACGCTGATGTTTCGCCAATGCATCTTGTCGTTCGGCTAACTCGATCAACTTTCTCTTGTATTGCTCATGCTTCGTCCGGCACTCGTCATACTGCTGCGAAACACTCGAGGAACGATCTCGCGCTTCTTTGTAATCGCCCTTTTCTTTGTTGGTGCTCGGAGTAAAATACTGTGAGTGCTGAAACGAGATCTGCTTTAGCAAAGCTCGTCCGGCCTGTCCCCCCAGCACATCGCTGAGATCGGATTCAAGCACTTTCATCAACGACTCTTTGCCACCTTCGGTGGTGCCAAGCCCTTTACTAGCGCTGTCTTGCTCTAACCATAACAGACCCCACAGACCAGGGTCCGACTCTCCAACCTTTTTTCCTTTAACGGGCAGTTTGAATAACTCTCTGACCTTTTCCTCGGCTTCGGCACCCTGAAATGTTCCTGTCGGTGAGCAAAACTCTGCAAGATAAGGCTTAGTGCAAAAACCTTTTTGAATGCTATATTTTTTCGAGTCTAATTCGAAGTGCACTGAAACTTCAGGCCGCACCATGCAGTTATACGGCATAAAATCTCTTACTTGCTGACTGGTCGAATTGTGTCGCTGAAACAAAGCGGCTTGCAATGCATGCAGGAGTGTTGACTTGCCTTCCTCGTTATCTCCGGCAATCACGTTGATACCTTCTTTTAATCCGTCGATCACCACTGGACCGATCAGCCGTCGAAAGTTTTTTATCTCGATTCTTCGTATCAACATTTGGTGGCACCCAAATTCTTGTGCTCGACATACAGCAATTGAAGAGCAAAACGAGCAGTTTCGGAATCAGGATGCTCGGAATTTTTAGCCATCAAAACCAGCTCATCGACAGCCTTGCGCACGAATCCGGTGCGCTCGATATCATCCAAGTCCTCTGACGTTGGTTCGGCTAACAGTTTGCTGTCGTCCGTTTCGATAAAACAAAGTTCTGCAGACAACGCATCCAACTCACTCATAATTATAGAGCGTGTTTCAAGGCTGACAGCTCCTTCGAGTGTTAGCCTCAGCAGGATTTGATTCAATGGGTAAGCGGTTTCCACAAGCATTTGCTTTACGCGGGAAAAATCTTCATTCTGAAAAATACGTAGTTCTTGCTGCAACCACCGGAAGTGCCCAGTTTGAATCTTTTCCACTTTAGGCTGTTTACCCGGTCCTTCAATCTCAACAAATAAAATGTTGCCGGATTCGTTTTCTTTAAAACGATCTGGCTCCGGCGTGCCGGAGTACCAGGTGCGCGGCGCGATATTCATGGTGCCGTGCCAATCGCCAAGGGCAAAGTAATCAAGCTTAGCTGTTTCAGAACGTGTATCGGAGATTGTGTTAGGCGCCTCTCCACGGTGACTTAAACGATTGTCGATCGAACCGTGAGCCAGACCAATTCGAATCATATTTGGATCAGAAACAAAATCGTCGAACCAAACAGTCAGATCCCGAGCGTCATGACGCCGCTGCAGTGGTGCCGGCAGTATGACTGTATTTGCGTGACGCAGATAATAGGGTTCCGGTTGGACGAGAAGGACGATATTCTCCGAGCCGAAACCCTCCTTGATTCGTGTCCAAACACTACTTACTTCTGCCGAATCATGATTGCCAGGAATGATTATCCACTTGCCAGAAAAAGTTTCCGCCATCGCGCGGATAGTCTGAAGAATTGTTTTCGCTTGAACCAAATTCGTTTCAAATACATCCCCCGCCACCAACACGGCGTCAACGTTTCGTTCCTCGGCAATCCGCCCGATCGTCTTGACAGCATCAATACGTTTCGCGCGCACGAAAGCGCCGGCGTCATCAGGAATGTTTGCGAATTGTTTGCCGATCTGCCAGTCGGCAGTGTGCAGCAGACTAACCATAGAGGGTGTCCTCGCCGTTTCAATCAACTACGCCTGCCCGCGCACAACACGCGGTCGACGAAGGAGCCCCAGGCACGCCTGAGGTTACGCTAGATTGTAGCTTACTATACGTCGCTCCAGCAATTCGAGCTTAGATGATGGCATAGCTCAGGCGCCAAGCAGGTTTCAAACAATGAACACTTGGGATTAGAGTGAATATCTTTGAGGCCTAGCCGAATGACTAAAATCAACGATAACTCCGCAGAAACCACCGAGCGAAAACGTTCAGTGCACTCAGCAAGTGGTGGTGTGATTAAGCCCGAAGACAGTCATGTCATTTCAAAACAAGAGAAGGCAAAGCAAGAGACTTTTAGTTCGAACGCTACACTTAAGACCGTGAATAAGAACCAAGCGGATCGCCATCGGTCTCTTCAAATTGTGGATGGGGACCAAGTGCTTCTTGACTCACACACAAAGATCAAGTCAAAACCATCGGATAATTCCCTTGGCGCAGAGAAACTGAAACAAGGTCATAAAGACAGTTCCGACCATGTAGTCGATACAAAAGGCGGCCACGATAAGGCGCTGGTCAATGTTAAACAAGTAGTCGAGAGCATGAGGGAGAGCGGCATCTTAACGGCTCCTGGTAGAACAGGCACCGGCGATATCGAATACAAAATGGTGATTTATAAAGACGGCTCGTCTTCGAAAGCCTTCCAAAACCAATTTGTGGGCAAAGACCCAGCTACGCATAGTGACGTGTTCGCAGCACATCCAGAGCTGATAAAGGAAATACTATTCAAGACCTTGATGGGAAACCCCATTGCAATTCTAATTCACAGCCATCCCAATAAACATGGAATGGAACCAAATGCCTTTTCAAAAGAAGATGTAGCGGAATCGAATGCGTCGGGCGCAGACTCTATTGTGCTCGCCCCAGATGGTAGAGTCTTCCTACATAAATCCAACCCCGATGGAAAATTGATGGATCCAGCCAACATAACAGACGCGATGCGAGCACCAGATGCGGTGCTCGGCCGCTTTGACTCAGACGGAAAATTTCACCCGGCGAAATACGAAGGAAAAAATATTGTCTTTGAAGCCAACGCTTTCTAAATTTGCATTGCTATTACTCGCGATTGAGGTAACAGCGTTGTTACCGTTCGTCGTGAAGATATTCACTGGGCGCGCATACGTATTTTGGAGCCACTATGGTTTATCGAGATATTTTTGGTGCGCGCTGGTTTCAGCGTGCGTAGGTCTAATGTTTGCGCTTCGACTAAAAAATCACCGAGCAGGACTTCTTGCGGCCGCTCTCTTATCAACTCCGTTCTTTTTACTTCCGTTTTTCGAAACCGCAATCATAGTATCCATGCCGGGCTTCTGATGGTGATCGGTGATTGGCAGCCTGCTCCATGTTTGCCCTCGAAAGAATTTTGGTTTCTCCAGTAGAATTGTCAAACAGCACTGCACCATGACGGCAAGCATGAGGAAGAACTCCGAGTTGCCAAACGAGTTTATGCGATCGACACCTATGCAGACAACGATGAAGATTACAAAGGGTTGGAGTGGTGCGAAATGAGTTCAGTTTAGTTGTCGCTTGATTTGAACTGCTCGTGCTATTGCTGCTTTTCACTGAGCTGCAAAAACGTTTTGCAATCTTGTCTCAAAAGTAGAGATCGACGTAGTCCGTGACCTCAGAACACGGACTCTTCATCTCCTGCAATCGCCAGTACTTTCGTTTGCCCTTCGCCAAGAATGTCATATCACCCTCGCGAACGCACTCCTTACCGTCGGCGATGGTTTCGACTTGAGTGAGAATTTTTCCGTTGAATTTGAACGAGTTGGCATTCACTTCGGTTATTCGCCCGTCAACCTTCAGATAACCGCCGCCTTTTCCTTTATGTTGCTGTTCGCCTTTCAGCATCAGCATTCCGTTTTTATCGGTGACCAGCGCACTACCGAACTCGTTGTTCGTGAATTGCAGCCATTGCAGTGAAAGCATGTGCTTGCCAAGAATTTTAGATTTCAGCGATGGATTTTGGAACGTCGTCTTCGTAACTGTTTCGGCTCGACTTGGGGCGATGGAGGCCCCAATGATCAACAGTGAGCCAAAGGAAAGAGCGACAAACAGTGAGCGTTTCATTATCATATCTCCATAGTCCCGCTAAGTATAATCCAAAGCATTGAAAAACCCTCGCTCTGCAAAAGAATTGGCTTGACGTCCTCTCCGTCCTAAAGAACGGGAGATTCCTGGGTTTAGACAGCAACCTGTCTCAGCTCACCACAGGCGATCACGGCGTGCCCCGCCGCTAGAATATTCTTCGCGGCATTTACGTCCGCGTTTTCGAGGTGTCGGCATTTGACACAGGCAAATATCGCCTGCGTTTGTCTGTTTTCTG
>JADYXR010000195.1 GCA_021772095.1 Candidatus Obscuribacter sp. | reverse complement strand
TAATTTCAACCGCTAGCGGTTGAAATTACGGACCAACCTCATCAGTCAGGTGGGAACATGTGCGCTAACCGCTCGGTCAGATGGCCTGTCAAGAGTGCGCCAGCTTTACAGATTTTGGCGAAGCCTCTAATAATTCTAGTAGGATAAACTAATTGGATTTGACATCATCCAAGTGGGGGGAACATGAACAGACTTCGTTTACTATGCTGGACTTTGTCAATTGTCTCGGGACTATCGATCAGCACTCAAGTGGCTATTTCAGCTGTCGAAGGAGCGGGTGATGCGGCCACTGCTAGTGCTAGCCCTGCCACTCCAGCGGTCACTCCTGTCGACAGTCCAGCTGCGACTCCGGCTGCGGCGACTACTACTGAGACGACCGAAACCACATCAACTGCTACAGACGGTTCCACTGCCCCTGCCAAGGTGACAAAGGAACAAAGAATCGAACAGTGGGGTTCGCAAAACATTGCTGTTCGAGCCAACCAGGCTGCACAAGCCATGCAAGCCGGCAAATATACTTCGGCTATCTCCAACTTCCGGGCTTTGATCGGATTGGATAAAAGCAACGAAGATTTTTATCTCGGTCTTTATTCAGCCAGCGCCAAACAAGAAACCTGGGGACAGGCCGTCATGGCGTTAGAAGAGTTGTTCGACAGGAAGCCTGAACTAAAAGCGACCTTCGCTAAGGAGTTTGCCGAAGCTTTGAAAAAGGCCGATCGCGAGCCATCGGAGATCAAGGCAGCTGAAAAGTTGATCAAGAGCGGCAACGAGGATGTTTTGGCAGCGAGAGTACAAGCTCTTGTGGACAAGAGTCTCTATGATGAGATCTATATCGAGCCGAAAAAACACGTTCCGGTAAAACGCATTGAACTCGATCCGTCCAAGGTCCACATCCATTCATCCCGTTTGGGTCTCAATTATGAAACAGCTTTTGCTCAGTGCGAAAACATCGTAGTTGCTGAATTTGTCGGCATGGAAATCAGCAAAGAACGACCACCAACTTACTTCACACCTCCGAAGGCTAAGTACCATATCACTGAGTATTTGAAGGGGGCGCCTTTCAACAAGGCAATCGCTCTTAAATACGAATTCCATGATGAGATTATCAGTGAAGAGAAGCCCGCTGATTGGAAATTTGGTGAAGCGCTGTTGCCGAAGAAGGGATCGAAGTGGCTCTTGTTCATTCCAAGCGCCGTGCCGATTGATGGAATGCTGCACACGTATCACGGTCGTTGGGGCCGGCAAGAATTCACGGAAGAGAACTACGACAAGATCCTGAAGATCATTCAAGAGCACAGAGGTCAAACCTAAGTTATGGCCAAAAATCAGGAAGAGCGCTCCAGGGAGAAGGACCGCAAAACGCCCTCTCTTGAGCACTATTATTGCTACTACGATGGCGCCACATATTCTCCCGGCGCGTACGTAAAAGTTGACGGTGTTGAGAACAAGCTGCTGTTCTGTGAACGCGATGGAACCTGGTCTTTGAAAGATCCGCCGGGCTGATTTAGTTTGGCTGAACAAGTTGCGAAACTGCTCTGTTCGTTCTCGAATCCAGTCGGCAGTTTTCGTTCCGCGCCGCCTAAAGATGAAGCCGCCAGTGTGTGGGTTTTTACTTGACTGGTCCAGGCCTTGATAGCGTGGACCAGCGAGTCCTATCTTGGATAAGACTTAATACCGCAGGTGGTGTTTGGTTCAAACAACCGCTGGGCAAGAACGGACATTAGCTTTGCCTGTTCGGAACCGCGCCGTCACCTGATTCGCTATAGGTTTAAGAATCGTCCTGTCCGCCGACCTAGTTCTTTTGAGCGGACTGCGCGCTCACCCACGCACCGATCGCTTCTTGATTTTGTTTGCGATACAACACGCGGCGGTGCACGTCTTCGAGCATGCGTGAAACGGCAGCGCGCGCGTACGGCAGATCGTGAGCGGCGAAGAAGCTCTTAAGATCTGCTTCTTCGTCGGGTTTGTCGAACGATTCACAAGCGTAGG
Source organism: Candidatus Obscuribacter sp. (assembly GCA_021772095.1). Lineage (GTDB taxonomy): Bacteria > Cyanobacteriota > Vampirovibrionia > Obscuribacterales > Obscuribacteraceae > JADYXR01. Next base: position 5,572 of record JADYXR010000195.1, on the reverse strand, counting down.
CGAGGACCGCCATGCTGCGAGGTGGAAACTTTGCTGTGACTTCGCTCCAGTGATCTTTGACGAACTGCCAGCTGCGATGTTTAGTGCGTTCGCCTTCCAGCATTCCGGATAAGACGCGAAAACCATCCTGGCTTCGTACCTCTTCGGTGAGCACCATATTTAGTGTCTTCTCCATGAGCTCCGGTTGGCCGAAATGAGTTAGCGAACTGAGAAATCTTTTTTCCAATTCGGGCACTTTCTCTGTTTTCAACGCGGTGATAATCTCGTCGTACTCGGCGGCTCCGCCATTGTAGGTGACAATAGTCAAAACGGCAGACGCCACGTCAGCTGGTATCGCTTGTCGATCGGCCATGTACTTTTTGTACATTACTTTCGCTTCGGAGATCGTTTCGTCATCTTGCGCGAAAGTGCCAAGCAGGGTCAGTAACGATCTTCTCAAATCCCGGACACTGTCAGGTTCACCAGTTTTTTCTTCCCAGCCGATTTTGGTTTTGATCGGCGCTAAAAGTTTTTGCATCAGTTTCTCGTACGATGTTTTTTCGGTCGAATCGAGATAGTGATAAGGATGTCTGCACCAATCGACGAGCTTGTCTTGCACGAGCGGATCGGCTTCGCTTGTGCTCTTCGGCAGAAGTGAGAGTTTGTCTTGAACCGGCAGCGAGCCTTTCCAGACCAGCGCGCTCAAATCGCTCAGATAGGACAGTCGTTCTTCCGGTGTCAACCAATCGAAGTTCGCAAGTAGTGTTTCCTGATTTTTTTGAGCGTACAAAGCCCGGTAGAAACCGCGGCCGCCGGCGTTTGCGATCAGGGAGCCTCCCCAGGCGGCAGGCGCTTTGACAGATTCTTCTTTTTTGCGAAACAGCAAGTTGACTTGCTCCATGTTTTGCGAAGCAGGTTTCAATTCGCGCATAACTACGGGCACATCCCATATTAACGCATCACTTTTCACGCCTGGCATTCCGAAGAAACGTTCCTGTGATAGTGAAACGGTGTCGCCACCGCTGGTGGTGCTAACTTTGACTATGGGGAATCCAGGTTGAAACACCCACGATTTCATCAATTCAGGCACAGGCAGCCCGCTGCAGTCGCCGATTGATTGCCAGAGATCTTCGCTGGTCGCGTTTCCAAACAAGTGGGCGGTCAGGTATTTGTTAATTCCGGCTTGAAATTTCTTAGCGCCCACGTAGTTTTCCAGCATCCATAAAATCGACTCGCCTTTGTCGTACGTGATCGAATCGAACATCTCGGCTGCTTGTTTCGGATCGGCTACATCGGCATGGATAGCGCGTGTTGCTTGAAGCTCGTCAATTTCCATGCTTTTGTTGCGGGTGAAAATTGCCCTGGTCAATTCTTGCCATTCCGGATGAATAGCCTCGACAGTCTTGGTTCCCATCCATGAGGCGAATGCTTCGTTGAGCCAAATGTCATCCCACCAGCGCATGGTGACCAGGTCGCCGAACCACTGGTGAGCAAGCTCATGCGCGATGATGGCAAAAACGTTTCGCTTGGCCGGAGTGCTCGCCGTTTTTTTATCTACCAATAGATTGGCTTCGCGGAACGTGACTGCGCCCAGGTTTTCCATGGCGCCGGAACGAAAATCCGGGATGGCAATCAGGTCTAATTTTTCGCCTGGATAGGCAATGCCGAAATAATCGGTTTGATATTCCAAAATTTTGCCGGCCGCCTCGAGTGCGTAATCGCCCATTTGTTCCTTGCCGGACAGCGCCCAGACCGTGATTGGCGTGCCGCGAACGACTTGCGTTTTGGTCGCTTTGAAATCGCCGATCATCAATGCCACTAAATATGATGACATTTTGGGTGAGGGTTTAAACGACACAAGTTTCTTCCCGGACTCTGGGTTGAGGCTGACAGACTCGATCTTGCCATTCGAAATCGCCGAGCTGTCAGGATCGATCACTGCCGTGATTTTGAACTTCGCCTTCATCTCGGGTTCGTCGAAACAAGGAAACATCCGGCGCGCGTCGGTTGGTTCCATCTGTGTCGTGGCTAACCAGCGCTTTGTGCCGCTGCCGTCCGTGTAATACGAGCGGTAGAAACCTCGCAATTTGTCGTTCAACACTCCTGTAAACTTGATGTGCAGCCGATAACGTCCATTGCTTATCGGATTAGCGAATTTGATTGAGGCCTGCTCGTATTCCGGGTTCATAGATGCAGAGCCGGTCTTACTGGTTTCGGCATCTGGTGGTTTCGCTGCTTCTGTTGCATTTTTAATTGGAATCAGGCTAGATGACTGGATTTCGATATCCAGAGCGTTTAAAACAATCGTGTCTGTCGGTTGAGTAATCGTCAAGTCAATCTGCGCCAAACCCTGGAAGGTAAAGGTTTTCAAGTCGGGCTCGAAAGTCAGGTCGTAGTAGTCAGGTGTGACGAATTGCGAAAGCCGATTGCGATGAACTGTGGTTTTGTCGGCGCTTGGACTGGCGACGACTGGTGTGCTCTGGCACCGACCAGCGCCGGGAGACCAGACGTTGACAGCTAGTGACAAGCTGCACGCAACAGCGATGCTTTGCCAGCCTGGCGTCGTGAACGTTTTCATCTAAATTCCTCATTCGGTTCCGTTTGGCGCAGCAAATGACAGCCTGCTCCTGAAAGAATTTGAGATTATAATCAATCCCATCTGTTTCTGATGGTTCCGAAACGCACTATGATAAAGTTTGAGTTGACCCTACTTCGGCGCAGAAACGCAACTAAATGAACGATAAAACAACACCAGGTGGACGCGACAGCCACACGAGCGGTGTCGAAAACGGCGCTCTCGAGTCCTCTCAGGAACCGCATGCCAAGCCTGATTTAACCGCCGCTCAGCGCGAAGAAATTGAGTCGCGCGAAGTAGACAATCTGGTCGATTTTATCGAGAGCAGCGACGACAAAGAGTACAAGGGCTTGAAGCGCCTGGGCGCGCCGCGCAGCGAGCCCAGTACTGAAGTGGACAAAAAAGAGCCGTCCATGCTGTCTGAAACCGTTCAAACCGTGGTCATGGCGTTCATTATCTTTCTGTTCGTCAAGGGCTTAATCGCTGAGGCTCGGTATATTCCGTCGAGTTCGATGGAGCCGACGCTCAACATCAACGATCGAATTTTCGTGGAAAAACTGACAGGACGCTTCGGCAGAAAGGTGGAACGCGGCGATGTTATGGTTTTCTATCCGCCCGTGATCGAAACTGGAATCCCCGACAATCCCTGGTTGCAGAGCATCGGCGGCCTGCCGTTTCTGCCTGAGGGACCGCCCGTTTTTGTCAAAAGAGTTGTCGGTCTGCCCGGCGAAACAGTCAAAATCGTGCACGGCAAGGGTGTTTATATCAACGGACAATTGCTGGATGAAAATTACGTTGCCGAAGCACCGATGTACGACTTGAACGTGCTCGGCGACATCGGCGGCACATCTTCGTCAGGGCAATACATCGAGCCTTTTGAGAAAAGCGGCGAACCAATTGTGGTGCCAGAAGGTCAACTTTTCATGATGGGCGATAACCGCAACCACAGCGCCGATAGCCATGTTTGGGGATTCCTGGATCAAAAACGGATTGTCGGACGATCGTGTTTGATATTCTGGCAGGACAAATGGTTGAAGTTCGGCGGCTAGGATTCGTCTGGAGTTTGGCGGTTCTAGGGGCTCGAGGCGGCTGGAGGTTTACTGGCGTTAGGTTTCGAGTTATTCGAGGCGCCTAAATTCGCAGGGAAAGAATTCTGATTTGAGTAGGTTCTTTAGAATCGGCGGTTTAGAAGAATTCGAGTTCTTAGCGATCGTTCCGTGATACCATATTTGGTGTTTTACTAGTTTGTATAGAAGAAACGACTTCTAACAAAAAAGGGTCTGGTGTGCCCCTTTCCAAATCGTCCGTTTAGTCGAACGAGGTCATCTCGTTTATTGCAAAGAAGTTGTTAGTCTTCGAACTTCCTTCCTGTGATCTTGCTGTACATGCGGAGGCGCCATTGCCGGAAGTGATAGCCGCCGGCCAGGAGTACGTAGAGCAGACCACCGATAATCGGACCGGAAAGTCCGCACAGAGTCAGCCCGAATAAGACACTGAGGATGGTTGGTTCGCGGTCGGACATGGTGAAGAAGAACGCGAAGATGAAAGCGACCATGCCAAAGATGCAAGACAAATCGGTTGCGAATTTTTCATCCTCGAGTGCTCGGCCGATGTACCAACCGCTGATGCCGCCTATGAAAAGCGCGATGAAGTAGCCGAACGGAAATAGCAGGAGTTGAACGATCATGATGTTGCGGCCCCGAAGGGCGAAGATGGTGTTGCCACCAGTTTGAAACCGCAAAGATTGCGGAGCGGAGACGATCGCGGTGACGATCGGTAAAACAAACCCCGAAAGGGGCGATGGCCGGATGCCACCGCCCCTAGTGCCGACAGCTGGACCGCAGCGAACGCGACATTGCTGTCGCGCTCGACTAGAAGAGGGTGAGCTGGTTGGGGTCCGAGCCCTTGCGCTTGCGCTTGCGTCCGGTCGCCTGCACGATGGATTTCGTGCCGGTTCCCAGAGCGGGCGTTTGCGAAGTGCGCGCTGCTGTGCTCGGCGCCGGCGTTTCCGGAATGCTCGCCGCAGTCGTGGGGACTGCAGGGGCAACCGGTTGTGCCGTCGCCGGAGCGCTCGCCTTCAGGGTGAAGGTGCAGCCGTAGGAACCTTGCCGCAGACGAGCGGTTTGGTTCTTGAGCTGAGCGATTGCCGCGAAGCATTGCTTGGCCTTGGTTGTGCGGCCGTCGAGCGTGTCGTAACGGGCATCAGTGTCCGCCACGATATTGAGACGGAAGGTCCGCCAGGCGCTACCGTCGAAGACGGCGGCGCGAAACTGCCCGGTCCAGATGCGCTCACCGCGCTGGCACCAGAGCTTCATGTCGCCGACCTTCGCACGTCCCTTTGCCAGCTCCCGTGACTGAAAGATATCAGCCAGGGCGCCGGAGACGTGAGTCAGACCGGTCAACACGATTGGGTCTTGCGTTGCTTGTTTCATAATTTTCCTTTCGGTTTAAGGTTTGTTGTCGGGAAAACTACTCGTGGTAGGTTTTTTGTTGGTTTTAGGGAGTAAAACCGCGTCACGTTTTCGAGTGCGGACAGAACCGCGCTGTTACAACGTGAGCGGAGAGCCCTCGATGCGTTTGCAACGAAGGCGGCTGGCCGGAGCCAGAACATCTCTCTTCTCTTCAGGCAGTCATAACAAGCAAGGTCAACAGAACGTTTTCCGCTGAACTTGATTGTTCTTAACTGTTATCAGGCTAAAACCAGGACAGCACTCGCAGCTCGCATAGCATTGACACCACATGTGATACCAGGTCCGTCCGTGAGGAAAGAAGAATGGTATGGCAGATGTGCTTAGGTGCTGTGCTTGTTTGAGTTATTGCCTTGTTTTGTTGGCTAGAGAAATATATCTAGACCGTACTCTTGTTCTTTAGGCAACTCAAGCTTATAGGCTCAAAGCTGTGATTTAAACATTAGATGTTTTCGTAATTCCCCTAGTGGCTCCGGAGCGGCTACTAGCGCGGTTAGCGAGGCTTGGACCAGTGGAGTATATTTTCAACCGCTAGCGGTTGAAAATATAC
>JADYXR010000194.1 GCA_021772095.1 Candidatus Obscuribacter sp. | reverse complement strand
ATACAGATTCAGACATTTAAGATCTAGTGACATTCAGCGACAGTCAAGCGGCAAATCTGTCTGACGCCAAGCGGCAAAAACCATTGTCGCTGATCAATTACACTTGACGCAGAACCAGCTGAAGTGTGAAGCGGGCTGCTGGAGAGCGATGGGCGGTTGATAGTGCGTGCAGTAACCAAACGGACCCAGGCGCTTGAATTCATGTTTGGTAGTTTCTGAATCTTGAAACGATTTCCAGGTGTACAACAAATGCTCCGCATTCTCGCACTGCGGGCAGGTTGGTTGATTTGTGTAAATGTAAGATCCGATCAAGAACGTGACAACAACGACAACTACTGCGAGAATTTGAACCACCAATTTTGCACTGATTGTGGAAGTTGGCATCAAAATACTCAGTGACGGATGTCAGAACGACTATGGAAGTTTTATTATAGGGCTGGAATGAAATTTGCGCGTTGTGCTCTTTGTTGGGCATAGATGAAATAGAGGTCTGAACGATCCTCTGTGGTCGGAGCGTTTTATCGGTGATAGTTGGAAAGCCCCGCCAGACAGCGATTTCAAGCAGTAAAGATTTTACCTGTGGAGCGATTTCCAATGGGCTCTGCTCGGTTAGGATTCTGCTATGAGTTACTCAAAGGCTGGCCGAAACTTTTCAAAAATCGGCTTTGAGAATTTCCAGCTATGCGCACGTCTTGAAAAGGAGATTCGCTTGAATTATCTTGCCGCAGCGTTTGATTACGATGGCACTTTGGCTAGTGATGGTCGAGTGTTTGAGTCAACAATCACAGCTCTTCAGAAAATAAAAGATTCCGGTCGTAAGTTGCTCATGGTGAGCGGTCGTGAACTCGAGGATCTGTTTCGAGTTTTTCCACAATATGAGATGTTCGATCTGTTGGTCCTTGAAAATGGAGCGCTGCTCTATAACCCTGCCACCAAGCAGGAGCGCAAGTTGACCGAAGACGCCTCTCAAGATCTGATCAATGAATTGAAGCGAAGAAAAGTTGAACCGGTCAACTACGGTCGCTGTATTATCTCGACCTGGGCGCCGTCGCATCAAGAGACGATTGAAGCGATTCATGCGTTGGGACTGGAACTGCAAATCATCTTTAACAAAGGTTCCGTCATGATCCTGCCCTCCGGCTGCAACAAAGGCACAGGGCTGATGGAGGCATGCAAGGAATTGGGATTGTCACCGCACAACGTGGTTGGTGCAGGTGATGCTGAGAACGATCACGCCTTTCTCGCGCTCTGTCAGGTCGCGGTGGCTGTTTCCAACGCGCTTCCCGCGCTGAAGGACCGAGCCGATGTTGTCACCACAGCCGATCATGGCGCGGGCATCGAAGAAATGACTGAGATGCTTTTGAAAGATGAATTCGCGCACTATGAATTGAAGCGACAGGACCTGGTGTTGGGTCAAGACGCTTCCGGAGAAGACGTTAAGTTTGCGGCACTCGGCAAGAGCATTTTGATTGCTGGTCCTTCAGGTGGTGGCAAATCAAACGCGACGCTCGGAATTTTGGATACTTTATCGAAAGCAGATTATCAATTCTGCTTGATCGATCCTGAAGGTGATTACGAAGCGTTCGAAAAAGCTGTCGTGCTTGGTGATGCAAAACGCGCTCCCCGAGCCGAAGAGGTTTTGCAGTTGTTGCGAAATCCGGATAGCAATGCGATCGTCAATTTACTTGGATTGCCGCTGGCAGATCGTCCAGGTTTCTTCTCCGCTTTATTGCCAAGACTGCAAGACATGCGCGCAGAATTTGGCAGACCGCATTGGATTGTCATTGATGAAGCGCACCACTTGCTCCCTGCCGAATGGAAACCGGCAAAGTCGTTGTTACCGCAAGAGATAGACGGCTTGCTGATGATTACCGTCCACCCCGGACTGGTATCGCCGGAGATACTACAACACATTGATATCGTTTTGGCTATCAGCGAGCAACCTGAAAAAACAATCGAAGAATTTGCAAAGGTTGTTGAAAAAGACATTCCGACATGCGATAAGGTCGTGCTCGAACCTGGTCAAGCAATTATGTGGCAGCCCGGTGTGGAAGCGGCGGAACCGAAGCTTGTTAATCTGGCTTTGTCAACAATCGAGCGCCGTCGCCATCGCAGAAAATATGCCGAGGGTGAACTGCCGGAAGACAGAAGTTTTTACTTCACTGGTCCGCACAAACTAAAACTGCGTGCGCAAAATTTGATCACCTTCCGACAATTGGCAGATGGTCTGGACGACGAAACCTGGCTCTACCACCTGGAGCGCAAAGAATACTCCACGTGGTTTAAAAACATGATCAAGGATGATGAACTAGCGGAAGTCGCTGAACAATGTGAATCAGCAGAAAAACTTTCGCCTAAGGAAAGTCGCGGACGAATTCTCGACGCGATCGAAGAAAGATACACTGCGCCGGCAGAAACAAAATAGAGGAAGAAAGAACATGAAAACCGCATCGGAATCAGTTGCTCGGGACTTTTTTCAGGAACTACTGAAGGAGCTTGAGAGCGCCGCTCACGAGGCAAATAAGCAAAAGCCAGAAGACGATAACTACGATGGATTTTCAACTGAAAATATCAAAGACGGTTGGATCGATTATCGCGGAACGTCCTTTGGATTAGCGTTGTTGGAAGAGCCATACCGAATTTCATTCACTGCTGGTCCCGATGGACCATTTGTCGGATTCAAGCAGATCTTCGCGATTCAGACGGGCGATGATGGAAAAGTCACACTCATTTTGGACGGCGCTGATAACGTCGGATTCGAGAGCGCTCAGCAGTTAGCTAAGTTTGCTCTGAACACGTTGACCAAGAAGCGACACGAAGCCAAAGCTTTGGACTAACGAGAGTTCGGCATGGCTTGCAAAGTGAATCAATGGCATCAACTGAGCAAAAATCAGCAGTCCACCACTGGCCGTCCACGACGATAGGCGAGACTCTCAGTGTGCAGGCGAAGCAGCGTCCCGATGCCGAGGCGGTCGTTTTTGGTTCCACTCGAGACACGGTATGAGCGAAACCGCTGGTGGTGGCACAGTCAATCCACCAGGCTCCGGCAAACGTGGTTCCATTGGCAGAGCGATTCCAGGTGTCGAAATTTCCATCATTGATGATGCTGGTGTGCAACTGCCATTTGGCAAAGATAAGGTGGGTGAGATCGCCATTAGAGGCTGCTGTGTGATGAAGGGTTATCACAATCAGCCTGATGCCACCAAAGACGCGTTTGTCGATTGCCGGCTGAGAACAGGCGACCTCGGCTGTTGCTTGCCCTACTAAGGATTCGATTTGCGGTTTGCATTCAATTAACAAATATGGAACGTCAATCTAATCGCTAAACAATCGACGCTTTGCGTCCATGTTCCAGAATAGAAATTAGCATAAATCCCTTTCCGAACATTCGCCGGTTGAGTCCGTTGCGCGTGTTTCAGTGCGGCTTGCCGCGGAGCGTACAGAATGAGCAAATCGACAATCAATTGGTTTAATTCCCTGGTCTTCCTCTCCTCTGTGCTGGGCGCAACTGTCGTCACTCCACCGGCGCTGGCTGAGACTTGCATGACCGACTCTTTAATGATGGTTTACGAACCAGTGGTCGGCACAAAACCGCGAACGAAGAAATCGAATAACAAAAAGTCCGTAGTGGTGAAGTCATTGACTCCGGAAACCACCGCCAGCTCGGCGGCACAACAGCTATCGCAAGTTGATGATGAAGCAGCGAATCAGAAACAGACTGATTCACTGATTGGAGCTCAGATCAGCCACGCAACCCAGACCAGTCACACAGCGGTCGCCGGGCGTTAAATCGGTTCGTGTGTGGGCCGGAGTTGGAAGCGTACAAGCTCGCGCAAATGGACCACCAGTAGCGCGTTTCCCCGCGCTCCTGGCGTTTTTTATGATAAAGTAAAGCAGCCATCCAACTGCCGCGTTTTATGACCGAAACTTTCGAAAGCACAACCGAAATCGAAGCGATAATCAAAGGTCACCTTGATTTTGCTGAACGCTACTCTGATCTGAAGCTGATCGGGGTTGGTGGCATGGGTTCTGTTTTCCAGGCGAAAGACAATAAGCTGGATAAAACAGTCGCCATAAAAGTTTTGAAGGGTACTGGAAATTCGAAACCAGTTGTGCGTTTTCAGCAAGAAGCGCGCGCACTCAGCCTGCTCAATCACAAATACATCGTTGGCGTTATGGACTTTCAGAGTTCTAAAAACGGCGATTTTTTCTTGATCATGGAGCGTGTTGATGGCGACAGTCTGGAGAAGCTGGTCGCAGCCCAAGGTCCGTTGCCGCTCGAAGATGTGATTCGCTATTCCGTGCAACTGTGTGATGCGCTCGAACACGCGCATGTGAATGGCGTGGTGCACCGGGATCTGAAGCCGGGCAACATCATGATTGACTCGAAAAAGCACGTGCGCATTTTGGATTTCGGCATTGCGAAATTAATGCAACCAAGTCAGTTTGGAACAATGACGCGCAAGGGGATGCCGCTTGGGACGCCGTCTTACATGAGTCCGGAACAGGTGCGCGGCGACGAAACTGACGAACGGACAGATGTGTTCGGGCTAGGATTGCTGATTTATATAATGGCGGCGGGGCGTTCGCCGTTTGATGGGGACCAGGTTCTCGAGTACTATCAAAACCTTATTGGTCAGAAACCACCGTCGCTACGACTGTGGATCGGTGAGACTGCTGCCGCACACGAAATCGATCGGATCGTGGCCATGGCAATGCAGAGCGACCCGAATGAGCGGTTTCAAAACATGAGTGAGATGAGCGCAGCGCTCAGTGCGCTGATCGCCGATCCTACGGAAATCTTGCGAGTGACAACGCAAAACACCGCCCTCAAGCCGCCGATCAAAACGAAATCCAGGAAAATCTTGGTGCCGATTTTTGCATTGATTGCTTTGTGTTTGTGCGGAATCGGTTATCCACTGTTGTCTCGGAAAGCTGCACCGCCCACGGTGCACACGCCTGTCGTACAAAACAAATACAAGGTCGTACCGGTTCCCAGTGCTCTCAACGTTGATGATAAGCACGCTGCTGAAGAAGCCGCCCCGTTCTACAAACGGGAAGATGTTGCTGCCCATTTGAAGCAATATGTTTATGCAAACAAAAAATTGAAACCGGAAGAATTAACGAAGCTTGAACCGTCTGTCCAAGATCTAAGTTTGACACAATTGCATCTTACGCCGGAAATGGTTAAAGCCCTTGGCGCGCTATCGTTGAACGCGCTTGATTTGAGCAAAACTAACGTGTCTGACGAGGACTTGAAAGAGATTGCGAAAATTAAGGGACTGAGACATTTGAGTCTTGAGAAAACTGGTATCTCAGTCCGTGGCGTGGCAAATCTGGTCCCTCTGCGGCCTACTCTGATTCACTTGGAACTAGATAACTGCAGGCGTATAGACAATTCGGCGCTTGCTTTAATCATCCAGAAATTCCCCGATCTTGAGGCGCTCCATATCGGCGATACCATCATCACAAGAAGTGCGATTCCAACTATTGCTAAGTTGAAGAAGCTCAAGGCTTTGTGGCTATGTTCTTTGCGAATTACTGACGAAGACGTGCGCGCCATCAGCAACCTTGACTATGTATTTTTCGATGCGTCCAATTGTCCGGCTATTACTGATGAAACGATAAACATATTGATGCCGAATAAACGATTGATGAATCTAGACCTCAGTTTTTGTCCCAAGATTACGAAGGCTGCCGTCATGAAATGGAAAGCCGCCAGACCGCCGAAGGCAGAAGTGCTGTTCGAAGATTCGCATGGCGTCGGATTCCTCACGGACGAAGGAATTTATGATATGCCAGAGCCGCTAAAATAATTCCACATGCTACTGCGATAGTTTGCTACCTCGACATCAATTTGATACTGCGGCATCAACTACGTTGCGAAATCGATCTGCTATTGCGAGATCAATTGCTTGATCTTCGCGATTAAATCTTTCGATTCTTCAGTGTAAGCATAGTCCTGGCACTTCAAAAGCATCGCCTGCAGCTTGGCTTTACGGTTGGCCACCAGGCAATCCTGCTTGCCGAGGTAATCGACAATGGCATCACCGATGGTGACCGCCATCTGACGTGAATCGCGTTTATAAATGAAGGTCATCAGGTCGGACAAAATATCAATCGCGGTTTCGTTATACAAACACAACGTGCCGCGCAAATTTCTTTGCAGATAGTCTTCAATTGCAGATGCCGAACGCTCGCGGTTATTCGTCAGTTCGTTTTTTAACACTTCGCAAAGCGCTTTGACGAAACGCAAATCTGGTGGCACGCGCACGGTGGTAATCGCCGGCATTAGACGTTCTGCCAGAGTGATTGCAACATCATATCGTTCGCGTTTTACCGAAATGTAAGCTTCGAATGCGACAGCGCGCATGGTGGCATAGTGGTTCCAGTCGAACGCGTTACTGCAGATGGTGACCGCCTTGTGAGCGGCTTCATCCGATTGATCTTCAACGCCGCGTGCCCAGAGCAAGTCTGAAATTCCTACCCAGATGTCGGCGCATTTCGGGTGCAAACTGCTGAAGCTTCCTTCGTAAACCGCCAGCGCTTTTTTCAATCTCTCAGTTGCGATTTCGAAAGAACTCTTGGCGGACAGCAAGTCCGAATAGGTCATGAGGAACGCGCCATAAACGGGGTCCCTGCCCAACAGCGCATTGCTCTCGACCAATTTGGCACCACGTTCGATTACTGCTTCTGCTGCCGTAATTTTGTTTTGATTGACGTAAAAAGCACCGAGTGCATTTAGCGAGGCAAGCAGATCCGCAGATAAAGGACCAGATTTTTCCTCGGTTAATTTAACAATGCTCAGAAGCGAATCTTCGACTCTAGCAACTTTGCCGAGAACGAGATCCAGCTCTGTAAGCCGAATCATCGCCTCCAAAGTTTTTTCGCTCAGCAATCGTGAACGCGATCCTTCATCCAGATCGATCACTTCGTTGAACCGCGAAACGGCTTTTGCTGGGAATCCCTGATGAATGTAGAGGTTGGCATAACCGATATGCAATTCTTTGGTGAGCTCGATATCCGGTTCAGTCATCGTTTCAATCATGCCCTCGGCCTGTCTGAAAGACGTGCTGGCAGGCTGAAGTTTGCCGAGTTCCGTTTCGATTTTTCCTTGAATAATATAGAGCGTTGCAATCTCACGTTTGTATTTTACTTTGTCGGGTTGCTTTTCAAAAACGTGAAGTGCGTTGGTGGCATTTTTCTCCGCGTCGACATATTTTGCGATCGACAGGTAGATCGAAGCCATGTTGACCTCGCAACGAGCCAGCAAAAGATCGGTTGGGCGACCGTGTTCGCGCAGCAAATCCAAGCCGCGCATCTGAGCCATTTGCGCTTGCTGGAATGAAAACTGTTTCATATAGACAAGCGCAAGTTCTTCAAACATGCGCGCTGCTAAATCAATGTCACCCTGATCGCGAGCAACGAGAACTTCAAGCGCGCGACCCAGACATTTTTCCGATTGGGCATAATTGCGCGCCGTTTTGTGCATCAAACCTTTTTTGAAAAGCGGCTGCACAAGCGAAATATCAGAAGTTCCGTGCCACGATTCCAAAATCGAAATTGCTTTGTCGTAGTGCTTTTCGCTCGTTCTAATATCGCCGAGTTCGTTGTATAGATCGGCGAGCTTGACGTGAATTTGTGAGACTTGCACATGGTCTTCGCCATGAATGCCATGCAGCAAATTAAGCGCATTCATCAAGGTCTTTTTGGCACCCTCGTAGTTGCCCATGGATTTCTCAACCGACGAGAGTGTGACTAAAACCACCGGCGAGACGTCAGTTCCGTTTTCGAAATTCTTATTCAAAACATTGAGGAGTGAAGTGAGGAACGCGTGCGCTGCCGGCACTTCGTTGGTGGCTGTGAAACTCTGAGCAGCTTGCTCGCCGGCCCAATAACTTTGCCAGATCATCTGAGGCGGGACGCGCTCGATCAGCGCGGTTGCGGATTCGAACAAACGGCTGGCAGTCTTATGCATGCCGAGCCAGGACAACGCGTTGGCGATTTCCAGGAGCAGGGTGAAACGTCGGGCGTCCTTCTGGGGGGCAGAAAGCCGCGCCAGGGCGGCGGATTGATCGAGTTCGCCGTTGATCCAGTCAAACTCGGGCAGCAAAGCTCTCGGACCAGCCATTTGATGCAGCTCGAAATCATTGGGATCTGGCTCCGGTGCCTGCCAGCCCAAGGCATCCATCCATATATCGAGAGCGCGGCGGATGTCCAGAGTGGCAGACTGACTGTTGTTTTGCGCTACCTTAATTTCCGCCAGAAGCCGCAGGGCAGAAGCGGTTTGGGTATGGTGGAAACCAAAATGTTTCTCGCGCAGCTTCAGCAATGCCTGCCCCAGTTTTTGGGCGTTGGCAAACTCGCCCATCACGTACAGAAGGCGAACGTTGAGGGTTAAAAGATCCTGATATGTCGGGTTGGTTTCGTCGCCCAGACCCGTCAATGCGCGGCGATAGTGACGCTCCGCTTCCATGTATTGACCGGTAATGTGCGTGTGGATGGCGCGTTCGGTGTTTTTTGCGACGTCCGTGGTTTCGGTCATTGGGATGCTCCACCTGTTAAAAGCGCCTCGAGTTCCGCAAAATATCTCACTATAGATCTTGTCGGTAACAGCGACTTATTTACAGCCATCATATATAATTTGTGACCTGCATACTTCAGTTTTTTATGGTTTATGTTAGCTGATGACGATTAGGTGCAATGTGTGAATCATCGTGATTCGCAGCCGGTTCCTGATCGCTGTCAAGGATCGCGGGTCGCTCCCCAATCAGATCCCTATGAAATCTCAATCGCCGCTATTTCTGAAGGTGTTGTTTGGCTCTAAAGGGCAAACTTATCGCAGCACAGGTTTGATAACCGCGGCAGTTCTGACCGCTTTTCTGTTCATTTCGTCTTTTACAGCAGGGTGCACTAACTTGTCACCCGGCAATCGCGACCTCGCTAAAAACGTCCACGTCGAACTGGTGGACTGGCATATCTCCGGGCTGATGATTTTTAACACGCCGGTTTGCTGGATCAGAGTTTGTAATTACAACAGCGTTCCGGTCAAAGATGTCCGGGTGAAGTACAAAACCTTTGGCTACAACGGTCAGATTTTGTCGGAAGGAACCTACACCATGGAAGGCACGGTGGGTCCTCGTTCAGTCAAGAATTTCGTGGAGCAAACGGTTGGATTGGTCGATCTCGAAAGCGACATGCTGAGTATCGAGATGGACGCCGTCGAACAGGAATAAAGCTTCGGTATTCGAACATCGCGGCAAGAGAGAACGTCTCATCCTGCGGAAAAAACTTCGTGCGCAGCGAAAACTTTCGTTGTGTAGTGAGAACGTTCATCGCGCAGTTAGAACGCTCGATTTGCCAGTTATGTTGTCCCGCGAGAACGTTTCATTATGCGGTGCGCATGGTTAGTTAGTTCACACTGAAAAACGTGCTTGAAGATCGTCCTCAACAGATCTTGTCAATAGACAGGCTCGCTTGGAATTTTCAAGATGCCACCACTTGT
>JADYXR010000024.1 GCA_021772095.1 Candidatus Obscuribacter sp. | reverse complement strand
GCTTGGTGAGCTAATTCAGGGAATTAAGTTTGTTGATGGTATCAAACAAGAAGAGGCCGCCTAAGCAATGCTAAAACACAACATTTGAGAAAATCTCTCGATGGGTGGCGGATCATCAATGATTTTGATTGTCTCCGACCTGAGGCGCGAAATCGAAGAATCGCTAAATGTTATTGAGGAATTAATTGCTGAGCGCGTTGAGGAGGGTCTAACTGATGCTCAGCGGATCGAACGAAATCGCACACTTTTTCTTGTCTGTATCATCTCCGGCTTCTCAGTCAACATGCTCCTGTGCGCATACTTGTTGATACGCTATTCCCGTGACTTCGCACGACGTTTTCACATAGTGATTGATAATACCAGTCGCGTTGCCCAAGGATTACCGTTAAATGAACTTGTGGACGGCAGCGATGAACTCAGAGATCTCGATGTCGTTTTCCATGACATGGATTTGGCTCTAAAAGAGGCTCAAGCGAAAAAAGAACAACTGATGAGTATGGTGAGCCACGATCTGCGAGGGCCACTGACGTCGGCTCTTATCAGTTTAGAATTGCTGTTGTGCAATGAAGCTTTCCAGCTCACGGACAAGACCAGAAAAAGAATCAGTGACACAGACAAAATGGTAAAACGTCTATCCAGGCTCGTTAACGATGTTTTGGATTTCGACAAGTTGAAGATAGGCAAACTTGATTTGACACTAGATATGGTGCCGTTGAAACCAGTACTCGATGACTGCGTGACGGAACTTCAACCGATTCTCGAAAGAGAAGAAATTTTGATTGTCTGTGAAGATGTAGATGTCGACGTGGTTGCCGATCGTGAGCGATTGCCGCAGGTTCTTCTAAACCTGATGTCGAACGCCATTAAATTTAGCCCGAAAGGAAGTCAGATCTTAATTTCTACCACTGCCGAAAAAATGCGCGACGAAAGTGACAAAACTGACTTCGTAAAAATAGAGATTCAAGATCAAGGACCGGGGGTTCCAGAACTTTATCGCGAAACAATCTTTTTGCCATTCGAACAGGTACCTGACGACAAACGTCCGAAGAAAGGGACAACAGGCCTGGGCTTGCCCATCTGCAAGATGCTGGTCGATCTTCACGGCGGTACAATCGGTGTCGATGTGCCGGAAGATGGTGGAAGTATTTTCTGGTTCACACTGCCGGCTGCAGAAATTGATGAGCTTTAGGGTAGAA
Source organism: Candidatus Obscuribacter sp. (assembly GCA_021772095.1). Classification (GTDB taxonomy): domain Bacteria; phylum Cyanobacteriota; class Vampirovibrionia; order Obscuribacterales; family Obscuribacteraceae; genus JADYXR01. Next base: position 2,763 of record JADYXR010000024.1, on the reverse strand, counting down.
AAAAGGAAAGTTAGTAGAGGCAGACAGTGGCAAAAATTCTCATTGTTGAAGATGATCCAGCCACTCTGGAAGCGCTGAAAAGTTTTTTGTCAGCCGAGCGTCACTCCGTGGATTCAGCTCCCAGAGCTGCTGAAGCAATCGATTTCATTCGCACATACGAGTACGACGTGTTAATTGTCGATTGGGAAATGCCTGGAATGACCGGTATCGAGTTCATTGAAAAATTCCGCGCGAACGGAGGCAACACACCGGTCATCATGCTGACTGGAAAAAGCGCGACTGACGAGAAGATCTCTGGGTTAGAGTCCGGCGCGGACTATTATCTAACGAAACCATTCGAAGGCAAAGCATTACTCTCATTCATAAGAGCCAGCATGCGAAGGGTTGCAGAGATAACAGTGGACATGATCGTGGTTGGCAACCTTGAGCTACATCCTTCGTCAGCCGAAGTCACATGTGATGGCAAAAGTGTCACGTTATCAAATAAGGAAGCGGCAGTGCTGAGACTGCTCATGAAGAATCCAGAACGGATAGTTTCCCATGAAGAACTTAAGCGCGCCGGCTGGGCGGATGCAGATGTTCCGTCAGGAACCATCAGAGTATTTCTCACCGCCCTCAGGGAGAAACTGCAATCAATCGGTGCAACTAACAAAATACTCAGCCTCAGGGGCTTTGGTTATCGCATTGAGTGAAACCAAGGTTCATGCATGCGGTTGTGCTGCAAGACGGCACAGAAAGAGTGACGGCATTACCAGCTCCATACGCTGGAGTAACCGCAGGCATAAATTTTGTCGTTTCACATTCACCTAACGTTTCTCGCCTAACATGTCTGAACACGAAGCGAATCGGCGCTATTTGGGGAGAAGGGCATGCGAAGAAATAACCATTTTACCAGGACGCCTGAACGAAAAGCGAACCATCGAGCAGCGTCGGGAAGCGTTTTGATTGAAGGTGTTTCAGGTTTATCGATCCTGGTGGCCGTGATCGTTCCAATGATCATTTTCATGGCCAATCTGGCAGCTCAATTGATGTTGCAAGAAAAGGTTGCGCATGTAGCCAACCAGGCCGCAGGAACTGTAGATCAGAAACGCTATTGGCTCGGTGCGCCGCGTCCAGGTTATGACCAGGAGAAAGCTTCCGAGAACGCAAAGGCAGTAGCGCAAGAGCTCTGCAAACGAATCGGAATACAAAATGCCAGCGTTAGCATAACATTCGATAATTCGAACCCTGATTTCGATATCACCGTATGTGATATCAACGCCAATGCCGTAACAGAAATTCCGTTCCGCACGGAAGTCTTTGGTTACGACATGGCACGGCTGTTTCCAGGCAATGTCAGTGCGCGGGGCGTCGCTTCTCACGCTAAAGTTGCACCATATGCATTGATACATATGGATGCCCCGCACGGGATGGATGAGTCAACTCGCAGACCACTCGGTTTCAACCAGAGAGACGTCGCCGTCATCCCGGCTTACGGATTCTTCTACACTGCAGTCGCCGGTGTGACCAAGACTCCAACTCCTTACGGCAAGGGTATCGCCAACCTGGCACCAGAGAATTTCTTCGCAATGAATCACTACCACTTAAAAAAATCAGACGTCGAACACGTAGTGGCAACCGACGAAGACATACAACTGAGTGGCTGGCACAAGCAGCACGTAATCAGCGGCAAGGAAATCTTCTGGTAAGCCGCAAAAGCATCAAAATCTTTTCCCCTCAAGCAAGCACTGGTCCGAGAAGGTGACACCTTTCTCGGATTTGTGTTTGGAGAACTAACGAATATCGTCCCGCCTCACCAGAGAATTTTTTCATGCATGATCGTCCTGGAGATCACCGCGCAACGCACAGCCGGTATGCTTTACAAACAAAGTCCATTACGCCACAATAACGCTTATCACTTTTCTCGGACTCGCTTGCGAAGGGCGTCCACGCGAGCGACTGCATCGGACTTACCAAGCTGGCTATATATATCGCTTAGACAGTGCAGTTCAAGAAGGCTGTCTTGGGCTGCGACTACTTCGGCGTCCGAGCGTGGTGGTTTTTCGCCAAGAATTTGAGTACGCAGATCTTTGGCTGAAAGATACGAATCCATGCGCTCGACACCTGGAGTCATAAGGATTTCATTGGTAAGTTGCAGAGCGCGATCGTTGTTCAGGCGGCAATACTCAAATTGCGAAAGCCACAAAACCGATCGGCAATAGTTAGCCGATTTCTTGCCGACACCCTGCGCCACCAGATACGGTGCGTCTTCGAAATACTTGGCAGGAAATGGTTTCTCTCGACTTATTTTTAAAGTTTCTGGGCTATACGAGGGGTAGGCTCGTCGATAGCCAAGCAATCGCCTCGATATCTCAATAAAGATCGGGCTATCAGATCCGCATACCGAGCGAATCTCTTCCATCATCTTGCCACCTTCGTCAGATCGATTTTGACCAATCATTATGTGGTGCAGAATGAAAAATGTGAACTCTATGTTCTCGACTTTGGAGATGTTAAGCTTGCGACCAAGTGCCAGAATGTTGCGAAGATACTGCTCTCGTTTTGCCTTCTCCCTAAGCGGTATGTAATCGTAGTAAATCAACAAAATTTGAAGACGGGAACGATCGTCCCAATTGCAAGCCGACTGTACCCGGTTCAACAATCGATATACCTGTGTGCTTGATTCCTGTTGGCGGCGGTCAAATAGCGCATAAAGACGGCGGCAAGAATTATTCCAGAAGAAAAAGGAAAGGCTGTCGATGACGACAGCCTTTCCTTTTCTTT
>JADYXR010000193.1 GCA_021772095.1 Candidatus Obscuribacter sp. | reverse complement strand
TTGGTCTTTGTCGCAAAATATCGTCGCCACGTTTTTACAAAGCAGATACTGCTTCGCATGCGCGAGATTTTTAACGACGTATGCGCGGACTTTGAAGCAGTGATTGTCGAGTTTGACGGCGAGAAAGATCATGTCCACGTTTTAATCAATTATCCACCAAAAGTTTCAGTTTCGAAACTGGTCAATAGCCTGAAAGGTGTCTCTTCGCGGCTTTTAAGAAAAGAATTCCCTGGTTTGGCCAATAACTTCTTTAAAGGCGTTTTGTGGTCGCCAAGTTATTTTCCATCTTCGTGCGGTGGCGCTCCGATTTCGATAATCAAGCTTGTGGTAAATCGATTAGAGTTACCAGTTTTTCGGATCGGCAAGCGGTTTCGTTTTATTCTCGGAAAATTTGTGAACGAAAAAGCCGTGTTCGAACATTTCGCACAGCGCAGAAGTCACTCGCCATCGGTCTCCTGAGACACGCCACAGCATAACAAAGAAACCGGTTCGATCCGATCCGTAATTGCAATGAACGAAAACTCGTTCGCTATTGTCACGAGCGTTGGCGACGATTGATTTGAATTGATCGACTTGACCAGCCGTCGGAAGATTTTTTACCGGCAGATTCACATAGTGGAAACCCATTGCTGATGCGGTTATCTGTTCGCCGATTACCGGTGGAGTATTCGCTTCGCGCAAATCGATAATCGTTTTGACTCGATGTTTTTTTAGCCATTCCATTCCAAATGGTGTGGGTAAGGCGCCTCTATATAAGTAAGGCTGAACTTCAGAAAAATTTGGAATCTCTGAAGGCAGTGGCCACTCAGAACTGGAAAGACTGCCACGCAGATTGGCTAAGCAAGCGCGTTCGACAAACACTGTGGCGACGACGGCAGTGGTTGCCAGAATTGATCCGGCAACTAAAACTTTTTTCGATGTGCTCGACAAAAGTTTCGTCAATTAAATTCGACTTGTGAATATCGAAATTGCAATTTTGCATCTCAGGATTTGTATAGACCCAAATCAACTTTAGTCGTTCGGTAGCAATATTTCCATCATGGCGTTATTGGAAGACGTACTTCTCGGGCGAGATTCGAAAAGTTTTATGTTCAATTCCGTTGCCAGTCGCCTTATGCTGTTGGGATCAATTCCCGTTTTCGTCACGACCACTTGTAAGTCAGGTCGTCCTCGCAAATGTTGCAGACCGCCTATGGTGATGTCGCTGTTGTTAGACGTATCGATGGTTATCAAATTGGGAATTTTTGCTACAGACAGCAAGCACTTGTCGTTCAAGTTGGTTTTGTCCAAATAAAGAATAATCAGGTTTTCCAGTTTGACCAGCTGCTTCAATCCCGCAGGTGTGAACGGTCCGTTGCCCGAAAGACCGAGCGTGTTCAGATTCTGGAGCGTACTGATCCATTGCAAATCTGAATCTGTAATTCCGTTGGAACGCAGTTGCAAGACTTTCAATTTTTTCAATGCAGACAATTTTTGTGTTGCCCCAGGAGCGAAATCGTGTTGATTCTCATTGATCTCCAACGTTTCGAGATTGCGTAACGCAGCTATTTCTGTCAGTGCGTCGTCCTTGAGATTGGTTTTGTAGGCCTGAAAGTCAATCAGTGCTGGTAGTTTTTTTAGCTGTTTTATCTCCGCCGAAGAAACAGTCATGTCGACGAACTTCAGTGCAGTCAGTCTCTTTATCTTGCATATTCGCGTCTGCAGTTCAGAAGGCATAATGCATGATTGAAGCCGTAACTTCGTAAGCTTCCCGCGCTTCTCGATTACTGCCACCATATCTGGTGTAATGGTCAGGCCGTACAAGCTCAGGTGAATCGCATCAGGCTTAGCCTCCAACTGCGTTTGGAGGTCCTCACCTGACTTTGCCTCGTTTACCGTGACCATTTTTTCTGGTGATAAATTGCGAACTTTTCCAACTTGCCGGTCGACCTCCTTGTCCACCACGCTCTCGTCTGAGAGTGTCAAATTTGAAGCGTGCACGCTGGTGCTCTCGAGTTGGTCGTCCGGTTTTTGCGGCCCGTTGAATGCGATCTTCGCCGAGTCGACCTGGTGTTGATTGGATTGAAAAGTGAAATATCCGATTGTGAATACAATCAGACAACCCAGCGCTAGCACCACTCTGGTATCAAATATGATACCGGGCGTTTTGACTGGTTCTGGTCGATCTGACTCTTTTGTCTCAATCTCCTGAAGCGATGCGAAGTCAAGCAGTGCTAGTTTTTCTCGCAGTTCTTCCATTGACGCGAATCGATCCTGAGGATCTTTCGCCATGGTTTTGCTGATGATCTCTTCAAGTCCGTCCGGAAACTTTGCGTCGGACCCTTCGGAAATTGTGGGAATCGGCTCGTTGAGATGCATTGCGATTGTCGAGATGGCGTTTTCGCCGCGATAAGGCGGTCGGCCGGCGAACAGTTCGAACATCACACAACCGAGTGAATAGATATCTGAGCGTCCATCGAGTTGTTCTCCGCGTGCTTGCTCCGGGCTGATGCAGCGTGGGCTGCCAATGATTTGTCCGGTCATGGTGAGCATGCCGCGCTCGGTTGGATCGTCAACCATTTTTGCGATGCCGAAATCGAGGATGAGTACTCGCTCTCCAATTTCGGTTTGGGAGAGCATAATGTTGGAGGGCTTGAGATCCCGATGGATAATGCCGTTACGATGGGCGTGTTGCATGCCTTCTGCCAGTTTGATGCAAATTTCGACTGCGTGACTGATCGTAAATTTCCCGTCGCGGTCCATGACCTGATCGAGCGTGGCGCCGTCGACCCATTCCATGATCAGATACGGCTGAGTCTGCGAGACTAATCCGAAATCGAGTACGCACAAGATGTTGGTGTGTTTCAGTTGGCTGGCCGCGCGCGCTTCTTGTTGGAAGCGCCGAACGAAATAATCGTCTCGTAGCTCCCGATTCAACAATTTCACTGCAACATCGCGATCGAGCAAATTGTCGTGCGCGCGAAAAACTCTGCCCATGCCGCCTTGCCCGAGCAGTTCCTTAACGACATATCGATCCGCGATTACCTCGATGCTCTCTTCGCCGCCCTGTTCGTAGTCGGCGCGCGGGTCTTCAATCATCGGAACCGGAGTGTCTTTCCCTGTACTCATCGGAGCCTCTTTCTCTACAACGACATACCCTCGGACTCAGGCGGGCTAACAGTCGTGAGCGGCATAGTGTTGTCAAGTTGATTCGAGCCAGTTTCTCATTTTATCGTCAGCTGCGTAGTCGAAACTGTGGATCGAACAACTGGCAGGAGTTAGTTAGTTCACACTGAAAAACGTGCTTGAAGATCGTCCTCAACAGATCTTGTCAATAGACAGGCTCGCTTGGAATTTTCAAGATGCCACCACTTGT
>JADYXR010000192.1 GCA_021772095.1 Candidatus Obscuribacter sp. | reverse complement strand
ACAAGTGGTGGCATCTTGAAAATTCCAAGCGAGCCTGTCTATTGACAAGATCTGTTGAGGACGATCTTCAAGCACGTTTTTCAGTGTGAACTAGTTAGAAATCAGCATCAGTGCTTCGTGCTAGCTGATGCTAATCATGCTTGAGGTGTGGAATGTGAGCTGGCCTTCGGCACCAACTCTTGTTCTTCTGTTATCGATACACAAAGTTTCTGGCAATGTCATCGGGATCAATTTTTGCGATTGTGTTAGCTTGTACGAACTCATTGATCGCCTCAGTTGATATGAGAACTCGGCGATTGATTTTGACGAATGAAATTTGACGGGAATTGATGAGCCGCCACATCGTCTTAGGAGAAACTCCGAGGTGTTCTGCAGCGGCTGCTACTGAATAAAGCTTGGATAGGGTTGTTTCGGACATGTTCGTCTCCTTGCCTGCGAGGTCTATCGCGGCTGGGGAATTGCCGCAGTAAGATGCGCGGCCATTCAGACAAAAAAATCGCCGGAACAAATTTCGGCGATCAGAAAGAAAGAGAAATGATTATCAACGTTCGCGCGTTCACGTGCGTTGTTGTTACTTCAATTGTCAGCGACGATCCGCGTTTCTGTCTCTAGGGAATTCACTGATTTCGATAAGGCGCGATCATCAAATGCGCACCAGTGCTTTGCTGCACTTAAAACGTTCGCCCCTTTTGGAGATCGAGATTTTTGCAGCGGATTTTGAGAAGTGAGAAAAACGATGCTGCACGTAAAAGCCTTGCCAATGGTGCCTTTCGGGATTGCTAGAGATTCCCTTTATCTTGCCTTCCCGAATGGTTGCCACCATCGGTTCGGCTGCGCTTCGCTTCGCTACGACAACATGCTGGTATCGCTTTCGTCCTGAGCCCGAACATCGAAAGAAATCGGCTTGACCGTTCTGCTAACATTCAACTCGCGACGGCGGCGGAACCTTGTTGACCTGCTGTCCATCGAATCGCCGTCGCCCGAAAACGAAGGAGCAGAACGAGTCAATGCCCTACAATTGTCGGTTCTTAAGACAGCGTTTTTTGGCGAATTTCGGGATAGGAAGAGTGGATTTCGCGAGGTGCGTCTGTCATGTCGGTTCTTAAGACGCTGTGCTAGTGGGCGATTCTGGATAAGAAGAAATTCTCTTTATCTTGCCTTACCGAATGGTGTGCCACCATCAGTTCTGCTCGCTGCACTCGGTTCGCTACCGGTGTTCAAGTCTCTTCGTCCGAATCGGGCTCCGGTTCTGGCTCTGGCAGTGCGACTTCGTGTCCGCCTTCCGGAATGATCGGTTTCTTCGGAACACCAGCAGTTTGTCCACCGGCCGGATCGTCGTCGTCACTTAATGGATAGCCCATGTCTACCGCAAGCGTGCGAGCCGTTTCCAGCTCTACTACTTGATGAACCGTGCGCATGATTCCTTTCATAAAGAGAGACTTGATGACCACAGTCACGCTCACTCCAAGGAGATCAGCCAATTCTATGGCTGTTAGCGGATTGGCAATTCTTACTTTCTTCCGTGGCGGCATATATTTCTCCTACCGTCTATGAAGTTTTTGAAGTGCAGTAGCTACGAGCGTTTTGAACTCTCTGGTTGTCACCGTTTGGTGAGTCTTAGGCAATACTGTTTCTTTTGCCATGAAAGCGAGGTAGTTAGTCCAAGTCATTTGCTATTCAGCGGTACCGTGTTGGTGCTTCGACCTCATGACAGTGTCATCATCAACAGTCCAAATGAAGTTAGACCTTTTCGAGCTTCCTTAAGATCGAACCTGTCGGCATCAAAACTCGGCTGTGTCGATCCAACTAAGGCTAGTGGTCTTACTAATCGCAAATAACCTGGCACACCGCCACAGTCTTCGGGTGGGCAGGCGCGTCCGCCGCCGATGCAGTCCGGATAATACCCCTCTGGATCAGGCGGCAGGATGGCTTCGACTTCTAGTTCGTGGCGCCAATCATCGCCGAAATCGTAGATGTAAAAGAACTTGTCGCCCACTTGTAGATCAAAGAACTTGAGCTTGGATTTGGTTCCGCGTTCACTGATGATTCCTCGGTCACCGTCTGCGGCGTCGGGATCGCCATATCTCTTGCCCGCGATTTCAAATTCATGCAAATGGCAGTTCTGCCAGCCGAACGCGCCTTGTATGCATTCATGAACTTGTTCGAGTTTAGTGTTTCCTGGCAGCAAGAAACGACGCCAAACTGCTGGTGTTATTCCGAGCAAGGTCACTCGCACTTGAAAGACAACGGCACCAGGTTTGATTGTAATTGGAGACATGAGAAGACCTCAGTCGACAGAGCGAAAAGCATATTGTACTTCAAGTTCCAAGCGAGATCCCGCATCGACGCGGAAGCTGCAAATTACTCATTGGGGAAGAGTTTTCTGCCAGACAGCCTGTCCTGATCAAGCATCGTTTTCAATTTTTCCCATTCGCTGGTGTCATCACTCTGATCACTAGTCTCTAGCAAGTGGTCGATGAACTTGATGGCCTCGGCGGCATCCGGCCACCTCGCTTGCGAAGGTTGTTGCTCATCAGATTGCTTGTTGGATATAGTCATGCAAAGTTTTTGGACGTTTAGTAAGTTGACGTTATTTTACCAAAGCCTGAGAAAGGCGCGCTTTCTGACGTCGGCTGGGACTGCAACAATTTCTTAGATCACTATGGGAGCAGTTGCTCTCTCAGTTCAAGATTTCCATCAACTGTTCGATCACATGGCTTACGTCTCGTTGCCGCAGAATTCTTGATTCTTTTGTTGCTTCTTCGTTGCTTTCGCCCAGCTCGAACTTAGCGACGGCTACTGGACCGTCCTTTTGATAGCCTTCTACCTTCTCATCGCTTGTGAATCGTTTTCGCAATATTTCTAAGGCGGCGAGAATTGTCTTTGCATGCTTGCCATCCAGCTCTTTTCGAAACTGCTCCTTCGCGGCAGTTACTCCGCCGGGTGCGTGTTCAAGGCAATAGATCAAGTCATGCGCGTCCTTTCGTTCGTTCCGCTGATCGAAAGCAAACGCTTTTAGGCAAGTAAACGAGATCAGATTCGCAAATCTTACTTTTTCAGTCGCTACGCCATTACCACCCAGGAGCTCCGCTTGAATCTCTTTTATCTCATGCAGATCGAAAACCATCGATGCGTGTGGAACATTCAATGCCGAAATTGTTTTTTCCGTTGGCAATGCCTGTACTTTGCCGCCACCCAACTCCTCAGATTCAGATATAAGCTCAAGGATTACTGTGACATCGCCTTCGGTTTTGGTTTTCCACCGCCAAGAAAGTTTTTTTCCAGCTTCATTCTCAGCGCGTTCGAAACTCATCTTTTTCAGATTTTCTTCAAGCGTGTGATAAGCCTCGGTATCAGCCAAAATCTGCAAGTCGATTACAATGTCTACGTCCTGAGTGCCAGCATGTGGAGGAACGCCCTCGTTGCTGGCATCAACTAAATATCTTGGCGTCAATCCACCGATTAGAAAAACCGAATCCTTCCATGGACCTAATCCTCGCAACAGCGTAACGAGAACACGCTCGCAGTCGAGCGTGTATTCTTCATCGTACCCGTCGAAAGTCTTTGGTTTCGGCATTAAAAACCAATCCTCTCGGTTCGGAGATGTTCTGCCATCTCCATAGAACGTCCCTCCCCGTGCATCAGGTCTAGATACACCTGGACAGGACTTGCTAGCCAGACATTGTCTATTTCATTTCGAAATAGCAATTCGCCACGCGCAGCGGTTTCGATGATTCCGAGGTTGGAACCTTCCAGTACGGATCGCGCCCCTAAGTCAGAAATCGCAGCTTTCGATTCAGAGGATTTGATTATCCTTAGACGAACCTGTGAAATACTGGACAGAAAGGGCGCATAGCGCTGTGCTGCGTATTCGTAACTGACTGCGTAGTCTAGGTTGCTTTTGCCAAATTGTTCGCCGACTCGTTGCATCAAGCCATCAGCTTTTACTCCTGGCACGTAGTAGCGATCCATGGATGGTGATGGACGCTCCCTCACTTCTTTTGCCCATGCGTCGAGCAATGCGGTAGGTTGGGATAGTTGTCGCTCCTTTCTGGGTCCCTTTCCTTGCATGGATATCCAGTCTTGCCGCTCCAACTCTGAAAACACTTCTGATACCGTGGCTGGTGACACCATGGCCACTTCTGCCAGCTCATGAACCCCAAACCAACGCTCATGATGGACAAGAATCGCGTGGATTACTTGAGCCCGCCGTCCGGAAAACAGAGATCGAACGGCCCTTTCAAACGGCTTTGCTGACGGTCTCTCTATATAACAGTATGCGCCCGGTGCCGGCAGATACAAGCTGCCGCCGCTTTCAAAATATCCAATATGCTCTGCTTGCAATTGCGCCTTCGCGCCGGGAGAAAGGTATTCCGCAATCATGACAAGAACGATTCCTTTGCGCGAAGGCTGCGCCTCCTCCGCTCGACGGAGTTGCCAGATCGCTTGCTGCACATCGCGCGGGTAGCCAACTTTCTTTGCTTCCACAAGCAAGGTTACTTCTTGGCCTGCTACCTTTAAGTCGATCTTCGCATCAGCTGGTAGAGGTTGCTTTGCTTCCAATCTCGCACTTACTTCTGGAAGTGCCTCAAGGCTTTTGAGGAACTCATCAATAAGCTGCTGCTCGTACTGTCGACCTTCCACTATATTCGCCTCAATGTCCATATTTACTGTACAGTAAATATGGACATTTTGCAAATATATTCGCCCAAATTAGCTATATTCGCTGTACAGTAAATATTGTCAAAAGCCTAAATAAGACTGCTAGAGCATGGATGCGCAACGTGTGCAACAACTGCGACGGAAAAATAGGCATAGGCACCCTACCCCAAAATTCCTTCAAAAACTGTGGCCTGATCGGCGTCAAGGCCTTTTGCCGGTTGACGACAGTCAAATCTGCCGCTTGACATAACTGTTACCTCCTTTAGTTTCTTAGTCTTCTGGTTCTTT
>JADYXR010000191.1 GCA_021772095.1 Candidatus Obscuribacter sp. | reverse complement strand
ACAAGTGGTGGCATCTTGAAAATTCCAAGCGAGCCTGTCTATTGACAAGATCTGTTGAGGACGATCTTCAAGCACGTTTTTCAGTGTGAACTAGTTAGTCCTGCACTGAGTGAATTGATTCGAAAATGTCTGCAAAAATCACCCGATTCTCGATACGCGTCATTCGGTGAAATCGTGCCGCTACTCGATCGCTCGGAGTTCACCGACGACGACCCGGACGAGGACCAGCAGCAGCCAGTCGTCGATGAATTGTCTACCCAAAAAGTACCAGTTTATTCTTTAGTCGGATTGTTCATGGTGCTATGCGTAGTCGGTTTTGTCATTTATCAAAAAATTGCTCCGGGCGCTGATGCAAACAAGTCTGCCACCACTACGCTTCCATCAATCGAACAGAAAGCTGAACCTGAGATGAGTAAAACTAAGCGCGAGGCAGTCAAACTCGATGGTTTGATGTCTGAACCCAAGAACACGAAAATCAAGTTATATGGTGATGCCAAGCGTGACGCGGTCAAGCTCTATGGATTGATGTATGAGTCTAAGAATGCGAAAATCAAGTTAGATGACGATGAGGTTGCCGACATTTATGGCAATTCTGAAGGCAACAAAAAGAAGGGAGCCCAATGAAACGATCAGCCTTACTATGTTTTCTTTTGACCGTGGCTGGGACGATGAGCGCCTTTACGGAGCGTGCCTATTCTCTGGATTTGTCAGGAATGAGTCCTATCGGCAACGTTCGAAAAGTAGTAAAGATTAGCGATGGAATTTTAGTCGATTGCGACGATGATAGTCAGGTGAAATTGCAAGTGTTGGCACCAGATTTGGTGCGAGTACGAGCTGGCTTTAAAAAAGCAATTCCAGGCAAAGATCATTCATGGGCGATCGCGCGCACGAGCTGGAACTCAGTGCCAACCAAAGTTTCCGAAAGCAACGATACCGTTGTGCTTGAAACTTCCGAACTTCGTGTGGTTGTTACTCGCAGTCCATTACGAATCGCTTTCTATGATGCCAAAACCGGGCGTGCGATCAACCGTGACAGTCAGCCGATGCGATATAATTCGGCGACTCGCGCAGTAGCAGCGGTTAAATCGCTGGGCTTCGAAGAACACTTCTACGGATTAGGTGAGAAAGCGGCGCGGCTCGACAAACGGCGAGAAGCGTTTCAAATGTGGAGTTCGGACACGCCTGGCTACACGTCCGCAACTGATCCGATTTATCAAAGCATTCCGTTTTACATCGGACATTCGATGGACCGCGAAAAGTCGGGTGAATGGCGCGGATCTGCTTATGGCATCTTTTTCGACAACAGTTATCGATCACGTTTTGACCTCGGATCTACGGATCCTGAAAATGTGGTTTTTCAAGCTGATGGTGGCGAGATGAATTACTACTTTTTCTATGGACCGTCGATGAAGAAAGTGGTGAATCGTTATACAGAATTGACTGGTCGCATGCCTATGCCGCCGAAATGGGCTCTGGGTCATCAACAGAGCCGCTACAGCTATGGCAATGAGCAACAAATAAAAGACGTTGTGGAACGCTACAGGGAAGAAAAAATTCCACTTGATGTAATACATTTTGATATTCATTACATGGATGGCTATCGAGATTTTACCTGGAACCGAGATCGCTTTCCAGATCCAAAAGGGTTAATGGCTTGGCTCAAGGAACGTGGCGTAAAGCCAGTTACCATCATTGATCCAGGTGTTAAATATGAACCGGGTGGTAACTACAGTGTCTACAATGAAGGAACCAGACAAAACTTTTTTCTGAAGAAAACCAATGGTGAAACATACGTTGGAAAAGTTTGGCCCGGCGATTCAGTTTTTGTTGACTACACTCTTCCTGAAGCCGCCAAATGGTGGGGCGATCTGCACAAACCGCTGCTCGACACAGGTGTCGCCGGTATCTGGAACGACATGAACGAGCCTGCCGATTTCGAAAGTCGCGACGGCGATAAGTGGAAGGACGTAGTCAATTACGACAACGGTGAGAATTCCAAGCACGACAAAATGCGGAATTTATTCGCGCTTCTCGAATGCAAATCAACATATGAAGGCTTGACCCGCCTGCGTCCGGATGAGCGTCCATACATCATCACTCGAAGTGGCTATGCCGGAATTCAGCGATATGCCACCATGTGGACCGGTGACAGTCCGAGCACATGGAGTGCGATGGAATTGAGCATTCCGATGTTTCAAACTCTGGGTCTGTGCGGGCAACCGTTCGTCGGCTCCGACTGCGGCGGCTATCAAGGCAAATCTAATGGAGAGCTGCTCACACGTTGGTATCAGATCGGTTTCCTCTCACCATTTTTTAGAAATCACCACGCTGTAGATTTCAACGATCAGGAGCCGTGGCGTTTCGGCAAAAGGTACGCAGACATCATTCGCAAGCACGTCCAACTGCGATATAAGCTCATGCCGTATCTTTACACCGTACTGGCTGAGGCTCATGAAACTGGCATTCCCTGGTTTAGACCTTTAATCCTTGAGTATCAAAACGACTATGATGTTTTGAATATTGACGATGAGTTTCTGGTCGGCGAAAACCTGCTGATAGCACCGGTGGTGACTCAAGGCGCCACCAGTCGTGATGTCTACTTGCCGCAGGGCGAGTGGTATGAATTCGGCACCGACAAAAAGCATCAAGGCTCTCAATGGATCTCTGTGAAGGCACCATTAGAGACGGTTCCAATGTTTGTAAAGGCAGGCAGTATTTTGCCTGGCGGTCCAGCTCTCGAATACATGAGTCAAGCAACAAATGAGTCGATCAGTTACGACGTCTACCCCGATAAAGCGGGTAATGCGTCAGGCAATTTGTATGAGGATGACGGCGTTACCCGGGCCTATTTAAAAGGTGGGTTTAAGAAATCAGCTCTGAATTTTGGTCAAGGAAAGCTGATTGCCACCGCGTCCGGTGCGAAAGTCGAAGAAGTTCCGAGCGCCTCTGTTCGAATATTCGGAAGATGACCGTCATAGTGAAACTGCATCGGCTCGTTTAGCGTAAACGATTTCAGGGAGCAACTTTGACTTCTATCTTCCAGCTCTTCAAACCTTCACCATTCATCGAACGTCTTCCTGACGAGAAAATCGATGCGGAGTATAAGCGCTATCGCATGCAAATGCTGTCTACAATTTTTGTAGGATACGCCGGCTACTACCTGGTAAGGTCCAATATAAACATCGCGAAACCATATCTGATCTCCGAGTTCGGTTTTAGCAAAGGTGATGTTGGTTTGCTTGCGTCGGCGCTGACGATCGCTTATGGCTTAAGCAAATTCTTGATGGGAAACGTTTCCGATCGCTCCAATCCAAGATACTTTCTGGCGACCGGTTTGATCCTCTCCGGCATCGTCAATTTGATTTTTGGTTTCTTGCCCGGGCTGTTTTTTATGATCGTGTTCTGGTCGTTGAACGGATGGTTCCAGGGAATGGGATGGCCACCGTGTGGCCGAACGATGGTTCACTGGTTTTCGGATAAAGAGCGCGGCACCAAAATGGCGGTGTGGAATCTTGCTCACAACGTAGGCGGAGGGCTTGCTCCCTTGATTGCGAGCTATTCGCTATTAGTTTTTGGCACCTGGGAAAGTGTGTTTTATGTACCGGCAGTGCTTGCGATTCTTACCGGATTTATGGTGTTGATATTCTTGCGTGATACACCGCAATCGGTTGGATTGCCACCGATCGAAGAGTATAAGAATGACTATCCATCAACAGGCGTGGAGGATCGTGAGAAGGAACTTTCAGGCTCTGAGATTCTGTTTAAGTATGTACTGAACAATAAATTTCTGTGGATTTTTGCTTTTGCCAATGTGATGGTTTACATCGTCAGATACGGTGTGCTCAATTGGGCACCAACGTATCTAACCGAAGTAAAAGGTTATACCATCACGAATTCCGCATTGCAGTCGAGTTTGTATGAGCTCGCCGGAATTCCTGGAATGCTCTTCTCCGGTTGGGCGAGTGATAAATTGTTTCACGGCCGACGCTCGCCGATCATGGTGATCTCGATGACTTTGGTGGTGGCAGCGATTTTCTTGTATTGGTTAAATCCAAAAGGAAACTACATGATGGATTCATTTGCGCTTGTCGCAATCGGTTTCTTGATATATGGTCCGGTAATGCTCATTGGCGTGGCGGCACTGGATTTGGTGCCCAAGAAAGCCGTGGGAACCGCTGCCGGACTCACTGGTTTGTTTGGTTACCTCGGCGCGACAGCAGCTGAAATTGGCATTGGAAATGTTGTGCAACACTACGGCTGGAACATGGGCTTCGGCGTGATCATCGGTGCCGCGGTCCTGTCGATCTTTTTGCTCGCGATCACGTGGAACGTGCACGATAGACGGGAAGGCGCTGCTCATGCGTAGCAGTACATAGCGAAACGCGCCCAACGAATTGTGGTGCCTTCGTTACTTTTGCCGGAGTTTAGTTCTAAAGTTAAATGCCGGATTCGTTTTGAAATCGTGAATTGTATTCTCTTAGAGTGCTTTCCACTACTTTGCCATCAGGTGTTCGGACTATCTTCTCAGTTCACGTCCATCCTTGCTATATGAATCGTCTATTAGTTCCGGTGACTAAAATTCACCCTCACCAGAGTTCCTGTGCCGTTGCTGCTGTTTGCGAGATACACTTTTGCTCCATGTATCGCGGCTATTTCTTTCACGATCGACAAGCCCAATCCGCTTCCAGAGACGCTTGTGCCCAAAATTCTATAAAAACGTTCAAACACTCGATCGCGCTCTTCCGGTGGAATGCCTGGACCATTGTCTTCGACGACAAAATTGATACCAGCGTCATTGTTGACCTGGACGCAAACGCTGCCGCCGATGGGAGTATACAAAACGGCATTCTCGATCAGATTGCTGGTCATGTCCTCGAGTGATTCTTTGTTTCCCAATACCAGAGCTGCTCCCGATGCTGGACGAAAACTCAATTCGATATTTTTGGACAGTGCTGTTTGGGCGAAATACATGGTGGCATCAGAGGCTATTGAATTGAGGTCTACATGCGACTTGCCGATGACGTGCTGATCTGCTGGATCTGCTTTGGCAAGGGTCAACAAGCGATCGACTAGATGTGCCATCCGGTCTACTCCATAATTGATCTTTTCGAGTAGGCTGGCGACGGCAGGGTCCGTTGATATGCGGCTTGTCACATCGACGTAGGTTCTCAAACCCGCAAGTGGTGTGCGAAGTTGATGCGCCGCATTAGCGACAAAACGTTGTTGCGACTCGACCTCTCTGCGAAGTCGCTCAAGCAGATCGTTGATTGACTCAACTAAAGGCTGCACTTCGATCGGTACACTTGAAAAACAAAGTGGCGACAGATCGTGCGGATTGCGCTGTGTGACCGATTTTTCGATCGTCTTTAGTGGTGTCAGTCCTTTGCCGATTCCAAACCATACAGCTACTGAACTTAATGCGATCAAACAAATTTGCGGAACAATAATGCTGGCTAACAACAAATTAGTAATTTTGTCGCGACCAATCAAAGTCTCTGCGACCTGCACATGCACCGCTTCTGTGGGACGGTTGGGATTGACACAACGAATTCGCGCGATTCTTATTGGCATACCGTCCAGATCGGTATCACGGAAAGTTGGTTCTTTTGAATGAGGTCGCAGCAGCGGACCTGGAATAACTGCGTCCCCGGAAATTCGTGTTTCGTCCTCCCGGAGAACCTGGTAATAAATTCGATCTTCGTCACTATACCTCAGGATAGCTTGCGCGGCCGGAGGCATATCGACAGTGACACCACTCTCTTCCCACTCCAATCTTGCCGCTACGGCCATAGCCGATCTTACAAGCGCGCGATCATGGCAATAGTTGGATACCGTATCGGCAAGAAAATATGCGAATACGGAGCTAAAAATGAGTAGGATGGAAAGTGGCAGCAGGAGCCAAACAAGTAGCTGTTTTCGTATTGACAATTCAATCATTTGCTCTTAAGGAGAAGCCAAGGCCCCGGTGTGTTTCGATCACGGCACCGCTGTTTTCAATTTTCTTACGCAAGCGGTGAATAATAATATCGATGGCATTGGAAGTGATGTCGTCCTCCCAATCATCCTCAGACAGATGCTCAGACAAATAAGCTCGCGACACAACTCGTCCGTTTCGCTGCATCATAATCTCCAGCGCAGCGAGTTCTCTTGGTGAAAGACTTAATCGTTCACCGTGGATGGTGGCTGAACGATCCTCGGCATCAAACATAAGCGCGCCGCATTTGACCGCGTTGAGATTCGACCAGTTCTTCGCGCGAAACATAGCTCGCAGACGAGCTTCCAATTCTCGCAAATGAAATGGTTTAACCAGATAATCATTAGCGCCCAGATCCAGGCCACGAACGCGATCATCAATGGCGTCGCGCGCGGTTACAATTAGCACAGGCGAAGTGTTTCCGCGTTCTCTCATCCTTTGCAATATTTCCATTCCATCGATTCGCGGCAGACCTAAATCGAGAATTATCGCATCATATACGGTGCCACCAGTTGCAGCATCCGCTTCAGGTCCAGTGCGCGCGTGGTCGACTGAGTGACCCGAATATCGCAATGCCATTGCAATTCCGTCAGCTAAAAACTCGTCGTCCTCTGCCAGTAAGATTCGCATAGCCACTGGTTCTCCTTAAACGCTTGCTCCACTCTTAAGTACTTTTGATATAGCCTCGGCGCGTCCCTCCACGTTTAGCTTCTTCAAAATACTACGCACGTGCACTTTCACTGTTTGAAGTTGCAACGCCAGTGATTCGGCTATTGCTTGATTTGATAATCCATCAGTCAATAAACAAAGCACTTCCTTTTCTCTCGATGAAAGATATCGCAAGCTCGGCATATCTACTCGTTCTGCGAGGGCTCGCCTTAGTACAGGCAAACCTTCACCCTTCAAAATGTATCGCGCCACCATCGGTCCGATCCAACTGTGTCCTTGATGCACTGTTTGTATTGCAGCGGCAAGCAGATGTTCAGGCGTTTCGCGCATGATATATCCGTCTGCTCCTGAATCGATGGCAGACCAGAAATCACTCTCCAGTGAGAGCAGCAGAATTACCGCAGTGCTGGGACAGAGTCTTTTGATCCGAGCGGTTGCGCTGACACCATCGAGTAAAGGCAAATCGCGCTTGATCAATACAACATCCGGCTTGAACTCGACTGCGAGATCGACGGCATCTTGACCGCTGTAAGCTTCGCCAATGATTTGGCAGTCAGCTATTCCTTCGACGAGTTGTTTCAAGCCAAGCCTGAGCACCTCTTTGTCGTCTGCTATAAGGATCGTGATGCGATTTGTCAACGACCTAATCCTTTAGAGGTGTCGTCAGTTTACTAGTAGTTAATACCCAGTCTATCCCAGATCCTGGTCCCTTGCCGACCTTTCGGGCGCTTGTATGAAAAAATTGCAACCTTTCTAACTCTAAAGAGGTAGTCGCAAAATCATAATTGGTTGTTTTGAGCCTCACCCGCATAGTCTCGCCGTCTCTGCCGTTGCCGCGATTGCCTTGGAATCCACCTCGTTTGTTTTCGAATTTGACATCACAATGCCAACTCGCAGGCGGCTGGAAAGGAATTCGAAAGAGTCTCAAGTTACGTTGAGGGCACCGCATTGGAGGTAATTATGCGTTCTTTCTTATTCGTTCTCTCTCTCGGTTTTGTACTTTGCAGCGCTCCCGCGCTTGCTGCAGATACGACTGCATCAACAACAAAGTCAACCGAAATATCATCAGATAAAACCACTAGTCCATCCGCTACAAAAGAAACCATCGTAAAAGCAGATACATCTAAGACAACGGTTGCTGAAACTCCTGCAGCAGGATCGACAGCACCAGTTACTCCTAAAGCAGGCGAACCGTCAAAGCCAGCCGATCCGCCTGCAGCAGCAGCCACTCCTGCCCCCGCAGTTGATGTAAAAGCTACGGAAAAGGATACCAAAGGGACCGAAAAACCAACCAAGTAGTTCAACTAAGGACCTCAAACCAAGTACTTCAAACCAAGTACTTCAAACCAAGTACTTTAAAAACCAACCAAGTAGTTCAAAACCAATTCAGTTTTTTCCTCCTGGTCGACAAAGAGAGCGATCTATCTATCGATTGCTCTCTTTGCCGTTCGTTCTTGTAGCCATAATCATGTCAAAAAAACGGAATCTCTTAATCGCCATCGGTCTTTCGGCAATAGTTCAACCTGTATTTGCAAAGTCGTCCAAAACCATATCCAGTCCCGCCCGAGCACCGGCCGTAGTGGCACAATTGTCGACACCCTTTATGCCGGGTCTGGCGCCGGGAACCACTCCCCAGAGTGATAACTCGGCATCGGATGCTATCGCCGGCGACACCACTGCATCGAGCGCGTTTTCATTGAATGCCGCTTTTAATGAGACTCTATTGAGCAGTCCACGAGCAGAGTCAATTAGAACTCACCTTGGTTTGTCCCGCGCCGGACTTGCGCAGGCATTCACTTTTCCAAATCCATCTATCGTTTATTTCAACGATACTGCGCAAAAAGCCACTCAGTTAGGTGTTTCCATTCCAATTGAGCCTCCCTGGAAATTAGCATTCCGTCTGCTTTTGGCTCGCAGGCAAATTGGCCAGGCGGAGCTTGAAATTGAAAAATCACTTTGGAATCTTCGTGGTATCGTCCGCAGAGCATATTTGCAGGTGGTTTTGGCACACGAAAAATTAGACGTTAACCAGGACCTTTTTAACCTGTCCAGCAATCTGAAATCGATTGCTGAGAAGAGGCTAAGCGCAGGTGATGTTGCTGGCCTCGACGCTATTCGAGCTGACCTTGCAGTTCTTCAAGCAAATGCTGATCTGGACCAGTCGCGACTCCGACTGCGACAACTGACTCAGCGATTGAATGTAATAGTCGGGCGTAACCACAGCGAAGAGCTCGAGGTGCATAAACTGCCATCGTTCAAAATTAAAGTCGAAAATACTGAGTTGCTGCCTGATTTTGAGAAGCCTCTGCCGACGCTCAAAACGCTTATTTTAAAGGCGCAAGACCATAGGCTCGACGTGAAAATACTGAAGAAACAAATGTCGACCAACAAAGCTGCGCTTAAACTCGCTTACGGAAATATCGTTCCGAATCCGCAGCTTAACGTGGGTCATTCGGTCTCTGGCAATCCACCGGAAGGACCGACCACCAAAGGAGTCTTCATTGGCGTCACCCAGGAAATTCCAGTCGGCAATATGCGCCAGGGCGAAATCGCCCGCTTACGAGCAATTGGAAAACAAATAGACCGTCAAATTCGCGCGCAGAAAAATGTGATCGCCGAAGAATTAGTGGTGGCATATCAGGATGTACAAACCGCCAGAAATCGAATTGAGTCGTATCAAAAAAGAATTCTAGATGAATCTCAGAAGGTAGTTCAGCTCAGTCAGCGCGCTTATGAAGTCGGTCAGATCGATCTGACTACGGCGCTTGCCGCGCAAAAGGCGAATGTGGATGTGAAGGCTCAGTATCTGGAAGCGGTCAATAGTTATCAGAATGCATTGACTCAAATGGAGCAGTCGACCGGTATGCCTCAGATTTAATTGCTGATATGACTCAAATGGAGCAGTCGACCGGTGTGCCTCAGATCTAATTGCGGATATGCGAAATTGTCGATCAGGAACTCTTCTCTGGCAGTGCCGCGGCCGCCGCTCATCTTCCAAAAAAAACATTGGATAGTCACGCCGACCATTCGTTTGGTAGGACACGGCACCAGATGTGGTGAGCGATGAATGAGAAAACCTGTGTGGGTTTATTCTTTGGATAAACTGCTTGCAGACGTATTTTTTTCGCGTGCAAGGATTTCTCGAAGTTCTTCTGTCAGGTGGCTGTCCTCATCGACATCCACATGGTGACATTCCGACGCGGTGACTGTCGTCGTTTGACGGTCCGAGCCATGGTTTTTCGATGAGCCCGCGTCACCACTGTTGTCTTCAGTTTCTTCAGGCGGATTATTAGGCGGCGTAATAATCTTGTACATCGCCGGCAAAACAATCAAAGTCAGAAAAGTTGCCGAGATCAGCCCACCGAGCACCACCGTTGCCATCGGTCTCTGCACTTCTGCACCAGTTCCGCTCGAAAATATTTTCGGTAGCAATCCCATGATGGCCACGAGTGCCGTCATCAACACCGGCCTTAATCGGATAGTGGCGGCCTCCACGATCGCGTCTTCCACAGACCTTTCGCCTGTGTTTAGTTGATGAATGTAACTTACTAGAATGACGCCGTTTTGGACAGCCACACCGAATAGAGCAATAAATCCGATGATCGCAGGAACCGACACAGGTTGATGGGTTAAATACAATCCGACGATACCACCGATGATGGCAAACGGGACATTCGCCATTACCAGGCTGGCGTTTTTAAAGGAATTAAACGCCGCGAACAGCAAAACGAATATAAGCAAAAGCACGATTGGTACTACGATAGCAAGGCGCGCCATAGCTCGTTGTTGATTCTCGAATTGTCCGCCCCAGACGATTTCTATACCGTGCGGCAATTTTACTTCCTTTTCAACGACTTGCTGCGCTTCTTGTACGAAGCCGCCCAGATCTCTTCCTCGTATGTTGGCCAAAACCGCTGTGCGGCGCTGAGCCTCTTCTCTGTTGACCATGACCGTGCCTGGTTCTAACGATATAGATGCCAGCGTTTTTAGTGGAATATTGGCGCCACCAGGAGTGGTGACTAATAAGTTGGCCACATCCTCTACGGAATCCCGATTGTGGTGCGGCAGTCTGATCAGCACGCCGAAACGTTTGTTGCCATCGAAGACTTCAGTGATGACGCTGCCTGCCAGTGCGGTTTGCACATATTGCTGAACAGTTTGAATGCTTAAACCATATCTTGAAATATTGGCGCGATTAAAACGAATATTCAATTGCGGAGAGCCGAGCAAATGCTCGCGCTGAAGATCAGCGACTCCCGGTACTTTGGAAATTGCGTTCTGGATTTGCTCACTTACATGATCTATTGCCACAAGATCATCTCCAAAGATTTTGATTGCCAGGTCGGCTTTCACGCCCGATACAAGGTCGTCGACCATGTCGGAAATGGGCTGCGAAAATCCATACATCAAGCCGGGTATGGCATCCAGTTTCTTCGCCATTCGTCCGATCAATTCGTCTTTGGTGCTAACTGTCCATTCATTTTTTGGTTTTAAACCAACGTAGATATCTGCATTGTCGACGCCGTCAAGGTCAGAGCCCATCCCGGATCTACCGATTCGCGAAACGACGATGGAAACTTCCGGAAAGCTCTTTATAAGTGTTTCAATATCCGCCGACATCTTCATCGATTGAGTATGCGACACGCTCGGCGCTAGCTTCGTGCGCAACAAAATCGATCCCTCGTCCAGGGAGGGTATGAACTCAGATCCTAACAGCGGCAGCAGGCAAAGCGAGGCCAGAAGCGCGCCGCAAGCAGTCAGAATGATCGCGCGGGGATGGTTTAACGCAGTTCTCAAAAACGGAACATAATACTTTCGTGGATAAGAAAGAATCGGACTTTCCTTATCAACGATCTTCCCTCGCAGTAAAAAGTAACATAGAAGTGGTATCACTGTGAGAGAGCAGATCAGGGCTCCACTGATCGCGTAGATAAAGGTCAGTGCCAGAGGTTGGAACATTTTGCCTTCCACCCCTTCGAGAGTGAAGAGCGGAATATAGACAGCGATGATGATCAAAATTGCAAAGAGAATTGGCTTGCCGACTTCACGTGCCGCGGAATATACCGTCTCTAAATGCTCTTCACGAGATAGCGTTTTTCCGCCGTGTTGCTCCTCGGCCAGTCGGCGAAAGATGTTCTCAACCATCACAACGCCAGCATCCACGATAACACCAAAATCCACGGCTCCCAGTGTCATCAGATTGGATGACAAACCAGTAAGCTTCATGAGGATGAAACTGAACAGAAGCGATAATGGAATAATTATCCCTGCGATTAAAGCAGCGCGAATGTTCAAAAGGATTGCTGAAAGGATGATGATTACAAGCGCTCCGCTAAAGAGCAAAATCTCCTTAACGGTATCCATGGTTTTATCAACCAATTCCATCTGATTGTAGTAAGGAACAATTTTCACGCCTTCCGGAAGCTGAGTCTGCAATTCCTCAATACACTTCTCCACGTTCAAAACCACTTCTTTGGTATTGACGCCCTTGCGCGTAAGAACAATTCCGCTTATCACCTCTCCTTGTCCATTCATCGAAGCAGAGCCGCGTCGGAATGCACCATCTATGGTGACGGTGGCAATTTGGTCAAGGTTGACTGGAGTTCCTTCGAATTCTCGAAGCACGATATCTTGTATGTCTTCGATCGAAGTGATTCTGCCCAGTCCGCGAATAACTATTTCTTCTCCACCCTGCTCGATGAAGTTGCCGCCCGCGTTTACGTTGTTTGCCTTAACCGCATCAACTACCTCCTTGAGGCTGAGGTCGTAGGATTTCATTTTGTCCGGGTCGAGTAAAATCTGATACTGCTTGACGAAACCGCCATATGAAACAACGTTCCCTACACCGGCTACACTGCGAATTTTTCTTGCGATCGTCCAGTCCTGCAGAGTCCGCAAATCGATTTCGTTTTGTGGTCCAGTTACGTAATACATAAACACGTTACTGAAGCTGGATACTACTGGTCCAAGTTGTGGAGCCGGCACATCATCAGGAAAGATCAGCATGTTCAGGCGTTGTTGCACAAGCTGCCTGGCGAAATAAACATCCATGGAGTCTTCGAAAATTACAGTAACAACCGACAAACCGAAATTCGAATTGCTGCGAATTATCGTCTTGCCTTTCACTCCAGCCATCGCATTCTCGATAGGAATCGTAATTAGCGATTCGACTTCCTCTGTAGCCATGCTTTCAGGTTCGGTAATTATTTGTACTTGAACGTTGCTCACATCAGGAAATGAGTCCATCGGTAAAGCGAAGAATGAAAACATTCCAGCAGCGATCAAAAGCACCGCGAGCGAAAGAACTGCCAAACGTTGCGTTACGGCAAACTTGATGAGGCGATCAATCACTGCGTTTTGTTCTCCATCAAAAGCTCCATCTTGACTAAGACGCCGCCTTCAGTCACGACTTCGTCGCCGACTTTCAGACCATCCTTTGCCTCGATCAGATCACCACATGTGATGCCTGTAGTGACGGGCTTTTCTATAAATTTTCCGCCTTCCCGAACGTAGGCAACATTCTTTCCGTGGCTTTCATGGAGGGCGTCTTTTGGGCAAACAATTGCCGAGCGCTCATCGCCTTTTATGGACACTGTTGCAAACATGTTGAGCTTGAGCAGATTATCTTTATTATCGAGTAGCGCCCGCGCAGGCACGCTGCGGGTCTTCGCGTCCAGTCTGGAGCCCACATAGACTATGTTGCCATTGAAAACGCGATCGCCAAACGTAGCAACACGTACCTCTATCGGCGATCCTTTCTTAACCATGGACAGATCTGCTTCAGGCAATTGACAATCAACGGCGACTTTATCGATTTGACATATAGAAAAAATTGACTCGTCGGGTCTTACAATTTCACCTGGAGAGACGAACTGTTGGACGATGGTGCCGGCAGCCGGAGCGATTATTGGAAGTCTGGGATTCAGATGATTCGCGTGGAGGGTATCGCCCACTAAATCCGATGGCACCCCTAAAAATTTCAATCTTTGTTTGATTGTTGCAAGTTCGTTGGCGCATCGTTTTGTTTCGGCGTGCGACAATTGCCAGTCTTTTTTGATAACGCCGCCGCTCGCGAAAAGTTTTTCTTCGCGTTTCTCGTCGAGTTTTGTTTGTTGCAATTCGAGTTCAGCTTTTTCACTCATACTCTTGGCTAAGAGATAGTCTTTCTCCGCGGAGATCTTTTCATTAAACAATGTTTCGGTGCGGGTGAGCGTACGCTGAGCAGCTTCGACGTTCACTTCCGCCCGTTGGCGGGCGGTTCTTGCGTTAGTAAGTGCTTTTGGTCTGGTCAATTCTTCGTGATAAACCGCTTTCTCGCGTTGCTCATGAGCGCGTGCGATTTCGAGGGCGGAAGCCGCTCTAATTGCTTGCGCCTGAATTTCGCTGACCTGCTGACTATCAACATAGCCGAGCACTTGTCCGCGTTTAACCTTTGCCCCTGGTTGGACGAGAAGATCTAAAACTCTTCCTTCCAATCGCGTGCTGACCAGGCATTCTTTGCCAAAATCAGGTTTGATCTGACCAGTGCAATGCAAGGTTGGTGCAACTTTTTGCTGGACAACCCTGGCGAAACGAATACGGGAAGCCGAGGATGGTAATACAGCTGCCTTCGCTTCATCATGGTTTGACGTCGAAGGATTGTTGCAACCAGACAGAAGAATGCACACTGCCAGCGATAACAGCGTGATGCCGAAATTTAAATGATTCATAGATCGCATTCTAAAATGAGGTTCTTTCGAATCCCTTTCCATTGTCAGTCGGTACATAACCAATCACCAATTGGCTCGAGCGCTTTTCTGCGCTCCGCATTTCATATTCCGTGATTGTGCTCTGAACACCACCCAGGAAGTTTTCGATTACGGGGTCGCGATCCGCCAGTCAAAGATATGTGGGTTCTCCGTGCTCGTGCCACGTACTCCGAACTCCGAACTCCGAACTCCGAACTCCGAACTCCGAACTCATGCTCCATAATTAGTGCTCAGTAATTCATGCTCCGTGCTCGGTCACTGCGCACGCCCCACCCCACGCCGCACGCCCGTGTGGAACGTGCCATAATTCATTCATTCAATTAATAGGTTTCTCCTGGATCTGAAGAGTAGCGCTATGACCGTAGCGGAAACCGCGATATTCCTCGAAAAATTCAAAGGCAAGAACTTCGTTCTTTGCGGTAAGTTCGCTTGCGGCATGGAAGAAGATCGCTTGCAAATGTATCTTGAGGCGCTCTCTGCCAACATCAGCCGCCACGTTGATGCGACTACCGATTACCTTGTCGCAGCACGCGGTTCTAACGCCGAAAAAAACAAAGCGGTGCAACTAAACAACGCGGGAGCGAAAATTGAAATCTTCAGCCCGAATCAGCTCATGGAATTGTTGAAGCCTGATGACCAAGAGTGTCTTCGGCTGCTGCGATCGGGTCGGAGCAGACAGCTTATTTATCATAACCTGTGTAATTGGATCGCAGTCGAAAATGGATTAGACATCCCGAAACTCAAAAATACGTTTGATTTTCGCCGCGCCGACCTTTCCGGTCTGACCCTATCGGAGATTCCGTTTTACATAGCCAATCTCAATCACTCTAATTTCAGTGACACCACTCTCGACTACATGTACATCGAGAGAATTAAGGGTGCATGCTTCGCCCGGGCCAAGCTAACTCTTTCAAGATCGACAGAGATTGAGCTGACTGAACGATGCGATTTTCAAGGTGCGACGATCAGCGGTGTAATTTTTCGATGGAAAGCGAAAAACTGTGATTTTTCAAATGGTATCTTATCTGGTGTCATGTGGCTGTACGCCAATTTTGACAAATGCAAGTTTGTAAACGCAAATCTGCAATTCGCTCTAATCAGTCGTGGCAAGTTCATCGGCTGTGATTTGTCGGGAGCGGATCTCTCCGGCGCAGATCTGAGATGCGCAGACCTTACCGGTGCGAATCTTTCGAACGCAAATTTGACTGATACCAATTTGTTGTTGGCAGATTTATCGAATTGCGACTTAACGGGTGCCAAATTGGATCGCACGATCTTATTGGGCGCGGATCTCACCGGTGCAATTGTCGAAAACTGTGATTTTTCAAATGCGATCGTTGATTCTAATTTGAAAAATGAAACAACCAATGTCGCACTGAAAAGATTGCAAAAGGTTCATACAGTACATGGCAGCGATGCTTTGGTTTATTCCATGATTGCTAATTTAAATGGCATCATGCTCGGTATCAAAGTATTTAAACAAGATGGCTGGCACGTCGTTGCCGGTACGTCGTGGCTCACCGAAGAGTGCCTGGGCACCTACGATACGTTCTCCGAAGCGATAGGTCATATAGCGCGCCTTTTCCCAGCTTCGTTAATCGATATGACTAGCTTCCGTGTATCCGTAGATGACGAGCCCTTCAATCCGAATTTTTTGGAAAAAGTGGTGCCTGAGCTATATCGAGTGTTTGAAATCGAGCCTCCGGACACTGCACAAATAAACAATTTTGAAGTCGAACGATCCGTTAGCTACCGCGCACTAACTGTGGAACTCATCAAAGGTGGAGAACGAGGAGTGATGCGGTGGAATCAGAATCGTGGATTGATTCTGCCGCTCGTTAAAGATTTCAGGAATCTTGATTTTTCAAATAGTGATGTATCCGGCGCCGTCCTCGTCAACGATCTGGAATTATCAAACTTCGACAGGGCAACGGAGCAATTGACTCGTTGCAGTGAACTAGTCCTTGCCAAATCTAATTTCAAAAACTGTTCAATCTTCGAATGTCAGTTCTTTGCGGCGGTTTTAGAAGAGACCGACTTCTCTAACTCGAAAGTCACGCGGACGAATTTCATGAGAGCAAAATTAGCAGGCAGCAAGCTGCGCAACGCCACGTTTGAAGGTTGTAGTTTCGTTCAGGCGAGTTTGATTGATGTCGATTTGTCGGATTCGAAATTTGAAAAATGTATTTGGACTGATTGCGAATTCGACGATAAGACAATATTTCCAATTGATTTTGAAATTCCCGTCGAAATGATCTGGGTGGGCGCCGGTCCTAATCCTCTGTTGGCAAGAATGTACGAGCACGCGGCGCAGGGCACGCTCTGCTTCGAAGACCTGGTCTTCAAGATTCAAAAATTCGTTCAGTACGATCGTGCACGAATTAAAAAAGCGCTTTCAATGCTGAAGAAGAAATCGTTCAAACTTTATTCTGATTTATCAGAGCACTCGCTGACTGGCGTCGTGAAAAGTCACAGCAACTCAAGTCGGGTTTATGCATGCCGACTCGGTAACGATGGTGCCTTTTCTTGCTGCACTCAAAACCTCCGACTATGTGGTGGTTTAAAAGGCGCACCATGTAAGCATTTGCTCGTATTACTCCTGGGTCTTGCCAAAGCAGGCGAGTTGCCACTAAACATTGCTCTCGTTTGGATGCAAGCGAGTTCTCGAAAGAAACCACATGTCGACCAGCTGCTCATGTCAGAAATATTTTTGCGATATAAATCCGCTGAAGCGGGCGAGATCGACTGGCGACCAACTGAAACTATTCCTGAAGACTATTACAGTTTTTGAGTTCGGCGATGTTGTACTAAACATATATCGACTCCTGCAACGAAACTGTCAGTTTCGGACCCTTAGCGCTGAAATACTCTTCATAATGCTTATCTTGTCATTGCTTTGGTGAAGCCCGGCCGTAGAATAGTGCCCGGCCAATGGAAACCTGAAGATAAGCACAGTGTCATCAAAACTAGCTCCGTCCGTAAACGCCTGGCGTCGAGCGCTCTACGAAACAGTTTTTGAATCAAACACCCGGATGGGTCGAATCTTCGACCTGGTGCTGATTGGCGTGATTTTGACCAGTGTTGTGACTGTCATGCTCAACAGCGTGCACTCGCTGCGGGACCGGTACGGTGATGTGTTTTTCGCTGTAGAACTGGCGATCACGGCTGTTTTTACCCTCGAATATGTGTTGCGCTTAATCTGCACGCCTAAGCGCTGGCAGTATGCCACCAGTTTCTTCGGGATTGTCGACCTGCTGTCGGTTTTGCCGACTTATATCGCGATGTTTTCGGCGGACGCGCACTATCTAATTATTGTTCGAATCCTGCGGATGATGCGCATCTTCAGGATTCTCAAGCTGGCTCGCTTCCTGCACGAAGCCGAGTCGTTGAAACGCGCGCTTCAGCTCAGCCTGCCGAAGATCACAGTTTTTGCAGCTGCCATTGTAACCATCGTGATTATCGTCGGCGCCCTGATGTATGTCGTAGAAGGTGAGGAGCACGGCTTTTCGAACATTCCTATCAGTATCTATTGGGCGATTGTGACGCTCACGACCGTAGGATATGGCGATATGTCGCCGAAAACGCCGCTCGGGCAGTTGTTGTCCTGCATCGTCATGATGCTCGGCTACGCCATAATCGCAGTGCCGACTGGCATTGTGTCGGTGCAGTTGCACCAGGCGGCTGCCGGAGCGATTACCGCTTGCAAGAAGTGCGGTGAGAAGTCGCACGAGCGCGATTCGGCTTGCTGCCGCATGTGCGGGCACAGTTTGCTGTCGCCCGAGATGCCTGCTCTGACTGAAGAGCCGGCACTGCAGGTTCCGGAGAAGCTTGGTTTGGAGACGGAACTGACTATATATGCCAAAAAACTGCAGGAAAGCGAAAAGCATTAGTCGTTTAGTTCTGATCTTATGATTTATAAGATCTAGAAAAGGCTCTAAAGACTGAACTGGTCATGGTTGATCTGTTCGCAAAAACGCTGACGTTGTCCCCACAGCGCCGATTCCGGAACGGTAAGTGGAAAACAAAATGTCTCGTGCGTAGAAAACTCCGGTGGGTCGGGGCGAAACTTGCCTTTAACCAGTGCGACACCTTTCGTTTCAGGGGGTGCTAAACTTTCAGAATCCAGCCGTGTTGGCATTACCTTCTGAGCTCTGTCGCTCACTTGAAGCCATACGTGCGTAAAGTCTTCGTCTATTGGTTCGAGTTCATTGAGGTGAAATGATGATTGATACGTTTTTGAAGGGCCTGGAACAAACCAAAATCAAAATAATTGCCGGTGACCTTCCGCAAGGCATGTGGGAAGTTGAAGGCTCGATCCTGCAACAGGTGGCGACGCAGACTTCCGAAAGAATCGATCTGTCAAAAGAAGTTTCAAAAATAGAATTGAAGAGTCAGATTCGCAAAGATCCTTATGAACCGTTTGTCGGTGCGGGTGTCGGAGCGCTGGTTGGCTTGCGCATGTTCGGGTTGCTTGGTGCTGCGGGCGGTGCCATCGCTGGGCACTATTTTATGGCTGGCAGACCAGAGGTGAGTGTGAACATCGATTTTAAAGATGGACGCGCTTGTATGGCTGTGATGAGTCCATCGATGTTTGAGACTGTCAAGTTTTTGACTAACAAATAGTTTTGTTCAGGTATCTGATTCAATAAGTTCGAGCGAATCGCGCATCGAGCGCAGTTTTCCTTGAAACCGAGCATAGAGACTCTAGGTGGCGTCTGGCGGACACTCCAACAATCATGACTCAATCTGCATCGGAACCAACCACACAGCTTTTCGATCCTCTGAGCCACCTCCCGAATGGAGCGCTTGAGAATCCCTATCCTCTTTTGGCAGGAACGCGGAATGGTGCGCCCATCGTCTGGAGTCCGAAAGGGAATCAATGGCTCGTAGTGCGCTACGAGGAAGCAAATTCTATACTGCGAAACAACAGTTTTGGAAAGCGCCTCGATAAGTGGAAGCATCCAAAGTTTTTCATGCGCCAGGCGGCAAGAATATTCAGGCGTGGTGGCAGCAGCAGTATTTTGCTCCAAGATCCACCAGATCACACGAGAGTTCGAGGACTAGTCAATTCAGCATTCACACCGCGGGTGGTGCGTGGGCTCGAAGACCATATTACTGAAATTAGCAACAAGCTGATTGGCAATATGATGAACAAAACTCGTTTTGATTTGATTGAAGACTTTGCATTCCCGCTACCCGTCACAGTTATCGCAGGACTTTTAGGCGTTCCTGTCGAAGACCAAGATCGTTTCAAACATTGGTCTAGAAAAATCACGCTCGGTTTGGCCGTGTCGGGAAATCCATTGCGACTAGTTCATTCATTTTTTGCGATAGAAGGTTTGCGAAAATATTTGAGCAAAACCATAGAAGGTAAGCGTGAGCATCCCGGTGCCGATTTGATTTCATCGCTGCTTGCCGTTCAATCCGCTGACCATCAACATTTGTCGCAAGAGGAGCTCCTAGCCAATGCCATTCTGATTTTGATCGCGGGGCATGAAACAACAACAAATCTGATCGCAAATGGTGTGATGGCTTTGATAAATCATCCCGAACAAAAACAGATGATTATGGAAGATCCAAATCTATTTGGTTTGGCCGTTGAGGAAATCTTGAGATTCGATCCAGCGGTGCAGATCGTTCGACGATTG
This sequence comes from Candidatus Obscuribacter sp., assembly GCA_021772095.1. Taxonomy (GTDB): domain Bacteria; phylum Cyanobacteriota; class Vampirovibrionia; order Obscuribacterales; family Obscuribacteraceae; genus JADYXR01. The sequence continues at coordinate 28,799 of JADYXR010000191.1, read as the reverse complement.
GCTAACGAGGCTGTCGACATCGGTGGCGCACATATTCGTCCGAACGATGGTATCACTATATTAATCGGCGCCTGTAATCGAGATCCGCTAGTATTTCGTGACCCCGATGTCTTCGATATCAAACGAGAAAATAATAATCGGCACCTCACGTTTGGAGCCGGCATCCATTTTTGTCTTGGTGCTGAGCTGGCGAGAACTGAGGCGCGTATTGCGCTCAAGCAATTGTTTGAGCGCATGCCAAACATCACAATGAATGAGGCGCGCGTTAAGTACAAAGGACCCTTTGGTCTGCGCGGTCCGGAGCAGCTGATGATCGATTCGCGTCATTGAATAACTGACCAGCGAATTCCTATGATGCCCCCGATCTCGCAATATGACTTTCTGCTGTTGAGATTGATGTCGGAGACGTGCATGTAGTTTAGAATGAGGTCTGTGGAAAAACGGCATCGTTCCGGCATCGTCTACTGGCTGGAAGAGTAACCGCCCAATTCAAGCGCACCGGTTTTTAGATATACAACTTGACTCGGGATGAAGACGAGGACGGAAGCGAAGATCAGCTTCCATCCCGTGATGTTGCTACCGCACATCAAAGTGTTAGTCTCGCCTGCGACGGTCTGGATGGAAACCTCAGGTGTCTTGCACCAGTCGATTTTTGCGTGCAAAGTGTGAGCGCCAGGAGCGACCTCTAGGATTTTGGATTCACCATCCTTGATACCATGCACCTCAACGCCGTCCAAGAAAATCTTTATCGTTCTAATCTTCGCAAAGTGTTGCGATGTTCTTTTGATTTCGATCCAACCATTTTCAAATTCGCTCATTTATATTAATCTCAAGTTTTTGTGCAGACATTTTTCAATCGCTGTTCATTGTACAAAACCGTTTTATTTGTTTTCGACTCGGGCTTGCGCGAATTCTATGAAGCTGAGAAAGAACTCGGACAAGGGCTATAAGTACACTTTAACAAACCCTCGATATAAAAATTCCCAGATTGCATGATTCTTGCCGGTCTTCCGCTAGCCGCTTGATGAAACTGCCATAGGGTCTAATCGCTCGACTGCTCTGACATGCCATCGTGGAATTTGGTATGGTAGAAACTGACGCGTTCATTGATGCGCGGATTTGGATTTAGTTTGCATAAAGAGCTTCGGAATTCTGACGAGAACGAGTTTCCAGCGCGAGAGATCGAATGCTGGTCTGGTGTTTTGAAAACTATCGTCAAGGTGAGCGACGACCTTTCTAGAATGGGCGAAATTGGCGATGATGGAGAATTGTTGTCAGTGATTGCTCTCTTAAATTTTCACACTGACCATCCTAATAGAGAACTCGCTATCGAACTCAATAATGAGGGCGTACGAGATCTTGGAAGATCTAAGTTTCAATCTTCCATAAGAAAATTGCAGGCGGCAGTCAAAGCTGATTCCACCTACCATCGCGCACGTAGCAATTTGGCGGTTGCCTATAACAATCTTGGTCTAAGCCTGAATAAAGAGCATCCTCGCGAGGCTCTTGTTGAATTTCACAATGCTCTTTTCCTTGATCCTAGCAATGAGACAATCCAAGCGAATGTGAAAGGCATTCTTTGGATAACTGGAAACGATCCCGATAGTTTCGAGGATCTCGTTGTATTAGGCGACGATGCACGACGAAGGAACGACATCGCGGGTAGTATCATTGAATATAAAGCTGCCCTTGAAATCAAGAGTGATGCAAACGTTCGACGGAAACTTCGAGAAGTAATGAATCAAGCTTCTGTTCGCTAGTTTGAATACGAATAGTATTCACACGTTTCAACGCTAATGATAATTATTCAATCGCGCGTCGGCAGCTTCTCGTTCGTCGATTCTCTCGTTCGAGTTCGTATCAAACTGAAGAAGCTGCCGCGTGCGACCACTTATGCGTTGGTGAGTGGAAAAATTATTCCGGTCTTCTAAGCACCATTCGTGATACTGCCGTGCGCCTGTGTACAAAAAAAACGTCACAGTCAGTAGAACCATCGGTCCGAGTATTAACGTGCAACAGCTGCGGCGCTCTGAAGACTTTCTAAGTTCGACTCGAAAATCCGATTGTTGAGGCGTCTCGGGTGCCGCCTTGAGTCCAGGACCGTCGAGACTTAAAACCGGTTTTTCCAAACTAGTCGAGTTCATTCGTTCAACCTGTATTTAGGTGTACCAGCTGATTTGAAATTGCTGAAGAAAGGCAATAGTGATCTGTGTAGAGGATAGTGCTGGTTGAGCGAGTTTAAACTTCCCCGTGCCTGATTGTTTTTTTGTTAGCTGGCGATAGTTTGTTGAATGCAAGCCAGTGGCATCACTGAGAGCCGCCCATATCCGGTGAATGTGGCATCGGCGGTGGGAAGCCCATTCCCGAAGGATGCCCCATCATTGGGGGAGGAAAGCCCATGCCGAAAGCATGTCCCATCATCGGCGGAGGAAAACCCATCCCGAATTGATGCCCCATCATCGGCGGCGGTCCGCCCATCGGTCCAAAAGGCATTGGTCCGGGACCTACCTGATGTCTGAGCATGCCGTTGTACAATTTTTTTCGTTGCTCAGGAGTAAGAATCTCGGCAGTGTCAGTCATGAATTTGTGATGTTCGTTCGAAAGTTCAGCGTGAAGTTTTGTGCTTTTGTCGTGCAATTCATTCACCGCCTTCTTATCGATTGAAGGTTGAGACAACTGTGAAGCGATCTCATGCATGAGTGATTTTATCTCAGCACCTTTGGCTGCTGTCGCAATCTGTAGCCGGTCTCGGAGTGCCACCATGTTTTGCATCTGCTCATCAGTTAGATCAAGGTTGTGCATAAATCCTACCTTTGGAAAACGGCCGTCTGTCGAATTGACCGCAAGAAAAACGTTTGTGGGGCGCTCAATGACTTCAGCATTTTCGAGCGAATCTGGCTCTATGTCAGCCACCGCCGGCGCCGCGATCATGAACGTGCTGATGGATACCGTCAGCAAGAAATTACTTAGTCTCATTATTGGTAGCTCCAGTCGGGTTGCCTTTGACGATTACGCCGGAAACAGAGGTTTCGGGCTGCAGAACTTTGTCGAGAAATTTCTTGTTCGTTTCCCACATCTTTGGCGATCTTCCACACAAAGCCGTAAGCCGTTCTCGAGCCAGCATCGAGTGATCCTCATCTTCATAAAATTTGTTGATAAATGGAATTCCTAGACCTTTGTACGTCAGGCCTTTTTCTTCTCCGACGACGTTGCGCTGGATCAGGAGCCAAGTCTTGACACACTCATTAAAAGTCTCCGGAGTTTTTGTTTTGGTAGATTTTACTTTTTGGTAGAGCGCTTCTCCCAGAGCCAATCTCGCGTCGATATCGTCAGGGTCGAGTTCAACAGCTCGTCTTCCCATTTTTATAGCGCGGTTGACGTCCTGCGCCCTCAACGACAATTCCGACTGCATGTAATTGATTTTGGAGTCCCTCTTGCTGCGTACCTTATTGAAGACTTCGTAGTTGGAGACTGTTGATCTAGCTGGTCTTTCGGACTTGTCGAAAACATCCGCCCGAGACGGTTGCACGGACATTAATGTAGTCCAGAAAACTGCGAAGATGAGAGTTCGTGATTGGGTCGACATAAACGTTGATTCCGATGTTTAGCGCGTCTCGGTAATGGTTTTCGATTTGTGCGCGGCTATTTGCAGTTCACGAAATCATTATCAACGCGGCTCGTTAAGCTGTGATGTTGAGTCGTCCTTCCCTGTAATGATTTTGTAAATGCGCAATCGGTATAAATTCGGAATTTTCGACTGCAGTGTAAAGGAACTGTAAAGGTGCCCATAGCTGGTATGATTCAAGTTGATTCGTTCTTCTCATATCGGAGCTGTTTGAAACGTGAGTGGTAATTCTCGCCTTTTGATTATTGATGACGACGCTAAGTTTTGTCGTCTCATTACTGATTATTTGGCTGGTTTCGGTTTTGAGGTTCAAGCCACACATAATGGAGAAGATGGGCTAAAACGCGCTTTAGAAGAACCGTGGCAAGCCGTGATTCTCGATGTGATGCTTCCTGTCGTGGACGGATTTACTCTACTGAAAAAACTTCGAGAGCATTCAGAGATGCCTGTTTTGATGCTCACTGCACTTGGTGATGAAGCCGATAGAATCGTCGGGTTCGAACTAGGCGCCGATGACTACGTTCCGAAGACTTCATCGCCGCGCGAACTGTTGGCCAGGTTAAAGGCGCTAATTCGCAGGGCATCATATACGACACCAGCGCAAAGTTATTCCAAGTCGAACGCCGACGAAATTTCAATCGGTTCGCTCCTCATCAATACAGCTGCTCGCTTTGCCGAGCTCGATGGACAGGAGCTACAGCTCACGCCAGTTGAGTTTGATCTGTTGGTCGTATTGGCGCAATTTAAGGGCAGAGTGAAATCGCGCGAAGAATTGTTGAACGAAATACGCGACCGAAATTATGATGTTTTTGATCGATCAATTGATGTTCACGTGTCGGCCCTGAGGAAGAAACTTGGTGACGATCCGAAATTACCGCGCTTTATCCGCACCGTTCGAGGCGCTGGCTACATGCTGGTTCTTGAATCTGAGTAAGCAATGAAATTTAAGTTCCCTCTCTTCGCTCAAATAATTTGCGTTTTCGTTTTGAACCTCGCGCTGCTATCATGTGTTCATTTTGTTTTCTTCAGCTATCATTTTAATGTAGGCTGGGAAGCGACGATTTATAGACCGGTAGCCGAGCGCCTCCAGATGGTCTCGTTTTTAATTTGTCGACAATTGGAAAGTCAGCCGCGAGGCGAGTGGAATCAAGTTTTAAGAACATTTGGCGAATCCTATAACGTCAAGTTTTACCTGTTCGATAGCGCCGGAAAGCAGATTGCAGGCGAGATGGTTGAACTTCCCGACTCGGTTCGCGCAAGGCTGATGAATCGATCGTTTCGGCCTTCCGTAGGAACGAAAAAGTTATTCGTGAATCTCAAACCACCTGTAGAAGGTAAATTAGATGAGTTCAAAGAAGCGCCGTTGTTTGTGAATGTCGAGCGTTTAACGTCTGGAGCACCACATCCGATGCCACCACTTCCTGGTTTCTTTGCACACACTAGTAAACCTGAGTGTTATTGGATTGGTGCGTTGTTTCCTCTAATGCCGCCGGTTAGTGCGCACTCTTCGGCTGCTTTTGTCACTACGTTACCATCACGACCTGCTACTGCTATTGCTACTGGTACTGGTGCTGGTGCTGCTGCTGCGACTGCTACTGCTACTACTACTACTACTGCTGCTGCTACGACTGCTGCTGCGACTGGGCACATCGCCGACGTATCAGGTCCAGGTACACTTGTGGCTGCGACTCCGAACATTTGGCAGACTCGATTGGTCTCGGATTTCGGCAATATTTTTCTAATTGGTCTGGGAGTGATCGCGCTCTCGTCAGTTATCTGGTGGCCTTTCGTTTTTTTCATGACCCATGCGTTAGGCAGGTTGACATTCGCTACAGAGAAAATTGCGGATGGCAACTTTGATATCCTTTTGAAAGTCAAAAGATGGGATGAGATCGGAAGATTGGCTCAGGCTGTTAATGTTATGGCTGGCAAATTAAAGGCATCTGTGAACGGGCAGAAACGTTTTCTCGGTGACATCGCGCACGAGCTTTGTTCGCCAATCGCTCGGCTGCAGATCGCAATTGAAATTTTGGAACGATCAGCTTCGCAAGATCAAAAAGGGAGTATCGATGACATTCGCGAAGAAGTAGAACAAATGAGCTTGCTAATCAACGAGCTTTTGGCCTTCTCAAAAGCCGGACTGCGCGAAACCGAACTTCATGCGGTCGACCTGGATGTCATTGTGAAGGCCGCTGCATCAAAAGCGGGTGGCGGCGACATAATCGTATTGTTTCCAGAGTCATTGACGTGCCTTGGCGATGAGGTCTTACTCGAACGCGCCTTCGGCAATGTTTTGCGAAACGCTGTTCGGTATGCGGGCGACGCCGGACCGATAACAGTAAAAGGAGAGCATAGCGGTGACAGCGTGTATGTGACGGTAGTTGATTGCGGACCAGGCGTCCCGCCGGAAGCGATTGAATTTCTGGGACAGCCATTCTATCGACCTGAGGCATCGCGTACGCGCACCTCCGGTGGTGTCGGACTCGGACTGAGTATTGTGAAAACCTGTATCGAAGCGTGCGGCGGAAGGTTTTCAGCACAGAACAATTTGCCGAATGGTCTCAAAATCGAGATTGTTTTACGCGAGTCTTGATACCGTTCTTGTCACAGAGGACGAAAAGTAGAATGGTGCCGAAGAATTGTAGTAAATGTTCTCGTAATTAATGCTTCGATCCTCTGAGTCTATTCTGACGGCTGATTCGGTAACCTTGGTAAGGCAAACAGCAAGCAGATTTCTCTATTCGTCAGAAATCAAGTTTGTATGCGTCTAGAACGTGTCTCAGTAAGTGTTGTGAGTGGTATAACGAGCTAGCTGCTCGAATCACTTCAACCGGACGGCAGTGTTGAATTAGAACGAATTGATTAAGAACGCGTAATAGCGGCTCTCCGGAGCGTTTAATAGTTATAGGTTGGTACCTCTAGTGTCGCATCTGCGTACTCGAGCTCAAGGAATTAAGTGGATGTTTGAAGAGCAAAAATCAGCTGACGTAAAAGTGCGCGAGCACTGCGAAAAATGCGGCAGACCAACTTCGATTCGAGCGAGAAAGTCTTCGATGACGAGTTCGCCAGAGGCCAATCAGGACCACTCTTTGCTTTATTCCTCGGTATGCGCTTGCAGCGTCGATGATGCTGTGCAGGTTAAAGCTGATCATAATGGCAAAACTGAAACGCAAGTAGCGAAAAACAATCTGCTTCCGATTCCCGGAGCGCCAAAAGGTGAGCTTAGTTTAGTGGCTCAGCAGAAGCTACGAAATACTGCTCGCCGGAAATTGAACGTCTCAAAGGTGGTGCCGCGTTGGAAGAAAATCCGAAGCCAAGTCTATGTAATGATTACTCTTTGGTTGTTGATTATTTTGTTGGTGTTTTTATTCACGCCGAAAGTTTAAGGTCGATCCTATGCAGAACGTTTTGATGGTCGACTTCAGGATGCCATTCTCTTAGCTTCGCCAGGCCCTCCAACTTACTGAATGAAACCCAAGTGTTCAGGGAACAAAAATTGGGGGTAGTCATGCAATTTGACGAGAAACAGCAAGAGAAGCTAAATTTGCGCGTCGGTGACGAGCAAGACGTTACGGATCGAGCTGGTGGCGAGACCGTCGATTCTTTTGTTCTCGGGGAAGTGTTGGGGACGAGTTCGCAGGGCACGAGCTACAAAGCGCGCGATAACCGGAGCGCGACGGAAGTTTTTGTTAAAGTCCTCGAAATTCATTCGGCCCTCAAGGCAACGTTTGAAAAGCGGCTTAAAATTGAGCTCGATGCCGCGAGAAATCTTTCGCATCCGTCGATAGTTCCGACACTTGAATCTGGTCAAAGACCCGATGGGGCACCGTATGTAGTGACGGAATATTTGGTCGATCCATCTCTCTTTGATGTCCTGCATTCGACAAGCAACCTGACGAAAACGCAGATACTCGGATACCTAATCGGCGCATGTGAAGCATATGCTCACGCGCATGAGATGGGCGTTGTCCACAGGAAAATCAGTTCGCGCAAGATCTTCGTATCAAGCACGACTATCGACGGGACTCGAACTCGTACAACCGGATACGGCACTGGCTGGATCGGTGATTCCCGCAAAGCTGATCCACGAATCGACGTTTTGGCTTTTGGGCAGTTAATTGAAGAAGCGTTTATGGGCAAATCTATGCCGCCTGAAGTGCAGAACATAGTAGCCTTTTGCACAGCGGAACAGTCTGCTGAGCGGTACATCGACTGCGGCGAAGTGCTGACAAATTTGTTGTTAGTCAACGAAGGCAAGTTGCCGAATCCTCCGAAAAATCGAACTGGTCAATCTTTTATGAAACCACTAGTGGTGGCAGCTGTAGTTTTTGTTACTATCGTGATTACCGCGCTCGCGTTCAATTTTTTAAAGGACCACAATTTCGTCCCAGAGCCGCGCAAAGAGAATGCGGCGGTTCAACCAATTGCGCCGGATAGCGGCACTCGTTCTGATATCGATCCGGAGTTTACGTCGCCCGCTGCAGTGCAGCGACCGTATAATTTACCCTCTCCACAATCCAGTTCAAGTATCTTGAACAAGGACGCAGTCAAGACTACAGCGGCTGCTGCCTCGGTGATCGGGGCCGCCAAGTATGAATCGATGAGCGCCGATGAAAAAGCCAAGTTAAAGCATGGCGCTGTAGATTCAGCGAAGAGTGCGTTCAAAAACTGGCAAGCGATGGATGAAAGTTCAAAAGACAAATGGAAGGGTAGAGCTGCCGGAGCCGCTGGAAAAGCCGCGAGTATCTGGAAGAAGTTACCGCGAAATTGACGACACCTGGTTCTGGTAGTTCGCTAAAACCACTTCCATTGAAACAGCTTTCGGTCCTTGTGCCTTAATTCTGTAATCACGGCATTACCGTCGTCATCAACGACTACGTCAACATTGAGTCGGTCCTTTGCGCCTAGGTCTTTGCCTGTACCTTCAGCAACGAAGACTTGCTCCAGACCGTAGGTTACGTGTGCTTCGGATCCGGACGAATAATTTATTCGAGCGCGGAGTAACAGGTCGCCACCGAGCGTTGGTGGTTTCTCCGTGAGGATTTCTTTTGCGCGCCATTTGTCGGGAGTGTCTTGTTGGAGAAGTACGAACACGGGCGTCGATGGTTTGAAGTCTTTTTTAGTTGGAATTTTTGAAAATGGATAACGCATCTGCACGTAATCACCGCGAAAGAGATCCCATGGGTCGATTGGTTCTGTCTCGAATGTTACCGTTCTGCCATGGTTTAGAGTAATCATTCTGGGTATTGCAATTGCGATCAGAATCAACAGTTGCACCGCTATCGCGGCAATGAATAGCAATCGTCTTTGTTGAATGTTCATGGTTACTCCTCCACCACGGGTGGTGAGTCTGTGCTCTCATCATTTGCCAGAAAAGTTTGTTCCAACTTCCGCCTGCTTCGTTCTGCGAAAGCGCCGGCTATCATTAAAATGATGCCACCACCGACGAAGAATAGAGAGCGGTTCATAGTTGTGTAGAACAGATCGAAGTATCGAGCAATTACATCGAACACAAAGAAGATCAACGCGATGTTAACTACTGCCATTGATTGCAATCTGTTTAAACCTGAATAAGCAAGACCTCCAATCGCCATCAGAAGGAAGATGTTGAAAGCCATTCTGTGTGCGCCTTCCTGGTAGCCGTAAGTTAATGGGACCGCGATAGCAACTACAACGCAGATGGCCATTTCGATCCTGAACTTCGGAACTTTCCATGCCACCGTGATTAGTGCTATCAATGTCGCGACTAATAGAATTCCAGCTTGTAAGATAGAAAAATTGTCAGTGCGTGCGTGGCCGAAAGTTGAAATTAGAAGTGCGCCAAGAATACAAACATTTCCAACATAGAGGAACGGGTTAGTGAACAACTGGTTGCGATGACTGCACCACAACTGACCGGCGAACAGTGCCAAGCCCCACAACAACAGCGGCGTGGACACTCCGAAACTCTGAAATAGCATTACCCAAGTTCCCATCAGAAGCGCAATCCACATCACTGCGCGGCTTCGAAGTTTAGCTGCAATTAGTATTGACGCAATCGACGCGACCAGGAATGTTGGAATTATCCCGGCACCGTCATCGGTGCGACCGTACGTCATGTAGCCACTCGAAAAGCACCACCAGTTTAATAGTATTGCGCTGAGGCAGCCAAGAGGCACGAGATTGGTGACCATCGTGACGCCTATGGTTCCGATCGCCCACAACAAAACGCCATCCGAAAAATTTCTGTCGATGTTAAAGACCTGCGCTATCAGCCATATTCCAGCACCGAAGAAAAGTGATGCGAGAACTAGAATTGATGCGCCGAGTCTCGGATGCTTTCCTGGTTCAAAATAGAATTTCCAACCAAGTGCGTGCGAGATGATAATCGCCAGGACGATAATTATCAGCTTGATACCAACGGTGATTGCACTCCAATTTGCCGCGATAAAAAGAATCGTTCCAAGTCCGACAAGAACAGAACCGATCATAGTCAGGATTTCGCTGACGTTGGTTTTGTTTTCACTGGCGGGATAGCGCGAAAGTAGACTTGCTCCCAGGCTTTCGTCAATGAGCCGTTCTTGAATCCACTCTTGGATCTCACCGCGAACGATTTTCTGCTGTTTATTCGACAACTTGTCCGTCACCATCAGTCCTCGTTCAACTCGACCGCTAATCATACAACCTTAGTTGAACGCGCACTTCTTTATGCATCGTCGCGTTCAGTTAATGTTCTGATTTTGATGTGCCTATTCTGCAAGCTCGATAAAGCTGGTCGGGGCGTTCAATCAATGCGAATTCTTTTTTTGCATCTAATGATAGGATCAATCTATGCCGTCTCCATAACAAGATGCAGGCATCGGAATGCGGCGTCGCTGTTCGATGAAAAGACCTAAGGAGCTGTTGCGACCTATCTCCTATTCGATCAATTGCTCCAGAGGACGCAAGGAATGCTTACATATCCATTCGACGATAAACTTCGCAGCGCCATCGATGCTATGGGCAACGAAGCTGCCGAAAACATTTGGTTCGAGGGCCGTGCAGGAGCAGATCTGACTTGGTCTTGGATATTGGACGTGGAGGCGGGCAAAAAGAATTGGAGGCTAGCAAAATTGACTGAACTGGGATTCGCGGAAAAGAAAGTGCGAAAACAGATGTCTGCTCTTAAGACCGAGTCGGTCAAAAATTTAGTCGAGCTTGCGCGGCAGGACAGATTTGACGATCCGCTACGCTCATCACCAGCTCTGATTGTCTTGTCCCTTTGTCACAATCAAAAAGCATTTGAAATAGGGAAGAAACTGGTTCGGAGCAAGCTTGCCGCTGAGCGCATTATTGGTATCAAAACTCTGGCGCGGGAGCATAGCGAAGAATTTTTGCCGAAGTCGGCACCGATCCTTTTGAAATGCCTTGAGAACGAGAGTGACGATCACGTGTTGGAAGTGCTTGCTTTTGCGACAATGCATCTGAACATCGAGGGCCGATGGAAATTTTTGAAGCCGCATGCCGATAATCCGAGCGAGGCGGTTCGGCTCGCTATTGCGTCAAGCCTCGGTGGAGAAGAGGACCGCGACTCGATATCGACTCTCATCAAGCTCACGCGCGATCCTTGTGATGACATTAGAAATTGGGCAACTTTTTCGCTTGGAATTTTGTGCAAGCAAAATACGGAGAGGGTGAGGGCGGCACTTTTCGCGCGAGTAAACGATGAGCACGATGAACTAAGGCATGAAGCGATTCTCGGATTAGCAGTGCGTAAAGACCATCGCGTTTGGGACATAATTACAGACGAATTACTAAGCGGACCACGAATTTGGGGTAGGACGCTTGAGGCAGTTGTGGAATTAGCTGATGTTTCTTTCTACCCAATGCTTCAAGATTTAAAGGTGAGATGGCAAACGAAGGATCCTGAAGATATTATCCTGAATAATTTAGACAGCGCGCTTGAGGCGTGTCGTCCGTAGCGAATTCGAGGATCACAATTGGTGCCGATGTCGCGCAACCTTTAGGTGAGGTTAAATTTGTTGGGCACCATATATGGTGTCAAAGTTGTGACGGAGTATCTATCGTTTCATTCTAAAAACGGACCGCATAAAGTAGTTTAAAGCGTGCCCTGGTTTTAGCTTAAAGGCCTCGATAGCGTCTCCCGTGGAGCCTTTATAGTCCCCTATTCTTGCCCGCAGTTTTGCCCGGAGGCAATAACTATCGTAACGAAGACGTTCATCAAGGCGGATAGCTTCAGTTAGTTCAGCGATGGCCCCAGTGACGTCCCCGAACTCTGCGCGAAGTCTTCCGCGTACTGAATGGGTCAGTCCTTTATTGGGCACTAAGCGGAGAGCTTGGTTCCAATCGGCCAATGCGCCGTTTTTGTCTCCGAGAAAATATCGCTCGAAACCGCGGTTCCTGAAACCTGGTTCCCATGTGGGATCAACCATAATAGCTCGCGTATAGTCTTTGACTGATTCCCGTTTATCGGAACGGGCATTTGCTAGTTCTAGATACGTCCACATGTTTTTGGGTTCGATTTGAATTGCTTTTTCGAAGTCTTGGATGGCTCTGTCCTTATTCCCAACACATCTCCAGACATTGGCTCTGGAGATGTATGCGTCAGAGGATTTCGGATCAAGCGAGATAGATTTGTCTAAGTCTCGGATGGCAAATGAAGCATTATTTGCGCGCCAAAATAAATCGCCTCGATGCTTGTACGCTAGAGAATCTGTGGGGTTAATTCTGATAGCGTCATTGAAGTCCTGTATTGCATCTTCCGTCGCACCTATTTTTTTCCTGAGACAACCGCGATGATAATATGCTGGAAAGTAAGTCGGCTGAAGTTTGATCGACGCTGAATAATCTTGCAACGCGCCCTGTGTGTCGTCTATATTCTCTCGTGCAAATCCTCGATTGTCTAAAGAGAAGCAATTCGGCGATAGCGTGATGGCTCGACTGTAGCAGTCGATGGCACCTTTGAGATCGGTGTCGTATTTTATAATGCCGAGGTTATTTAACGGGGACGCAAACTTTGGATTGAGCTTTATCGCCATCATGAAGTCGGCTTCCGCGCGCACCAGATCGCCGAGGCCGCTGTACACGTTTCCTCGATTGTTGTACGCCGAGGCATACAGTGGATTTAGCTTGAGTGCGTGACTGAAATTGACGATGGCGTCTCGTAATTCACCGTGGGCTGCGTTATCGTTCCCTTTGAGCACATAGCCCATGGCTTCGTTGGATAAACCAATTGAAGCATTGTAGGCGTCCACGGATTGCTCCTCGAGACATTGGGCGGGAGCCGCAGTAGGCAACGCAGTCTTTTCAGGATCAAGAGTTTTTTTGTTCGGTGCAGGAGCCGGAGTCGCGATAGTTTTCTTGATGAGTACCGGTGCGCAAGTTGAATCGACAGAAGAGGGTCGCAGGCTAAGGCAACCACTTACAGATAGAAAGACCAGAGATAACACTGAAAGGGTATGCTTCATATTACGAGCATACCCCAAAGCCTGAAATCAGGTAAGTGTGGCATTGGTTTACGCAGCCGCAGACCAGCGCCGGCGGTATTTAGACCCGCGCGAGGTATTTCCTCGTTCTGGTATCCACGCGAATGATGTCACCAACTTTTATATGAAACGGAACCGTGATTGTCGCGCCAGTTTTAAGGGTGGCTGGTTTGCCTCCACCGGAACTGGTGTCACCTCGTTCATCAGGCGTCGTTTCACTCACGAGGAGTTCCACGGTATTGGGAAGTTCGACTCCAAGTATTCGATCGTTATGTTGGAGGACAACAATTCCCTCCAAACCAACCTCGAGAAACTCTACCTCCGAACCAATTTGCTCCGCAGTGAGTTCTATTTGTTCGAACGTCGCATTCTCAACCATCACGAACTTGTCGCCATCTTTGAATGAGTAATACACTTCAGATTTTTCTACGATTGCTTGCGGCACTTTTTCACCCGCACGGAACGTCTGTTCAAGTGTGTTTCCGGTCTCTACGTTTTTCATTCTCACCCGAACAAATGCTGAGCCTTTGCCGGGTTTTACGTGCATCGCTTCGATGATTTGCCAGATGCCACCATTGTATTCAATGGTGATGCCGGGTCTAAAATCGTTACTGGAAATCATGCGCCCTCAGAATAAGACACTTCAGTAAGCGGGTTTTTGCAATATTTTGTAATTGTCTCACATTCGTGGTGAGCATTAGGACCGACTACTTCAGATCGCCTTCCAGTAGCATTCTTTTCCAAAGCTTGCCATCCGGGCCATAACAAACTTCTGCAACCTGCACGCGCATCTCAAATGACCCCCGTTTTTCGAATCGAAAAACATGTTCAGAATAATATTTAGTTTGGAGTTGAGTCTTTTCGTTTACAAGCAAAGCATGAACCAAAGTGTCTTGTTCGACTATTGCAGGTGCCAGTTGAGTGACTTCGTTCTTCACGAGCTGGGCAGTGAAATGACATTCGCCACTGTTGCTTCGCCAAGGGCGCCCACTCGCTTCGTCAGCTTCCATGAAAAGAATTTTGACACCTTTCTTGCTAAATAGAACTGCCTCTTGCGAGTTTACTGCAAACTGCACTACAGGTGGTGACATACTAATAGCATTGCGATCAGCAAAAAAACGAAATTTAGAGTGACCGAGTTTGCCGATCTGAAAGAATTGCTCTTCCAGTTGAGCTTCTACTGGCAGGGCTTTCCAGTAAGCTTCCGTGCATTCGATTTGAGTTACTTTGAGATCTCCTGTCCATTCGCCGCGGAGGAGCGCTGGAAAGGTTTTGAGCCCCGGAGGCACTCTATTTGGTGCCAGTTTCTTATCGATTAGTCGCTGGTCGATTTTTTCAGTTCTGGCATCAAGTTCGTTCACTGATGGCATCCGGGGATCACTTTGACCGAAAATCTGTTCGATTCGGCCTTTTAGGAGCTGCGTAGTATAGGCGGCCTGCGCAGTGAACAGCAATGTCGCTACTATCAATAACATTCCTAGTCTTTCCGAAGAACCCATCAATTCGATTTTTCGAACGGAAAACGTAGTTCATTCGTCAACAGCTCTTTCTCCTTTGGAGTCAAACAGAGAATGCAGGCAATTAACTGATCGTCATGGAATTCAAACTGCATAGATGAATTTTTCATGCAGTTTTGATTTAGAAAATTGATAACTCCACCCAAGTCAAGCCAGTCTCCGGAAACCTCGGGATAAAACTTAAATTCTTGCGCGAGTAGCTTGAACTCTAGCGAAATTTTTTCCGGCGGAAACTGGCCAGGCGGATCCCATAATTCCAAGATTAGCCTCGGCAAAAATGCGTCGCGAGAAATGCGAGCACATTCCGTGAGCAGTTCAAAGTATTCTGCGTTGTCGGCCATATCGCTCATGTGGAGCCACGAAATGCCTGTTTCGCTGATCTTTGTGATTTCTATTGTTTGCCAAAAATTGGATGGTGGTTCCCTTACCATTCTGGTGTCGAGTTGAAATCTGACATCATCGACATACGCATCTACGGCATCATTCGTCGCCACGTTTTCAAAGAGTCCGACAGCCTTATAGACTTCGACAGCGTGACGAAGAGCGGCGACATCCGCTTGCCATTCTGTGTTTGATTGATCTGTTGGATTCATTTAGTTATAAAAGCATGTAAAGGCTGGAGAGCAAAGTAATGCCATTATGCACGAAATGCGCTGCTGCGCGAAGCGCTGACACGAAAACTATTTCACCCTGTCGAACTGGTAATATAGCAATGGGGATGGTGCGGCTGACGAACATAGGACCGAAAGCGATGAACCAAGACGAGCCAAACAAAAAGATCGATCTTGATATGGAGAATGCCGGTGCCGCCTTGACTCGTGCAGCGAAGCGCGCTCGGCGGGCTGCTGCTCAAAATGGAACTGAGTTCGTGGTCGTTCGTGACGGAAAAATCGTGCGCGAAATTCCAAAGTTGCAAGAGCTTGACGATGAGTGTTCGCCTACTTCTCGTCCATGAAGTAAGTAACTCGCTCAATTGCAGTAATTCGGTACATTTATTGGTGGACGACTCATGCCGGAAGTGATTAGCCGCTTCTGATCGACGTAGGACAGATGACATGGATGATGAAAAACCTAAACGAATAGATCCTGACATGGTGAATGCTACTTCTGCATTGATTCGCGCCAGTAAACGAGCACGGCTGCTCGCTGCGCAGACTGGTACCGAGTTCGTAGTAATGCGTGATGGTAAGCTGGTTTCCGGAATTCCAAAGTTGGACGAAATTGATGATGATGCGGGATTGCCATTAAAAGACTGATGCATTCTCTGGCTGCCTTCAACGTAACGTTTAAATATCTGATGCGCGCAGATTCTACTTGAACTCTCGCATGCGGCTGATACTGTTCTGTTAGTTGGTTTGGGCTTCAACTTTGGCTTCTGGAAAAAGCATACAATGAGCCTTGGAATGAACTAAGCGGAATTAAATCGTGCGAGTGTCAGAAAAAATCAAACGCGTTTCGTGGCTTTTGTTCGAGCTTGCCTTGTTGGTCATGGTGGCAGCATTCGGCCTTCTGACCATTTGCGCTTGCTTTGAATCATTGTGGTGGCGCGCCTATCTGGTCGCACAGTTTCGTGTTCAGATTGCAATTGGATGCGCACTTCTTTCTTTGGTAATCCTTGGGATAAAGAAGCGAAGAAAATATGCGACCATTCCAGCGTTAATTACTTTGTTCAATTGCGCGTATTTCTTGCCCATTTACTTTCCTAGAGCAAGCAGCGGAACTCAGACGGAGAGTAGTCTTCGTCTATTGCAGCTGAACGTGAATAATCTGAACTCGAATCACGCGGCAGTCGTCAAATACGTTCGTTCGGTTCATCCAGACATTCTTTTGATAACTGAACTGACAGATGAGTGGAAGAGAATTCTCACTGATGAACTTCTCGATTACAAACATACGGTGCTGGTGCCGAGGCCGGACACGTATGGAATCGGCGTTTACTCTACCGTCAAATTGTCGGACGCCAAAGTGAAATACTACGGCAGCTCTGGTCATCCAACGATAGTCTGCAAAATCACAAAACTAGAAGAGCCAACCACTCTCGTCTTAACGCATGTGCAAGGACCAGTGAAATCTCAATTCTTTGAATGGCATAAAGAGCAACTTCTGGTCATGACCGAAGAGCTACAACTGTTGCCATCACCGCTGGTGGTGGCAGGCGATATGAACAGCACTCCATGGACATATTTGACTTCAGAGCTAATTCGTAAATGTGACCTGGTGGATTCCAGGCAAGGTTTCGGTCTCCAGCTCACGTGGCCGGCACCGGACTACTGGCGCAAAGTACCGGTTGTTCTTTTGCCGATCGATCATTGCTTCGTCAGTCCGCAGCTAACTGTTGTAAACAGAACTGTCGGTCCATTTGTCGGTTCGGATCACTTTCCCGTTTTTGTCGACTTGGAGTAATATCACTTGCTGCATAAGAGATTTCGACGACAGGTGGCACTACTGACGGTGTCAAATTTGGCGATAGAAAACTGCGATGCAAGGAGCATCACTATTGCGATATCACTTCTTCTAACGTCATGTCAGCGACAGGCGCAGCGGAGGCAACTCGCTGAATAGCCTCAATGCCGTTTTGCGCCGACTGCTTAGTCGTGTATCCCTGTGACGCTGCAATAATTAGGCCATTCTCTGCTTTCAAGTGAAAGTAATATTGCCCATCGTTTCCAACAAAAATTTCGAACTTACCCATATTTGCCTCCTTAGCCTGGTTCAATGTGAGCACTGAGGCAGGCCGCTTGCTCATGCGTGCTTTTAGTCTTATAGCACAGCTTGCCCCGGCAAATGACGCGCGAGATCCTGGACCGGACTGCGGCAGTATGTGAGGTTGATAAGTTTCGCGTTTACGCAATCCTGAAATTACGACTGCCGCGGTGACCTTCTCGGACCTGACCAAATTCATGTGAGCAAAGTATTCATTCGTGCAGAATATTCATTATGCCGCTCTATGGGATAATCTAAAGATGGTTGATTAGGAGTTCGTTCGGTGATTTGTAAAATGGCCGCCACCGTATTTGGTGCATTCAAGATCAGAAAAATGTCGGTGTACTGGTGGCAACGGAGACCGCTTTTGATGATTCGGTTAAGACATCAAAACTGCTAACGCTGTCAAAAAAGAAAACTTTGACAACCGTGTCGACTCCGATATGTGAAGACACTTCATAAGGTCTTGTTAATGTCGGTTCCTGAAACGTTCATTGCGCTTGCAATCCTCGGAACTCGGTTCTAAGTTTTTTGAGTCGTTGCCCCAGCAAGACTTTGCGTAATGTCAAAATATGATCACTATTTTCAAGCGATCTGTTGCATGTACGACCTTCTGTTAGACCGTTAAACAAGGACTTATGGATAAACTATTTCAAATCCGACTTTGCAGTTGGCTTGCGGTTGCTGCTTTTTGTTGCTCGCTCTTTTTCGAGGTCGCTTATGCGCAGGAGCAGTCTGCTCCGGCAGGTCCAAAGCCGCCTGAGCAATCTACGCCAAGTGATATAAAGTCAGAACAACCACGACAAAATGAAGGCACAGTTTCTGAAGAGCCGGTCAATGCCACGCAGCCAAAATCACCGGCGAGGACTGACACTTCGGATGTGAGTGATGAGTCTGCACCGTCGTCTCCGTCTCCAGCTCCAGCTCCAGCTCCAGCTCAGCAAACCGAACCCCATCAGCCAGGCGCGCCGCAGACCGACAGCCACGCTGTCATCAAGACTGGAGCACCAGTGGTAGTGGCAGGGGAAACCATTTTCAATATTTTTGTCAGACTGGGTGGGTACACTCCAGAACTGCGCGTCGAAAGCATTCTTAATCGAATAGCGGAATTGGAGAAGGAGCCGAACCTCGCTGAGAAGGTCGAGCAAATCACCACTCAGGAAAACGATTACAGCACCGATATCGTCGCAGGCGATCTAACTATTATGACGGTTACCAGCCTCGATGCGAAAGCCGCAGGAGCCAGTAGCCGGCAGGCTCTGGCCCAGACTTATGCCTCTAAGCTGAAACAGGCTCTGACCAAAGACATCGAGAAACATAGTACAAAGAATAGATTGATTTCCCTGGGATTGACCGCTGTATTTACGGTAATGTTGTTAGCGTTACTTGGCGCAACCGG
This sequence comes from Candidatus Obscuribacter sp., assembly GCA_021772095.1. Lineage (GTDB taxonomy): Bacteria > Cyanobacteriota > Vampirovibrionia > Obscuribacterales > Obscuribacteraceae > JADYXR01. Next base: position 10,091 of record JADYXR010000191.1, on the reverse strand, counting down.
CTGGCTGTTTCCGCGTTCATATGCCGTGGTAGCGTCATGGCGCGGTAAACACATTCGATCGCTAAAAATTCAACAAGCTCGACTCCTTTCTCAAGAAACTCTGACCGATGTCGTAGTCGGAATGCTCAGGATTGTTCGTGTTTTTACTGTGATTATTTTGGTGTTCGTCTACACGACATTGGTGCTGAGTCTATTTCCCGAAACTAGCCATCTAGCAGGCGAACTTGTAAATTATTTCACCGAGCCCTTTGCAAAAATTATCTGGCCTGCAATTCTGGGATATCTTCCAAACATCGCATTCCAGCTGGTGATATCGTTTATCACTTACTATGTAATTTCTTTTACTCATTTTTTCTTCCGCGAAGTTGAAAGGGGCAATATCACCGTCGATGGCTTCGATCCACAATGGGCTGAGTCTACTTATAAAATCGTTCGTTTCTTAATCATCACGTTCGCGTTCGTCCTTATCTTTCCATATCTGCCCGGCTCCGGCTCTCCGGCCTTTCAACAAGTCTCTCTCTTTATGGGTGTGCTGCTATCACTTGGATCGACAGGCGCCATCTCTCACGTGGTGGCAGGCGTCTTTCTTACCTACACCGGCGCGTTCAAAATTGGCGATCGTGTGAAGATTGCTGATACCGTCGGTGATGTCGTGGAAAAAACGTTGCTTGCGACTCGAATTCGCACTATCAAGCAAGAATACATAACAATTCCCAATGCCCTCGTTTTAGGCAGTCATATAATTAATTACAGCTCCTCGGCTGGCCATGCCGGTTTGATACTCCATACTACTGTGACGATTGGATATGACGTTCCCTGGAAGACCGTCCATCAATTGCTGATTGATGCAGCTTTAGCCACTGAATTGATTTTGCCGGCGCCTCTGCCGTTTGTCCTGCAGACCAGTCTCGATGACTTTTTTGTTAGCTATCAAGTAAACGCGCACACTGCCAGCCCTCATTTGATGGCAGTTATTTACTCTGAACTTCACCAGAACATTCAAAACAAGTTCAATGAAGGTGGTGTGGAAATCATGTCTCCACATTATTCCACCCTCAGGGATGGTAACAAGACAACAATCCCGGAAGCCTACCTCGACGGAAATTATCAAACGCCACCATTTGCAGTGTCACTTGAGAATCCAGCTGTCGCCACCAGTAACAATACTAAAAACAATGGATGAGGAATATTACATGTCCATCTCTAGGCGCCGTCTAAGTACAGGTTTTACACGTCGCCTGAAGACGGAGAAGAGCGATACATCGTCCTTGCCAAACGCATTGAAAAATAATTCAGCTATTGCGAGTTCCGCCCTGAACAAACTGAGATTGTTGAGTATCTGTGCGCTCGTTTCCCTTCTAAGCTCCTTTGTGCTTCCACATGCTTTGCTTGCCCAAAATGAAGTTTCTGACCCAGGTGCTGTGGTCGCTTTAGAGGAAGACGAGATTTTCGTTGTACGAGCCAAGCTTGGTCCATATGGACCAGAAGAGCGAGCTAGAGGCGTGCTTAAAAAGCTTAAAGGCCTTTTAAAAGAACCTGATTTCAAGCCTGAATCCATTGTCGCTGTTGAGTCTGACGGTGAGACTGATATTTTGGCCGGTGACACGGTGATCACGTCTGTCACCGACATCGATGCCAAAGTGGCCGCCACCGCCAGAGAAGATCTTGCCCAACAATACGTTAATAGACTCAAAGCGGTTTTAGCCCGTCACAAAGCGAAGCAGAGCATTGAGGGCGCTATCAAGGATGCTTCTGTGGAAAATTTTTCACGTTCTCTTATGCAGCTCTTATTTGAGCCCACCACGCTCAAAATAATTACGGCCTTAATCGGCGCTGTCGCAATTTCCACGCTCGTCGCATTTGTTCGAAGGTCAGTCGGTAGATACGTGACCGATTCGTCCAAGCGCTACGCTTCCAAGAAGATAATCGACTTCGTCGGTGGTTTTGTCGGATTAATTTTTGTCACCGTGGTTTTCCGGGATGCGCTTGGAAATCTGGCGGTCATCGTTGGAGCCGTTACAGCAGGCATTGCATTTGCGTTGAAAGAAGTGATCGTAAGCATTGCCGGGTGGATTGCCGTTACGTTCGGCGATTTTTATCACGTTGGTGACCGGATACAGTTGGGCGGCATTAAGGGAGACGTCATAGACATTGGATTTGGACGCACGACCTTGATGGAACTAGGTGAGTGGGTCAATGGCGATCTCTACACTGGTCGTATCGTTCGGGTCTCTAATGGTTTTGTGTTCAGTCAACCTTTCTTCAATTATTCCGGTGATTTTCCGTTCTTGTGGGATGAATGTACTGTTCCTGTGAAATACGGAAGTGACCATAAGCTGGCGAGACAAATTCTTGAGAAAGTTGCAGATCAAGTTTCCGCCGAGTTCATTGAGCAGGCTGAGGCTCACTGGAGGCAGATCGCGAAAAAGTATCTCGTGGAAGATGCGCGAACTAGCCCGATGGTAACTATTGTTCTTAACGATAACTGGATGGAGTTCACTGTTCGCTATGTTGTCAACTACAGGCGGCGTCGTCTGGCCAAGGATCAATTGTTCACACTGCTCCTGGAAGAGCTTGAACAAACTGAGGGGCGTGTACAGCTTGCATCAGCGACCTTCCAGCTAGTCGAGACTCCGGTGTTCGATGTCCGTATAAAGCAACCGGCTGCAAAATAGGAATGCGACTTTCCGCAATCTCACACGGATTTATAGTAGCTCACTTCTATTTGTGCGCTGGAGCAATTGCGCAGAATACAACCGAACCAGAAATAAATACAGATCGACCGACCGTTACGCCGTCACCACTGGTAGTACCACAAAATTATATTCAGGTCGAAAATGGTTTAGTCTTGAGAAAAGAGTTCCGCGGCAGTAGTTTCAACGTACCTCAAACCTTAGTTCGCCTTGGTGTCCTGCCGAAGACTGAATTGAGGTTGGTGGCTCCGAACTATTTTCTGATCAAAGGAAATCAAAGTTCTATTTCGGGAACTGCAGATATGTCGGTGGCGATCAAACAACAATTGGGACCATTGCCTGGCAATATACAACTAGCCGTCATACCCGGCCTGACTGTGCCTACAGGTAGCGCTGCATTCTCCACGGATAAAGTTGATCCGTTTGTGCAACTGACTGCGGCAAAATCTCTGTCTGCTAATTGGACACTAGGCAGCGCGCAATCACTGTTTGTGCAGACAGAAGAAGCGGAGGCTCAGGCTCAGGGTATTTCATCTCGACGTAAAAACATAATTTATCAACCCACCTGTGTGTTGTTTAGAAAACTTGGACCCAGAGCGGATTTGTTTTTCGAGTACGCCGGTAACTTTGCCAGGCGCAGAATATCTGACCAGGTATTGGATAGCGGTTGTGTTTTCCGATTTCGGCGCAATCAGCAGGTGGGAATTCGCACCGGTGTCGGTTTCACGAAGGCCTCGCCGGTGGTTTTTGTAGAATTAGGGTACTCGTTTCTCCTGGGCAAAATCATCAAATGAGGCAAGTAGTCTTTGTGCCACCATCAGCTTTCGGTGAATTGGCGATAACCATGGTTGGACCCTAATCCATGCGCGCCGAATGTGCATACTCTGCCATGTCTTCAAAGAAGCGTCAAAGAGCGAAATCCTCGAAGCCTGACCAGCCAATCGCGTGTCATCTTAAGCACGGACTACTGATGTGGTCGACGAGAATTAAAGTATCAGCACCTGAATCTGAACAAGTCCCTGAGTTAGCCACTACAGGTGGTGCTCGCATTGACAAACGACCGAATTGCATGTATTATCTGATTTTCTGGCGACTATGCGCTCGATGAATTCGATGATGGGCAGTAGTGCTGTTGTAGGCTACTTCGTCCCTGAGAACTGAGTTCCGTTCGCGTGGCGGCAGCCCGATAAGTGGATGGTATTTTATCGGATCTCAATCATGCATCGCGCTGGACTGCTGTCAGCCGACACCATGCGACAGGTAGTGTTAATGATTGATCTTATTGGCGTATTGCTGCAGCGACTGAACCTGATCCTTTCTCATCCGCTCCTGGTGATTGGCAGTAGTTCGGTGACAATTGGCACCGTCGTGTTCTTAATAGGCTGGTCGTCGCTTTTATGGTTTTTAACAGCGTTCTTTGAGAAGTGGCTCACGGCCAAGCTCTCTAAAGTTGATGCTTTCAGTGACACCCTTAAGCGGCAATTGCTGGTTGTCACAAGATGGACAGTCCGGGTCATCGGTGTGCTCTGGATTCTCGATTTGTCCAATGTCGACATCACTGCCGTTCAAGTTGTCGCGTATGCCGATAGCTTCCTGAACATCCCATTCGTGCACATAGGAAAAACGCAAATCACTCTTTGGAGTGTGATTTATGTGCTCTCTCTCTGGCTTGTTTTAATCGTCGCGACAAATCGTTTGCAAAAGTGGTGTGCAACTAAACTGCTGGTGCATTCTGGTATCGAATTTGGTGCGCGGCACGCGATCTCGGTCATTGTCAAATACGTCATGGTTTCAATTGGATTTGTTGTCATTCTACAAAGTGCTGGCATTGATCTTAGCGCCCTCACCGTTCTTGCCGGCGCCGTGGGATTAGGTCTCAGTTTTGGCTTGCAGAATATCACGTCTAATCTGGTCAGCGGTCTGATTGTTCTAATCGAAAGACCCATAAAAGTAGGCGATCGAATTGAGGTTGCAGGAATCACAGGCGACGTGAAGAATATTGCACTGCGTGCAACAACAATCTGCACAAACGACAATATCGAGATCATCGTTCCCAATTCAGAATTCATCAGTGGAAACGTTATCAATTGGAGCCACTCCAGCAGAGACGTTCGCGTTTCCCTTCCTGTGGGCGTGTCCTACTCTTCAGACCCGGAGGCGGTATACGGGCTCTTATTAGACGTGGCCTCGCAGCACGATGGTGTGCTGCAGGACCCGCCTGCAACTGTCATATTCAAGGCCTTCGGTGATAGCTCGCTGGATTTCGTCTTGCGTGTGTCAACCAAAACACATGTGACATCACCAGCGATACTTCAGAGCGAGCTGAATTTTGCAATATTCAAGAAGTTCAAGCAAAACGGTATAGAATTTCCGTTTCCACAACGCGATCTTCATGTCCGTTCAGTGGTCGATCTCGATGGCTTGCTGAAATCTGATAAAGGTCAAAACAAGGCAGCGGACACGTCGACAGTGTAGCGACGTCGCCTTATGAAAGAAGCTCGAAATTAACAGTTTTGCATTTTGTTTATCCGTAAAGCATCGACCAGAATTTCTGTGCTAGGTGTTTAGGAAGCCGTCACTTCTCACTGAGGACAAAGCCGTATGTTTTTTTTCAAAGTATTTAAGACGCCCGGTCTTGCACATAACGCCTACCTCATCGGCACTGATGGTATCGGCATATTGTTCGACCCTCGTCGTGACTTGGATGAGTACTTTGCAGAAGCCCTTAAAAACAAAATCGAAATTAAGTACGTATTTGAAACCCACAGACAAGAGGATTTCGTCCTCGGCTCTGACCAAGTTCGTCAAATTACTGGTGCCAAAGTCGTCTCAGGCAAGCACGAATTTTTTGGTCACAGCGACATACGACTAGCTGACGATGAGAGTATTGAAATCGGAGATCTGACGTTTCAATGCCTCTACACTCCCGGCCATACTCCTGAGAGCGTTTCCTACGCATTGTATATGAAGGAAAATCCTGATGTTGCCTGGGCGGTGTTCACCGGAGATGCCCTTTTTATCGGAGAAGCTGGTCGTACAGATTTGCCGGATCCTCTTAAAACTGCCGAGAATGCAGCAATTCTTTTCGATAGCATCCACAACAAAATCGCCCCTCTTGGTGATCAAACACTGCTGTACCCGGCACATGGTTCGGGGTCCGTCTGTGGCGGAAACATCGCCGACTATGATGGCTCGACTATCGGCTTCGAGCGAACTTACAATCCGGCCTTTGTGAATTCAAAAGAAAAATTCGTCGAGGCGAAACTGAAAGAACGCATTCCTCGACCTCCGTATTTCCGACTCATGGAACAGCTGAATCTTAAGGGCGGCATTCCACTCTCGAAAAAACCGAGCGAAATTCCCGTACTGATACCTGAAGATTTTGCTCGCGAATCTGCGTCGGGGATAGTGATAGACACTCGTCTTCCAGAGGCCTTTGCAGGTGGGCACATTCCCGATTCTTATAGTATCTGGCTGGACGGTCTGCCCGTATTCGGAGGATGGATCGCAGACGAAAAAGTATCCGTCTATCTCGTTCTAGAACGTCACGAGGACCTCGAAAAAGCATTTTTATTTCTCGAACGTATCGGAGTCGACAATATTTCTGGAGTGTTGGCCGGCGGATTCGAAGGCTGGCGGGACGCCGCTCTTGAAATAGAGCAGTCGGGCACCTTCACTGTAGATTCCGAATCTCTGGGGTCAAAATCGGTAACAGTGCTCGATGTTCGAGAGATTTCAGAATTCGAGGAAGGACACATCAAGGAATCGAAGCATGCCTATGTTGGCTTTCTTCCGGAAATTGAAAATTTGAAGTCTAATTTGGCGGATGATAGGGCCGTCGTGCTTACTTGTAGCGTAGGGCACAGGGCTAGTCTTGCAGCAAGTATCCTTCTTCGTCTTGGTGTCAAGAATGTCTTTAATTTACTCGGCGGGATCACGGCTTGGAAAAAGCGAAACAAACCCCTGGTAAAGGGACCTGACGAACCGCAAACGCTTGACCTTGAGATAATCAAGTTGCAAACTGGCGGGCAAACTGCAGCTGCAGTGCACGGAGGGAAATCAAAAAGATGAAAGTGACAGCTTTCATTTTATCCTGCGCCATGCTGGCGGTTCCAGTAGCGGCATTTGCGCAATCTCCTGATGCGGTAATGACGACTGGCGGCACGTGGTCACCGTATTTGGTGGGTGCATTAATTGGAATTTTGAGCTGGTGTACTTTCTATTTTTCTGAGCAGAAAATCGGTGCCTCTTCTTTCTATGCGACCGTCGCTGGCTTTATTGGAAAGTTTATAGCGCCAAAGCACACCATGAAACTGGCGTACTATGAGGAAAAACCTCCAGAGTTGAATTGGGAATTTGTATTTGTCTCTGCCACCATTCTAGGAGCGGTTCTGGCTGCCACCACTGGCGGTGAATTTGGTTTGCGAGGGATGCCACTGATGTGGACTCAACGTCATGGTGATGAGAGCTTCGTTCTCTATGCTGCCGTCAGCTTGTTAGGCGGGGCTCTTATGGCTTTCGGTGCGCGTCTAGCCGGTGGCTGCACGAGCGGGCATGGCATCAGCGGAACGTTGCAACTGAGCGTTTCCTCGTGGATCACTACCGTGTTTATTTTCGTCGGCGGAGCACTGTTTGTCAGGTTGTTGTACTAAAAGGCTTTAAAAGTGGAAAAGAAATCAGAAAATTCACAAAAACTCATACAAGCCGTTATTTTTGGTTCGGTCTTTGGCTTTCTTCTTCAGAAGGGCGGCGTTGGTAAATACCACGTGTTGGAGGGCCAATTATTGTTTCAAGATTTTACTGTCGTTAGAGTAATGCTAACGGCTGTTTTGGTTGGCATGATTGGAATTTACTTCCTGCATAAGAAAGCCGATATTAAAATGCACATCGTGCCGACGAAGATCGGCTCGAATATTCTGGGAGGATTGATGTTTGGCTCCGGATTCGCGTTTTCTGGTTATTGCCCCGGTACGGGCGCCGTGGCGCTCGGGCAAGGTGACGTACTAGCGACTTTATGCCTGGTTGGCCTGGTTGTAGGTTCATACATTTACGCGGAAGCGTCTCGCTACCTGAAGAAAACTATTGATAAGTGGGGAGCACATGGGAAGCTAACTCTACCAGCTCTGTTGCACGTAAAAACTGGTTCGGTTGTAGCAATTTTTACAGTGCTGTTGACGGGGATTCTTGTGGCGCTGGCAAAAATAGCGCCTTGAAAGGCAAAAATGGCGCATTGAATGGGCTTCTGAATCTCTGTTTTTATCAAACTTTGAATTCGTGAATTCACAATTTGCGCACCAGATATGGTGTCACACTCTTAAGACCTCCTTAAAATCGGCGTCTTTGAGCTCTGATGTGCTATAATAGAAACATAGAGACAAATCGAACTCGTCCCGCAACTATAAATGCGGGGCGAACTCAACACACCTAGGAGGTGATCGTTTTCACTATCAAGGTTTCGTCATTACTTGCAGCATTGTTGGCGACTTTGTTTGCGGCTTTGCTCTATGTCGCACAGCTGCATGAAGAGCAAATTATAGAAATTAGATCCGAACGAACAGTCGGATACGAAGCGCCCTGGATTCACCCAAGAGAATTGTAAGGCGCCGGGCACAATTTGGCCGGTGGTCACTGTCTATGGTGGCGCTAGCGACGGAGGTGGAGGACTTTGTAATCACCTCGGTCTCATCTTGGAACAGGAGGTTTTATGGATAGATTTACACAGAGAACATTTAGACATCACGACGTACAAGCATCGTGGGAGCGTATGTCAAAACAGGTTTCACTCGCATTTACAGGAGGTAACAGAATGAAAGGATTTTTCTTGATTAGGTATTTACTGGCAGGCAGCTCAGTGCGGCGTGTTCGCAATCTGTACCGTCTTGCCAAGCACTCGAGCAGTAAAATCCGGCAGCATGTAGCAGAAAATTCTGTCTGCCCCGTCGGATTGCTAGCCCTTCTTTCAACCGATGAATATCCGGAAGTTCGCATGGCGGTGGCACTAAACAGAAATACTGATCTTGAGACTTTGATGTTCTTGAGCAAGGATGAAAGTCCCGACGTCCGTTTCAGAATTGCGTCGGCCAGCTACATGTTTCTTCCGGTTCTAGAAGCGCTGACGGCAGACGATAACCCATATGTAAGTGCAAGAGCCAGGCGAACACTATCCCGATTGTGCTCCAAAAATATGGAGGCAACCAACAAATGGAAAAAATAAAGTTAGATGCATTATAGTTCTCGTTGCACGAGTACTGGGCATTCGAGACTGGTCAAATCAAAATGGCGATGTCCCGCGTGAAAACGCCGCCCGGTGTAGCTTTGCTCCACTTTTAAGCTTGATTTCAAGTTACTCGATGATTGTCGGCCGGCACCGGAGGTGATGGTGTGACACAATAGCGGCGTGCTTCATTTTTTGGAGCCGCCAAAGGAGGTTCAATGAGAATCCTAATTGCAGTAGATTTTGGATTGTATGGGAAAGCGCAAATAGAAATGATGCGCAAGCTGGGTTGTAACAAGGACACGCGACTAAAAGTGTTGCACGTTATTGAACCACTGTGCTGGGAGCTTCAAACCGGCTATCCGGCTACCATGAAATTGTCAGACACGGTCATTAATGACTTCCGAGACTCAGCCACAAAGCTTATACAGGACGTCGCTGGCCAACTTAAAGAAGCCTGTTCAGCCGAAGTCATAGATACGGAAATTCGAGAAGGAAATATCTCGAATGAGATACTCGCTGCAGCGGAGTCGTTTGATGCTGATTTGCTGATTGTAGGCAGTCATGGGAAATCCGGAATTGCGCGGTTTCTTCTTGGTAGTTCGTCTCTCTCTGTCTCGACACACGCGAAATGCTCGGTGCTCATTGCGCGTCTTGATGAAGTTCTGACGTGATCAATCGTATCTAAGAGGGAAAAAATTGCACACAGAAGAACAAACGAAACCTAAACTGACTGGTAAAAGAATAGCGGGCGATTTGGTTGGTGGACTGCTCGCGGCCATCATCGCGCTTCCCCTGGCCCTTGCATTTGGTGTCGCTTCAGGATTAGGAGCGACTGCAGGGCTATATGGTGCAATTGCATGCGGAATTATTGCCGCCGCATCTGGTGGCGCTCCCGGAATGGTTTCCGGACCCACCGGACCGGTAACTGTGATGGTTGCCGCGTTGGCATCTCAATTTCCGGGCGCGCCGCAGATGGTTCTTGCTGCTGCAATAGCGGCCGGTGTTTTTCAGATTATTCTTGGCCAGCTGAAGGCAGGGCAACTGATTCAGTATATTCCGCATCCAGTGGTTTCGGGCTTCATGACTGTTTCTGGCAAACTAAAAGTGTGCCAGTTTGGCAAGAATGGCAGCCGAAAAGTTTGCCACTTGTCAGCCGGAACATTTAATCCAAATTCTCAGTT
>JADYXR010000190.1 GCA_021772095.1 Candidatus Obscuribacter sp. | reverse complement strand
GGATTCTCCACCTCCAGCGTGTCGGGAACCGTGCTTCCAGGCGGTGGCGGCGCAGGTGCTCCGATGGAGCAGGCTGTCGATGTCGACGTCGATCCGGGTGCAGCAGGTGCTGCTGGACCGCTCAATCTCGGCGGTCTCCAGGCTCCGAATATGAATTCCGGTGGCGTCCCAACCAGAGCAAACGTCAATTTCAGGCAAGGACCAGGACAAAATTCAGGACCGCCTCCAACGCAAACAATGCGTGTCCAAGGCGACTCACATCCAAGTGGTACCGGACCAATCCACATCAACCATGTGGGCGGCGTAGGCGCACCTCCTCCAATCATCAACGAACAGAACGTCGAAGTGGAAATCGTTCCTGGACACGTTCCATCTCCTCCTCCAATCGATCCATCACTGATCAAAGTGCCACCGGCTGCGGGATCTCGTCCAGCCGAAGTGCGCGCCAATGTGACCTTCATCCCGGGCAGTACCGGTGGTGGTGGCAACAGCAGCGGTGGCGGTACTCAAAGAGTGCGCTTCGAAGCTCCGCTTAGAGATTCGACTCCGCAAGTCAACGTTCAACAAGGCGGCTACAACGATCCTGGCTCAAGCGGCCAGCAGATCGAAACCCATGTTGAAGCTGAACTGGCATTCGGCAAAACCGGTGACGTCGGAGGCATAAGCTCAGCAGAAGTGGAAGCGAACATTGCCAACATGGTCAACCAGTACGACACCACAGCTGAGATGGCTTACAACGTCGTCTACGATCTCCATTCCGCAGGCTTCTCCTACGAGCAGCTCTCCGATCCGAAGATCGCCAAAGTCGCAATGGCAGTCATGAGCAGCAACAAAGGCATGGCTCACACTGCAGCAATCACCGCAGGCAAGATGGGCAGCGGCGGCTTCAGCATGAAGCGCACCGAAGTTGTCCAGGCGATGATGGATTGCGATCCACGTTGGAACGAAAACAACATCGATCCGAAGAGCATCTTCGCTGCCGAAGCAATCAGCGACGCTCACCAGGAGTACAAAACTGAACTGATCGCCGAGTACCAAGACGAGATCAACAGCTCGCCTGAACCGGCTGAGCACCCAGTCATGAAGCTCCAAGCCTACCCAACCAAGAACTTCGTCAGCCAAGTCATCAGCCATCCTGATTACAGAGGCTCCTCTGGCGGCGGCGGTGGCGGCGGCGGCGGAATGCACAAGCAAGTAGTCCGCGTAATTCGCGAGAAGATCGACCAACGTCTCGCCGGAAAAGACCCATATTACGGCGGCGCCGGTGCATACGATGACGGCGACTCCGGCGCACAGAACTTCTCCGGAGGCGGCGGCGGACGCGGACGCGGCAACGGCAAAGATGACTACGACTACTAAAGCAGTCAGCTAAACCAAAGCAGTGGTCTCCGTCCGACACGAAGTGGTCCTGGAGCACACGAAGGGGTCGGGAATTCAGCGCAAGCCTCCGGTCAAATCGCCGCCAATCCCTTCCCTTGTTACAACGGTGCGTTGATATGTCACCAATTGAGCGAACGCTTGAAACTCTGCTCTGATGCCGCTCTTCGAGGAAATTGAAACGATCATCGCTCTGTTGTCGATATGTTGCTTCAACCAAGGCGAACGAAGGCAATGGGTTTGCGGGTTCGGTAGCGGTGTCGATCGGATCGGTGATAACGTAGATATTAGGTTTCCGGTTTCGCCTCGGCTGTTTTAACAGTTTGTTTATAGCGATGGATGGTTGAAAATAGTTGGAGTTGGATCGCGAAGAGTCACATGAATAGCTGGTCTTGGGGAATATGCAATTCTCGTCGCGATAAATTTAAAATCCATGATTTATGGATTCAACCTAAGGCCGAAATTAGAACTACATGACACGCTGGCATTTTTCGAAGCCGCAAGACCATTTTTCGTAGGTGCAAACATTTTTCTGGGAGAAGCAAAATCAGTTTTTTTGAGCTGCAAGACCTCGCGCGAGTGAGTTAGAAGCGTCACAATCCAAGCGCGTTTCGGATGGTTAGATTAATTCTCAAAATCGGCGGAAATTTTTTTCAATATCAGAAAAAAAGCGACTTAAAAGTCGATCGCCGAAACACTGATTAAACGGGAGCATTTTCGTCTTCATACGTAATTCCCGCGGAGAGTTAATCTAATAATGGGAATCTTCCCACGGATCGTGGGAATCCCCCCGATTTACCGCAGGGGCATACGCATCTAATCTGTATGCATGAACCACCACATCCCGACCGCTCCGACGGTGGTTTCAAGAAAGCAGAGAGCGACCCGGCGAGTTCAACCCTCATGAAACTCTACAGCCTCAAATTAACCTCGGTGATATGCCCGAAATGCGAGCTCACGTTTGCGACTCCAGTCGCGAAGATGCCGAAGCTCTCGAGCGAGTCACGCGTTGAAACCGACCTCCACCGTGTGCTGCCGGACGCCGCTATCAGAGCCAGTCTCGTAGCGATGTGCCCAGAGTGCCTCTACACCTGGTGGTTGTCTGCGTTCAAAAACCATTACTTCCTGCCTGAAATGTTGCCTGATACTCCTCCGGTGGAAAACGCCAAGAAGTTCGGGCACGCTGTTTTGAGCGGCCGCAAGAACGGCGCTCATAGCCTGGATCGCGCCATCATCGCTTTGAACGGCTACTGGTGCGCAAGAGAAGATTTCCAACCTGCCGGCAAATGGCTCGAATTGTCCGCTCGTGAATTGTACGAAGCGCTCAACGACGACAGCTGGAACGGCAACCGCGGGCGGTATCAGTTCATCATGGGTGAAGTGCTTCGCCTGATGGGTGAGTTCCATGATGCAGTGCGCTTCTATGACTTGGTCGACAGACGTTCGGTTCTGCCAAAAGAATTGATCGAACACCAAATCGTGCAAGCGAAAAATGGTGACTCGACTCCGACACTTCTTCCTCCACACATTATCGAAGATATCTTCCTGCCGAAGCCGCAGGTGGTGCCGGCGGTTGCACCGACCGAAGTTGTATTCGCAGCGGCGGTTGTGTAGAACTAAAAAAGGGAACTAAGTTAGATGGAGTCTACAAGTTCGAAGTTAGTTCACAAAGTTTGAAACCGTTGAGTCCAAACAAAGTTCTGTTCAGACCACATTCGAAACCAGACCACGGACCGCGATACGAGACCAGAGTGCGAGACCGGAGTACGAGACCAGAGTTCGAGACCAGGCACGACTCAGTAACAAGACCAGGGATTAAACGAGATGGAAGACCACACTCCTCTAAATTTGGAAGACTCGCCGAAGCTATTCGGCTTGCGTTATGACCAACTGTTCGCTTGCGTCGGTGGTCTGATTGTTGGGAGCCAACTCTACTCATGGCTCAATCCAATCATGGTTGGACCGCACGACTTGAGACTCTACATCGCAATCTTCTGTGGTTTAGCCGGACCAGCCTACTGTCTATTCAGCCTAAACAACGAAAGCGGTTACTGGGACGGTGTTATGAACTTCTACATGAGCTCTCAAGTTTTTATCCCCGGTCCTGACCCAAACCCAGTTCGATTCCTGAAAGATGAAGTGCTTCCCGAGTTCCTGGACGAAAACATAGACGACTCTCTCGAAATCGAAGTCAACGCCTTCATCGAAAACACCGACATCCCGACCGCAACTGCAGCTTAACCCCACGCTCCAGTTAATCGAAAGAAAGTTCAAGCCAAACACCCAGTTCAAGTTCAAAGCAGACGACCAGTCAGGTTTAAAACGAGACAACCAGTTCAAGTTCAAACCGACAACCAGTTTAAGTTTTAAACAAGAACAAGCAAGTACGAATAGAGTTCAAGTTCAAAGTCAGAGTTCAAGTTCACAAGCCGCTCGATGTAAATCAAAAGCCCGAATAAACAAACAACGTTTCTCTAGGACAGTCAAAAATGACGACTTCTGTATCAAGATCAAATCAACCGGAACTAGGTCTTTCAGGACTCCTGAAAAAAGGCGACAAGAAAGCTCTTATCGATCCGAAGTTGGCAGATGCAATCGCCAAGCTTCCTTCGATGGCTGTGCCAAGACCTCATCCTTCGTCTGCTGGTTTGCTTCCACTCTGGGATTTGTTTCAAGACGATGCATCCGGTCTGGGCATCATGGTTTTGAAAGACGGTAGTTATAGATGCATGTTCGAAGTAGACGGCGTTCACGTCAGTGGATTTGACGAAGTGCGCCTGGTCTCGATGATGAACCACTTCACCGGTTTTCTCAATGGTATCGACACTTCGGTTCAATTCACCATTGATTGCCACAACACAACCAAACGTGAATACTTCGAAAAGCACCCAGTAGAAGCAATCAACGATGAATTTCTTCAGTATGTTGCTCGTTGCGTTGAAAACGATCAAGCCAATCTTCTTGCTCGCAACTTCATTCCGGAGCTGCGTTTCTTTGTCACCTTCTGCTTCCGTCCGCCCCGCGAGAAACCAGCCAAGAAAGCCGGAATGGTCGAGAATGCAATGGCTACATTGAAAGATGTTTTCGGCAACAAAGCAGCTCGTCAAAGTGTCGGCGCTCACATGAAAAATGTGGCCACGCTTCTTCAACGTGCACAAGGTTACATGGGCACACTGAGCGCTTGCAGCATAACTGGTCGTCCAGTTTCAGCACTGGAATATTTCCGGATGTTGTACAAAGAACTGAACCCGACTCTTTCACGCATGCACGAAGATTTGCTTCCTGTGCCGGTCAGACCAACTACTCAACCACTTTCAGCGAAAGTGAAAAGAGTATTCCCTGACATGGAACCAGCAACCATTCGTCAGCAATTGACTGAGTCCGAGTACGATTTCAGCAATCCTGATTACGCTCGGATTTCCGATATGGCTAATCTCACCGACGAAAATGCCGCCGAGAAAGAAGGCATGTTCTTGCGGACGCTCTATATGAGCCGTCTTCCGGAGCGCACTGGTCCACTGTGGTTGTCACCACTTTTGAGACTGAACTGCGAGTGGCGAATGAACATCTACGCGCACAAGCTGGACAAGGAAGTCTTCCGCAAATCCATGCAACGCAAACAAGCTCAAGCGAGCGCCAACACATATCAAGGTTTGATGGGACAGCGTTCCGCTCCTAACCAGGAAGAAGCTGAAAAGGCTCAGGAAGCGGCTCACATCGGATCCGAACTTTATACTTCCAACATGGAAGTTTTCAACTACGCGATTTATTTCACACTGAAAGGTGATTCACTCGAAGAAATCAACCGCGCTACAGAACTGGTTAGATCGGCAGCTCCGCAGTGCCGCGGCGCTCGTTTTGTGGTCGGTTATCGCGAACAAAAAGGTTTGTACATCGGTTCACTTCCAGGAATGGGACTCGATGTAACCCGTCGTGGTAAGGCTGTCAGAACACCGACCGTGCGCAATTCGTTTCCTTTCGTTCATGCCAAACTTGGTTCTGAAACCAATGGCAGTTGGCTTGGTTTTTCCAAAGAGACTCTGGAACCGGTTTTCCTCGATCCCTATGATGAGAAATTGCCTAACGCGCTTTGTGTAGTCTTCGGTCAACCTGGGGAAGGTAAATCGATGGTGGCACAGCAAATCATCCAGATGAAGATGGTTGGCGGCGCTAAGGTAATGATTATCGACCGTTCCGGTTCATACAAAATGCTAGCCGATGTCTATGATGACACCGCTTACATCAGACTTGGTCCTGATGGACAGGTTTGCTTGAACCTCTATGACCTGCCATTGACCGGTTCCGACGGCAAACAAATCGATCCGGCTAATCCTCCGGAATCGCACATCATCAAGATCCTGAACTTCCACTCCGTTATGCTCGGCGAGCGCGGTGAGCAAGCGATGAGTAAAGATGAGAAGCCGGTTTTGATGCAAGGCATCCAGTGGATCTACCGCGAATGCGCCGCCAAAGGTCGCGTTCCGATTGAATCAGATCTGGTCGCATGGCTCAAAGTAGAAGCTGAAAAAACCAAAGGCACCAAGCGCGCGGAAATTTGCGAAGACCTGCTCAACAGGCTGTCGCTCTATTGCCGTGGTGCGATCTACGGAAAACTTTTCGATGGACCAACTTCGATTCCGACTAACGCACGTTTGATCGTATTTGATACATCGGAGCTGGCTCACGATAAGACTCTTGAAGCTGTAGTCACTCTGTTCGTTTCCGATTACGTATTGAGAAGCGCAGCCGAGCACAAACAACAAAAGATGAAAACCGGCAAGCCTGCTCGTTTTGTATTCTGCATAGACGAGTTGTGGAGACTTTTGAGATACGAAGGCGGCAAGACTCTGGTTGAAGACGCATCGCGTACCTCACGCCACTTAGGTCTACTGTTCATCGGCATCTCCCAGGAGCTGGGCGATTTGCTCAGAGACGAAAGAGCGCGCAATTTAGCGACCAACAGTTCACTCAAGATCATTCTCGGTAATGACCCGAGTAACTTCGATCTGATTCGCGATGCCTGCGGATTGACACCTGCAGAGATGAATTCGATCGCTCACCTGACAAGAAAGAACAGAGAATATTCCGATGCTTTCCTTGTCTATCACAAACTATCGCGCGGTGTAGTCCGGCTGATTGTCCCGCGTTTCATGTACTGGGTAGCAACGACCGAACCGAACACCGACCAGCCGATGCGCTCTCAAATGATTGACCTCTGTAGAGGAGATGCGCGCTGGGCCTGCCACTTGCTCGGACAAGGTTATGTTCCGGAAACGTTCTCCCCCGATCTTCTTCTTGCTGGTTAAGGTGGTTTTGAAAAATGTTTGACTATCAAGCTGGCGAAAAATACAAACTTACACTGATTCTGGTCGGCTTTGCCGGAGCCATGATCGGTATGTTCTTCACGCTTTTGTTGTCACCATCGGCGCCACCAACTCAAGTTGGAAAAAACAAACCAAAATGGGCAAGCAATGGGGATGTAAACGGTGGCGGACAAGTTACAGGCGGACGGCGCGGTCGCGCAATCGACGGCTACAAAGTCAGTCCTGAAGAAGCTCTCTCACAGGAAACTGCAGCTCAACCGTTTGTTCACACTGATGAGAATCAAGCCGTATCGCTGGTCCAAGGTTGGCTTGCTCTCGCCTGGGATTTCAACGCTACAACCGCAAGCGCCAGTCAGGAAAAAGCCATGCAGTATATGTCCGCAGACTGCGCCGGCGCCTACAGGCAAAACATCTGGACCGACGAGATGGCCAAGACGATCGCTCAATCAGGAGCAGTCAGCACGTTCAGTCCTAGCGTCGTCAAAGTCGGCGAAACCCGCCAGGACGGAGCTGTAGTTGTAGTGGTCGAAGGTCGACAAGTTCTCGAAGTACCGGGCAAAGGCTCCAATTCGCACGAAGTGAAGCTTGAATATCTGGTCAAACAAACCAGCGATGGCAAAATGCAAATCGCTGGAATCGCCGAAGCCGGCAAATCACTCGGAATGTAATCTGGTTCAAACTGGCGTTTAAAGATAAAAACTAAAGCTCAGGATAGCAAGAATGACGTACAAAGCATTAATCAATGAAAAGGGCCAAGTTGTCTGCTACAAGGACATCGAAAGCGGCGAAACGATCTCGGCGAAAGAGTACGAGAAGCGTGCGCAGCTTGGTGCCATGAGCCATAGTTATAGCGGCGGCGGACAGCTTCAAGCCGGCAGCGGCTACGGGCAACAAATGCCGATGCAAGGCGGCGGGATGCCGATGCATCAGCAAGGCATGGACCCGATGGCGATGCAAGGCGGCGGCGGTATGCCGATGCAGCAAATGCAGGGCGGCGGGATGCCGATGCAGCAAATGGGCGGAATGCCGATGCAACAGCAGCAAGGCATGGGCATGCAAGGCATGCCGCAACAACCGCCGGCAACTCCATTGATTCAGCCAGGCGCACAGATGCTTTCGCCTCAGGCCGCCGGTCAGGTTCCGGGTATGCCTCAGGCTCCTGGACATGGCGCACATGGCGTCGCTCAATATGGTGCCACCACGCTCGACCCTACTCAAGGTCTTCCTCCTACGGCCGGAATGGCTAAGCAAGGCAAATCGCTTCGTCTGGAAGGTCTGCCGCATGCTCACCCACAACAACTTCATGGCAGCACCACCCCTGGTGGCGGTGCCATAGCACATCCACGCAAGAGCCACGGCTTTCTCGATGCGACTTCGATTGCAATCTTGCTTCCGACTCTGGTTTTGCTCGCTCTGATCATCGCAGCAGCACACAAGAAAAGACTGTTTCCATGGCAGACCATCCGCACGTTCAACCCACCTTCGGGCATGTTGACACCACGCGATTACGAGCGTTCTTTCTTGTGCCCGCCTAACTTGCGTCGTCACGGCCGCATGGGCAAACGCAATCCGGAAGCGACCTGGGAAGATGTCGACGGCGTCGTTATCCCGTTTGGTTTCCTGGCAAGAACTCACCTGCCTATCACTATTCCGATGGGACGGCTGCCTAACAAAAACATGTTCATCGTAGCTCCATCCGGTTCCGGTAAAACGACCCTGATGCGCGCCATCATCAAATCTTTGATCGCCAAGCCTTGCGTCGTCATCGCTCTGGAAGCAAAAGCTAACGACCCTAACCTGGACGAAAAGAAAGAAGGTTTCAAATACACCGTGTTGCCCGAGGCTGTACAAGCCGGTTTCGACACTTTGTACTTCAACCCTCTGGACGTTGATTCCGTTCACTGGAATCCATTGGATCCTCCGCCGACCACATTTGCATCGTCCATTGTTCAAGACGTCAACGCACTCGACGCCGAAGAACAGCACTGGGCAGAACGCGACATGGGCTACATCGAAGGTCTGGCACAACTGCTCAAATGGGGCGCAGTGCAGGTCATCGGTGAGGATGAAAACGGTCAAGCTTCCGAACTCGAGACATTGCCTTGCAATCCTCGCGGTCTGATGAAGCTGGTCAACAACCGTCGCAACATCGTCGAGTCTTTGAGACAAGCGAAGTCCAATCCTGAAATCAATGGCGCCGAGTTGAGCGAAATGACTCAACGTCTCTCTTCCATCATCAGAACCGATGCTGATTGGGACAAAAACATCCAGGGCGTTCGCGGTCGTTTGAGAATGTTCAAGAACCCAGGTGTTCTGCGCGTTACCGAACAATCCAACATCGACCTCAAAGCAGCAATGCACAAGCCGACCGTTCTGATCTTCGGTGCTCCTGCATCCCTCGGTCCCGACGCCGAATCGCTTGCCGGTTGCTTCGTCTACCAAATGCAACAAGCGTTGCACACCAGATACGGTACCGCTTCAGTTCTGCCATTGTTTGCGTTCTTCGATGAATACCAAACATTGAACATCGACGTTGCCGGCAGATTGTCAGCTATCGTCCGTGGTGCCAACGGCGGATTGACTCTAATCCTTCAGAACATCTCACAAATCACTTCCGGTGGTAAGAACGCCGAAGCAGAAATGCAGACGATTTTCTCCAACAGTGCGATTCGTGTTTGTCTGCACAACTCAGACGAAACAACCGCTGCATTCTTCTCGGAAGAAATTGGCAAACACGCCATCATCGTCCCCGGTATCGCCGACCACTATCAGTCAACCGGTTTCGGTATCTTCCCGTCCAGTTGGAACAGAATCCACTCACAACAAGTTGTCGCTCGGGTTGACACAGATACGATCAAACGGATGGAGAAACAGCACGCACTCGTCTACCTGGCACCAGCCGGCGATCCCGAGTTCGGCGAAACCAAGCCATTCATGGTCGACTTGAGAGGCATCGAGGAAATCGCCAGATTGCACCTCTTGCACAACGTCAGTTCGCGTCGTGGACCTATGCCTGGTGGAACAGGCGGACCAGGCGGACCAGGTGGACCAGGTGGACCATCGATCCCGGGCGCTCAATCACCAAATCCGGTGCCGAGCTTCATGTCAGTTCCAAACGCCGGCGAAGCGATCAACAACGCGTTCAACGGTCACGAACAACAACAGCAACAACAGCAGCATGCTGATATCGCCGCTCAAGCCGGACGTCCAGCAGGGCAACCAGAACAAATCATGGCTCCACAAACAGTTGGACAACTTGCACAAGTGGTATCAACCGGAGTGCAATCGGTGATCACAAATTTCCTCGGCAGCAGAATGCCGAAGCAAGATGAGACCGGTGCTCATCAGCAGCAACAACAGCAAGCTCCGTTTGCTCAAGTGCCAATGGGCGCAGCCGAAATGGCAGTCGCCGGTCACTTGATGAGTCAAACTGGTGGTGCCGCATTTGGTGCCGTAGCTCCACAAGGCTACGCTCCACAAAATGCTCCAGGGTTTGCCGAGATGAGCCAAAACGATCAACTCGCCACTCTTCAAGCCGCAGCTCGTGCGGCAACGCAAAGCATGGGACCAGCCACTGATCCGTTCGGTTATGGTCAGCAACCAGCCGGCTATGGTCAGATGCCGACTGACGCTGTACAAACCTCCGGTGGTGCAGTCGATCCGGCGGCACAACATAACCTGTCTAGCATCGCGCAATCAGGCGTATATGCCAGAGCCGCAGCCTACAGCCAAAACTCAGGTTCTTTCGGTGACGTGCCTTACGGTCAAACCGGTTCTGTCGCCCAACCGTTCCAGGCTCCTGCCGAAGCCGCTCCGGCGGCAGCAGCTCCAGCCGCTGGCAACGCTGAGCGCATGTGCCCTCACTGCAACAAGCATGCCGGCAAAGGCAAGTTCTGCATCGAGTGTGGCCAGAAAGTCGGCGACAGCGCTCCAGCTGCAGGCGCAGCACCGGCACCAGATCTGGTGCGTGCACTGAGCCCGAGCTACGCCGCAACACAACAAATGCAAGCCGCGCTACCTGCACCACAGGAAGTGGCACAAGCACCTCAACAAGTCGTCGGACCAATGGGAAATCGCGGCAAAGAAGCTAACAGACCACAGCCACGTTATGGTGGACTGGAAGTGACTTCCCGCGACAGCCTTCCTGCCAAGAAGCCTACTCTGGCCGAAGCCGCACAACAAATGAGCGGTTCAAATCCATACGCAGCCGGCGCTCAACCAGTTGATCCTCGATTAGCGTATGGCACTGGCGGCAACCCGAACGCCGGACCGTTGTCCCAGCGCACGGCAATCGAAAATGCTACCGCCGCTAATCCATATCAGCGCTCTACCGTGACCAGCCTCACACCAGACGTTTCGAAGTTCGGCCTGACTCCTGAGCAGCAGCAGCAAGCACAACAACAAGCTCAACGTGACGCTCAACGCGACAAACAAGGCGTCGAGTTCTAAGCCGAACGTTCTGCCGCCGCTAAGTTTCAAAAGTGCTGCCGCCGCTATGTGACGCCGTGCACGAGCATTGCTTGAGCTAGATTCTTGAAATCCAAATGCCAGAGTGATTCTTCACATTCAATATATGAATGGTTCCGCTCTGGCCTTGCGGTAGCGGCGTTTAGCGCGGAAACTGCTCTCTGAATGAAACTCTAGCTTTCATGGGATGTGCTACCTGAACTCTATAGAAACTCATAATGGGCTAAAATCAACGCCTGCTTTAAAAATTGGATTATCCATGGTACGCAAAAAGATCGAAGCTCTCGACGAGAAAGCGCCCGTCGATTCCGCCGAGAAAAACACCGCGAAGAAGAAAAAGATCGGTAAAGTCCCGGAAGCTTATTCGAGTACTGTCGACTACCAAGTTTCAGAACAAAAGATTTCCGCAAAAGCTAAGTCAGACAAAGAGATTTCCGCAGAAAAAAATTCAGTAGCGAAGGTTGCAGCGAATGAGCCTTCCATAGAGAAGATTGCGGTCGAGAATTCAACAATCGAGAATTCAGCAAATGAGAACTCAGCAAACGAGCGAGTTCCGAACGACGACATCTCCGGCGCCCGCATGAGTAGTTTTCGCGGTCACAAGGAGCTGCTGGCGTCGATTGTTGAATATTCCAGCGATGCAATTGTTGGTCTTTCTCCGACCGGTGATGTTCTGTCCTGGAACAAAGGCGCTCGCGATTTATTTCGAATTGAAGATAAAGAAGCGATTGGACAGAACATTTCATCGCTTATTTCCACCAAGGAAAAGCTCGTACCTCTGTCTGCTGGGCTGTCTTCGGATACCATCGAACATGCTTTCACCCGCAAAGACGGACAAGCGTTGGATTTGTCTATCAAAGTTTATCCGATTGATGGCACGCATGACGATACCGTATATGGTGCCGCGATTATCCGCGATATAACAGTTCAAAAACAAGCAGAAAAAGAATTGCTGTTGATGTCGCAACAGCTTGTCGAAACCAACAAACAATTGGAAGAATACGCATGGGTAGCCGCGCACGACTTGAAAGAGCCGCTCCGTACCATGGGCACGTATGCCAAACTGGTTCATGATGAATATCTTCCAAAGTTAGATGCCGATGGAAAGCAAATGTTGTCGATCATCTACGGTAGTGCCACCAGTGCACTTGCAAGAATCGATGATACTTTGCGCTATAGCTCATTGAGCAAAAGCACTTTCAACGCAGAATCAGTTAATCTCAATCAAGTTGTGAAGACAGTCTTGATGGACTTGCAAAAGGCCATCACCGAATCTGGTGCCGTTATTTCTACCGCGAAACTTCCGATTGTTTATGGCAATCGCGATATGCTTGCTGTCTTGTTTCAAAATTTGATCAGCAACGCAATTAAATTTCGAAGAAAAGTCGCTCCGGAAATCCGCATAAAATCTAAGGTCTCCACCACAATGGCTGTAATCACCGTGCAAGATAATGGCATCGGTGTGGATCAAACCGACCATGAAATAATCTTTGGAATGTTCAAACGGTTAGACAACAGTTATCCTGGAACTGGTCTTGGCTTGTCCATAGCCAAGCGGATTATCGATCTGCATAAAGGCAAGATCTGGCTCTCCAGCGAGGCTGGCAAGGGCACGACATTTTACATACAGCTGCCGACGTCGTAGCCAATCGAGGAACGGTGTCGGTCGGGCGGCTTAGTTCCTCCGCAAGTGTCCTTCGTTCCAAACTTTGGGACAAGTCTCTGCGGATGTAATTTGCGCTCTGCGTCGCTCTCCCTTTCGCGTTTTTCCAGGTCAGTAAGCGGACCGCCGACGCGTGCATAGCCCTCGTTGATGTCACATGGGGTTCCCATGGCAATTTCAAGGTTGGGATTCCAATAAAAACGCGTGACGTCGACGGTTTCCGGAAAGTGAGAATTTCATCCGTTTGGGTTTCTAGAACCTTTTGATTCGGCCAAAAGTCAACCCGTGCCTAGATGTCGGCGACTGACTGTTGGCACAGATCCCAGGAGGTAACGTCGAGGGCTTGAGAAATCTTTCGCAGAAGTGCGAGGCTAAATTGATTGCCTGACTCGAATTGTACGAGTCTAGTTTCGCTGCATCCAACTCGTTTTGCCAGTTGCGAGGTCGATATTCCTCGTTGACGTCTGATCTTGGAGACGGTGTTTGTGAGCCAGGTTGGGCGGTAGTTTGTGATATCGGTTTCTAATTTCTTCTTCACGACAGTTGACCCGTGGTTTCTAGGTTACATTAGCGATTCGCGCAACGGCGAGTTGAGCTGCCAGAGATCCTTGTCGTGTCCGGTGGATCCCATTGGTGTATATCTGTTTGCTTCTGATTTGGCGTCCGAGATGTGGTGCTAGTGCGGTTTTCGCCATCATCTCCGTTGGGCTAGGTATAGCACGCGGATTCGACATCCGTGCCGTACAACCTGTCTTGCGATGCAATCGCCGATTTCACAGTAATAGCTGTCCCTACCTTTCAACAGAGTGGATCTTTTTATGGGTCGCTCGAAACAATCTATTCGTCAGCTGACGACTGATGGTCTACAATCTATTTACGGGGTACAAATAGGGTCAGTCGGTTTCAAACGAGACGGCTCTCTCTGAATAAACCCGCGCTACATAAACGGTCGGGATGCCTGAGGTTCGAATCGCCGGGAATTCATCCCGAAAGAGGTCGCAAATAGTTGGCATGGTAGATAGGCTCGCGCGCACGAAACTGAGAAAGAAATCGCTCGTATTAATGGAGCGCGATCTGTTGGCTCTATTGCAGTTGTACTTGCATCGGACTGTCACATCGACCCAGCTGGCGCGGCTATGCTTCAGCGACATTAGTTATGAGACTGCTCGTAAGAGATTGAGACGTTTGCAACAAGGTGGTTTCACCGGCTGCGCGTCAAGTGGTCGAATGGAAGGCCGCGGGCGCCCTGAGCTGATCTACTTCTTGACCACCGCTGGTGCAAAAGCTCTCGAGCAGCACCGTGGAATTTCGTGGGAAGAGATTCCAACAGGTCCTCCGCATACTTATCATAAAGAACATTTCCTCCGCCTGGTCGACGTGAGATTGGCTCTGGAAGAGGCTCAGCAACAAAGCTGGATTGAGAACTTAGACTTCACTACCGGTCGTGAGTTTTGGAAAGAACTTTCCGGTGATATCGTATATGGTGCCGAGCAAGCAGATGCCACCATTTCATTCTCTTATCCGCAAACGGAACCATTGAGAATTCTTCTGGAGATCGACACTGGCAACTTCCGCCAAACACGGCATTGGGAGCCAAAAATCCGCGCGTTTCTTAAAACCGGATTTCCGATCTGGGTTGTCACCGGAAGTGCTCCGCGAATCATGACTCTACAGAAATGGACTCATCCATTGTTGGAAGAAGCGGGCGTCGGTCCTGGTAAATGTGTTTTCTCCGTGTACGATGATCTGATTGAGCGTGGCATCTTCGGAGCTATGTGGCAGCGCACAGACGGCAGCGTCACTGATTTGAGACCAAAACTGGCCGACGGCTCATCAAGTTCACGAGCGTAGTAAATATTCAATGGTTGAACCGGAAGAGTTAGTCAAGATCTCAGGGATCAAAAAACACTTCCCGATTAGAAAGGGTTTTTTTAATCGACAAGTCGGCGCTGTTCGTGCGCTGGATGGTATCGATCTGACTATACGCAAAGGCGAAACGCTTGGATTGGTGGGCGAATCCGGTTGTGGCAAGTCCACTCTCGGGCGGGTGATTTTGCGTTTGTTGCCCGCCACCGCAGGCAGTGTCTCGTTTGAAGACAAGAACGTTCTGACTGCTAATGAGAAAGAGATGAAGGCTTTGCGCCGTCACATGCAAATCGTTTTTCAAAACCCTTATGCCAGCCTCGATCCGCGCATGACTATCAGGCAGATTATTCAAGAACCGTTGGAAGTTCATAATACTGCCAGTGGTGCCGCGCTCAGAGATCGGGTTTTGAAACTTCTCGACCTCGTTGGATTATCCGCTGAGATGGCGGACAGATATCCGCATGAGTTCTCCGGCGGACAGCGCCAGCGAGTGGGCATTGCGCGTGCGCTTGCGCTGCAACCGAAGTTGATTGTTGCAGATGAACCTGTGTCCGCATTAGACGTCAGCGTTCAAGCGCAGATTTTGAATTTGTTGATCAATTTGAAATCAGAGTTTCAGCTCACATATCTGTTCATCGCTCACAACCTTGATGTGGTGCGGTACATCAGCGACCGAATCGCGGTGATGTACCTGGGGCGAATTGTGGAAATCGGCGAATGCGATGATGTCTATGGAACGCCATTGCATCCTTATACGAAAGCATTGATCTCCGCCGCGCCTGTTCCAGATCCTAATTTTGATAGAAGCCATCGTGTTCTATTGCAAGGCGATCTTCCCAGCCCAGCCAATCCACCGTCAGGATGCCGGTTTCACACGCGCTGTCCGATGGCGCGCGAGAAGTGCAAAGTCGACGACCCGGCATTGCGCGAAATTGTGCCAGGTCATTTTTCCGCGTGTCACTTCGCCGAAGAATTGATGAATCAATAGACGGATTTTAAAAAATCGTCGCTCGTTTTGCCCAGACCAATCGTTTCAAAAGAAGTGCTGGACGGAAGCGCTCACCTAACGTTTGATGCAGTTCTTCCATCTTATCCAGGGTTTCTTTTAAACCAATGTCCGACGCGATTGTCAGCGGTCCGCGACGCATTCCCAGACCCGCCATCAATGCCGGATCTAAATCTTCGACGGCGCAAACGCGTTCTTGCAACGCGATAAACGCTTCGTTGATCATAGGTAGGAATAAACGTTCGACATCGAACTTGCTAGCCGATTTTGGCGTTTTGATCTCTTTGAGAATCTCGCCGATTTGTGGATTTGATTTTTGCTTCTGTCCCGTTTTTTCATCGTATATATAGAAGCCGGAGCCAGTCTTTCGACCGAGCATGTTGCGCTCGACCATCTTTTCCAGAATTTCTGGCGGCGCAAATCGTTCGCCGTATTCCTGGAAGTTGAACTTGGCGACGGCTAAACCGATGTCGGCACCGTTCATATCTCGCAGTGACAAAGGACCGACGGGAACTGCGAATTGTTTGGCGGCTTCATCAATTTCTTCGATGGTGGCTAAACCTTCTTGTAAACAATAGAGCGCTTCGTTCATGTAGCGACCGAGCAAACGGTTGACCAGAAACGATGGGCACTCGTCCACGCGGACTGCCAGCTTGCCCAGCGATTGACCGAAGGCCAGGGCGCTTTCGACGGTTTCCGGCGAAGTTTCCAAACCGGGAATGACTTCGACGAGGCGCATCAGATGCGCGGGATTGAAGAAGTGAAGTCCGATTACCTTGTCAGGTCGTCGCGTGAACGCTGCTATTTGCGTAATCGGAAGGCTGCTTGTGTTGGTCGCGATGATGGCGTTGACATCGGAATGCTCGTCGATGTCGTTAAGCACAGCTCGCTTGATGTCTATATTTTCCGGCACTGCCTCGATTACAAGGTCCGCATCCGCGATTCGAGCGTAGTCGGTGGTGCCGGTGAGGCGATTCATTTCTTCATCGGCTGTGGTGGCATCCAGACCCTTCTCGATGCGTTTCTTTTGAATCTTGTCGACGTTCGCCAACCCCTTCTTTAGAAGGTCATCGTTCGCTTCTTTAAGAATGACCGGATAACCATGACTGATTAGAGCGACGGCAATGGAGGCGCCCATAGTGCCGGCCCCGATTACAGCAACGCTTGAGATCTGCATTTGTCCTCTTTCGAAATTGCCCTTAAACGGGCGGAGCGGTTAGTAAGGTGAGGTCAGAGTAGCGTAATACAACTAGATGATACTGAGCTGTTTTGAGCGGGCGAAAATCCGTTAATGAAAAGGTTGCTGTACCCAGATCTGTGGTTGAGGATCGCTTGATATCACCGCTGATACCACTTCGAATGATGAATAATTTTGGTATTGCCGAAAACCCCATACGTCAACAGAGTCGAGATCTCGGACAAGATCTTCTTGAAATAGCTGCTGGTAGCAAGATTCGGACTTTCAGATTTAATCGCTTGACATCCAGGAGAATTATTAAAACCCATAGCTTTTTTGTAATGTTTCGTTAGAATGTTCTACAAGGTTAAGATATTTCAATCAGTCGTCTGCTGCCAACACAAACAGACTACCCCTAACGGAAACCCAGTTAACGCCAGGCACTTGTGCCCAGGAGGCGATTATGTTCGCTCACCTACTTATAATTGCAGAGTTGTGCATTCTTGCAGCGGCCTTCTATTACGTCTTTGTGCGAGAGCCGAGACCATACGAAATCAAAGAGAACATCTGGGGCTACTACGACCACGCGGTCGATGCCAGCACCGGATATGGTATCGCTGCTGCTCAAGAGTCGTCCATGGCTAGAGTCAGCGCACCTAAAAAATCACGCAGAGTCAGCAGAAGAGTAATTCACACAGGTCATGTGCTTCTCAGAAGTGCAAAACATGGTGTGAAACGTAAAATGGCGACCGCATCAGCCATCAAACAAGGCTGGGTCGAATCCAATGAACGCGCCAAGCAGCAGTCACCGATTGCCGCAGCACTTGCCTTTCTCGGCGAGACCCTGACCAAGCTCAGCGTCAAAATCTCGTAGTTTTCACTCACTCGAAATGCTCATTCGGAAGCCGGATCATCAGGTCCGGCTTTTAATTTTGCGGAGGTCTGCAAGTTCAATTTCGCCCGCTTTATCCGGTGGCGTCCATGTTCTCTGCGTAAGCGTTTCCTGCATGAGTTCTTTGCATGAGTTCTTTGCATAGCGTTCACTTTATGACGGTTTTGCACGCCGGGTCTGCAGCCATTCTTATCGTGCGATGTTGTTCGGGCTTAGCCCTCAGTTAGCGAAGGAAGCTCGGCAAGCGACTTCTTCAACCGACGATACAAAGCAGGGAGCCACGTCGGCTGCAACTTGAAATCAACGCCCGACGATTTCGCGGTCAGATCACATGGTGCCAAAATTACCTTCACGTTCTCTCGACCAACATCATTCACTAGAATGAATACTTCCTCGATACCCTGGTCGCCGATCGCCACGCATCCGATGGAGACTTCGTTTCCGTGAATCATTATGTCGCCGCCCAGGTTCGTGCGTTTCTCTTTGTGCGCACGCGCGAAATCTTCTGAGTTTGGATAACCTACTCGCATCGACAAGTGATATGACGAATTCGGATTGAAACCCTCAATCTTGTAGAAGCCCTCAGGAACCTGACAATCGCCTTGTTGAAGTTTCGGTCCGGCTTCGCCGCTGGCCGCGAGAATCGGATACGTCGAGACTTTTTTCAGCGTGCCCTC
>JADYXR010000189.1 GCA_021772095.1 Candidatus Obscuribacter sp. | reverse complement strand
AGATCGCGGGAGGCGAAACAACAACTCCGGCGAATAAATCTCAGTGCATTTTAAGGTTGCCACCCAAGAACGTTCGCTTTTAAACCGCCGTCAACATTCTGAGGAAATAGCATCACATGCAGTGCGAAGAAAGATGCATTCGGCCCGCAAAAATAACTTCAGCAATTGCGATGAACATTCTAGAGACAGCCTCTTAGCTAAAGATTGGAATTTTTTAAACGCTGGCAAGCCCTTGCCAGCACTTGATAATTCCACATCTCGCTTGACATCTACAGGACAGGCGGTTGATCTCTTGCTATCATCACATCTTCAATCTCAAAAGTATTTGAGAAACCGACAGATTCGAGAAGGCAGCCGATTCCGGCGTATTTGAAGCGAAGAATTGGAGACAAACAATGGCCCTCACAGACCACTCATTCAAACTGGATTCTCGTGGCGAAAATGTCATAGTCTTTTCGAACAATCACAAGAATTTCATCGCCCCATCTAACTACGAAGAGCGCCTGGACTGGATTCAGAAGTCTTTTGATTCATTCATCCATGTCGTGCGCGAGAAAGATTCTGTCAAAGAGCTTTGCACTAAGGGTTAGGACGCTCGACATCTAGTAAGATCAAGATCCGTTTGTGCCACGGATAGCTGATTATGCAAACTCTTCAACCAACCGACGAAATGAAAAAGACCGACACCAAGTCTGTGTTCGTTCACACGTTCGGCTGCCAGATGAACAAAGCCGATTCCGAAAACATGCTCGGTCTGCTCAACGAGATTGGTTATACGGAAACGTTCGATCAGAAAGATGCAGACTTGATGATCTTAAATACCTGCGCAATCCGCGAGGGCGCGGAGGATAAGGTCTACAGTTGGCTCGGTGCCTGGAATAAGATCAAGAAAAAACGACCGGGAACTTTAATCGCCGTTGGCGGATGCGTCGCTCAAGACGAGGGACAGAAGCTGGTTGAGCGTGCACCATATGTCGATATAGTTTTTGGAACGCACAATCTATTTAGATTGCCAGAACTTGTAATGCAAGCGCAAGAAACTCGCAAACACGTCGTGGAAGTTTTCACCGAGCTGCCCGAAGATCTGCCTGAGCTGCCGGTTATAAGACAAAACGATTTCAGTGCTTGGGTGAATGTAATTTACGGTTGCGATTACAACTGTACTTATTGCATCGTTCCATATGTGCGCGGACGTGAGCGCAGCCGCACTCCGGCTGAACTTCTCAAAGACATTCGCGAACTCGGTGATGCCGGCTACAAAGAAGTCACTCTGCTCGGACAAAACGTCACCGCATACGGTCACGATCTAGATCCGAAAATTCATCTCGGCAATCTAATCGAGATGGTTGGCGAAGTGGAACAGATCAAGCGCATCCGCTTCCTGACTGGACATCCACGCGACTTGACCGCTGACATAATTGAATCAGTGAAGCGAACACCAACAGCGTGTGAATACTTCCACATCCCAGTTCAGTCCGGCGACGATCGCACGCTGCGCCGCATGGCACGCGGATATACAACTGATTTCTATCGCCGCCAGGTAGACGAAATTCGCAGTCGAATTCCAAGTGCATCGTTGACTTCGGATCTGATCGTCGGCTTCCCTGGCGAAACAGAAGAAGAATTTCTCAACACCGTAAGACTGGTGGAAGAACTGGCGTTTGACTCGTGCAACACCGCCGCTTACTCACCTCGCCCGCATACTCCATCGAAGAGTTGGGGCGAACAAGTTCCTGAAGATATCAAATTCGAAAGACTGCGATTATTGAACACCGTCGTCAGCGAAGTAAGTCATCGCATTAATAAACGTCTGCTCGGACAAACATTGGAACTGCTCGTCGAAGGCGTGAGCCAACGCGTCGAAACCCGCCTCACAGGCAGAACTCGAACAAACAAATTAGTGAATTTCGAAGGCAGTAAAGATCTGATCGGCAAGTTCGTCAATGTGAAAGTCGAAGCCGCAAATCCCTGGGCATTGCGCGGCACGCTCACCACGGGCGATACCAACTAGTTTAGTCCTGGATCAACGCACTCTCGTTCAGACTTGAATAAACGCGTTTCGACATGGTCGATGCACTGTCGTTCATCTGAGTGATGCATGGTCGTTCTTACACATGCAATATGTTTAGCCAGAAGAAATTTTCGTCCGAATCATTTTAAAGTATTCCTGAACGTCCACACGCGAGACGCCATCGGCGGCTTTGCAATCCCATTCTTCTTCATATGATTCTTGAATGTCGCTGATTCTTCTCAACAGAAAGCAAATGTAGCTCTTCTCACGCCAATCCCACTGAGGATCATTCAAAGCATGAGACAATTCCTGCTTGGTAATAAAACCATCGCCGTTTTGGTCAAGTTTGTCGAAAGATTCATACGCGAAAACTTTCACCTCGGCAATCGTATCGGCAACCCGCAAACCTTGCGAAACGCTTTGTTTCGTATACCAAGCGGTTTCTGACTCCGGTTCCGGCTCGTGAACAGTCCTACTCAAGCTCATCTATAGCTCCCTCAGAGCCAGTCCGTACGAAAATATCGACCAGCTTAATGATGTATACCCTTTTCGAGTCTTTACATAAACAAGAAACCTGCCGAAACTATCCCTTAATAAGATTAGAATTCTTGATGTCATTTCAAGCCCTGATTTGATCGGTAAAGACCCGCAGGGATCTGCATTGAAAACGATAGCAAAACCAATGACCATCGGACTCGACGTCGAGCGCGCGGCGCAATTACTCAAACAAGGCTTGCTCGTGGGCATGCCGACCGAGACCGTCTATGGCTTGGCCGCGGATGCTTCGAATAAAGACGCGCTCGTCAGGCTGTTCTCAGCCAAAGGCAGACCGACAAATCACCCGGTTATCGTTCATGTTGCTTCCGTAGACGCGCTACCCGACTGGGCTGTCGAAGTTCCAAAGCTAGCGTACGACCTGGCTGAGCGTTTCTGGCCCGGTCCGCTGACAATGATCTTCAAAAAGCACGCGCACGTGCTCTACGAAGTGACAGGCGGGCAGGAAACCGTCGCCATTCGCGTTCCGCGGCACGAAGTCGCCTTGTCGCTTCTTCAGAAATTCGGCGGCGGAATCGCCGCGCCGTCAGCCAACCGCTTCGGCAAGCTCAGCCCGACTTCGGCATCCGATGTCGAAGGCGAATTCGGTGACGCCGTTGCTTATGTCTTAGACGGCGGCACCTGTGAAGTCGGAATCGAATCCACCATCGTCGATCTTTCAGGTGCGCAGCCCCGAGTACTTCGACCAGGAATGTTGAGTTTGGAACAACTAAACCAAATTGAAGGATTGCACGCACGCAATCGCGATGAAGCGGCATCGGCACCACGCGCTCCGGGCACATTGAAAAGCCACTATTCACCAAGCACACCGGTGAAACTCGTAAGTGGTGCCAATCTCGATTCCGTTCTATCAGAACTCAAAAATAGTTCAAAAAAAGCTGCAGTTTTGTCATTTAAAACTAAACGAGACAATGCAACGCAACAAGCAAACACCGCATGGATAGTCGCTCCTGGCGATCCGGATAATTACGCGCGCAAATTGTATTCAAGTTTGCGACAACTCGATAATCTCGAATGCGATTTGATTATCGTTGAAGAAGTACCGTCAACCGACAGCTGGTCAGGCATTCAAGACCGACTCCAGCGAGCATCAGTGAGAGAGGGCGATCAATAAATGACCACAGTAACGGTAATGGAATTGTTGCGTGATTCGACATCCGACATGCACAACTCGGCGGAAGCCAACGAGTTTCAGCACAAACTGAGCGGCGCCAAAGTTGACAAAGATGAGCTTGGTCGATACTTGCAACAGCTGTATTTGATTCACACAGGCGTCTCCAGCTTGATCGAGGCTCAGGCAGACAATCCTGCTATCAAGCATGTCGTCAGAGAATACCACCACGATCAAACCAGCATCGTTAACGACCTCGAATACCTCGGTCAAAAGCCGGAGTTAGCCGTACCACTGAAAGCGACCGCTGAGTTGATCGCGTCAATGAACGACACAGCGCAAAATGAAACAGCCGCTCTGCTGGGCTACTTGTACGTTCTGGAAGGCAGCACCAATGGTGCAAAATTCCTCGCCAAAGCTTTGCGCAAAGGCTTGGACTTGCCCGAGGCAGGCGCAAGCTACTTCGACAGATACGGCGAACAACAACGCGAGCGCTGGAATAATTTCAAACAAGCGATGAACGAAGTCGAATTCTCCGAAGCCGAGCGTGCCAAGCTGGTTTCGACAGCGACTGAAACGTTTCAAACTTTCGGCAAAATCGGCGACGAGCTGCTTCAGAAATAGCAATCACGCAAACGAACTATGAATGACCACCTTCAATATTGAGCGGCGGTCACGTTTGCACGACGTTAATACTCCGAGCAACTTCCACGTTCTAAACGATGATCAAAACCGATTCACCGTCGTGGCGACTCAAGGCCGCTCCATCTAGACCAATTTGAACACTTACGCGCTTCGAATTCCGCCTCTGCGAAAGCGTCGTTCGGGTTAATTGGCGCGCCATTCGGGAATATCTTTCGAGGTCGACAATTGCGTTTGGCAGCTCAGAAGGACATCATCAACCGAACATGCTGAAGAAAACCAGCTTGGCTAAGATTCTGCAGACATTACCGGCGGCTCCAG
This sequence comes from Candidatus Obscuribacter sp., assembly GCA_021772095.1. Lineage (GTDB taxonomy): Bacteria > Cyanobacteriota > Vampirovibrionia > Obscuribacterales > Obscuribacteraceae > JADYXR01. The sequence goes on along the minus strand of JADYXR010000189.1, from coordinate 28,972 downwards.
GTCTGTCAGAGATTCATCATTTCCTGTCGCAAGCGATGGAACGGCGCGGCAGGTTAGTTGTGGTCTCGTGGTTTACGCCCGATAAATTGATCGAATTTTCGTTGGATATTCAGTGTCCGGTGCGCGGTGGCGATACCGAATGGAGGCTGAATAGCGGTAAGGACAGAGATAAAAAACTGCTCTGGGAATACAGAACTTGCGATGTGCTGCTGGTCTACAACTTGATCGTTTCCGCCTCCAGTGAAGCGCACCACGCGGTACAGATCGATGGTGCGATTTCGGTCAACGAAAGTTTTCGCGACCAGACCAAGAAACGCGATACCTATTATATGCAAGCGCTGCAAACGCACGAAGTCGACATCGCGCGTCTTTCGCAACTCGGACTGAAGGACAACTCGTGGACGCGCGGTACGACTGAACATACAGGTGATCTTTCACTTGTTCAAATCGGATCGCTTTTGCAATCGCTGTTGGTCGCGAAGATGACGGGGTGCCTTGAAGTTCATCGCGATAACGAAAAGGCACAACTCTACTTTGTTGATGGAGAGCCGACTTACGCGGAGATTGGAAAGCTCACCGGCGACGAATGCATTCTGGAAATGGTGACATGGCGCGAAGGTAAATACGAGTTCATCGTTCGCAAACGCACGGATAAATCAAATGTGCGAAACTCGCTTGAGAGCTTGGTCTTGCGCGGCATCAAACTGAAAGATCAAATCAATTATTTGAAGAATGCCGGACTTTGGCCAGAATCGATTTTGCAACGCAAGCATATGAATATCTCGCAGGAAGAATTCGATGCGCGTACATCGACCAGCGCGCCCGTGGCGCAGCCTGTACTGCGCAGCCTCTACACGTCGATCGATGAGAAAAGCAATTTAAAGCAGATTTCGACTCGCCTGCAATTACCTCAAAGTCTCTGGGTGCCCGCAATTATTCACCTGTTAGAACGAGACGTGATCGCCTTCACCAACGATTTCAGCGGTCCGGACAACGGCACCGAAAATCTCGAGCCGAAAACAATCGATCCGACTTTCATTCACTCTGTGATGATGAGTCTTCGTCGTCCGGAAACGGGAATGTTCACTTACCCCGCGTTTCTCTACTTCCTTGAGCAGGAGTATTTCCGCGGATATCGCAGTGGCAGTCCGTTGTCGGTAATGATTATGGAAATGCGAATGGTGAAAGGACCGCCTGAGTTTAAACGCGAGCCACTAGATGTGGTGGCAGTGGCAGAAGTCTTCCGTCGAATCAGCCAGTTGAAGCGCCACATCGACATGGTCGCGCACTATGAAACATACGACTACGCCATGATCTTGCCTAACACAAAGAGTGCCGGCGCCAACATCTTTGCTCAGCGCATCGTCAACACTTTGCTGAGCACGCCGCTTCCCGGAGGAGGCCACTCCGACAAGTTATCTCTTGCATTCGGTGTCGCGTGCATTCCAGAAGACTGCACAGACCTCTCATATATTTTAGCGGCGGCTGAAGCAGCAAAGGCGCAGGCCATCCTGCTCGCCGCACCGGTCATTCAGTTTCACGACATTCGTTCCAGCTGAAAATCGCTACTTGCCGGGAGTGATAGCCGGCATGGGAGCCGACGCGGCAGAGAGCACGCGCTCGAATGTGCTGACGATCATCCACGCCGCAAACATCATAAAGCAGCATCCGATGATCGCAAAGAGCGCCGTTATCTTACCGGCTTTCTTCAAATAGCCATGCATGAATGACTGCCGGGCGGCGTTATGTGCCGAGGAGCTGCCGGCGCCGGGAGGAATTATCTCCACCTGTGGTGGCACGTCATTGTTCTGATCGCTCACAATTCACCTCAATCTTTCCGAGGAATTGGTCTGTTCAAATCTACCAAGTCGCCGTGGCGAAAATTAAACTGGTACTGGATCTGATTGTACAGGACTGCTGCCGGTTGCAATACGAGTTGCGAAAACTTGAGCCATAGCTTTCATGGCCTGGTCCGACGGATCGTGCGTGGCAAGAACATTCGGCCAGTCCGGCAAGCCGTGCAAATCGAACGGCGTGTCGGTGCAGACGGCAACTTTCTCCCGAGTGATATCGGCCACCATCTGAGCAAGCCGAAACTGCTCTTCGAAATGCAGAGCTCTGAACGTAACGAATACGACGTTCTGTCCTTTCATTTCCTCGGTTATCGCAGTGGCCTCATTGAACGAAGGTTGGAGCGGATATCTTCTAACCGCAATCACGCTTTCGTCGACTCCAAGAGTTTCAAGAATGTGTTTGTGCAAATCCAGCGAATAGCGCGGATGATCGGGAACCAGCACGGTCCATTTGCTTCCGGCGAGTTCTGGTATGTGTCCACGCAAAATTGAGATGCCTTTGATCGACGCAGTGTAACTGAGACGCTCTCCGTCTTTGATCAGTTTCGTCAGTCGCGTGAATTTGCGCTCTTGCTTCTCGGGATCGCAAGTAACAGGCTTCTTACTGAACTGCTCCTTGATCCTTTTTCTGGAATCTTCCAGGCGCTCTGCAGAGATGCGCCCGGATTTTGCAGCGGCAAGAAGCGCGTCGAATGCTTCTTGCAGTTCCGCAAACGAGCCGCAAACCAGCACCAGATCAGCCCCGGCTTCGACTGCGCGCACGCAAGCTTCGCCCAATCCAAATGATGCAGTTATGCCTTTCATGACCATATCGTCAGTCATGACGATGCCTTTAAATCCGAGATATCCTCTCAAAATAGATTCAGTAATTCTTGGCGAGAGACTGGCAGGAAGAGGCTCTTCATCAATCTCACTAACCCAGATATGCCCGGTCAAAACGATAGGCAGTGCATCGAGAATAGTTTTAAACGGAGCGATATCTTTTTTCCAAAGTGCCTCGACCGGCAATTTATTGATCGCTAAAGCGACGTGCGAATCTTCAGTCGTGGCGCCATGTCCAGGGAAATGTTTTCCGACCGGAACAATCCCTTCTGCCGAAATTGCTTCGGCAACGATGCGCCCGAATTTTGCGACTTTGTCAGGCGAAATTCCAAAAGCGCGTGTCGACACAATCGGATTAGCGAAGTTAGAGATTACATCCAAGACCGGCGCCAATAGACAATTGACGCCAAGCATTTTGAGCTGACGCGCACTCAAACAAGTAATCTTCTCAACCGTTTCTTCATCAGCACTGGCAGCCAATGCCATCGCCGATGGTAGCGGTGTAATCGCCCGATCGAATCGCTGAACAGCACCACCCTCTTGATCGGTGCAAACCACAGGAACATGGCTCGACGCGCTGACCGCGTCACCAATCAAGGTAGCAAGTTGTTCTAAAGTTTCAGCGTTTTCTCGAAACAGGCAAATACCGCCGACGGTACCAGCCTCAAGCGCGGCTTTATACTCGGGAGTGAGATCTGTAGCCGGCACTCGTCCAATTAAGAGCCGCCCAACTTGCTTCTCTAACTCTTGCTTGCCTGCCAACTCAGCTCCTAGTTTCTTGTGGAAAGCAGCCTGTAAACTTCGACTGCCTTAGTCTTACCTTTTATATTATAAGAGCCCATGTACTCAAAATTGCAACGATCGTTGGATAGCGTGAACGTGTTGCCATCGACAATGATGTCGCCTGGACGATCGTCACCAATCAGTTTTTCCAACCGGAAAACCAGGTTGGCAGTATCACCAAGCACCGCAGGATTTCCGGCGGAATGCCCGAGTGATCCGGCAGCTACCGGTCCGGTTGCCAGTGCGATATCGAGGTTCAATGGATAATCAGTAAACGGCCAGATCTTGCTGTCATTGCCGATTCGCTTGATCACTTCGCGCAATTTCAGCGCTGTTTGGCAAGCTTGATATGCGGGCAAACGAGCGCCCTCGGTCGAGCTGTCACCAGCCCAGTACGCCATGATCGCATCACCGGCAATCTTCTCTAATTGACCGAAGTTGTTATTGATCTCATCGCTCAATGTTTCGAAGACGCGCTGCGCTGCGCCCATTACGACTTCAGGTGAAGTGGCGTAACTCTCCATCAGAGTGGTGAATTTCTTGATGTCGCCAACCAGAATGGTGGCATTCATAAACTTGATGCTGTACTGGGTTCTGTCCTGTGAATCTTCCTCACCGTCTTCAGCATCCATCTCGATGTTGTGACTTAACGGTGGAAACACGCGCAGCTCATACTGAGCGATTCGCACTTGATCGCCGTGCTTGAGCGGATACTCTTCGCCGGAATTACAAACTTTGCCGTTGATGGTAGTGCCGTTGGTGCTGTTTCTGTCCATGACAGTCCAGCCTTCTGTCGCACAACGAATTTCAGCGTGCTGCCCGGAAACCTCCGGATAAGGCAATATGAGCTTCTTCACTCCACCAGGCGCCGGTCGGCGACCAATGTGAAGAACCTCACCATCATTCAACTCCACCGAATATTCATCCGGCGTGTCAGGATTTACCTTGATATTGCCGGAAGTCATTTATGTATCACATTTACCAAGACGTACGACTACCTTAGACTGCCAGGTATCCATTATATCGGCAGAAAATGATGCTGCTAAACGTGTAATACAACAACTTAACAGGTGATTAATGCTGGTCAAGAGCACTTGTCTACTTCGATTTCCGACTTTAGAGCATCACAAGCGTTAGCCTATGCGACTAAACGCTGGTTGCCTTAGCTAGAGCTGGCTTGAGAACGTCTACACGGTCAAGCTTTTCCCATGGCAGATCGAGGTCAGGTCGTCCGAAGTGACCATAGGCTGCCACGTTTTGGAAGAATCTTCCGCCGTGAAGTTTTGGTTGTTCGTTCAACTTGAAGTGCGCAATGATTGCTTGTGGGCGCAGATCGAACTTTTCGCTGATCAGCTTGGTGATTTCATCGTCGGCAATTTTGCCTGTTCCGAACGTGGTCACGTGCAATGAGGTTGGACGAGCAACGCCGATAGCGTAAGCGATTTGGACTTCGCATTTGGAAGCCAGACCGGCAGCGACGATGTTTTTCGCGACCCAGCGCGCGGCATAAGCGGCAGAACGGTCAACCTTTGTCGGATCTTTCCCTGAGAAAGCGCCACCGCCGTGTCTCGAGTAGCCGCCATAGGTGTCGACGATAATCTTTCTGCCCGTCAAACCAGCGTCTCCGTGAGGACCGCCGATGACGAAACGACCAGATGGATTGATCAGATACTTGGTTTTGTCATCCAGTTTGATTCCGAGAAGGTCGAAGACTGGCTTAATGACGTACGCTTTGAGATCGTTTTCGATGCGCTGACGGATTTCTTCGTTTGCCGTTAGTTTATCTATAGAAGGATCGTGTTGAGTCGAAATCAGGATCGAATCAACGCGAACCGGCTTGTGGTCTTCATATTCGATGGTTACTTGAGTTTTGCCATCTGGACGAAGGTATTTGAGAGTGCCGTTCTTTCTGACTTCGGTCAATCTTTGCGCCAGCTTGTGAGCTGCCGAGATTGGCATTGGCATAAGCTCCGGAGTCTCATCACAAGCGAATCCGAACATCATGCCCTGATCGCCTGCGCCCAGTTCGGACTCGTCATCGCGAGCGGAATTGACAGCTGGAGCGATGTCTGGAGATTGTTTGTTTAAACCATTAAGGATGGAGCAAGAATTGGCATCAAAGCCGCCGCCCTTCTCGCCTTCGTATCCAATGCTTTTGATTACGCTTCTGACCAGTTCCTGGAAATCAATCGTCGCTTTGGTGGTGATTTCACCGATAACCAGAACCAGTCCGGTTGATGCTGCGCATTCGCAAGCCACACGCGCCTTTGGATCCTGCGTCAAAATGGTATCGAGCACTGCGTCCGAGATTTGATCGCAGACCTTGTCGGGGTGACCTTCAGTCACTGATTCCGACGTGAATAAATAGCGCGTAGACAATTTGTGTACCTCATTGGAAAAGGATTTCTGAGAGCCGAGTGGACGTGGATTCGTTGCGGCCAGCCGTTCTTCCAAACAACATAGCTCGGCTCCTCGCCTTTGATGGACGTTTCTCCGCCTGGAGTAACGCCAGCCTGGCTATGCTACCATTTTTTGTTGGCGGTTAATTAAACACATACAAGGTTTGATGCGCTTTTACGTCAATTGTTACGAGGAATATCGCGAGCGTGCGGGCAATCCTAGCCCACACCGATATCGAACAAATATGCCGCATCAATCCACCATGCATATTCAGCCCGATTTCAGCATGCTGTGCGGGAATTGCTAAGAATTCAAGATAGAAACGCGAGTGTCGAATACAATATAGAAGCGGTCAGTCTGCTCGTTTGCATCTCTTTCTGTATATATTTAGATGCGCTCAATCAGGTGATACCATTACGTAGGTGTAGTTAAGGACTAATCATGGCAACCGCATATTCACAGCAGAGCGACCGGGACCTTGTTTTAGCTTGCCAGCGTCGCGAGCCCCAGGCCTTCGAAGAGCTGGTCAAACGCCACCAAAAGACCGTTTTTGCTCTCCTGTATCAGTTGGCGCCCGACTGGCAGGACACTTCCGACCTGGCTCAAGAAGTTTTTATTCGCGTCTGGCGTTCTATTAATAACCTTAGAAATCCTGCAGCTTTCCGTTCATGGCTCACCCAAATCGTCACCAATCTGTTTTATGACGAACTAAGGAAACGCCCGCGCAGACTGCCGACAGTGTCCATGGACGTAGCCCTTGCCAGCGATGAATCTGAAGATGGAGCCACTCGGGATATCCCCGATGATACGGAGCTCCCTCATGACAAGCTACAGAACAAGGAACTTTCAGAAGTAATCCGCGAATCAATGTTGAAACTGCCGGAACAGTTTAGGACCGCCATCGTCTTGAGGGAGGTGGAAGGATTAAGCTACGAAGAAATTGCAGACATAACACAAACTGAAATGGGTACGGTCAAATCGCGGATAGCGCGCGCCCGTCTCAAATTGCAAGAAATGCTTAAGCCCTACCTGGAAAGCACCGAGTCCGCAAGCGAGGTCTCCAGCTAATGCTGAGAACGTGTACAGATTATCAAGAAGACTTATCGGCTTTGCTCGATAACGAGCTTGGCGTGAATGAGTCCAAAGACATCAACGGTCACTTGACCGAATGTGATGACTGCGCGACCAGATATGAAACCGTAAAGTCCTTAAGTGGACTCCTTACAAAGGAATGCGGGAATATCGGCGCGATGCCCGATTTATGGGCCAGCTTGAAAGACGAGCTGCCAAGTATTTGTATTGTTATAGAAGAAGACTTGTCAGCTTATCTAGATGGCGAACTACCATCCGCGGCACAAGAAGGAGTCAAGCAACATCTTGACGACTGCGCTGAGTGCCTGGATAAATTCAAACTATTGAATGCAACCAATCAACTCTTATCTAAAGGTCTCGCATTACCTGCGGACATCGAAGTAGACATCTGGTCTGCGGTCAAAAATAAATTGGAGTCCGATTGCGAAACAGTGCGCGAAGATCTCTCGGCTTATTCCGATCAGGAAGTCGATAGTACTCGCCATCGTTTTATCACTTCGCATTTGATCGAGTGCGTACCTTGTCGTGAGACATATGAAGGTATCACCACGGTCGGCGATCTGATCAAGACGCATTACACACCGAACATTCCGGAAAACCTGAACCTCTGGCCCGGAATCAAAGTCAAAATGCAAGTGGTGCCATTCACACCGCGCGAACAACAAAAGACGAAGAAAAAAGTTCGTCCTCGGGTCGCGGTAATGGCAGCTGCAGCTGCGGCAGTTGTAGGTTTGCTCGGATCATTGGCAATGTGGTTATCATCTCCTGATGAGCAACTAATGGCGTCAATTTCTCCTGAACAATACCTGATAGAATCATCATTCCAGGAGCCGACTGATTCGGCTGAGGCAGTGGTTTATGAATGACGGGCGCATGAGTAGAAGTATTGCACTTGTCGCATTTATGCTGGCAGCCGCACCCGCGGCTGGTCTTGCACAAGACTGCGACAACTGCAATATCGACTACAGCAAACTCAATCTGACACAAGAGCAGATTGTGAAAATCCAACAATGCGATCACGAATGGTTTCAAGAGTTGCAGTCAACGCAGCCCGAGATTCAGTCCTTGCAACAGAAATTCAGAAAATTGCTAGCTAGTTCAAAGCCGGATGCCACCGAGATCCTGCTGGTTCAACAACAAATCGAAGGCAAGAAGAGCAAGCTTAAAATGAAAGCCACTCAAACGCTTTTGAAGAAGAAAGAAGTATTGGACGAGAATCAGAAAAAAGCTCTAAACGATCAATTCCAAACCGAAGTAATTAAAATCAGACAACGCGGAGCTGGCGTCGATGCCGGCACACAGCAACCCGTTCGCTGGAAAAAACTTTGGAACGATATGCAGAACGTATTCAATCAGGAAGCTCACTGACGGATTAACTGCCAGACGTGCCACCAGAAAAATGCGCTAAATGTTTAAAACCGAAAAGCGCGCAAGCTGGATCGCTCACTCAATGGATCATTATTTGTTCTTGCGATAAAGTATCTTCGGTTCGATCTGAAGTCGAAGACGCTGTGCGTTGCAAGACCTGTGGAAAGCCGGCTCGCGAACAGCGTTCCGGCTCACTTACTCAGTGGATTTTTCAGCGCGACAGTTGCAATTGCGATCGTCCCGATCTGGAATTCGGGGCCGCACCAATGCCGGTGGACTTCGAAGAGCACACCGATAGTGGTGGCATTGAATTAGACGAGATTGAAACAGAAACTGGAAAGTTTCCTCTGGAGCGATATGGTCCGCTTAAAATTTTAGGCAGCGGATCGAGCGGCACTGTTTACCTGAGCCACGATCGCTTGCTTCAAAAGGAAGTCGCAGTCAAAGTCTTGAGATCAATAGACCGCGAAGCACTTCTTGCATTTCAAAACGAAGCCAAAACAACCAGCAAATTGACCCATCCTCATATCGTCAAAGTCCTGGACTTTGGTAGCACTGATGGTGGCGTACCTTTTATGGTGATGGAACTCGTCGCGGGTAAGAGTCTCGAATCTGTCATCAACGAAAACGAAAGTGTCGATCTGGACCGCAGCATAAGGATCTTCATGCAACTGTCGAAGGCGCTTGCATACGCGCATGGAATCGGCGTCTTGCACCGAGATTTGAAGCCCGGCAACATTTTGATTGTTGAAAGTGAAATTGCCTTTGACGCTTTTCTAATCGATTTCGGTGTTGCAAAACTGCAGACTTATTACCAATCTGCCACCGTATACAATGGCACGGCACTGGTCGGCACTCCGGCGTACATGAGTCCGGATCAGGCTTCCGGTCTGGAATTCGATGTGCGCTCGGACATTTATTCGTTCGGTTGCGTGATGTTCGAAACCGTGACCGGAAGACTCGCCTTCGAGTCCGACAATCCGATGGAGTTGATCGCAATGCACGCCCAAAAAGCGGCGCCCTTGATCCTGGATTATATCAATGAAACACCAGTAACCACGGCACTCTCCCGAGTTATTGCCACTTGCCTGGCAAAAGATCCAGCACAGCGTTTCCAATCAGCGGATGATTTAAAACGGGCACTGTATGAGATACCAGTAGAACCTAAAAAGAAAGCTGGAGGCTATGGAGAACCCACTCGTCAAACCCAGCTCCTCGATAGTGAAAGCAGCCAGGACAAACCGCAGGGAGCGCTAGGACTGTCGGCGTTTGCCGCAGTCATAGTGCTGCTGCTTTTTTCACTTTCAGTCCCGCTGGCGTTTTACTTCTTCGCGTATACAAATACGGCATCAGATGCACCCGATACCAACTCGGCAAAACCCAGGGAATTATTGCCAATCGCCCTTGGTACGCCGGCCCCCAGCGAAACTGGACGGACGCGTCCAAGCAAGCCGATGCGCAATATCACACACATCACACTGCACAACGAAACAGACGCCGGTCTCGCCAATCTTGTCCACGATTTTCCCAACCTCGAAAACATTAACATTCTGGAATCGAACATTTCTCCAGAGGGTCTGCGCCACCTGAGCAAGGTACCGATCTCGATGATCAAATTGGAAAACATGAATTTGACGAGGCAACATTTATACGAACTGAGCAAACTAAAATCGGTTACACTCGTCAATTTCGGAGTGCAACGAAAAATTGACATGGACGGAATCGCCGAGCTGAAGCGCTCCAACATCAATTATCTCAGATTCTCTTTCGTTGAACTCACGACAAAAAATTTAAAAGACATTGCGCAAATCAAAAAATTGCAAACGTTGACCTTTATAAATTGCACCGGCTTAGCGAAAATTGACATCGCTCCGCTTTCTAAAGCAACCGATCTTTTCGCACTGGACCTCAGTAACTCGGACGCCACCGATGCCACCCTCAAGCCAATTTCGCGAACCAGCGTCAGGGTTCTGATTCTCAATTTGACTCGCGTCACAAAGAATGTTTTTCCAACACTGTCAAAGTCAAAATCCCTGGTTCAGATTCATGTCACGTCCACCCCGGAAATAAACAAAACGCTGGTGAAAAAGTTTGAGACCGAGACCGATAAACGAGTGGTGCTGAATTCCTCTTCGAAATTTGACAGAGACGACGCCAAAATGTTTGAAGAATGACCGGGGATTCAGTAGGGTATGATGTTAAAAATCTGCGCAATACTTCTTGAAACTCCTCGAACGCGATACCTGAAATTAAATGCCACCGGACAAATGCGCCAAGTGTTTAAAACCTAAAAGCGCTCAGGGTGGTTCAATCACACAATGGGTCAACGTCTGCTCGTGTGACGGCACGAATGCTTCAGTGCCGGCAGAAGAGATCACACGGTGCAATTCGTGCGGCAAACCGATAAAAGACCAGCGCTCAGGTTCTCTCACCCAGTGGATTTTTCAGCAAGACGGCTGCACCTGCAATCGACCGGAAGGGCAATCTTCACCATCACACAGCAACTTCAAACAAGCTTCCTTCAAAGGATTCGATGACCAAGGCGAAGTCGAAATTGAATTCGAGAGCGGTAAATTTCCAACGGAAAGATACAAACCCGTCGCGATTTTGGGATCAGGCGTCAGTGGCACTGTCTACCTCAGCCGCGATCGGCTCCTGGGAAAACGAGTCGCAGTAAAGATCCTGCGAGTTTTAGATCGAGACGCTCTGCTGTCCTTTCAAAACGAAGCAAGAACAACAAGCAAACTATCGCACCCTAATATAATCAAGGTCCTCGACTTTGGTGGCACCCATAGTGGCATACCATTTATGGTGATAGAGTATGTGCCTGGTACCAGTTTAGAAACACTTATAAAAGATCAGGGTGGGCTGGACTTCGAAACCGCAATCACGATATTTATCCAATTGGCAGGGGCGCTGGAATACGCGCATAACTCACACATTCTGCATCGAGATTTGAAGCCCAGCAATATCTTAATTGTTGAAAACGACGGGGGAATCGAAGCTCACTTGATCGATTTTGGCGTAGCAAAGTTGCAAGAGCATCTCCAAACGACCACCATATATAATGGCACCGCGCTGGTCGGCACGCCTGCATACATGAGTCCGGATCAGGCTATGGGACGGGACTTCGACCGACGCTCAGACATCTATTCCCTTGGTTGCATAATGTATGAAACGCTTACCGGCACTCAAGCGTTTCAGGCAGAAAGTCCGCTGGAGATAATCGCCCTGCACGCCCAAGAAAAACCACCGGACCTTCTCGATTATTTCGAGGAAACACCAACCACTATGGCGATTGCCAAGATCGTCGAAACCTGCCTGGCTAAAAATCCGGCAGAACGGTATCGAAGCGCCGATGGCTTGAGGCGAGCACTGAATGCGGTGCCCAGAGAATATCCTAGAGACCCGAATAATCCCAACGAAGCAAGTGCCGACGCCGCAACTTCTACTGTCTACAATCATCTTGCAACGGGCAGCTTCAGGCGACCCACAAATGTAGTAATCGCAACATCTCTTGCACTAACAGCGATGGGATTGGGCATTTTTTATTTCACAGAGCTTAAAAAGCTTTACGAACCTGCTAAAGATTCAAATCCAAAATCTAGCAAATTTCTTTTTCGCAGCAAGCCCATACTATCTACTATGGCAGCTGATGCCGATTCGGAGATAGCTATGGCGAACCCTGATCTCCCCAAACGTGAGGTCTCCGTACAAGCAGACTTAAATGATATGGGACTCGCTGAATTTGTCGATCGCAACGACTCCATCATAGCCCTTAGCCTTTTCAGATCAGATATTTCCCCTGACGGTTTGAAACTTCTGAAGAAGCTGCCTCTGACAGCTCTTGCGATTGAAGGTCAACCTCTCAGCGAACAGCATTTTCAGGTATTGTCCGAGCTGCCCAGGCTGCGATCATTGATAATTAATTGCCGCACGACTGACAAAACCGGTATTCGCCGACTAAGTAGATCGAATTTATCGACCCTTACTTTTACGAACATCAAGGTGAGCAAACAAATTCTGGCTGACATAGCTACGATCCAATCAATTAGACATTTATCGTTATCCAGGTGCTCTGGTTTGCGATCGATCGATTTGTCTCCTCTGGCGCGGCTACCCAAATTGACGAAGCTCGATTTAAATTTAACAGATGCCACCAATAATACGTTGAAAAACGTACAACTTTTGAGGAATCTGGTTGATTTGGATGCTTCTGAAACACTAGTGACAGAAAGGATTCTAGACACATTGCAAAAATCGAAAATCGAAAAACTCCACCTGAGTGAGACCCGAAATGCTCACGTACCCTCAATCTATAAATTGACATTTACTCGGCAGAATGGTTTGCTAACGCGAAACCTTGGGAGAAAATTCTACAACACAGGGCAAGACGGTCCTGACGCGTTTGGGTTAAACGGACCTTGAGCCTCAGAAGATTCCCGCGAATAAAGTGATGTCCACGAGGTCTATAATACTTGACGGCTTTCGACTAATTTTCTGCTCCGCCAGAAGGATCGAGTATCACCGTTGCCGGACAGCTTTAGATGCCACCAGAAACTTGCACCAAATGTTTAAAACCGAAAAGCACCACTGGTGGTGGTTCGATTACCCAATGGGTCAACGTGTGCGTCTGCGACAATGATTTATCACCTCCCTGACTCAGTGGATTTTCCAGCAAGAGGTGTGCGACATTTCACACGGCTCACGTACAGAGCATTACAAGAATTAGCAACAATTCCGAAACTCGGGTATGTCAATGTGACCGGATGCGGAAGCATCACCAACCGTGCCGTCAAAAATTTTCAGGCACATAGCAGTGCCCAATTGTTTTCCGATTTCGACACGGTTGCGCCAACTGGCAACGAACCCGTTGATCCAAAGTCCGAAACAAAGGGCGTGAAAACATTCGACTCTAGCGTGGAAGAACCAAAAACTGACTTTCAGGAATTTCTGCATGGTACCGAAAGGCAATGAACGGTTGCAAACGCCTTCCTTGCAACTCAATTTGTAATATGATCGCATGCTGTCATCGGCAATTGGTTCAAGTGAACTCCAATTAGCCCATGTCGACCGCTCTCAGGGGGTTCAGCCATGGTCAGCAAAAAGCTTCAAGGTTTAAAAGTAGCACTTGTAATCGCACCGGAAGCATTCCGCGATGAGGAGTTGTTCGTCCCTAAAGAACGTTTCGAGCAAGAAGGCGCCGAGACGGTTGTGGCTTCCACCAAGGTGGGTGAAGCGACCGGCATGTTGGGCGGCAAAACCATGGTGCAGAGCACGATTAGAGACCTCAAAAGCAGTGATTTCGCAGCGGTCGTAGTAATCGGCGGCATGGGTTCTCCCGAGCACCTCTGGGACAACAGCGAGCTGCATCAACTCCTGCAAACCCACGTCAAAGCTGACAAGCCCGTCGCGGCAATCTGCTTATCAGGAGCCGCTCTTGCCAATGCCGGCATTTTGACTGACAAACAAGCAACGGTCTGGGAATGCCCTGAGTCGTTAGAAGCGTTGAAAAATGGCAAGGCAAATTATGTCAAACAGCCTGTCGTTCAAGATGGAAAAATCATCACGGCTAATGGGCCGGACGCAGCTGAAGAGTTTGCCACAGCGCTCATTACCGAATTGAGCAAAGTCAAAGTTTAAAACTAAACTGAATGTTTGATGTGAAACTGAAACGGTTCAATCAACATCGAAGCTCAACTATTCAATTCAATTTTTTAGCGAATACCAGCGAATTTTACTTACGTCAGGAGACCCTGTACAAACATCATGATCAAAGAACGCCTGAAAGACCTGGTAGAGAGAGCTTTTGAACAAGCTCGCTTCGACAAAAAAATGGGAGAGCTAACCGAATGTCCGGAGCCGGTTGTAATCGAACAACCAAAGCTTCCGGAGCACGGAGATTTCGCCTGTGGCATCGCGCTGAAACTGGCGCGCCATGCACGTTCGTCTCCAATTCAAATTGCTAACATTTTGGCGGAGTACATCAATCAGACACCAGAAACGATGAATGGTTCCATCACCAAAGTCGAAGTTGCCAATCCCGGCTTCATCAACTTCAGGCTTGGCACCACGTGGCTTACAGACGTTATTAAAGAGATCCATATTCGCAAAGAAGATTTTGGTCGTGATACCGTGGGTGGGGACAAGAAAGTTCTGATCGAATACGTATCCGCTAATCCGACCGGCAACCTGCACATAGGACACGGTCGTGGAGCGGTTCTCGGTAGTTGTTTGTCAAACCTGTTTGCCTTCGCCGGATATAAAGTCGAACAAGAGTTTTACGTCAACGATGCCGGTGCGCAGATCGCCTCATTGGGAAATTGCGCGTTTGCGTGTTATCAACGTAAACTCGGCAAGGACGTTGAGTATCCGTCTGACGGCTACCCTGAAGAGTCACTGATTGAGTATGTCGATCAAGTAATCGAACAATACGGCAGCCAATTTCTTTCACTTACCGGAGACGAAGCTGCTGTCACCGTAGGCAATGCCACTAAAAAAATCATTCAGGAACATCAGGAAAAGTTGCTCGAACGGCTGGGCATCAAATTCGACAGATGGTTTTCTGAAAGTTCGTTGCACGCTCAAAATAAAGTCGACGAAGCAATGCAGATCCTAACCGACAACAACTTCACATACGAAGCAGATGGTGCGCTCTGGCTCAAAGCGAAAGAACTCGGCGACGAACGAGATCGCGTTTTGAAAAAGAGCACCGGCGACTACACTTATTTAGCTAACGACGCCGCCTATCATCTGGACAAATTCAATCGAGGCTACGACCTGATGATCAACATCTGGGGTGCTGACCACCATGGTCAAGTTCCTGGATTGAAAGCAGTCGTTAAAGCTCTTGGTTTTGATTCTGAGAAATTGCAGGTTCTGCTCACTCAGATCGTTAATCTCAATCGCGACGGAAAGGCTGTACGGATGTCCAAGCGCAGAGGCACCGTCGTCATGCTCGACGAAGTCATGGACGAAGTCGGAGTTGATGCGGTTCGGTACTTCCTTGCGGAGTCAAACCCGAATAATCCGATCAACTTCGATCTGGAGTTGGCGAAGAAACAAAAACGCGAGAACCCATCTTTCTACATTCAATATGCGCACGCCCGTTGCTCGTCAATTCTGCGCAAAGCGGTCGAGCCGTCAATTGACCGAGAAAGCGGAGAAGAACGCCCAGCGCCTCTCACAGCCGAGATGTTCGAGCAGTTCAAACAAGAATATGGGTCTTCTGATTCGGATCCGAATTTATTCCTGGCAGTTTTCGATGAAGATCCAGACAAGTTTATCCACCAGAAAAATTTGATCATGCGACTACAAGCACTTCCTGAAGAAGTGCGGGACGCGGCCGTCAACTGGCAGCCCGGCAGGCTTTCACACTATGCATATGAACTGGCAAACACCTTGCAGAAGTTCTACGAAGAATCGCAAGTGATAATTCCGGACAATCTTCCGGTCATGAAAGCGCGTCTGGGATTAGTCATGGCGACCAGGCAAGTGCTCGCTAACGCGCTGAAAATTATCGGGGTCTCGGCACCGGACAGAATGTAATCCAGACAACACTTTTCGATCAGTCTGGTAAATCGCAATCGCGGGAATCCGCTCCTGATCATGCTATCCGAGTACGATTTATCGGCAATGCAAGCGAAATTGGGACTGATAATGGCTTTCAGCTTGAGCTTGCGATCTATCGCAAGATCACACGTCTGTTGGCGCCTTGCGGTATGGAATTTTGGAAAAACAAGCAAATCACTACCCGAATAATTAAAGCAGTGCTAGGCTAGATTCAGAGGCACATTTTTGGGACGAGCTAATTCGGTTCTTTAGTTTCTTTGAGGGCGAAGCAGACTGACTAGAAGTCGGCTAGCCGGGGCACAATGAGCGTGCTAACTGCCGCTCGTCCGAACTTAGTGAAGCAGGTACGTTTATGCAAGACGAATTCCACCTCGAACTCACCCAGGAAGAGGGTTTCCTTCTTCTCACTGGCGCGAGACTATTCGATAAGTTAGTGGCGGGAGTGACGATTCACTCGCAAGAAAAAGACGAACTCATACGAGAAGTCATAACCAAGCTTTCGCAGATTATCAGTCCACAGATGGAAGTAATGTCCAACGAACTAGCCGACGCGATCGTCGACTCGGTCCTTGGAGTGGGCGATCTGGATGACGGCGACCTTGAAGAATTGGAACTCGCTTGTCTCGAGTCCGACCTCGAAGAGATGATGATTGACGAGTTCTTCAATAACCCGACACCAAAGCAATTATCTATAGAAGGACTAAACGATAAATTGGATCAAACCGATTTCGAAGAGGACTTCAATCGCATCCGAAATTCGGACACCTATTCGAAAAAGACAAACAAGAAATCGTCCAATACACCGCCTTTCTACCTCGAAGAAGAGGAAGAAGTTTTTGTCAGCGACAGAAACACAGTCAGGAAATTCGAAAGATTCCTTGCCGACCACACCTTTGCTTATCCGATGTACGCGATTGAAGAACGGCTTCCAGTGCTGGAAAGTTCGCTCGTCAAACACAACACGACTTCAATAAATTATTACTGCGTAGAACGCGAAACCGTCGACTCGGTCACAATCGATCCTCTGGTTTTGCTTCAAGAAGAAGGTATGTGGCTAGTGGTGGCATACTGCCACGAGCGTGATGAAATCTTGATCTTCCGCGCCGATCGAATGAAAGACGTAGTTGAAACTAAGACGAATTTCGAAACGCCAAAAGATATAAATGAACTTCGCTGCCAGATGCTCGCGGCGTACGTTTAGGTCGTAACCATCAGCTCGTTCACATAGCGTTCGCTTAGCTCGTTTGCTTGGCTCGTTTGCTCAAGTCGAACGTTTAGCTCGAACGATTGATTCGATCGATCGCTTAAACTCGACACTTAATCATTTAGCTCTTCACCGAATCTAGTGGCAGCCATCGGGCTAGTTTTGCAGCTAGTCGATCGGGTGTGATTGGCTTGGTGAGATAGTCGTCCATGCCTGACTCCAGGCACTTCTCGCGATCGCCGTCGATTGCTTGCGCCGTCAGCGCGATGATCGGCGTGCGCAAACCTGACTCGTCTTCGCCGATGCGAATTCGCTTAGTCGATTCAAAACCATCCATCACCGGCATCTGACAATCCATCAACACCAGATCATAAGAACCGGTCTTCATCGCATCGACAGCTTCTTGTCCGTTGTTGACGGCATAACCTCGATATCCCAAATGATGCAAAACGAGCAGTGTGACTTTGCGATTTAACGGGCTATCATCGGCAACCAGCACTATGCCGCTTCGCCCAGTACGAGATGCTTTAGCAGTCGGAGCCTCATATGCACGGCTATTTTGAATACCGATAATTGAGTCGTTTGGATTTATCAAGACAGAGTTGTCGTCCGGTTTTATCCGAAGGGTAAACCAGAAACACGAGCCAACGTTTTCAGTGCTCTGCACCCCGAGTTCGCCGCCCATGAGTTGAACCAATTCCTTGCAAATCGACAGCCCGAGCCCAGTCCCGCCGTAACGTCTGGTAATCGATCCATCGGCTTGAGTAAACGGTTCGAATACTTTTGATGCCGTTGCTTCGCTCAATCCAATTCCCGTATCAATGATGTTGAACTTCAACTCGCACAGCTGCGACGTGATTTCGCTGGACTCGATGACCAGCTCCACCGAACCGACAGAGGTAAATTTGATAGCGTTGCTGACCAGATTGATCAACACTTGTCTGATTCTGGCGGCATCACCTTTCAATGGAACTGGTATCACTCCGTCAAAGCGGAACGATAATTTGAGATCTTTCTCTTCCGCTTTGGTTCTCAACAATTCAGTCACTGTCTCGACTACAGAGAACACATCGAAGTCTTCTGTGACCAGCTCGACTTTGCCAGCTTCGATTTTAGACATGTCGAGAATGTCTTGAACAATTTCGAGAAGTGAGCGCGAAGAATGTTGAATGATGTCTACGAATTCTTGCTGACTGCCTGTCAGTTTTGTCTTTAGAAGCAGCTCTGTGACTGCCACTACACTGTTTAACGGTGTGCGGATTTCATGACTCATGTTAGCAAGGAAATTCGATTTATATTTCGATGCTTCCATCGCTTGATCGCGCGCGGAAAGTAATTCCTTCGAGAGATCTTTCAGTTGCGAATTAGTTGCTTCAAGAGCCATTGTCCGCTCGGCAACACGTTCTTCGAGAAGCGCGTTTGATGCTTGCAATTCTTCGTGTGTGTTGGCCAGATCAGCGTGGGCTTTGCTCAATTCGGCGTGCGTCTTAGCGAGCTCGGCATGCGCTGCTCGGAGTTCCATTTCGGCGAGTTTGCGCTCAGTGATATCTTCATAGGTTCCAAGAGTTCCAATTACATTTCCCTGGCTGTCATGCAAAGGCACCTTTGTGGTATCAAGCCATGCTTGAGTTCCATCAGCAGTGAGTTTGGGCTCGATGATGTGATGGTAAGCGCGATTCTGCGCCATCACCTTTTGATCCCATTCGACAAACCAATCCGATTCCTCTTTTTTCCAGGGGCAATCGTAATCGGATTTTCCGATCATGTCGTGCGGATTTTCGAAGCCCGCAGCTTGAGCGACCTTCAAGTTACAACCGAGAAAACGCGAGTCGCGATCTTTCCACCAGATACTGACTGGAATGGTATCAATGATGAGCTGAAACATGTCTTGCAATTGCTGCGCATTCGAGCGCTCATCATTGACCGGACTGTTATTTCTGCGTGACAGTTCAGCGACGCGTCGGCGCATCTGCTGTAGTTCTTCAATCAGATCAGCTTTTGATTTTTCAGCATCGATATCCAGCTCGCTTCGACTTTGCCCAACAGCCGGTTTTGACGCTGGCGCGGACTTAGAAGCAGATTCAGCGCTTCGTCCCAGAGCTTTGAGTACCTGTTCCTGGTCTTCCATTCACTCGAACCGTTGCCTTAATCTGAACAGTCACGCTGTGCCAACGCCTGGAAGCTCGTTGGGATGCTTACAGCAAATATGCCCATTTTGGCAATCTTCCAACCAGAACCGCAGTGGGAGCCGCAAGTGTATTGTTAACAACCGTTCACCGAGTTACAGGACCCGGTCTTCAGGTTGCTACAATCGCAGAACTGTTAGATAGTCATCGCAAGGAATTCGACATGACGAAAAAGGTAGGCATTGGAAGCGACCACGCAGGCTTCGAAGCGAAAGAAGCGATCAAGAAATACCTGACCAGGGAAGGCATCGAATTCGAAGACTTCGGTACGTTTTCGACCGACTCTTGCGACTATCCGGATTACGCAAGAAAAGTTGCCGACGCAGTCTCGAAGGGCGAATGCGATCGCGGAGTTCTTTGCTGCGGCTCGGGAATCGGAGTATCGATCGTCGCGAACAAAGTGAGAGGCATTCGAGCCGCGCTTTGCCACGATGCCGAAACGGCGAGGCTTTCCCGTCAACACAACGATTCGAATGTCATTTGTTTTGCCGGACGAACAACTTCTGTTCCTACAATCGAAGAGTCGCTCAAGCAGTGGTTCGATACACCTTTTGAGGGCGGAAGACACCAGAAGCGCGTCGAGAAAATCGAACAAGTTCGCGCTGGAGAATCTCCACACACTTCGCACGAAGGCGAGACGCAGAGCTGGTATTCGATTCACTAGGATTAACTGTTAGTGAAGATTGAAGTGACAAAGAAGAGTTTCTTACTTACGATTCGTGGCGAGTGGCAACGGTGCTGCGCGAGCCTCTGAAATTTCTGAAGCTGTTGTGCGTGCGACCCGCAGACTTGCAGACGTCGTCGCGGCGCCAGACGGCGAAAGATTCTGCGATCAGGTTGCCTTCCTGGCAGTACGAAGGTCCGATCAGAGTTCCTTGTGACTGTTTCTTCAACCAGGCATATTCGACTCGACTGAGACAGGACACGAAACCTGCGACGGTGAGCGCATCTTCAATGGTGACGCAGTGTTGATTGTTGCGTCCGAGTTGCAAAACGTTGTTAATGCAAGCTGCTCTTCTGGTGGCGCTGATGGTGTCAATGGTGCGACGTTCAATTACGTGCGCTTCGCCGACGAGTGAATAATTTCGTCCTGGCCAGGCTTGATTGGTCTTGAAAGCGCCGAGACTGTCTTTGCTGTATAGCAGTTCTTCGGAAGGCTTACATGGCTCCGGTGAGTTCTCAACCGTGTTGTAAAAATCGGCTGTTGTTGCATCAAACTCATCGTGCCTGGTCATAAGAAGATCCCCGCGAACGCAGTAAAAAGTCAATTCCATTTCAACTTAAATTTTACCCCAGGAGGCACTCGAATAAACCAGAGTGTGTCCGATTATAATACGAAAATTTCAGTAAAAATGCGCCTTTCGGGTCACGGCGTCGCGTCCGCCGGCACCATCAAAGCGAATTATATAAGTCTGTCAACCCGGTAATAGCAGACGTTTCAAGCACTTGGTGATAAATTTTCATGCAAAACGGCTATAGTTAACGACGTTTGGTCCGGGAGCAAGCGCCCTGAAATACCTAGTTGCACCATCGGCCTTCAAAGGTTCTTTCTCGCCATCGCAGGTCGCTCACGCAATCGCCGATGGTATCAGACGATGTTCGCTAGACAACAAAATTTCTCTGTCCCCGATTGCCGATGGTGGCGATGGCACCATTGAAGCATTGCAGATCGCTACCGGCGGCGAGTTGAACTCGCTGATTGTGCAAGGACCAATCGGTGAGCCAGTCACCGCAATTTGGCTGACGCTGAAGAAACATCACATCGGCACTGAAAACAAAAATGACCTCGCCGCAGTTTTAGAGCTTGCATCGGCGTGCGGATTGGCTTACATAGCGCCCGATCGACTTGCAGCTCTTGATGCTCACACGTTTGGTGTTGGGCAGTTAATCGAGCACTGTTATCAAAAGGGATTTAGAAACATCGTTCTGGCCGTGGGTGGCAGTGCCTCTACTGATGGTGGCACAGGGATTCTCACCGCGCTTGGTGCGCTGCTTCTGGATAAAGACGGCAAGCCGGTTTCGCCAGGAGGTCGCGGGCTGCATGCAATACACTCTGTAGATCTTTCCGCACTCGAACGATACCACGAATTGCAAATACAAGTAGCTACCGATGTGACCAACCATTTGCTTGGAGAAAACGGTGCCGCTAATATTTTTGGTCCACAGAAAGGCGCATCAGCAGCGGATGTCAAAGAACTCGATGCGGGTTTACTGAATTTCGCAAATGTTTTAGAACGCACCACTGGAAAACAAGCTCGTCATTTGAACGGAGCTGGTGCCGCCGGTGGTGTCCCGTTTGGTTTAGCTTTGGCGCTCAACGCAGAAATCATTCCTGGTTTTGATTGGATTTCTTCTCTTATAAATTTGGAAGAAGACGTCAAACAATCCGACATAGTTTTGAGCGCGGAGGGCTGCTTGGACAGCCAATCCGTAAGCGGCAAAGCCTCCGGTCAACTGGCTCGAATGTGCATACAATACGGCAAACGCTTTCGAATAATCGCCGGTCAAATCGAAGACGGCGTCGACTGGACAGCGCACGGCGTCGAACAAGTAATCGCCGCCGCCCCGCCCGGACGATATGCTTCGTTGCAAGACATCAGCGATGCCACGGTCAAAATCTGCTCAAAAGTTTAATTTGAACAAATTTTTTTCGATATTGCGTCGAAAATTTTGATTGTGCGGATATAGACAAACATCAGAAGTCCTTACTACAAACAAACCGGCACAAACACACGGATAGACAAAGACTGAGTAGAAAAAACTACTGAGAAAAAGACTACTTAGTTTTGCCGAACAAATCTTTTAAGTGAGCGAATGCTTCGGTGGCGACAACGCCCTTCGTGGAAGCGGTTCCTTGAGCGGCGGTTACAGCGGCTCCGTTGGAAGAAGCGATCGAAGCACCTGCTTTACCGGCTTCGACTACTGAAGATGGAGTGGCGGCCATGGCGGCTCCAGGACCAACTTCGAGTGGTGTGTTATTGGCCGGCAATACTGGAAGACCACGACTTGCTTGGGCAACAGTTGGATGGAAACTTGGTGTCGAGGCTGGTGCTTGTGCTGCATTCATCGACTGTTCAAAGTACGAGAGTTGCTCAGGCGCAGCGGCTGGTGCTGCGGCTTGCGGCATTACTGGAGCCTGGGTTTGTGGTGCGTAAGGATTTGGAGCGTATGGGTTTGGTGCGGACAAATCGGTAGCGGCACTCTTCACGGAATCTATGCCACTGCTGATTTCTTGTGGAGCAGCAGCAGGTGCGCCTTGAGCACCAGCGGCGCTTGGATCGACTCCGCCCATTGCGTTTGGATCCGGTGCACTTGCGACACCGGCGCTGGCTGGGTCAGCTCCAGGAATCGAGAGCGATTGTCCAGGTTGAATCAAACGTGGGTTGGCACCGATCAAGTCTTGATTGGCTTGGTACAGTTCGCCCCATCTTGAACCTTTACCGAGAACTTCTTCGGAAATATCCCAGAGATTGTCGCCAGGTTTGACGGTGTAATTCGTCATCGTGGTGGTTCCGGAGTTCGCGATTTCAGGCGCTCCGCCAGGCAACTGAATGTCTGTTCCTGGATAGATCAGATCAGGATTTTGTCCGATTGAATTTTGATTGAGTTGATAAATCTCTTGCCATTTGCTGCCGTCGCCGAGGTTGTTCTTAGCGATGGTCCAGAGATTGTCACCCTTTTGAACTGTGTAATGCGAAGCTGCCGCATCGTTAGTTTGAGCGATTTGAGTGCCATCAGTCACGGTGCTGCCATCGGAGGCGAGATTGCCATTAGCGCTCTCGCCGGCAACTGGATTTCCGTCAGCATCGACGCCGTCAACCGGCTGTTGTTGCTGATTGGCGACTTCCGCTTTTGGAGCTTGAGCAATTTGTTTTGAACTTTCAATATGATGTGGTTTTGCATGTGCTGCTTTATGAGCAGGTGCATCAGCCTTATGAGAAACTTTGTGTGCAGGCGCTTCGGCTTTGTGCGCAACTTCAGATGCTTTATGAACTGGCGCATCAGCGGCTTTGGCGACTGGAGCATCAGCTTTGGACATCGAAGGTTGAGCTGCTTTCGGTGAGGCGGCCAGTTTGCCTGCACCGTGGCTGGTGCCGGTCGAAACTTGAGCGCCAGGTTTTGCGGCATTGCCCGCAACACTATCCAGACTTAATTGTTTTGCTTTCAAACCAGTTGCAGCGCCCATGTCACCACCACCACCGGAAGCCGCGGATGCAGGCTGACCGGAAGGGAAAGCGGAACGCATTTGTGAATCGGCACCACTGAGTGTCGGACGGAAAGATTGAACTGGTTGATCCATGGCAATAATATTGTTGCCACCGCCGGCAGCGCCTAGCTCTCTGCCAACAGAACCGGATGGTCCGTACGAAACGCCCGATCCATCGCCTGCTTGACCAGTTCCGTTGAAGCCTACATCTTGCGAGCCGTTTGCTCCCATGTTGTAGCCGACATCGTGTCCGGTCTGTGGAGCAAAACTTTGTTTCATCTGACCGAGGTTGGGAGCGCCTTCGAAACGTGCATTGCTGACGAAGCTTCCCGCTGGTTGATGGAATCCACCAGCTGCCGATCCATGGTTTAGTCCTTGAGAAATTGAATTCATGCCAACACCAGAGGTGGTGCCGGTTGACGGGGTGCCGTAAGGTGCGGGAGTTTTGGCAGCCAGATTCATACTATTAAAGGATGACCCGCCGCTCATTCTGTCCGAGAACAATCTGGTGTTGCCGGCGACATGGTTGGAAGAACCAACGTCAGTCAGGCTTGGACCAGAGAGGTGACCTTGCGGAACCGAAATGCCGTTTGCTGCGCCTGTGTCGAACACTGCGGTTTGAGCTGAAAGTTCGCCACCTACATTAAAGGAATGTCCGCCGGGCAAAACATCAATGCTTGGTTTTGCCAGAGCGCTGTATGCCGACGAATTGCCGAGCGACATATTCAATTTTGCTGACAAGAGATCTGACGAGAACATCGGTTGAGCCATGCCGTTGAGCGAGCTCAAAATCGGCGCGTTCGCCGGCAGGATGGAAAGACTGAACGCAGGCGCGTTGGTTGCCAGATTCGAGAAGGCGGCTGCGGCACTGTTAGCCAGATTCATTGGATTCAAGAAATCCAGGAACGTGGTCGGGTTGAGGAAGAAGTTGGAAAGGAACTCGAAGAACGAACTGACGATTCCCATGGCACCAGGAAGCTTCATGATCAATTGAATCAATGGAGACATAGGATCGTTGGCGGCTGCCAGAAGCGAGGCTTCGGAACCCGGAGTAGCAGGCATGAAGGCTGCAGCTTCGGTTCCCGCCAGTGGACTGGCGGCGGCGCCGGATATACCTGAGATATCTAAACCCTGGAGTGCTTTGGAGGCGAAAGCTCCACCATCGCCGGTTCCGGCTTGGAAAGCCTGCGAGGCGTGGGAGAGGTCGGTGCCGTGAAACTCTGCGGAGAGCCCGGACATCCCGTTGTTCGACAAAGCGGAAGCACCGGCATCGGCGCCGGGGGTGATCGCTGTATCTGTGGGTCTAAATGTCATAAGTCCGCGTTACCTGCACATCCCTTTAGAATCCACTGTTAATGTAGCCTCCAATACCCCGGGAGCCAATGGTGGAATTCCCATGTGTAACGGGGTGTTTATGGGACTAACACGCTCTTGAGAACCAGGTTTTACGGAATTTCGATATTTTGTTTTTTAGAGAAGGCTCGGAACCAACCTGTTAACATGGCGAATGATTCCAAAAATCAGTGAGGCAGCCATACAAGCCATTATGAGAGCTTTGAGAACTAAACCAATAGCATTCGGATTACTTGCCGTGACGGTTGGCCTCAGTCTTTGCGGTTATCAACCGGCGCGGTCGCAAGCGCAATTTGTCGCCTTGCCTGACTGTGCGCCTGGTGCGATCAGTGCCGCGGCCGAATCGACAATTAAATTAGCGGCGACGGCGCTGGCTCAGCAAAGTGCTCCGAGTGCCACACCGTCAGCAGCTCCGGCAACCCCGGTGGTGAGCCTGACTTCGCAGTCGCTCAACGGCAAGGGTCAAGCTTATCGTCAGTCGCCTGATGACACGACCTGGAGGGATTTCATCGAGACTTTCCGGGTTTATTTGTCTGATGGCAGAACGTTGAAAGTGCCTGCAGCTGTCGTGATTCAACAAAATCGTGCGCTCAAGGATCTTCAGGCTCGGGGGATAGACGCTGGCGGAGCCAGAGTTTGGTCGTTTCCCGGCATTCAGCACAACCATACTCTTGTAATTCAGTCAGGTGGCGGCGCGGCAGCCGACGGCGCTCCGGCAGCCAAAGCTCTGATCGTTCCAATCCCTGACTCGGTCAATATTACTGCTGCCAAAATCGTCAGATCGTTTACTACCAAAACTGAAACCATTAAGGTCCGACGCAAGGTGATTCAAAAAACCGTTCGCGTCGAAGGTCCGAGCTTGCTCGTTGTGGCAGGGCTGGACCGGATTAGCGGATTGGTTTATCTGGGCGCGTACAGACCGGGCGGCAATTCCTGGTCGGCTACGTCAGAACCGTTCTCGCAGATTCCGCAGCACTTCTTGCAAACCATGTCGGGCAATGTCAGCTTTAGCGGCAACGACCTCGTGCTGTCGGTTTCGGCACAAGCTCCTGCCACTGACCCGACCACGACAGAACCTAAAGTCGAGGGCAAAGCGGGCAGCAATCTGCCTCGACCGAAATCTTCG
Organism: Candidatus Obscuribacter sp.; assembly: GCA_021772095.1. GTDB lineage: Bacteria > Cyanobacteriota > Vampirovibrionia > Obscuribacterales > Obscuribacteraceae > JADYXR01. The sequence goes on along the minus strand of JADYXR010000189.1, from coordinate 3,006 downwards.
TCCTATCAGATCGTGCTGAAATTCGTCGGCGGCCACTTCGCAATTGCCGGCAGCGCCGGTAAAGACGTGCCGCTTCAGATCGTCACATCATTCGTTCAATGTATGCGTTCCGGCCGCATGGATCTTGCCAAAGCCTGGATCGCCGATCCTGCTCTTGTCAGCATTCCTAAATACATCGGTCTGGTCGGACGAAAGCAGGAGCCCTACAAACTGATTTCGATGTCAGCGCCTATCGGCGGTGGAACCCGATATCGGCTGGTCACCAACCACAAACACGATTTGATTTTTGAATGCGGCAAAGTCAAAAAAGATATCCTGATAAAAGGAGTGTTTATCGCTCCGCCTGATCCTATGACCAAGAACCTGATGGGCACTCCGATTGGAGCACCGCCGCCGCCTCCTGCAGCGCCGGTCGACGCAACGATTCCAGCAACGACGCCGGTCGCCACGCCGTCCAGGTCAAACTAAGATGTTTTGATATCACCGGTATCATTGATTAGTTCCTGATAAATAAGATCGAACTAGTCCTCAAACTGGGAATATTAAAGGTTGAAATTAGTACACAGAAAGGTTCCGTAAATTGCGTCGTCCTACCTCAAACAGCGACTTACAAGGACGCAAACTGGAAACGGACCGAGATTTGACCCTCGACGAGAGAGGTTATTTCGGTGCCGCCCAGACTTTTCTGACGTACTCGTATAGAGAGAATCTTTTTGCGCAGCTCGACAGATTGGTCGAGGCGGGAAAATCTGTTGATGGTTTGATCATTGATTTGATGCAAACCGGGTTTTCGATTCCTCTAGATGCACTGGCAAAATTTTCGCAATATGCAAAACGGCTGTTGAAGCCATCCGGCGTTCTACTATTTGTCAAAGCGGATGGTGCGATCACGTTGTCGAAAGACGATACGTCCGGTGCGTTGACTTTGAATGTTTACGACAGCCCATTTGGAATCTTCGCAAGACACCCGCTGTTAGCCGATTACGTATGTGCGACCGTGTCGGGAATCGACCGCAGGCGATTGCGCGGAGGCGGCAGCACTCTTGCCACGCACATTCTCTACAACTCGGTTCCAGTCGCGAGGCAAGAAGGCAAAGAAGTGAAGAGCGACTTCACTTTGCCGGCACCACAAAACTGGGTGCTACAGCTGGTCGACGATTATTCTTCAGTGGAATCGATCGTGCGAACATTAGAAGCGCGCAGCCAACTTCCCGCTGACGAAACGCTCCGCATACTTCAGGAGATGGAGTCGCAGCGCTTCATTTACCCGATCTTCGCGCGCGTGCAATTTCTCTCCAACTGTTATCACAACCGCAAACGATTCCGTTTGGGTCGCTACCTGGTGGCAGCCGGAATCCTCAATGAGTCTCAGTTACAAGAGTTGTTGGAGAAGCAGGAAGAAGAAGGCTGGGGCAAACAACAAAAAACATATCTTGGATTACTGGCTATCCGTCAGGGTTTCTTGAGCACTCGAGAACTCGAAGTTCTACTTGACGATCAGTACTTGTATGGTGGCTACAATGCTGAGCGCACCAAAGACGCTTCCGGAAAAGAACGAGCAATAAATTCAGATTCCATGCGGGATTCAATGATCGGCAGCCTTGGCGCCATCGACACCGCCGGATTGTTGCAATCACTTTCAACAGCGAAGAAGACCGGTTTGTTGACTGTGGAAAACAGAGATAAGTCCTGCAGCGTATCTTTTGCATTGGGAAAACCAACCCACGCCAAGATGAATCGGCTTGTCGGAGTCGAGGCCATGACTGAATTTCTTGTGGACTGGTCGGAAGGGATTTTTGTTTTCAAAGACAAAGCGACAACGACAGAACTCGATGAAACCTGCGTTCTTCTGCCGTCACTCGACAGACTTCTGCTCGACTCAGCTCTGGCTCAGGATCAGGTAAACCAAATTCTCGGCAAGTTGCCATCGGGTCGAAACACCATTCTAGAGCGAGTCTGGAACTTCGAAACGCTGTGGCAAAAGACATTCGAGAAGAAAGTTATTTACATCGACGAGACAGTGCCTACTGAAAGTGACAAAGTCAAAATTTTGGAATTGGTGCAGCTAATCGACGGTCTTTCCACCATCGACGAGGTAATCACTTCATACGAATCGTGGCCCGGGCACATGATCATGAAAGCGATTCAAATGATGATTGAACAGAAACTAGTCACAGTCCAGCAAGCGAGCTTGTTTCGGCCGCTTACTGTTTTTCAGAAAATCACAGCGGAGATTCAGGATGTAATCGGACGCGATGACAACCGCAGCATTTTGGAAGCGAGCTTGCATTATGTGCATGGCGATTCGCCGGCGTCCAATCGCTTTCATATCGATCACGAGGGGCGGGTTTCCGTTAACCTCAGTCAGGTAAAACGCTCAGGTGCACCGGTTTCTGCCGTGCTGCTCGAACTGCGGCGCTGGATGGAAGCGTATCTGGCTTACTGCCGCCGTCAGAGCGATCCTACAGTGATCGACGAAATTGTGACGCGAATAATTGACACGCATCGCGGCTAATCGGCTCTCGTCCAGCCCTCCGACGTCCGTGATGTCAGTGGTTACTTGATGGCTGCTGTTACTTGATGCCGGCTGTCGCCAGCCCGCCGGTTGATGCGTACTTAGTCTGCGTGCTTCGTCAGCGTTGCTTTTAGCTTGCTGCGAACCGCCTTCGCGTCACAGAGTCGAAATCAGTCACTGAGAGAAGCGCAGTTTGCGTCCCCCATGGGATAAAATATCGTTTTGGTCAAACTCAAAATAGCCAGCAGGAATCTTAGAGATGAATTTCGAGCAAGTTAAAACCACGTTATCCCAAACCAAGGGAGACATAGTTGTAGTCGGTCTTTTCAAAGGCGAAGATCCGGGCAAGGTTTTAAAAACACTTGATGGAAAACTTGCAACCGCGCTGCAAGAAGCAGCCAAGCAGCATCTCGAAAACGAAGGGTTCAAGGGCAAAGCGTCAGAAGTCGTTTCCGTTCCGACCTTTGGTCACATGACGGCATCGCGTATGT
>JADYXR010000023.1 GCA_021772095.1 Candidatus Obscuribacter sp. | reverse complement strand
TGTCTACACCGGTACCCAGAGCCCGTGGACGATGTTCACAAACAAGCGCGGCAAGCTCTGGACCAGGACGATCAACACGGCCGGTCAGATCTTGACTGAGAAGTTAAACGGAGCAGCGTTCCAAAAGACGTGGACTTATGGCGCCAACAGCTTTCCGGCTACCTTTACCGACGAAACCGGAATCAAGACCACCTACACGGAGGACTACCGAGGTCGGCTCACTGAGACGGTCAGCACGCAAGCAGGCGGCCTCAATCTGCTGACTACCTGGGGGCGCGATACCTTCGGAAATGCAACCAGTGTAACCGATCCGCGTGGTTTCACGTCGGCATTCGTCTTCGACGGTCAACGCCGACTGACCAGGAAGACCGAGACTGCGCCCTTCTCCTACAAGACCGAATTCGACTATGACCTACGCAGCAACAAGCTGGAGGAACGGCGCGAGCTGGATGCCTTCGGTAACTGGCAGCGCAACAAGTGGACGTATTCTGGTTCTAACAACGTTCTGACGGCGACCGATCCGCTCGGTTACGTCTCTAAGAGCGTCTACGACATCTTGGACCGGCTGACCAGCACCCAGGACCCTGAGCTGCGCACCACAAAGTACGAATATGACCTTGATTTGCGGATCACCAAGGTGATCGACGCAAACAACGTCGATGCCGACATCCGCACCTACACAGCCAACGGCAAGCTTGCCACCATCAAGGATGCCCGAACCAACGTCAGCACCTACACTTTCGACGGTCACGACCGTAAAAGTCGGCTGACGTATCCGGGCGGATCTTATGAAGAGTGGCAGTCATACGACGCTAACGGCAACGTTCTGACTTACCGCACGCGCTCTGGCACGCTTATCACGCAGACCTTCGACGATTACGACCGGCTCCTGACCAGAAGCCCGGCCAGTCAGCCCGTTGAAACCTACGCTTATGACAACGCCGGACGGCTGCTCTCCGTCTCGACTCCGGTGGTCTCTGGCGACCCATCCAGTGGAACTTTCTCACGAGGTTATGACGTCGCAGGCCGCCTGACGTCCGAGACCAACCCGCAAAGCCAAGTGGTGAGCTACCAGCTGGACGGTAACGGCAACAGAACGCGAATCACCTACCCAGGCTCGTTCTACGTCGACAAAGCCTATGACGAACTTAATCGGCTGACGACGATCAAGCTCAACGGCTCCGGCTCTTCGTCTGCAACTTTCCTCTACGACCGTCTCTCAAGGCGGACCAAGCTCACGTTCTTAAACAACGTAGTCTGTGACTACCTGTACGATCTGGCTGATCGACGCACAGGCATGGACATAACTGTCGGTGGTGTTCCTTCCCGCTGGCGCTATGGCTTCAACCGTGTCGACCAGCTCACCAGCCAGAAGTTCCCGGACAGCACCTGGGAGTGGAGACCGACTGCGGGCAGCACCACATATGGTGCAGCCAACAATTTGAACCAGATTCCGACTGTTGGTGCTGCATCGCTGACTTACGACGGAAAGGGCAACCTGACAGGTGATGGCACATGGACGTATGGTTTTAACACCGAAAACATGCTCACCAGTGCCACCAAATCCGGCACCACGGCAAGCTTCGATTACGACGGGTCCAACCGTCAGATCCGCAAGACCACGGTGATTGGAGCCACAACGACCAAAACGCGCTATATCTACTCCGGCGACCAACTGATCGCGGAGTACGATGATACAACCGGCAACCTGATGCGCCGGTACGTCTACGCTTTCGGCAAAGACGACCCGATCATGCAACTTGATGCCTCTAGCAACGTCACGTACTTGCACGCCGACCACGTCGGCTCGATTGTCGCCCAGTCCAACAGCGCTGGCGTGATTGCGAACAAGTACCAGTACTCGCCTCACGGGCAGAGTTCGACGCTGCTGACCGGCACCATATTCGGTTTCACTGGACAGCGGTTCGACAGCGAGCTTGGGCTCTACCACTACAAGGCGCGTTACTATTCGCCTGCACTCTGCCGCTTCCTGCAGGCGGACCCTGCGGGTTATGACGTCGGGTACAACTTGTATCCGTACGCGAAAAATGATCCGTTAAATCGCTACGATCCAAAGGGAACAGATGACGCGGAGTTCCAAAATGATCGGGACTATGGCGTTTCGCCAATTTTAAGCGCCGTCAACGAATTTTCTGAAGGACTCAAGGCCAATGTTAAGGGCGAGGATTCTGACAAGGGCGTTTTTTCACAGGCCTACATGCTTGGAGACCAAATTGGCCGGGCTGCTGGCGTTATCAGAACAGCTGGTGGCATTTTGCAGAAAGTTGGTCAAGGCGTTGCCGGCGCAATGGTGACACTCGCTAATAAATCCGGCAAGTCAGCTGAGGAAACTGTGATTTACCTACTGAAAGAAAAATCGACGCATCGAAGCCTGAAGATCGGAGAGACGCAAACCCTTATGCGACGCACAAAAGAAAACGTGCGTGATCTCGTCAAAGAGGGCGTGCTCCCGAAGGGCTCAACTGTAAAGGATGTCGATGTCTTAATCATCGACGTTCAGCCCACAAAGAAACTGGCTCAGCAGCGAGAAAAGCTCCTCATTCAAGCTTCAAGAGTCATTAACAAAGGAGAACGCTTCGACGGAAACTTCGCGGACCACTAAGTCCGCGCGTAATTTCGATCCTGCTTAAATCTCGCGAGGAGGTGGTGAAAACCGCCTCCTCGTTTCAAAGGTGCAGTGCGATTTTGGTCGTGTAAAATGATGTATTCTTTGGAGGAACGAGATGAGTCGCACTGGTATAGCACCCTGGCAGAATGATATCGCCGCTGATTGGTTCGGTGATCTATTCGCTATTACAAAACTGAGAGAGCATGTGATCGAAGCTCTTCATCAGGATGGAAATGATCCTGTGGAAGCTGAGCAAATTCGTGCTGCATGCTTCCTATTGATTTGTCTTGGGCGAACCTTTATGTGGCCGATTGATCACATAGATGATGACTTGGGGCTTGCGCTACAGCGATTAGAGCAATGCATTCACCTAGAGGAATCGATCAAATTCAAAGAAATTATGGAGAAAGAATTACTACTTCTTCGATTATCAATTGAAAACGAACCTACTCATGAGAAAGAAATGGAGCTGATGTCGGAATTATGGAACAATTACTTAGCCCCTAGGAGGGCTCGGGGCTAGCGTTTGCTCCGTAACTGAGTTGTTTTAGACTACGGGGACGAGACAGGTCCCCATAGTGTCCATTTATCGAACAGCTTTGGAATTTGATAGAGAAAGCACGAACAAATCTCCGCCTGTGATAATCATGTACTAGCTGTAGCGGATTGAGATCATCGGAGCCTCGAATTGAGATCATCGGCGATTTCTGGCGCAAATTAATTGAGACTATATGTGGTGGCTGGTGCACTTTAATTGAGACTGAGCGCACTTTAATTGAGACGGATGCAAATTGATTGAGACTGGAGCGATTTAATTGAGATTATCCGCACCGCATCCGGTGACGCTCAGCCTGTAAGGAATACGGTCGTTTTTTTGTTGCGCCAGATTATTGACAACCAAAGCTTTTCTTAGGCGACGAGGGATGTATAAAAATCCTAAACCGTTATCCGGAATACTAATGGATGAATCGATTGATGGTTCCTGATGCGAGATATCGCCTCCCCAAAGGATCTTTCGCTTTGTGCCTTCTCCAGCGAGCTGATTCACAGTCCAGTTCCATACGTTGTCGCCAGGTTTCACAAAGGCTTTCATTTCTGGCCGATCCAAGAGCATCATTTCCAGTTGCTTTTGTCCGAATAATAAGTCTTGCTGCGGTAATTTTGTAGACAGAAATATCGTGCTCGAAGTTATGTTTTTGTTTCGGGCTCGGAGTTTGGAACTATTCAATTTTACAGCCAAGTGTTTTGCTTGGTCTTCGGTAAATACCCCAGGAACTGCTAGCTGGCAAGGCTGTAGGATCGGAAAACCCCGCGTTTCAGTGGTACCGTACATGGGCTTTTCATTCACGAAGACTCCGAACTGATCGCCGACCAGTGACGCAGTTAGGTACCTGAATTTGCTGTAGCCAATCGGAGTAAATTCGACGTTTACCGTCCAAAATCCGCGTTCAGTAAGGCTAGAATGAGCACGTATGATTTGTCGATTTGTGAGACCCAGGTCGCTCCAACCTTTGGGTTGCAGTAACTTAAACTGGAGCGTGAACTCGTCCTGGTTAGTGGTGTTAGTAATGTTGGTAGTAGGTTCGTTGCTCCTTGTGCACGCAGGGAGCATCAGCAAGTTTGATAGTGCCAACATTGCGATTAGAACGATTCTTCGAGTGCGAATGCTGCGGAACGTAGATAAAAATTTGCACCGACTGGTTAACATCAATAATCGGACCTCCCAGAAGGCTTAATCGACTTTAAAAAAAATTGGCAACAATCCTTGACAACCATCCAGCGTATCAGATCATCCTCGTCGCCACGCTCTTTCTCAACAGGCTTGTCTTTCACCTCTCGCAATTTTTCACGCAAGACGCTGCGCGATTTTTCTTTTTCTCCGATCCATCGATCTAGCTTTCCGCCCCGCTGGCAGACATAGTCAGCTTGTCGTCTCGAATCGTTTTCACATAACGCACGTCGTCCTTTTCAGAAACCTGGACTTCAATATCAAGTACCAAGGCGCGCACCACGCAGCCCTCTCTCCAAAAACTTTCCGGGCGTGTCAATTGGGGATTGTCGAGGTTTTTATTGACCTCTCCCACCGCCTTGATAATACCACTCGTTTCAGCCCCAAAAAATTACCAACTATTCTTGACAAACACCCAAACCCCCAGTCCCTCGCAAGCTTTTATATCTCGTCGAAATTTGCCTCAAGTAGTTTTTTCGCTTGCTGCCGTGATTCCTCTTTCCACTGAAGTGCCCTCTCTTTCTTCATCTCCGCTGGCATCGGCTGACCGTTGTTTGTCGTGAAATGCATCGTCTCTGCTGTGAAAATAGTCGCCAGCCTGGCATAGTAAGCGGCGATGCCGCCTAGCTTCACTGACTTGGCCGTCAGTTCTCCAAGCTCCATCCGCACCATTCGAAGCTCGCTAATTAAGTCATCTTCTATCGTCTGACGCTTCCCAAGCCCTTGCTCGATTAACGCCCTGGTCATCTCAGCTACCGTCTTTTTCTCGAGCTCCGCCAGCTTGATTAACGTCTTGTACGTATCAGGATCTAGTCTCACTGTCACTTGTGGTGATGCCATCCGCCTTTACCTCCCTCTGCCATCGTCGTCGCCCCGGTCACGCTCGCGCTCCTGTTCTCTGTCATCATCACGATCATCCTGGTCTCTTTCACGGCTGGTGCCTCGCTCATAACTGTGCTCTTGCTCGTGCTCCACTTCGCGATTCATCTCAAAAAATCTGCTCACTTCCTCAAAGCTGCCTCGCTCAGGCTCTTTGGTCAGGTCTCTCTCTTTGAAGCGATCGCGCTCCAGCTCGTGGCCAAACTCACGTTCATAGGCACGATCTAAAGAGTGCTCTATCGACCTTTCTCGATTGACATAGTCGTTGCCGGCACTGCGAAGTTCTCTCAAATCGTTCACGTCGAGGTACACTTCACAGCGCTCCCCCGCTGTCTCACGCGCTGCCATTTGCCTTTCGTAGCACTCGATCATCCGCTCGGTTTTTAGCTCGTCCCAGGATCTAGGGTTGTCGCCTAACAGCTCCTGGACGCGTGGATCGGTCGGCTGTGCCTCGGTTCCGTGCCCAAACTCGTATTCGGCCCGCCTGTCTTCTCTTGGATCTGTTTGTGCTTTTTCGTCGTAGCCTTCGCCCAGAAGCGCCCTCAGCTCGGCATCTCGATTGCTCCAGGATAGCTCTTTCTCCACAGCCTGCTTATAACTTTGCTCCCAGCGCTTCGCCTCGCGCCTTTCTACTTCCCGCTCCCAGCCTGGCACTTTGCCAGCTATCACTACATGCGCGTGATAGTGATCGGTATTTTCGTGAATGGTTGCGTACCAATCCAGCTTGTGCCCCATCCGCTCCTCAAGCGCTTCCATGCTCGTCCTTGTGTATTCCTGCATGTTGATGTTGTTGTCTCCAGGACTCAAGATAAGGGTATGCATGGCCGTGCGATCCCCTCTGTTTTCCAGCATCTTCTCAAACACTTCACCGCGCTCCAGGTCCTTGCGATCACGGTCGAAAAACTTCCGTTCTGGCTCATGCTCTCCGCGCTCCCGCTCCTGGATGTATCGCAGGTGCTCCCTTATTGCCGGTCGCGCCCCTTTGCCCTGCTTGATGTACTTGGACTTTACGATAGCTGTCGTTCCCCTGGCTCCCTTAGCTTGATTGCCGTACATCCGTCCTTTTGGCCCGGTGTTGCCAAATCGTATTCGTGCCGTGCCACCACCGCCACCGCCCCTCTCCTCCTTCGATTTCTCTAAAATCCAATCAAGCATCCTGGTCTTCCGTCTTCTCTTCAGCCTTGATTTTCTTACTGACCTGCTCGGCTGCATACTTGGTGCTTGCGTCCCAGTGCTTGTTTAACTGATCTTTCGATTGCGGGTTCCCCGCGTTCTTGAGCAGCACAAAACACAAAAATGCCGCTTGTGCTGCTTGCTTGATTGCACTGACAATCAATCCGGAGAATCTATCCTCAATGCGTTTCAGACGCTTCTCTAGCCTGTCATAGGCATCTTCAGTGCGTTGGTTGGCTTTCTGAATTAGTCTCTCTTCCAGAAGCTGCCTGACCATCTGCGATTTCGTCATCTTATTTGATCTTGCCAGGCGTTCTATCTCTTCGTATATCACTGGTGTCACAACAGCAGACACGGTTACAAGCGGCGTCTTTCTTGGCATATCGGTTTTGCTACAGCTCCTGGATGGTTAGTGGAATCAGTATACGGGCAGCTATATTGATGTTATCATGATGACTGAATTCACAATTTTCTAATTGCTGTAGCATATGTATTTTTGCCTAGAGCTGAAGGCGCCGGGTAGCTTTGCCTTACAGGCAAAGCTACATCTTTTTTATCCTGCCTTCAGCTCCTTTGTCGCTTTCGTCTTCGCTTGGCAGCTCCGGCAGTTTGCAATTCCGCCTCAGTGCCGCGTTCTCGACCTTAGCCTCAAGAACCAGTTTCAAAGAACCGATCAGGCACGTCCACCCTGCCGACCTTCAAGAAATTGCTTCTAGGACCTTCCAGCGACAACTATTCGCGTATATGTCGATGGTCATCCCTACCGAATCCCCGGAGATCATTCTATTGACAAACCGAAGCGGCTTGGGTTATTCTCAATAATAGGAAGGAGGAGGCGCTATGCAATTCAAACCAATAATCGCTCTTTGCGATAAACATGCCGAGGAATTGAAAGAACATTTGCAGCCCATGCCAGAGCCTGTTGAACAGTCGCGCCAAGATAAGTTAGTTCGAGCTTGCTGTGATGCTGATTACGATAACCGTCAAAACTGTGAAATGCCAAATTACTGGTTCTACCTTGATCTTGAGCTGACCGGCTGGCGACTTAAACAAGCTGGCTCCAAGGGTGGCTCGGCTAAAACAACCGCAAAAGTTATCGCAGCCCGTGCCAATGGAGCCAAAGGTGGTCGCCCCAGAAAGCATCTTCAAGTCGTAGAGTAACTGTGCGCTTGTTCGACTGCCTATACTATTTGGGTGAGGTAAAACTAGTGGCTCAACAAAAACCGGAGCGCATCAACGAAATTCTTAAGCTCGTGGATGCCTTAACTTCCGAAGAACACGACCAGCTCGTTGAAGAAATGAAACTTCAATGGCTTCGCAAAGCTATGGATGAGTCGGAGGAATCAATAAAACAACATGGCACCATTCCTGGCGAAGAAGTCTTTACCAGGCTGGAAGAACGATACAAGCGCAAGTCAGCTCAACAGAAGTGACGCGACTGGAATTCTCGCCAGATGCCGATAGAGATCTCGAAGAAATCGGCGACTTCATAGCCGAAGACAATCCTGACGCCGCCATTGCGTTTGTTCAACGACTACGGCGCCGCTGCCACGACCTTCTCACTTTCCCTTTTGCAGGTCGAAAACGTGATGAGATAAGAACCGGCTATCGAAGTGTCGTCGAGGGTGAATACACCATCTTCTATCGAATGGCACGCCCGGACGAACTAATCATCATCCACGTCATCCACGCCAAGCGCGACCTGAGCTCAATAACATTTTCCGACTAGAAAATAAGCGGCAAATAACCAGACAGTTGATTGATTTGGCAGATCGACCGTGGTATCTTTTTCTTGTGGATCTCATCCATGTGCCACCATAATCAGTGGCGACCAACAATTAAAAAAAATACGACAAGCCTGACAATCCTTGGTTTGCGCGTTAGCCTCCCTACTTGCTTTTGACTGCAAGTGGGGATTTTGTTTCTGAAATAGATTAGTGAACGCCTTTTCAAAAACAGAAAAGTTCACTTGCTCCCAACGGCTTGGGATAAGTGAACCTATTAGTGCTCTGACTTTCCTTTAGCCTACTTCGAGACCTCAGGTCCTTGCTGCACTCTTTGTATTTTCGCGACCGCGTTTTGTAAAAACCAACGCCATCGTATGTAGAACCACAATGATACCAGAAACAATGGTAGCACTAATCAGATCAGATGCAACCCCCTATTTAAGCACCACATCATTTTACTTCCGGCTGATTTACAAATTCAATTTCTATAAGCCGCGTGAACTCAGATGGCTTGATTTGCAGACTTACGGAAAGTCTATATAAACTCTTCACCGAGATTTCTCGAAATCCTAGCTCGATAGCACCGATATGGCTTCGCTGCAAACCAGATAGAGAAGCGAGATCGTACTGACTGAGTCCTCGCACATTTCGTAGTTGCTGCACCACACGGCCAGTTGCGATACTGATTGACTTACCTTTCCCAAGGCTATCCAGCAAATCGTAAAGTGAAACAGGAACAAAAATGTCTCTGCGCTTTCTGCTCATCAGTTAGTTAACGGCCTGTGTTTTTTTGAATGTTCTCACGAATACTCACTCTGGGGCCCTGATTTGCCGGTATTTCGGCAGATACAAGAGGGGGGCTCTAGCCATGCATCTCTTGAAAAGCGCGCGCCATTCCACTTGTTGGTCGGGAAGAAACTTTCCGACCAGCCCAACAGCTTGCTGATAGATTGGGAGCTAGAGCCCTTATAAAAAAATTGCCGAGGAATACCGGAGCGAGCGAAGCGAGTGAGGATATGCCGCAGGCTACCTTATCGGTTCTAACCTGCACGCGGAAGCGTGCGCCAGGGGTTGACCCCGGAGCTAGACTTCGGAGGGAGTGACGGCGGCAAGGTGTTTAAGCTTGCTGATGAGTTGTTCGCCGTCGCCCCGCAGAGGTCGTAGCGTAGGGTCTCAACCCCATAGGTAGCAGGGGGAGGCGCGCATGGCGCGTACCTTCTTGGCAGCTGGCACTCAAATTATGATCATATTTTTGATCAAATTTAAGCATATTAGAGGGGCTGGAAGCGGAGGTGGGGTAAGGGTTTGCGGGTCGTCAAGCTCATCCAAAGCTCCCACAAATCACATCCAAAGCTCCCACAAACCGCAGTCAAAGCTCCCACAAACCGCAGTCAAAGCTCCCGAAGGGGCTCTCCACCACATCCAAAGCTCCCGCAATGCCAAAACTGCCGAGTCTCTTACAGGGGGCTCATCTCTGGCGGGTAGAATCATCTCAGACCACACCCAAAGCTCCCGGCAAGGAATCAGAACCACACCCAAAGCTCCCACTTGACCAAAAGAGTTATCTTGCAATGGTCACGTGTATACCCTTTTCAATACAAAGGGCTTCTGCTTGCTCTGCTGTCAGTCCCCTGTCTTTGAGACCACGTTCTGCTAGCGGATTGCCAGCCGCAAATAGGTTAAGGACTGGCAACAACGGATCATATTCAATGACGGTACGACTTTGATTGGGAGATTTGACTGAGGTGGTAGAGACCGGAATGTTTTCTTTAGCGGCCGCGCGCCGCTGTTGTGTCTCTTGAAATTTCTCTCCAGGAAAGTACAACAGAGTCCATCCATCCCATTTGTAAGCAGCTATGTAGCCCATCTCTTGCATGTTTTCATTGGCTTCTTTTAACTGATTTTTGGCTCGCCAAAGCTTATCCCAAGTTTTAATTCCTAAATGCTGTGCGAGCCATTGATATTCAACTCGCCAATAGCCTTGTTGGGATGACCGCCACAACCAATGTATGAGCAGTGGATACAAGTGTTTCGCAATGTCACTTTTGCATTTGCGAAGAAATACGAGATCAAGAACCATCAAATATCGGGAATTTAGATTTCTTCTGATTCGATCATCAAAGGTAACGAATGTCTCTTCTATAACATCGCCCTTTCCATCAGTGTCTCCAGTTATGCCTACTCCTCTCAGAAGGTGAAAGGACTCCGTTAGAAACAGATTTTTGCTTTTATCAAAGAACGAATTTTCGCTTGTACATGAAGTGTGTACAAGCCGTTTCAAAGCAAGCTTTACTGCTGCTGCAGTTTTACCGCAATAGCTCATTCCTAAGCGCTGAATAAAGCTGCGCAAGGAACCGATGTGCATTACTTCCGGCACTGGCGTTCTCTTAGAGATGTAGCGCTCATACGCAATTTCGTACAAAACAAGTAAAACGGCCGCTTCAAGCGGCCCAGGCATACCATACTCACTGTCAGGCTTCACGCACCAGCGCCGCTCGATTTTCTTGCCATTGACGCAAACGACCTCCCGAGAGTCAATCCCGATCGATCTGTCAGCATGCTTGTCCAGAAAAAAATAAGGACGGAGAAACATGTGCATCTCGGGGCGTGCAAGCAAATTATCCTGCAGCAGCTCACTTTGCCTTGATTCTTTAGGTTCAGCATCTGGTAAAAAAAGCTGTTCGAAGTCATTGGTTTCAAGACTGGTTGTAGTTGAATCTTTTCTGAGTTTTTTCAATTGAAGTTCTTCTAGTTGGCGATCTATCCTCTTGCGCTGTCACCAGTTACCCGCTAAACTTTTCGCTATCGATTTCGAATTTGCCCATCGGGTTTGCGCCTGGTGGGCGCTTTCTTATGCGCAAGTCTAGCTTTATGTACTATCACGATCAATTGATCCGCCCCCATATATAGTGGCATCGATTGCAATATAGACTAGACATGTGCGCCTTTACAGGTGGTGGCATGTGGTTTCATAATGACGGCTGTGTGCGGCACTAGGAGAGGCATATGGGTCAACCAGATATACAGAAGACGTTTAGCAGCATAAGCGTCGAAGGTTTTGACCAGATTTATCAGCCAGTCCCCGCGGAGGCCCAGAGCGCCCCAGAGCAGGTCCAACCCGATCCAATCCTAGAGGCCCAGACCGACACGGATCTGGAAATCCAACCCGATCCTAGCCAAGGCGTTTCTTTAGAAGAGGCGGCGAAAGTTTTCGGACTGCACATCGATACCGTGCGAAAACGGCTTCAGAAACGGAAAATCAATGGCTTCAAAATTGCCGATAAATTTGGGGATAAATGGTTTGTTCACAAAGATGAAGTAGACAAGGCCCGGACCATCCAACCTTCCCAGGCGCCCCCAATCCAAGCCGCTCCGGAGCAGAGCCAACCCCAACCATTGGATCAGACCCACAGCGATCCAGAGCAGGCCCAGACCGATCCAATCGTGGATGTTGAAATAAGCCTGGGTCAGCAGCAAAGCTCGCATCAGGCTTCGTTCCAAACCGATTTCGAGCGCGAAAGACTGATGCAGATTATTGAGAGCCAGGCACACCAATTAAAGGCTGCCGGTGATGTCATCATGTATCTCCGCAGTGAAGTAGATGACGCTAAGAGCCAGGTCAAGTTACTGACGGATAGCCAGCACATCCAACCCAAGGGCTGGAGTCGATTCTGGAGTTGGTTCGTCGGCCGCTGAGCAGCCGAGCGTCTGATACCATCTGTTATGTTTCATCTGCCGGCAGGCGCCAGGGCGTCTGTATCACTGAACTATTCAGGGATTGCGCGATTCGCCGGTTTAGCACGACTGCACCGCGCATGGTGCGGCGTATAGTCAAACCTATATTGGGGTAGCCAAAATCAATCCATCTCAGCCAATTCGTCATTCTGGTTATGAAAGTGCGGCTGCTTTAAATTTGCTTGCAAACAAACGAAATTTTGGATAATCGGGTCCGGACATTTTTTTGGTCAAAACCTACGCTAAGCTATTTGACAACGCTTTTTTGACCGGTTTTCCTACGCTAAGGGTCCTGACATCTGTCGAT
>JADYXR010000188.1 GCA_021772095.1 Candidatus Obscuribacter sp. | reverse complement strand
TCAGATCGCGGGAGGCGAAACAACAACTCCGGCGAATAAATCTCAGTGCATTTTAAGGTTGCCACCCAAGAACGTTCGCTTTTAAACCGCCGTCAACACTTCCGGCGTGAATGGCTTGCCCAGGAGGTTTGCGACGGCTGGCAGCGCGTGAATCACTCGGATCTGATCCTTTTTTGATTCAGCACTACTACTGGTGCGCATTCGATCAAGAATCTCGTAGAACAATTTCTCAGCCTCAGCTGCTCGCGAAGTACAGGAAAGTGCAACAAGTCTGGACACCTGCAAAGAAAAATCATCGCAACCGCTTTTGTGGCAAAGATCGAGCAGACCATCGATTTCATTTAACGAAATTACGGCAGCCTCAGGTGACTTCAGAGGCCAAAGTCCGCATAGAATTTGGTCGGATTCGTAGCTGTCAAAGTACATTTTCTCACAATCTTTAGACAACAATTTCTTTTCGATACTCTCCTTCACCTTCGAACGGATGAGTAAACGACTTTCTGTAGTCCCACTTCGTACCATTTTGTCTTTGAGTGTAAATACAAGCATTGCTTCAGGTTTGAAACGAACCGGATTGTTCGCGCAATGGGTAATCCAGAAGTTGACCACTGCGTTGGAGAGCGCAGGGGCGTGCAGGGTCTCCGCCTCATTGAACGCCGTTTGCATCACAACCGTTCTGGTCGAAAGACGCACATTCGGTCTCTTACATACCTCCAGCGCTTGCGTCAATGTCGTGATTCGTGAGTTTTTGTTATCGCCAGACAGAAGAGTTTTGATCAAAAATTCTGAAGGATAACTGCCATCGTAGCCTTTCATGCCGTGAGTTCGAAACCACTCGCTTGCCGCTGCTGGATTGGCCAAAGTCGCCTTCAGCGCCCTGGCGCGTTGCTCGCCGTCCAAGTCACCTTCGGCATGATTGATTCGGGCAGTCAGATCGAATATTTTTTGCAAATTAAAACGTTGAGGCTCTTCCTCGAATAATGAATTTTGACGTTTCAAGTCCGCGGTAGCTGCGGTGACAAGCGCCTGTGCGCGGGGATAAGCGCCCTGGGCGAGATAGAGATCAGCGGCAGCAAGTTCGACTCGAATCAATTTCAACAGGGCAATGTCGGCGATATTACTTGTGGTATCACTTACATGGCGAACGCTTTCGACATGATGCCTGAGATTAGAAACAATCTGTTTCAGGTTGCCGGTGCGACGAGCAATTGATTCAAGCGCAATCTGCTCGTCAGCGTGTATCTCGAGTCCGATGTCCAGTCCCGGCTTATGAAAAATCCTGGCGAGTTGCGCCGAACTCGCGGACCTCAGGAAAGGACCACTAACTCGATAGTTTTCGAGAGACTGTTCCTTAAGCGACTGGTTAAAATACGCCGAATACCATGGCGACGAGACAACAGCCACGACAGAACCAATCATGATCAATTGCCATCCTATCAACCATATTGCGAGCTTGTATTCCCGCTTCATCGACTTTCGCTGTTCCAATCAACCCACACAAAATACATTCCACATAAAACTAACGTTGCCACAGTAACATGCATTCATGGGTTAAATGGAAGCGGGCCGGAGATCGGGGGATTGCGGTATGAACAATTGTAAGTTGGCATCAAGTGGATTGGCATTCACAAACAGCAACAGCATAGTGCAGGGCAATTTTTACAAGCCTGACACCGTACTCGACACCATTCGTATGTCGAAACCGACAGCCGATGGTGTAATCGTCATCACCGGCAAGCACGCGAGCGGACGCATCGGGGTCTCCAGCAATTGCCTCATTGTCGGCGCGATCGTTGATGGAAGCGGCGAGACTGGAATCGGAGCGGTTTATAAACTGTTGCTCGTCCCATACGGCACGTTTAACTTTCGCCAACAACTTCCTCAAGAACAATGGCACATCCAACAAGATTTAAATTTGCACGTGCATGATTTAAAAGCATCTCTTGCCGGTCCCGCATCCATCGGATTAGCTCGCCCGGCGGATATCTCACTTACCAACCTAACTGCCGCTACTCCAGTACAAAACACTTTTGTTCCGAACATTCCCAATTTCGAAAATAGTTTTCAGCACACTAATGTTTGGATCTCAAATCACTCAAAATCAAACGATGAAACGCTTGTTGCAAGCGGCACAAGCATCATCCTTAACGCGCTTGCTCCTGACGCCGAAAAGGAAGAAATTTTTGAAGAGTACGTTCAAAGTAGACGCATAATCAGAATCAAGAATTACGAACAATCGGTAAGCAACACCTTTGTCGCTGACTGTGACAAACTCCTGGATGCTGTCGATAAAAAACAAACCGTCGAGATCGTTAAAGCGAGAAGCGGTCGCACAACCGATCCGAACCTGCGGGCACTAAATGTAGTGCCGGAGCCGACCACCAAATCAACGACTTTCAAGCCTCTTGTTTCTGCAGTAATAATCGCAGGGGTGATGGGTTTAATCGCACTCGTAGGATTTGTCAGCCACAGCCAGTCCTCGACGTCCAACACGGTGACAACCATCGACAGCACCGCTGATTTCATGGCAACAGTAAACGCAAAAAGTGCCAATGCAGCAGCCGCTAAGGAAGACTTACGAATCACCAGCAACTCCGACACTTCACCAGATCTCAGTGCAACAGTGATAAAACAATCCCCAATTTTTTCAATCGCCAACTCGAATTCCGAGCAACCAAGCCCCGACCACACAACGTTCATTCTTCCAGGAGCTGGTCCCATAAACAGCAGCGCTCCTGCAGCAGACAATTCACAGCCTACGAAAACTGCAACCGACGCCACACTCAACAGCCTTCTGGCGAAGAATGTGGTGGTCGAATCAGAAAACCTGTCATTCTGGGTTCAAGCAGTCAGAAAGAATCCAAACGACGCCATTGCCCGTGAACACTTGGCATACAAACTCTTAGCGCACGGACAGCCGAAAGTTTCGGTTCAACAATTCCAAGCATTGATGGTACTCAGACAACCTGGCACCGAGGAGATCAGTAAGTACGCGGACGCCCTGGTTCTCTACGACCAAAAACCGCTGGCACAGCAGTTTCTCACGTACGCCATGAGCGCAGATCCGAGCAAGGTCGAACTTCGTCAAAAGCTCGCCGCCATCCAATAGCGCTCTAACCATCACGTCAGCGTGGTGCTGTTCGAATATCGAGAACACCGAGATTAACCGCAGTGATCATCCACAACTAAATCTTCAAGTTTCTTTTCCCAATTATTTTATCGAAACAATTCCAATTACAACACCACTTTCCACAAACACCTAACGTTGCCGCTGTAGCATTTGCATAATGTGGTGGCACGGGTCTGGGAGATTCAATCATGGCTAACGGCAAACTTCATCGTAGAGTAAACAGACGATTAGACCTGGCGAAAAGAACGAGCTACATGAGAACAACGTGCTCCAGTCGACGAGGACAGGGCGGCGGTCTTCTTGTTCTGTCAGTTTGTATCCTCGTTCTATTTTTACTATTCGCTTCTCCATTCTTGTTTTTCTTCGCCAATCTCTCAGCCCAAATTGTTGTCACCGACGATTCGCAGCACATCGCAAAACAAGCGGCGGGAATCATCGACGATTATCGTTTTTGGCTTGATGCGCCAAGACCAGGGTACGACGAAGGGAAGGCTTCTGAGATAGCCCGAACAGCAGCAGAAGCAATGTGCGCAAAAGCCGGCATGAAACTGGAGAGCATCGGCTTCGGCGCCACAACTGACGCTAACGGCACGCAAAGAACAATGTGCAGCGTAAATGTCGACGCGAGGAAGCGTTTCCCGTTTCTAATCAGCGTCTTAGCCTTTGATATGAACAGCTATTTCTCCGGGAAGGTCCAAGCCTTAGGGTACACCGAACACTCCAATCAACGGGCCTATTCAATTATTCACATGGACGCGCCGCACCAGAGCATTGACGAAGTCCATAAGCGTCCATTGGGCTTCAATCAACGCGACGTTGCGGTGCTTCCGGCCTACGGATTCTTCTACACGGCTGTCGCCGCCGTAACTACAAATCCAACACCCTATGGTGCTGGATTGGCTCCTAATCTAGTTCCTGAAAACTTCTTCGCGTTAAACCATTACCATTTTAAAAAATCCGACTTCGAGTATGTCGTAACAACCGGCAAAGATGTCACCAACAATGCCTGGCATGTCACCCGCCTGATTGATGGAAAATGGATTACCGTGCCGCAAATTTAAACCCTCACAAAGGTTTGCAAGCAGTTCATGGTTGCCACTACATATGGTGCGAAGTTCGCGCAGCTCATCTTTTAGATAGACGAATTCACCCCACGTTTTCTACTGTTTGTGTTTCTCAGTGACAAAAGAATTGCTGACGATCATGTCCGAGAAAACCAAGGCGCTTTTTTAGAGTATATTTCTAGAACCTTAAGGCGGAATGATCAGAATCCCATTTCGATGATAACTGCGTCTAAGATGGAATGATAATTGCCTTGGCTCAATGTTCTAACACTTCGTTCATCCAAAGAGAGATGCCCATGTCACAGCAGAAAATAGAATTTGAACAGTTCGAAAACTGGCTGAATAAACAGATGCAGGAAGCAAAACTAACAAAAGAAGAAATCGCCGACTTCAATAAATGGCTAGTCTCGCGCTCCTGTGAACATCAAGACGCTGTCCATACTGAACAGACCAATGCCAATATCTCAGTGAAGGACGTTGTAGAGCTGGTGTCCTGGGCTAAAGATCGCATGAGCGGTTTGGTAATTAATCAAGACGAACGTCGTGAATTCTCAACATGGCTTGCCGAGCGTGTTAAGGTCAATTCCTGCCTATCGGATGACGAAGTGCGCAACATCGTGGAAGAGTT
This sequence comes from Candidatus Obscuribacter sp., assembly GCA_021772095.1. Taxonomy (GTDB): domain Bacteria; phylum Cyanobacteriota; class Vampirovibrionia; order Obscuribacterales; family Obscuribacteraceae; genus JADYXR01. The sequence continues at coordinate 152 of JADYXR010000188.1, read as the reverse complement.
GTGATTAAGTAGATGTTGAGGCGTTAAACATTCAAAGTCAACAGCGTTGCGGGTTGGGGATGTCTCTAGCGTAGTTGAAATTTGATGATCATGGCTCTGGGTGCTCATCTTCTTATTATGATATCAGGCTGCTTTAGTATTGCAAGTGGTGG